>CAJTLN010000001.1:0-582946 GCA_910577505.1 uncultured Bacilli bacterium
AATTTGACTTTTTTACTTAGTTTTCAAAGATCATTTCTTGCTTCCAAGCTTTTTTTCTTGGTTGCATTAGTAATATATCAAATCCCTCATCACTTTGTCAACTTTTTTTTTCATTTTTTTGAAAAACTTTTTTTGTTGACACTTTTTAGTGTAATTTACTGATTTAATATACTGATTTTATGCCTTCTTTCGAAAACATCTTTTTCAGTATATAACAAAAAAAAAATAAATGCAACAAAAAAATCAAAAAAAATTAATTTTTTTTGATTTTCTCATAAATATCATAATATTTATCAACCATTCCAGTTTCAAAAGGTCCACTTTCACTACGTTTCTTATCAATTAAGAAAGATAATTCTGACTTTATTATTGAATCTAATTCATCCGAATAATGCATAATCTTTTTATGATAATTATATTCATTACGATCTAATACTCTAAATCCACCATCAGGAAACACTCTTAAATCCAAATCATAATCAATATATTTTATAGACTTACCATCAACTATATATGGTGATGCTATATTACAATAATAAAATAAACCAAATTTTTTTAATTGACCGATTATATTAAACCAATGATTCTTATAAAAGAATAAAACAGCTGGTTCATTAGTCATATGGCTACGCCCATCTTTTTCTGTTATTTTTGTTCTACCATTTCCACAAACTAAATACTCATCATTATTTTCAAGTACAATAGCTTCATCAGAAGTATGTTCTAAAGTACCATCATGCTTATAACAATATATCTTTAGCTTATCTCCTACTTTAATATCATCCATAAAATCCCGCTTTCGCTAACCATTATATAATATTTTTCCCAAAATAACAAACAAAGATACCATATAGGTATCTTTATTTACTTAAAAGTTCAATAGCTTTATCTAATTGCGTATCAAAAGTCTCGCCATTAGAAACTTTAATATTTATATCATAATCTGGAATAATTCCTACTTCATCAATACATTCACCATTAGGTCTTAACCATTTAGCTGAAGTATACTTAACTATTGAATCCTCATAATACTTCATTGTTTGAACTTTACCTTTACCATAAGTAGTCTTTCCAACTACTATAGCTCCATAACTATCATGTAATGCTGCTGTCAAAATCTCGGCTGCTGATGCCGTAGAGCTATTAACTAATATAGCTATTTTATATTCTCTTTTATCATTAGTTTCATCTTTAAATGCCGTTATTTTATTTTTATTCTCTAAAGAATATATAATTTCCCCTTTTTCCAAAAATAAATTAGCTATATTAGTTGCTGCATTTAAATATCCACCAGTATTATTTCTTAAATCAATTATTAATGAATCCATTCCCTTTGTTTCCAAGTCCATTAAACTTTCTTGAAAATCTTCAAATGATTTTAACGAAAATGCATTCAATGAAATATACCCAATATTTTTTTTCTTATCTGGACTCTTTATTATATTAGATGTTGTTGAAGGTATACTAACAGTACTAGGGATAACATTAAATGTCATTTCTTGAGAATCTCTTTTAATTATAATAGAGTTTTCTTTATCCATCTTTATAAAAGAACCAATTTCTTCATAATTATCCATACTTACCTTATTATCATTGATTCCAATTATTATGTCTCCAGATTTTAAACCAGATTTTTCTGCTGGAGAGTTCTTATATATATCTTCAATGATATTACCCCTTATAACAATACCTACGCCTTCATAAGTTCCATCCAACATCTCAGATAAATTATCTGAATCATTCTTATCTAAATAAATCGAATAATTATCTTCTAAGAAATTAAGCATACCTTCCATTGCAGCTTTCATCATATCTTCAGCATTTACTTCCTCATAGTAATTATCGATAATTTCAGAATATGTATTCAAAAATTCCTGGACATTTTTATCCGAAACAACGCTACTATCTATTAAATGAAGACTTTTTTTATATTGAAAGTTAAGAATAATTCCTGTCAAAACACATGAGATAATAGCAGTTCCAGCTACAACTAACAACAAATCTAAAACATCTAAACTGAATCTTCCATTAAATTTTTTCTTTTGTTTTTTTACTTTTTTCTTTTTATAAAGTTTTACAGCAACACTTTCACTTTTTTTATTCTTAATTGCACTTAAACTATCTTTGTCCTTCTTTGTTTTAGAAACTTTTATAAGTTTTCTATTATCTTCTTTAGATTTATCTTTATTAACTTTATTATTAGATTTTACTTCTTTTTTATCAGCTTTTGTTTTAGTCGATGAAATATTATTAACTTTCTTCTCTAAAACATCTTGTTTGCTCTTTTTGCTAACTTTAGATGAACTATTACTTTTAGTATTTTGTTTTTTCTCTTCTTTCATAAATTCACCTTCCAATTAAAATAATAACATAAACAAAAAAAGTTTAATACCAAAATATTAAACTTTTTAAAATTATTATTCTATTCCTAATTCTTTTTGCATCTTACTATAATCAACTATGTATTTATCAATCTTGCCATTTTTTACTTTTACTAATGTAATATCTCCAACTTTAATATCAGAAACACTTTGAGCCTTTTCATTAACATTTTCTGGATCATAATAATCAGCATTCATTGAGTTATCTAAATATATCGTATAAATATGTAAATGTTTTTCTTTACTATTATACTTAGTTACTAATTGTGACATATCTACAGAAAATTTACCAGTTGCATTATATATAACTGCATAATATTCATTATATGGTCTATTTAACAATTGTCCCATAATCGCAACGTTTTCATTTATAGTACCAGGAGTAACCTGTTCTGCTTCTTCATTTTTACTAAATAAATCTTTAGTAACAAAAGCTCTAGTACATAAATAAATTGCTCCTACACATAATATTACTACCAATACAACTATTAAAAACTTTTTAATTTCTTCTTGTTCAGTAGTTTGATAATTAACTTTATTTCTTTTTGCTTTTTTTACTTTATTTTTTTCTTTTTCCATTTAAACCACCTTGTCCCAATTATACCACATTTAAATACTAAATCAAATAAATGTTATAATCTTCATTCTTATAATGGTTTATTTTTTATTAATTTATTCCCTATTTTTCAACGACTAATGAACTTCCATTTAAAGAATCTGCTATTGTTAAAATTTCATCTGTCGAAAGATCATTACTAGCTAAATAGTAATCAACCTTATTAGAAGTCCAAGATAGAGAATTATTACTCAAAGCCCCTATTGTATTACTTAACATTAAAGGATCTCCATAAACTGGAACAATTTCAAATTCTTCTTTAACCTTACTTGCTTCTTCTATTAAAACAAAATTCTTTTCTCCGTTAAAAGTTAAAATTACTCTTTCTCCATCTTCAGTATTAATTGTTTCTTTCCCCTTTAAATAAGTATTAGCTGGAACATACAACGGATAAATAATATCTTCTAACGCAGAAGTTTGCTTAGACTCATCACCATTTTCTACTTTGTCGCCATTCTTCTCATCCTCAGTATTACAACAATTTTCATCAATCATCTTATCAACATCAAAATCACTTTCTTTCAAATTAGCTTTATAATCTATTTTATTAAAAGTAACTTTTATCATCATAATATCATCTGAATCATAAACACATACGTTTTTTAAATTCATATCTTTATCAAAAAACAATTTTTCATACTTAAAATTACTATTATTAGGATAAACAACAGGGACATTTAAAGAATATCCACTTTCTTCCTCCATAAATTTCACTTCAGAAGCATCATTTATGTCTTTTACCAAAGTATTAAGAATATAAGACTGACTACTATTATATGGCCATTCACTTACAAACTTATAACTTTTATTTAAACTAGGAGTAATAACATAAACTTCTCCATTATTTCTTAATATCATCTGCTCATGATTACTTAAAGTATTAACCATATCAACTTTAAAATAATCATCATCCATATAATAAACTTTTATATCATATGTAAAAGTATCCTCTGCATTATATATTTCCATTTTACTATCTACTGTATAAGCTTTAGATGACTCTACCTTATCCTTAAACTCCTCAATCAATTTATCCTTGTCAACTTTACCACACCCTGTTAATAACAATATACTTATTAACATAAATAATATTTTTTTCATAACACCAACCTTTTCTATTAAATAATATTTAATAAAAACGCAAATATTCATACATAAAAACAAAAAATATACAAACACTAATAATAGAAAAGGAAGGTTTATATGAGAATAATTAAGAAAATAGCACTTGTTCTTACAATTATTGGTGCATTAAACTGGGGTTTAATTGGTTTATTCAATTTAAACTTAGTTACTATGTTAATAAAAAGCACTTTAATAAATAACATTATTTATATTGTTATTGGCGTTGCTTCAATAATTTGTATAGCATACTTTTTCGAAGAAAAAATGGCTCTAGAAGACTAGAGTCATTTTTATTTTGTAAGCACAACATATACACTTTTAGTTACTATATATTGTAATCTTGAATCATTTCCTACTACTTTTACTTGAACAGAATACTGACCTGTACTCATTCCAGTTAAATCAACATAAGCATATATATCCGAACTATTTTCATCGATTGAATTAATTACAGATTCAACACCAATTACTTGAACTTCAACAAATTTATCATTTTCTGAAACTAGATTTGCACTCAATCCATTTGGTACATTTGAAGTTCTAATACCATTTAAAGTAATTGTTCTTTGCTTAGCTTCACCAAAATTAAGAACTACTGTAACACTCTCATCACTTATACTTCTTACTCCTGCTGGCTTAGAGAATGTAACCTTAGAAGTTTTAGACCCATTATTACCTTGACCATCAGCATCTATTGAAATAGGAATACTATCAATATTTTCTAACGCTGCTTCATCACCATATATAGTTGTTTCAAAATCACTAGAATTTACTCCATTTATAGTAATAGATGAAATAGCTTTTCCACTTACTAAATTACCAGTAATTTGTACTTTAACAGGAACTCTCTTAGAGAATGAATCTAATTCAACCTTAGCACTAATATTAGTTGCCACTATTTCTACATTCTCAATTATTCCACCATTAGAGCCATATGCAACAAGATTTAAATTATCTACTGTATATGTTCCTGCTTTAGTAAATTCGTCATTATTTAAGTCAATTAAAGCCTTTATAGAAGCTATAGAATCAATAGTTTCTTGTGAACCTCTAACTATTACATCAGATTTTGATAATTCAACAGATTTAACACTTAACTTAGGATCCAAATCATCTTGATTCATTAAATCATAAGTAATTGTTTTATTATCACTAACCTTTTCCTTTATAGTAACAGTAACATAAGTAGGATCAATCTTATAATTAACATTCTTAACAGGCTTATTATAAGATAATTTAACTCTTACTGGACTATCACTAGCTTGATAATCAGTCAAGTCAACTACAACCTTATTATCTCCTAATTGCTCTGCCAAATATATCTCTGTTTTATTACCTATCAAAGTCATATCAACATATTCTGGTACACCTTCAATAACATAAGCACTACTATTATATTCTACCTCTACAGGTATATTATTCAAAATCTTAGCATCGTTATTAATTAATGAAATAGCTTCACTATCTACTAAACTAAAAAGTACTACAGCAAATATTAAAGATAAAATTAATAAAGCATTTGGTCTATTCAATAATTTCTCTATTTTACTATCTTTTCCTACTTTACTTTGAATCTTATAAATTATTGTACTAATAGGAGTAACAATTAATTTATCAACTACTTTATACAAACTTTTAAATATCTTTTTGAAGGCATTATTCTTTTTCTTAGACTTCACTATTCTCCACCTTCACTTTCTGTACCATCTGCATCATAGAATAACTCAGTTTTTGGTTTTAATTCATCAACCAACATCATTCTAAATTCATCTAAGCTTAAGTTATAATGAATTTCATGATCTACTGCTATACTAATTCTACCAGTCTCCTCAGATACAATTAACGCAACAGCATCAGTCTCCTCTGCTATACCTAAAGCTGCTCTATGACGTGTTCCTAATTTTTTATTTAAATTAGGATCCATACTTGTCTTAAATACTGCACCAGCACAAGTTATCCTATCTCCTTGAATAATTACACCACCATCATGTAATGGACTATTAGGGAAAAATATAGTTCCTAATAAAGGGCTTGTTAAATCAGCATAAACTTTAGTTGCTGGAGTAATATAATCTTGTAATGAAACATCTCTTTCAATAACCATTAATGCTCCAATCTTATTCTTCTTAAGATACTCAACAGCATCCATAATTTCATATACTACTTTTTCTCTTTCTTCAACAGTCAATACCTTATGTCTTCCAAGTAACTTAGTTCTTCCTATAGATTCCAAGAAACTTCTAATCTCTGGTTGAAATAAAATTATAATTGCAAGTGGTCCCCATTCAAAAGCATACTCCAATAATATTCCAACTGTATATAAATGAAAGATGTCACTAAGTAATTTAAAAACTAATAATATTATAACACCTTTAACAATAAGAATCATTTTAACATTATTTTTAACATTCTTTAAAATATAATAAGCCATACACCATACAATGCATATGTCTAATATCTTCGTAAAAATTGACCATATAGTAGATAAAGTCATTCCTTCACGCTCCTCTTTACGATACTAATTATAACATTTATATACCATAAAAAACAACCCAAAGAAAAAAAGAACAATCAGTTCTTTTTATTCTACGAAATAGATATATTGCCACTCATAGGAACAATTTGAATAAAGGTATTGCCATCATTAACCTTTAATTCAGTACCATCTTTTAATGTATAAACTGTTTGAGCACTCCTAGAAGATTTATTCCAATTTATTGGAACAGCATATCCATTACTTATAAAATATCCTTTTCCACTGCCAATATTGTCAATATCTTGTCGTCCTTTTACATCACCATTTAACGTGTGATTAGACACCTGATAAGCTATAATATTTTTAGCCGTATACTGTTCTTTTGTAACATAATCCTTATGAGCTTTATCATTAACATATCTTAAATAATTTCCACTAACTTCATCATATTTATAACTTGTTGTTACAACTCCAGAATATTTTAAATCAATATCTTTTGCTGAAATAACGCCATCTAATTGATTCATTTCTATATCATCAATTGAATAATCTAATAACAATTTTTTATTAGAAGTATTTCTATATCCAAATTTACTAATTCCCTTCTTTATAAATTCCATATTAGTATATCCAGTATGCTCTAAACTAACATTTAAACTATTATCCCTATAAAAATAAGAATTCTCATAATATAATCCATTAATATTATCTATGCCCAATCTCTCAATATCTTGTTTAGCCTGATCACTATATCCCCAATGAACATATATAGCATCATTTTCTAATGCATAATCTAAAAAATAATGTCTTGAACTACGAACAGAACCTATTTTACTAACATCTTTATCCTTATAAACAGCCATATATCTAGTAGATCCACCTTCAACTATTATTTCATAAACTAAATAAGCATCTTGTAATCCCATATGATAATTTCTTGCGGAATTATGATTATTAATCATTACTGCGATAGGTCTTGAGTTACTATTTATATCTACTACTTTTAATTTCTTTTCTTCCTTATTAGGCAATATTTCTTTAGTTATATTTTTAGCTTTATCAATAAATCCTTTTAAATTACCCTTAATAAAAAACACTTCTAATCCTATTAAAACAATTAAAATTAATATTATCAGTAAATAAATTTTTCCTCTTTTTTTATGTTTATTATTTTTATTACCTTTAGACATATATTCACCTACTATCTTACCTTGATTATATCATACTTAAATAATAAGCAAATAATTCTTAAAATATACTTAACACAAAAAAGACAAGTATAAAACTTGTCATTATCTACTCCTTTGCGCTTCTCTTTTTAAATCGCGCTCTTTTATAGTTTCTCTCTTATCATACAGTTTTTTACCTTTACCTACTCCTAAAAGTACTTTAACCTTATTCCTTACTAGGTAGGCTTTAACTGGAACTAAACTATATCCTTCTTTATCAATCTTTTCTTTTAACTTCTTAATTTCATTCTTATGAAGTAAAAGTTTTCTAGGTCTTCTCTCTTGATGATTGAACTGATTACCTTCTTCATACTTAGCAATATACATATTTACTAAATATACCTCATTATTACGTATTAATGCAAAAGTATCTTTTAAATCACCAGAACCTCTTCTTAAAGACTTTATTTCTGTCCCTTTAAGTTCAATTCCACACTCAATAGTTTCTTCTATATAATAATCAAAATTAGCTTTCTTGTTTTTTATTTCCATCTTTCTCATCAACCTTTACTATTTCAAAGTCAACCATTGAAGTTTCTTTAGAAGCCCCAATACATCTAACTTTTACTTTATCCCCTAAACGATATGTTTTTTTAGTAGATTTACCTATCATGCTTAATAAATCTGGAACATACGTATAATAATCTCCTTTTAAAGTCTGAACATGTACAAGGCCCTCAACTAAATTTGGAAGTTGAACAAAGAATCCAAAATTAGTTATTGTTGTAATAACACCCTCATATTCTTCTCCAATATGATCTTCCATATATTCAGCTATCTTCATATCTAGAACATCTCTTTCAGCATCTACAGCAGCAACTTCTCTTTCTGATGAATGTTGTGCTATTTCTACTAAATTATTTTCAAGAGTTTGTATTGTTGTCATTGACATATCTTGTTCTATTAAATATTTCTTTAATAATCTATGAACAACTAAATCTGGAAATCTTCTTATTGGACTAGTAAAATGCGTATAAGCTCTACTAGCAAGTCCAAAGTGTCCTATATTCTCTTTACTATATTCAGCTTTTCTCATACTTCTAAGAAGTAAACTAGATAATATTTCAAATTCTTTTTTATCTTTTAATTGATCCAATATATTTTGCATTGACTTAGGTGTTAAATCATTAACATTACCTCTTAATTTATAACCTAATATTTTTACTAAAGTCATAAAGTCATCAACTTTTTCTTGCTTTGGAACATCATGAACACGATATATAAAAGGTAACTGCATATTATAAATATGTGTAGCAACTGTTTCATTAGCTGCAATCATAAAATCTTCGATTAACATTTCTCCTTCTTCACGAATACGCTTAATAACATCTATTGCTTTTCCGTTTTCATCTTGAACAATCTTAGCTTCATCCAAATCAAAATTAATATAACCTCTACCATTTTTTTCTTTTCTTAATATTTGATGTAATTCATTCATCATTATTAATTTTTCTGCAAACGGCTCATAATCAGGAGCAACTATTCCTCTAACAATTACATCATTAACTTTTTTATATGTCATCTTTTTTCTACTTTTAATATAACTAGGGAATATATCATAATCAACTACTTTACCTTTATGGTCTATCTCCATAACACAAGACATTGAAAGCCTTATAACACCCTCATTTAATGAACATATACCATTAGATAATTTATGAGGTATCATTGGTATAACTGTATCAGCCAAATAAGAAGATGTCCCTCTTTCATAAGCTGCATCACCTAAAGCAGTATTTTCTTTTACATAATTAGAAACATCAGCAATATGAACGCCTAATTCATAATTACCATTCTTTAATTTTTCAATACTAATAGCATCATCTATATCTTTAGTATCATCACCATCTATAGTAAATATTATCTTATCAGTTAAATCTTTTCTACCTTCAAGATCTTTTTCATCTACTTCATTGGGAATAGCTTCTAACTCTTTTTCGACTTCATCTCCAAAATCTTCAAGTATACCATGTCTATAAGCTATTGCTAAAATATCTGTACCTGGATCATTTTTATGACCAATAATTTTAACTACCTCAGCAATATATTTATGTTTATTAACTTCTTTTGTAACTTTAACTAAAACTTTATGTCCTTCTACACAATCTTTCGCACTCTCTGGAGTTAACTCAATAGTTAAATTTCTCTTATCATCATCAAGTTCAATATAAACTCTTCCTTTTTCTCCAAATTGTACTTCACCAACAAGATTTTGTAATTCTCTTTTTATGATTCTAATAACTCGGGCTTCTTTTCTAACACCTGAAGAAAAAACTTCAACTAAAACAATATCTTCATCTATTGCTCCATTCATATTCTTCTCAGCAATATATATATCATCTTCTCTATCAAGTAATACAAATCCAAAACCTTTTTTATTAACTGAAAGCTTACCAATCTTTAAACCAGGACAATTATCTAATAAAATATATTTTCCTTTTTTGGTATAAAAAACTAAATATTCTTCAACTAATTGATTCAAGGTTTCTTGAAGTTCTCTTAATTCATCACTAGTTTTAAATCCTAATAAATCATTAATCTCAATTACTTCTTTAGCTTCATGAATATTTTTAAGTAAGTCAAGTACTCTTTCCTTCATACTAATCACCCTTTATCCCTTTTTATATCATAATTACCTACTATTAAATATACCACATATTAATAAAAAAAAATAGATAAAAAAAAGTCCATTAACGGACTATTGAATAAACATTATAAAAGATATTATAAAAAATAATGCTCCTAAAAAAATTGTCAATCTTGTAATAAGTAATTCTACACCACGTTCTTTTTGATTTTGAAATAATGCATCATTACCACCAGATATAATTTGACTAGCATCACTAGCTTTACTACTTTGTAATAATACTATTGCAATTAATAATATTGATACAATTAAAAGTGCTATTTCCATAATTTCCACTTCCGTTCTGTTTTATAATTTATCATATATCTACTAATAAATCAAGAAAAAAAGGGACTAATCAATAAATCCCCTCTTAATTATTGTACTAGTAATTATATAAACTTATTCACTAATTAAATATTTTCATAATATTTTTAGCACGTTGTCTAAATAACATATTAACCATAGCATCAAAAACACCTGAACATATTAAGAACAATCCAATTAATCTAGTTATTAACATAAATATTTTAAAAGGATTAATAGCTGCCAAAACACCCATAACTATCATCAAAATTGCAATAAAAGTAGTTAAAGGATAGATATCTTCTTGCGCTTTCATAAATCTATAACCATAATATAACTTTTCAATTCCATTAACAACTAGCCAAATACAAAATAATATACCAATTATATTCAATGTCCCACCAAAAGGATTAACTATAGTAAATACTCCAAGAATCACAGACATAACTCCTATAATCAAATCAATTGCAAAAAATTTATTTCCTAATCCATCATAAACATATCTTATTACATAAAAAATACCATGTATAAGTATCAAACTTCCTAAAATAACAATATTAACCTTCATCGTAAAATCAGTAAATTTCAAAAAAATTATACCTACAATAATGTCCAATAATGATATAAGTAGAGAACTTAACATCAATTTTTCAAACCTTTCAACTATCTTATTCATACGTTTTCACCTCTATTATAATAATAAAACAATAATAAATATATTGCAATCTTTTTTGGTTATTGATATAATAATTTCTTATTTTGAAAGGGGTGAATTATTTTATGATGAAATTAAAGAATTTATCAATTTTCGAATTCGATGAATTCTCTTATAATCACCCATTAGGAAGCTATCATCAAACCTCTAATTATGCTCTACTAGCTTCTGAACAGGGATATGATTATGAAATATTAGGATTAGTAGATAATAATGGTAAAATACATGCTGCTTCATTAATCCTTATAAAAAAACTTAACTTTTTATATCGCTATGGATATGCTCCTAAAGGTTTTCTTATTGACTATTACAATCCATCAATTTTATCAGAATTCACCGCTGCTTTAAAAAAACATTTCTATAGAAAAAATGTAGCTTTTATCAAAATAAATCCAGAAATATCTATAGGAACAATAGATTATCAAAATAAAGAAATAAAATATAACAAAAATAGATTAATAGAAGATACTTTAAAAGCATTGCATTTTAGGAAATTAGAAGGAAATAAACACTTCGAAACAAAAATTCCTAAATATAATGCAGTTCAAATATTAAAAAACACAGATATAAAAACTATAAGTAAACCAACAAGAAATAAAATAAATAAAAGTATTAGAAGTGGTTTATCTCTTGAAAAAGGAACAAGAGAAGATATCGAAATTTTATTTGAATTTATCAAAAACAAAAAAGATTACCCAATAAATCATTATTATAATTATTACAATGCATTTTCCAAAAAAGATGCTATAGACATTTTCTTAGTAAAAATAGATTTCGAAGAATGTCTAATAAATCTACGTGAAAAATATGAAAAAGAAATGCATAAAAATACTGAAATAGTTAATAAAGTTATGAAAAATCCAACCAACGATAATTTAAAAAGGAAATTATCATCAGATAATGCTCTAACAACTTGTAGTGAAAACATTGCAGCAGCAACTAGATATCTTGCTCAAAATAAAACAGACTATATAGCTGGTGCAATAACTATTAAATATAAAAATAGAATAAACATTCTAATAAGTGGTTTTAACAAAGAATTCAAAAACTTCTGCCCTAATTATTTTTTACATTATATGTTAATAGAATATTACAAAGATAATTATGATTTTATGGACTTAAACGGAATAACTGGAGACTTTACAAGAACTAATCCTTATAAAGGATTAGACAATTTCAAGAAAGGATTCAACCCTCTTACATTTGAATATATTGGTGAATTTGACTTCATAATTAATGAAGGATTATATAAATCATTAGAACAAAGCGGATTATTATCAAAAGAATTCAAAAGAAAAGAAAAACGTGTTAGTGAATAACTAATACGTTTTTTATTTACCATAAACTTCTATTTGACATTTATTTTTTCTTCTATCAGTAATACTCTTATGATATTCATAAATATGTTTATTAATATCTCTTATTTTTTCCCTAACCTCTTCTTCACTTCCACTAATTCCTTCAGTTGTTAAAATAACAGCTATATAAGGCATCTCATCATACACAATACCATAATCATGATAATAAGAACTATAGCTTCCATATTTATGTGCTGCTTTAATTCCTAATTCTTCTAAAGATAAATCATTTTGATCAGCTATTATCATCATTTCTTTTAATTCAGCACCTAATTCAGCATTATTATTAATAAAATTATTAACAACCTTCATATAAATAACAGCATCTTCAGTATTAATATTACCAAAGTCTTCATTTGAATTTCCTAAAGTATATCTAGCTCCTAATTTTAATCCAAATTCATGTAATGTTGAATTACCAATATAATCAACTAACATTTGATGTGCTGAATTATCACTATAAATAATAGCATATTTTACCAACTCTCTTAAAGATACTTCATCTCCAAAGTTATGTTGTTCCATACCTTTACTATTCTTATATTTATATCGTGATTCATAAACAAGAGTATCATCTAAATTAAGTTCACCTTCTGCTGCCTTAGTATAAAGATATAATGCATCAAGTACTTTAATTGTACTAGCAGCATAATAAATAAGATGAGTATTTTTTGACATAGAATATCCTGTAACCAAATTTTCGTATCCGATACTCACTTTTTCTTTATAAGTATCATCAATATAATTAGTAAGTTTTAAATAATCATCCCAATATTCATCCATTTCTTTTTGTGTATAATGTGCATTCATACATTCATTATATTGTTTAGCTTTTTCATCTACCACTTGTGAAGGTGAATTTAATTCTAACTTTGGGTTAATTATATCAATTACCTTTGGCTCTGTCTTAACAACATTACTCATTTTACTTTTATAAGCTACAAAAATCATTAAAAGTACAAATAACAAAACAACTAAAAGTATAATAATAATTATATTTTTATCAATTTTGATTTTCTTTTTTCTTCTACGACGAACTTCACGATGTTCAAATGTTCCAAAATTTCTTAAATAATCATGTTCGTCAATTTGTTCTTCAGCATCATTTGTATTAAAATCAATATTTTCATCAAAACTATCTAAATCAACATCTCCAATATCGGAATCATTAATTCTATCAGAACTTTTTGCAATTTCTGATAAAGTTTCCATGCGATCAAACTCTTCAATTGCTTTACGAAGTTCAGATAAAGTTTTTTTACTTTTTAAATTTAATTTTTCATCGTCAAATACTATTTTTCTTGTAATTATCAAATCATCAGAATTAGAATTTACAATATCAGCTTTTTGAATTTCTTCTTTGGGATTTTTTTCCAAAAGTGGCTCTACATCTTTACTAATATTTACAATTTTCTGTTTATCTAAATCAACATTATGTTTATTATTACCTTCAACTTCTTTAATTGATGTTTTTTTAACTACTTTATTTTTCTTTTTTTCTAAAATTGAAGAAAGTAAATCATCAGAACTAAGCTCTGTTTTGGCCTTCTTTCTTGATTGTGTTTTTTTAGTTGTTGTCTTAGTAGCTTTTTGAGCTACTTCTTTAGTGAGATTTTCAGTTGGATTTTTAGTCGAACTACCCTTAGTGTCCTTCTTCACCACTTTACTTGTAGTTTTTTCTTCAACAGAATCGCCTTTATTAATTTCACTACTATCATCTTTTTTTGTAACATTACGAGTTTTTTTTACTTTTTTCTTATTTAAAATTTGTTCTAATAATTCTTCACTAGAAAGTTCTTTTTCTTTACGTACTTTAGAAGAATTATTAACTTTAGTTTTTTTCTTTTTTACTTCTTCCTCCATACGACCACCTTATTAATTATTATACCTAATTTTATGCATAAAAAAAAGTGAAATTACTTTCACTTTTCTTTTATTAGACACTAAATTACTTAATAATTTCAGTAACAACACCAGCACCAACAGTACGTCCACCTTCACGGATAGAGAACTTAGTACCATTTTCAAGTGCTACTGGAGCGATTAATTCAACTTCCATATCAACGTTGTCACCAGGCATAACCATTTCAACACCTTCAGGTAGAGTAATTACACCAGTAACGTCAGTAGTTCTGAAGTAGAATTGTGGTCTGTAATTTGCGAAGAATGGAGTATGACGTCCGCCTTCTTCTTTACTTAGAACATATACAGATCCTTTGAAATGATGATGTGGAGTAACTGATCCAGGTTTAGCTAGAACTTGTCCTCTTTCAACTTGATCTCTAGAAATACCACGTAGTAATGCACCAGCATTATCACCAGCCATAGCTGAGTCAAGTGATTTTCTAAACATTTCGATACCAGTAACAACAGTCTTTTGAGTATCTCTTAAACCAACGATTTCAACTTCGTCGTTAAGTTTTAATTCACCACGTTCAACACGTCCAGTAACAACTGTACCACGTCCAGAAATAGTGAATACGTCTTCGATGCTCATTAAGAATGGTTTGTCTGTATCACGAACTGGTTGTTCAATATAACCATCAACAGCAGCCATTAAATCTTTAATTGCTTGAACATCTTTTTCATTTCCTTCAAGAGCTTTTAATGCAGAACCTCTAACGATTGGGCATCCGTCTCCATCGAAGTTATATTCGTTTAATAATTCACGAATTTCCATTTCAACTAAGTCTAATAATTCAGGATCATCAACTTGGTCGCATTTGTTCATGAATACAACGATTTTTGGAACACCAACTTGACGAGCAAGTAAGATATGTTCACGAGTTTGAGGCATTGGTCCATCTGCAGCAGAAACTACAAGAATAGCACCATCCATTTGTGCAGCACCAGTAATCATGTTCTTAACGTAGTCAGCATGGCCTGGGCAATCAACGTGAGCATAGTGACGAGTTTCAGTCTCATACTCAACGTGAGCAGTATTAATAGTAATACCTCTTTCTCTTTCTTCTGGAGCTTTGTCGATATCAGCATAATCAACAAACTTACCAAAATATTTTGTGATAGCAGCAGTTAATGTTGTTTTACCATGGTCAACGTGTCCGATAGTACCAATATTAACGTGTGCCTTAGAACGGTCAAATTTTTCTTTTGCCATTTTTTATTTCCTCCTTTTTTTATATATACATACCTATTTTATCTAATGCTTGAAAGTTTTTCAAGTATTATTTATTATTGAGCGCTGTTTTTCTTAATAATCTCTTCAGCGATAGATTTTGGAACTTCTTCATAATGATCTTTTTCCATTTGGAATGTTCCACGACCTTGTGTATTACTTCTTAAATCAGTAGCATAACCAAACATTTCTGATAATGGTACCATTGCTATAATTCTTAAAGTATTACCAATAGATTCTTGTCCTAGTGGACGTCCACGTCTACTAGTTAAGTCTCCCATAACATTACCCATATATTCATCTGGAACGTCAACAACAACTTTCATTATTGGTTCTAGAAGAACTGGTTTACATTTATTTTTAGCTTCTTTTAAAGCCATACTTGCAGCAATTTTGAATGCCATTTCTGATGAATCGACATCATGATATGAACCATCAAATAATGTTGCTTTAACATCAACCATTGGATAACCAGCAAGGATACCACCAGCTAGAGCTTCTTGTAATCCTTTATCTGTTACTGGAATATATTCACGAGGAACAACTCCACCAACGATTGCATCAACGAATTCATAACCTTTATCTTTATTTGGCTCAAATTTGATCCAAACATGTCCGTATTGTCCACGTCCACCTGATTGTTTAATGTATTTACCTTCACAATCACCTTCAACTGTTAAAGTTTCACGATAAGCAACTTGTGGTTTACCTTTATTAACTTCAACGTTGAATTCACGTCTCATACGATCAACGATAACATCTAAGTGTAATTCACCCATTCCAGATAAAACAGTTTGTCCTGTTTCAGAATCAGTTTTAACTCTTAGAGTTGGATCTTCTTCAACTAGTTTTTGAATAGCAATTGCCATTTTATCTTGGTCATTTTTGCTCTTTGCTTCAATAGCAATATCAATAACTGGTTCAGGGAATTCCATACCCTTCATAATACAGAATGCATTTTCAGCACATAGTGTATCAGCAGTTGTTGTATTTTTTAGTCCTACAGCAGCAGCAATCTCACCAGCATATACTTCTGTAATTTCTTTTCTTTGATTAGCATGCATTTGAAGAATACGTCCAATTCTTTCTTTTTCACCCTTAGTAGAGTTTAAAACATAAGAACCACTCTTTAATACACCAGAATATACTCTGAAGAATGATAAACGTCCAACAAATGGATCTGTCATAATCTTAAATGCTAATGCAGTAAATGGTTCAGAATCACTTGGATGTCTTAAAACATCGTTACCATTTTTATCTGTACATTCGATTGCTTCTACATCAAGTGGTGATGGTAAGTAATCAATAATAGCATCTAGTAAAGGTTTAATACCTTGATTGCTTAATGCATCAGCACATAGTACTGGGAAGAATTGAACAGATAATGTAGCTTTTCTAATAGCTGCTTTAATTTCAGCTTCAGTTAGTTCTTCACCCTCTAAATATCTTTCCATTAAAGCGTCATCAAATTCAACAACAGCTTCAATTAACTTAGTTCTGTATTCATTAGCTTTTTCTACCATATCTGCTGGAATTTCAATTTCCTCAGCATTTTCATGTTCTGAACCATCAAATTTATAAGCTTTCATTGTAACTAAGTTAACAACTCCGCAGAATTCAGATTCAGCACCGATAGGTAATTCGATAGCAGCAGCATTAGCTCCTAATCTATCTTTAATTGTTGTTAAACTGTAATAGAAATCAGCACCCATTTTTCCCATTTTGTTTGCACAAATCATTCTAGGAACTTTGTATTCGTTTGCTTGACGCCATACAGTTTCAGTTTGAGGTTCAACACCAGCTTGAGCATCGATAAGTGCAACAGCACCATCTAGTACTCTAAGTGATCTTTGAACTTCGATTGTAAAATCTACGTGGCCTGGAGTATCAATGATGTTAAGTCTATGACCTTTCCAGTGAGCAGTTGTAGCTGCACTTGTAATTGTAATTCCACGTTCTTTTTCTTGTTCCATCCAGTCCATTTGAGATTCTCCATCGTGAGTTTCTCCAATTTTATGAGTTATACCTGTATGGAATAAAATTCTTTCAGTTGTAGTGGTTTTACCAGCATCTATATGTGCCATAATACCAATATTACGAATTTTATCTATTGTAACATCTCTTGCCATAAACTCTCTCTCCTACCATCTATAATGAGCAAATGCTTTATTTGCTTCAGCCATTTTGTGAGTATCTTCACGTTTTTTAACAGCTCCACCAACACCATTTGCAGCATCCATAATTTCTTGTGCTAAATTAATAGCCATTCCTTTACCATTTCTAGTCTTAGCATAATTTACTAACCAACGTAATGCTAATGCTTGACTTCTTTCATCAGTAACTTCGATAGGAACTTGAACATTTGAACCACCAACTCTTCTAGATTTAACTTCTAAAAGTGGTTTGATGTTTTCTAAAGCTTTTTCATAAACTTCCATTGGATCTTGTCCAGTTTTTTCTTTAATCATGTCAAAAGCTTCGTATAGTATTCTTTCAGCTGTACCTTTTTTACCATCTTGCATAATTTGGTTAATTAATTTAGTAACAACTTTTGAATTATATATAGGATCTGGTAATACATCTCTTTTAACTGCACGTCTTTTACGCATAATTTATCTCTCCTTCCTTATGTTTTTTTATTTAATAAGTCTTATTTACTATCTTTAGGTTTCTTAGTACCATACTTACTACGACTTTGTTTTCTGTTATTAACTCCTTGAGTATCAAGTGTACCACGAATAATATGATAACGAACACCGATTAAGTCTTTAACACGGCCACCACGTACTAATACAACACTATGTTCTTGTAGATTATGTCCTTCTCCTGGAATATAAGTATCAACTTCTCTTCCGTTTGATAATCTAACACGAGCATATTTTCTTAATGCTGAGTTAGGTTTCTTTGGAGTACGAGTACCAACTTTAGTACAAACTCCTCTTTTTTGTGGACTGTTTTGAACAGTTGATTTTCTTTCTTTACTGTTAAAACCTACATTTAAAACAGGACTCTTACTTTTCTTTGTTTTGTCTTTTCTGTTTTTTCTAACTAATTGATTAATAGTTGTCATATATGTCCTCCTCTCATATACACACATCCTGGTGTATCAAATAATCCTTTAAATTAAGTTCTACCTAGGCAGAACCACAATTTAAAATGCACTCATAATATAACATTTAATACAATTAAAGTCAACTATAAATAGCACTATAAGTCCTAAAAATTTATATATTATAAAATCTTTACAAAACCTTTTCTTTTTCATACTTTATAGACTCTTCTATTAGTTCATCAGAAACATCTAAATATCCATCTTTATCCAATTCTGTAATACCAGTTTTAAGCCAATTAGAATAATCATATACACATAAATCTATTCCTAAAGAATAAATGTCTAAAATCATTTTTCTTAAATTTTCAAGATATTCTTTTTTACCACTTTTATATCATGATAACAAGCAACATCTTAAACCAATAATTTTATCAGAGGACACTAGGATTTTCAATACTTTCTATTTTTGATACCAAATTCATACCTATCACCTAAAAGTTATTTATGCCAGTTACAATAACATTTAAATTAATCAAAGTCAAATTAAAAGAAGTATCTTAAAATACCTCTTTATAAACTATTTATAATCACTATACCCTTTAGTAGTATAATTTTTACAATTTAAATATGAATTAATAACATAATCTTCTTTATCTTCACTATAATATGCCACACTAAAACCTTGACATTTATTATCAATAATGTCACTTTCATTTAAATAATTATAATCAATTAAGACATTTACATCTATTTTAAGCTTTGATTCAGATAAAGGATATAGTTCATTTTCTTGAACATAATCTAACATAGCTTTATTCATATCACTTTCAATAAGTTCATATTTATCCAAATATTTATTATTAGTTGTAGTAGCAATTATAATTACTAGAATAATAGCAATAACTCCTAGCCATACATAAATAATGTATCTTATGTTTTTAGGCAACTCCATAAATCTTTCGTATAATGATTTAAAAAAATGAACTATTTCTTTCCAAACATTAATAAATATTCTTTTTATTCTTTTTAAAGTTAATTTCTTTTTAACTTTCTGCATTATCTCACTCCTTAATATCCTTCTGTAACATAATTAACACAACTCACATAAGATTTTATCACATACTCTTCATCTACTTCTTTATAAACATTACTATAACCTGTACATGTACTTGATCCAGTTTGATCATATATTTTGTCAATAAATCCTAAATTTATTAGAGTTCCAGAAGAAATTTTTAATATATTATTAGATAAATCTGTTGGATAGGTATCAAGATATTGCAATGTTGCATTTTTTAACTTCATTTCAACATCTTCATAATATTCTAAGTCTACAATAGGTTGTTCTTCTTTTCCCTCTTCAACTGGTGGCTGATAAACATCTTGTTGATTTTCATAATTTTCTTTAGATGTCTCTATAGCAGAGTATAAAGAACTAATAGAATAAGAAACAAATAATAGAAAAAGTAAAAGTATACATGTATAAATAATCATATCACGCATACCCCAACCATGATTATTCAATTTCATGTTTACGGCCTCCAATTCATAAGATAATTATAATACAAAAGTAAATATTTTACTAGAGTTGTTTTACGTAAAGAAAAAAGGTGATTTATATCACCTTTTAGAACTCAATTATTGAATTAAGCTAATTCAATAGTTGCGCCAGCTTCTTCTAATTGTGCTTTAATTTCTTCAGCTTCTTTAGCAGGAACGTTTTCTTTAACATTTCCACCATTATCAGCTAATGCTTTAGCTTCAACTAATCCAAGACCAGTAATTTCCTTTAATAGTTTAATTACTTGCATCTTAGTAGCTCCAGCATCTTTTAATACTACAGTTTTAGCAGCATTATCTTCTTGAGCAGCACCAGCAGCAGGAGCAGCAGCTACAGCTACAGCACTTGGATCTACTCCAAATTCTTCTTTCATTGCGTCAACTAATTCTTTAACTTCAAGAATAGTCATTTCTTTTAAAGCACTTATAAATTCATCTTTAGTTAATTTTGCCATTTTTCATTTTCCTTTCTTTATTTCAAAATTACTTTTCTTCTAATTGTTCTGCATACATATTTAATCCAATTGCTAGATCTCTAACATATTGAATCATTCCACCAGCTAACATTGTCAACAAGCCATCTCTTGATGGAATAGATGCATATTCTTTAATAACTTCTAAGTCTGCAGGAGCACCATTTATTATACCAACAGTAATGTTAGCTTTTTCATGATCCTTAGCAAAATTAGATATAACCTTAATTGGTTCAAGTAAATCCTTACCAAATAAGATTGCATTTGGTCCCTCTAAGAAACCATCTAAGTTAATTTCTAAATCATCAACAGCTCTTTTAAATAGAGTATTTTTGTAAACTTTAACTTCACTTTCAGTTTTCTTAAGTTCTCTTCTTAGTTCACTAAGTTCAGAAACTGTTAAACCTTGGTAAGTAAAAACTACAACAGATTCACTATTTTGAATGTTATCTTTGATTTCATTAACTATAGCTTTTTTGTTTTCTAAAATCTTTGCACTTGCCATTATTTCCCTCCTTTAAGGATATTCAAAAAAGCTTTCCTCTCAAGGAAAGCTTAAAAATCACATTAAAAACAATGTTATAATTAAGTCTTTCCTCGGCAAGATTTACTTTTGCACTTGCTGTCTTCGGAGATTCGCTTTTTTCTAACAATTCATATTATATTCTAATAACGATTAAATGTCAAAAGAATTTTTGTCAATTTTGATTCCAGGACCCATAGTACTAGAAATTGAAATATTGTTAATATATTTACCTTTAACTACACTTGGTTTAGCCTTCATAATAGTGCTAACAACATAGTCTAAGTTTTCAATTAACTTAGTATCATCAAATGATACTTTACCAATTACAGAATGAACATTTCCGTAAGAATCAGTTTTATAACTAACCATACCTTTTTTAATATCTGTAACTGCTTTCTTAGTATCCATAGTTACTGTACCAGTTTTAGGATTTGGCATTAAACCTTTAGGTCCTAAAACACGTCCAATTTTACCTAATTGAGCCATCATATCTGGAGCAGCTACGATAACATCATAATCAAACCAGTTTTCGTTTTGGATTTTATCAATCATGTCAGTATCTCCAACATAATCAGCGCCAGCTTGTCTTGCAGCTTCAGCAGCTTCACCCTTAGCGATAACTAAAACTCTTTTAGTCTTACCAGTTCCATTAGGTAGTACCATAGATCCTCTTAGTTGTTGATCAGCTTTTTTAGTATCAAGATTTAAGTTTAAAGCAACTTCAACAGTTCCATCAAATGAAGAATAAGAAGTTTCTTTAACTAATTTAACTGCTTCTTCTTTAGTATAAAGAGTATTCTTTTCTACTTTTTTAGAAGCTTCCACATACTTTTTACCTAACTTTCTCATTATTTTACCTCCTAATTGTGGTTTATTAGCGGATTTTAATTTATTTTTGTTTTTCTTTATTTATTTAATTATTCAGCGTCAGATTCTTCTGCATTGTAGCCTTCAACAGCTACACCCATGTTTCTAGCAGTACCTTCAACGATTTTCATTGCTGCTTCTACATCATATGCATTTAAATCTGGTAATTTAGTCTCAGCGATTTGTCTTAAATCAGCTGCAGAAATTGTTGCAACAGTCTCTTTAGATCCTTTAGTTCCGCCCTTTTGAATTTTAGCTGCTTTCTTAATTAAGAATCCAGCTGGAGCAGTCTTAAGAACGAAATCAAATGTTCTATCTTCATAAAGACTAATTTCAACAGGAACTATATCTCCCATTTTATCTCTAGTTGCATCATTAAATTTTGTACAAAATTCTTGTAAATTAATACCTGCAGGTCCTAAAACAGTACCAACTGGTGGTGCTGGTGTAGCTTTTCCAGCAGGAATTTGTAATTTAATTTTCTTTACGGCTTCTTTTGCCACGAAAAACACCTCCTAAAAAATTTTTTTCGCGAAAGTGGTCAAAGGCATCCGCTTTTTTCCCTCCCACTTAAGCTAATTATATATAAAAATACATAATTGCACCTAAGATACTAACACATTAACACTTAAAATGCAACATTTTTATTTTAATACCTAAGAAAAAGCAATTTATATTGATATTTATATTTACAATAATATTATTTCAACAAATCTAATATATTACCTGTTTTTTTAGGACAATAAGTTAAAACCAAATCTGTATTACTACATTTCTTATAATCATCACTAGGTGGATATTTACTAGATATTTCTGCTTTATCAAAATAATCATTGTTAAATAATAAATCAGTTGCTGCAGCTATTGAACTATTTGGTCTATAATCTAACAAAATTAATCCATCTTCTCTTAACTTAGGTAACACCTGTTTAACCAATTCAAAAATATAGCGTTCTTCTAGTTGATCTTCTGCTCCATAAGATGGCATATAATAACCATTTAATGCTTCACAAACTAAACATTCTATTATATTTGATAAATAAACAATATCATATTTATCATTTAATACATTTTCAAAAGTACGAACATCTGCTTGTTTAAAAGTTGGATATTCTCTTTTTCTTAACATAGATTGTAATTTATAATATTCTTCTCTGTTTGCATAAAAAGGCATTCCCTTAATAATATTCCCCATATAAGCATGTTTATTTCTAGGAACTATAAAATTCCCATCAAATCCAACCTTATGACATACATACATTACATTATCCCAAAAGTAAGCAGCTCTTTCTGGCATATTAGGTAAAACTCTTTTTAGAGTTTCTAAATTCCAAAATCCTCTTTTTATTGTTGATTCATCTTCATGAATCGGAATTAAAAAATCTATAAATTCCTCATAATCTAAAGTTATAAATGAAGCAATTTTTAAATATGTTAAAAATTCTGTTAAACAATTCACATCATATAAATCAACTTTTTTAGCTCCATAATAAACTGCACTAACATACTAATCTCCACTTGACGCTACAGTGCAAACATCTTTATCTGCATAATTTATTACTGAATTTATTCCCTCCTGATTTTCTGTCCCAAACAAAAAGCATGAACTATAATCAGATGATAAGACTCCATCACTTTTGCTATTTATCAACTCTAATGCATGTACTATAGACTCCATCACATTACCATACATATAAATCCCCCTAATCGAACTATATTATATAGATAAGAACACAATATGTCAAAATAGCAATTAAAAAACACTTATAATTAAGTGTTTTCTTATACTAATGTATTTGATTAACTTGGAATAACTCAACTTCAACTGGAGTTTCTTGTCCAAATAAGTCTATTAACACATTTAATCTATTATTTTCCATATCAATACTATCAACTACACCAGTCATTCCCTTAAATGGTCCATCTACGATAGTAACCTTACTTCCAACAGACATTTCAGATTCAATGTTAACTCTGCTCATTCCCATAGTTGCCAAAATACGATCTATTTCTTGAGGCATTAAAGGTGTTGGTTTTGCTTTATGTCCTGAAGAACCGATAAATCCTGTAACTCCTGGAGTATTACGAACAATATACCAAGCTTCATCAGACATTATCATTTCTACCAAAACATATCCAGGAAACATCTTTTTAACTTTTTCTTTTTTTACACCATCTCTTACTTCTACTTCTGTAGTCTCAGGAATAATTACACGGAAAATGTAATCTTGCATTCCCATAGAGATAGTTCTTTGCTCTAACTTTTCTTTTACTTTAGATTCATGTCCACTATAAGTATTAACAACATACCATTCTTTTTCCATTAACTAAACAACCCCTTTACAAATGATGCTATTAAATCTACTCCTACAAAGAATAAACATAATATTACACAAAATATAATAACAGCAAATGAATATTTAACTACTGCTCCACCACTAGGCCAAACAACTTTTTTTAATTCTTTGCTAACTTTAGCAAAAAAACCATCTTTTTTAGTTTGCTTCTTAACCTTTTTTTCTTTTTTATTTGATGAAGATTCTTCTTCCTCTACTTCTTCTTCATCTTCTTTTTCTTCATCTTCAAAGTCTTCATCATCTATTTCTTCAACTTCTTCGATTTCTTCTGTTTCCTCTAATTCAGTTTCTTCTACTTCTTCAATTTCCTTTTTCTTAGTCTTTTTTACTTTTTCTTCTGCTTCAACATCTTTAATTACTTTTTTTCTTGCCATAAGCCCACCTCTTAATTTTTTGTATTTAAAAAAAACACCTTTGTGTGTTCACTTAGAATATATCACGAAACTTTAATAAAAACAAGCAAAAAAACAAAAAAGTTCGCTATTTCATCGAACTTCTATCTATCCTCAATAATTTTTCTTATTTTAGCTCTCATTCTCTGGATTGCATTATCAACATATTTTAAATCTTTATTTAGTAGCAAAGCAATTTCATCATATTTTAAGCCGCTAGTAATCAAAGAAAAAACTTCATATTCTCTACTAGACAATGACTTTTTAATTTCTTTCATTAATTCCTCCGTTTTTTCTTCCTTAACAATATTCTCTAAAGGATCATTCTCAAAATTATCACTAAGCATATCCATTAGTGGAGAAGCAGAAGATTCATAAACATGTTCTAAACTTAATGATTCATTTAATAACTTATTTTTTAATCGACCAGCTTTTTTTATAGATACTTGTAATCTTCTATCTACACACAAAGTTATAAAACTAGATAACGCAGCATCTCTATCGTCACGATAACTAATTAAAGCATCAGAAAAACCTACCAAAGCATCTTGATATAAATCATTCACATCATATCCTAAAACTCTAGCCATCCTTTGATATTTTTTAATTTCAATATCTATTATATATAAATACTTATTATAAAGAATTTCTTTAGCTTCCTCAGATGATTCACGAAGCATACTTATTAATTCATAATCATTAAAATCGTTGTACTTCATATACACCTCTACTTATTTACAATACCATATATCAAAATAGCTGCTGCTACTGAAGCATTTAAACTATTAACATGTCCATACATAGGTATAGAAAGTATTTGATCACAATTCTTCTTAACTAGTCTTCCAACTCCATTACCTTCACTACCAATAACAAGTAATACCTTATCCGCAAAATCTACACCCTTATAATTTTCTCCATCCATATCAGCTGCATAAACAAAAAATCCATTATCCTTAAAATCATCCATTGCATTAACTAAATTATTCACCATGGCAATATTGACATGCTCAAGAGCACCAGCACTAGTTTTCATAACAGTTGAAGTAACAGAAACACTTCTATCTTTAGGAATAATAATTGATTTTATACCTGCTGCTTCGCATGTTCTAATTATTGCCCCAAAGTTATGTGGATCTTCTAAATGATCCAACATAACAACAATTTTATCATTAAACATCTCTTTGTAGTCTGAATATTCATAATCATCAACAACAATTATAATTCCTTGATGTCTACCTTCAACCATACCATCCATTTTATGCTGATCCATTACCGAATAACTAATTCCATTATCTTTAATAAAATTAATAATATCTTTATCTGTAAAATTTTTAGCTAAATAAACTTTCTTAATACTACTAACATTATCTCTTAATTCATTAAATACATTCTTTCCAAATACTTTCATTATTCTTCACCTACTATAAATTCCATAATTTCTTTAATACGATCATTTTTATCCATAAAATATAATTTACCAATTAAAGCTTCTAATCCTGTCGCTAATCTATATGTAACTATATCTGCATGCTTAGTTTTTGCTCCCTTAGCATTTCTTCCCCATTTGATTATCTCTAATTCTTCTTCTGTTAAGAAATTAGCATTTTCCAATCTCTCTAAATGTCTTCTCTGACTCTTTGCACTTACATAATCTAAACTTTTTTGTTGTAATTCACCTATTTTACTAATTCCACACTTAATCAAATATTCTCTTATATACTGTTCATAAATTGTATCACCCATATAAGCCATTACTAAAGGATTATCTACCATAATTATCACCACCAATAATTTATCACAATTAAGAAAAAAAGCAAGTTATACTTGCATTTTCAATAAAATACCAAAATTCAAATTATATTTTTCAATATATCAATTTAAATTAAGTCTTAATTCTTATTCGAAATAAAATCATTTATTTTAATTTAATTAATTATAATACGAAAAGTTTATATTATAATTCTCAAAATTTAATTATTTTATTTTTTTAATAACCTGGTTTATCTAACAATTTAAACATATTAGTTTTATATTTTTCAACTCCAGGTTGATTAAATGGATTAACTCCTAAAAGCATTCCAGACATAGCGCAAGCTAATTCGAAAAAGTATACTAATTCTCCAATTGATTCTTCATCTAAGTTTTTTATATTAATAAGTATATTAGGAACCCCACCTTCAACATGAGCAATTATCGTTCCCTCCATAGCTTTTTTATTTATATAATCCAGAGATTTACCAACTAAATAATTTAATCCATCTAAATTTTCTTTATCTTCTTTAATCTCAAAATTCTTTTCAGCATTAACAACATTTAATACTGTCTCGATTAAATTTCTTCGACCTTCTTGAATATATTGCCCCATAGAATGTAAATCTGTCGTTAAGCTAGCATCAGATGGAAAAATTCCTTTTAAATCTTTTCCTTCACTCTCACCATAAAGTTGTTTCCACCACTCTGCAAAATAATGAAGTTTAGGTTCATAGTCTGCTAAAATTTCAATATTTTTATCTTCTTTATACAAAATATTTCGAACAACAGCATACTTATAACAAGGATTACTTTCAAGATTATCATTATCAAATCTTTTTTGAGCAGTTAATGCTCCCTTCATCAACTTATCTATATTAATACCTGCAACCGAAATAGGTAATAAACCTACTGCAGTTAAAACAGAATATCTTCCACCAATATTATCTGGAATAACAAACGTTTCATATCCAGCTTGGTCAGCTAAAGTTTTTAAAGCTCCTCTAACTTTATCAGTCGTAACAAAAATTCTATTTTTAGCTTCTTCTTTACCATATTTTTTTTCAATCATTTCTTTAAATATTCTAAAAGCAATAGCTGGTTCTGTAGTAGTCCCAGATTTTGAAATAACATTAACTGAAAAATCTTTGTCGCCAATATAATCTATTAAATCTATCAAATACCTTGGACTCAAATTATTACCAGCATAAAGAATTTTAGGAGTTCCTTCATCCTTTAAGTTGTAAAAAGAATCTGTTAAAGCATCAATTATTGCTTTAGCTCCCAAATAAGAACCTCCTATTCCAATTACAATAAAAATTTCAGAGTTGCTTTTTATTTTTTCTGCGGCACTTTTTATTCTACTAAACTCTTCTTTATCATAATCAGTTGGTAATGTAAGCCATCCCAAAAATTCATCATTTTTATTACTGTTTTTAGATAATGTTTTATGAATATCAGAAACAACCTTTTTATACTCTAATATTTTACTTTCTTCAACCATTGAATTTGAAAAATCAACTTCTAAATTATACATTCTATACCTCATTAATTCTATAAATTATTTTTTTCAATTATATTAGAAACTGCTATAGTTCCATCACTAACAGCTGTACTAATTTGATAATAATCTTTAACAATAATATCACCTATTGCATATACCCCTATTTTTTTAGTTTCAAAGCTATCATCTACATCAATATATCCGTTATCATTTACAATATTTAAACTTCGAATAAATTTTGTATTAGGTTCAAATCCAACATACACAAACAATCCTTCAACATCTATTTTTTGATTATCATCTAAAATAACTCCATTTAGTCTATCTTCATTACTAACTAATCCTTTAACATTTTTGCCTAATAATTGTACTATATTATTTTTACTATTAATATTATCAACAATCTGTCCACCAACTCTATAATTATCTTTACGATGAATTAAGTAAACTTTATTGCAAATATTAGATAAATATAATGCTTCTTGTAAAGCTGAATTTCCGCCACCTACAACTGCAACATTCTTACCTTTATAAAAAGCCCCATCACACAAAGCACAATGGCTTACTCCTTTACCATAAAATTTCTCTTCTTGTTCTACTCCTAATTTTCTAGGAGATCTACCAGTTGCTAAAATTATATTTTTACACATAATCTTCTCGTCTTTTGTTATAACCTCTTTTATCTCTCCTACATTAATGCTTATCACTTCAGTATTTTTAACTTCTACATTCATTTCTTTAAGAGTATCATAAAGTTTAAAAGCAAAATCTGGCCCACTAATTCCATATAATCCTACGTAGTTATCTATTCTATCAATATAATTTAAATAACCACCAACCATTGCTTTCTCTAAACATACAACTTTTAAACCTGCTCTCTTTGCATAAATAGCAGCACTAACTCCAGCAGGTCCTAATCCAACTATAACCAAATCATATATCATTAACATTTCTCCCTTAAACATTTCTTATCATAATATCGTCCCTTTTTCAAACGATTAAAACATAAATACATAAAACCAACAAATCCAATAAAAAACATAATTACAGAAATTAATTGAGCCATTTTTATATTACCTAACATCAACGAATCAGTTCTTAAAGCTTCTATAAATATTCTACCTAAACTATACCACATTAAATAAACGCATGTTAACTGACCACTTTTTAAATATTTATAAAATTTTCTAATTAATAGCAAGATGATAAAACCTATCAAACACCAAATTGATTCATAAAGAAAAGTAGGATGATAGTATATTCCATTAATACTCATACCTTTAATTATAAAATTAGGAATATGTAAATTTTGGAGATTTAATAAGGTAGTAGCTGGTCCATGTGCTTCTCCATTAAAAAAATTACCCCATCTGCCTATTGCTTGGGCTAATATCAATGATGGAACAACAATATCTGTCATTCTAAAAAGATTTACTTTTTTTACTTTACAATAAATAAATAATGTTATAAGTCCACCTATAATTCCACCATGTATCGCTAATCCGCCATTCCAAACCTTAAATATTTCCATAATATCATTCTTATAAATATCAAAGTTAAAAATAACATAATATAATCTTGCCCCAACAATTCCGAATATTACTACCAAAAATCCCAAGTCAAAGACAAAATCCTTTGGTAAATCAAACTTTTTTCCTTCTCTTTCTGCTAGAAAAAAACCTATAATAATACCAACTAATATTAATACAGAATACCATCTAATGCTTATACCAAAAAGATTTATTATTTCTGGATTCATAATCTTCCTCCTTAAAACACAAATATTATATCATATTAATTATTTGTATAATATTGTTTATTAAAATAACAGATAAAAATTAAAATAGTAGTATTAATACTACTATTTACATCTGTTCTAATGTACAAACCTTAGAGTAATTTTCCCCTTTATAAGTATAATTACAAACATAATCTGTACAAGTAAGTTCAGCATCGGGACTCGAGTAACTACCTTCAGAACTTATACTAGCACATGCTGTATTTAAATAAGCTTCAATTTTTATATCATCTAATTCCATTTTACCTGACTGATTAGTTTTACAATCATATGTATATCCTAAATCATCATCGAAAATAGCACATACATCATCAACACAAATGTGATTTTCATCTTTACTATAGCTACCAGAACTATCAACTAAAGAACACATTGATTTTAATTCTTTTTCAGTTTCTGTTAAATTGTTATCATTGTTTTCTTCTTTTTCGGGTTCCTTAGATTCTTCTTTATCCTTCGCCTCATTATTTTCTGTATTTGTATCAGGTTTATTTTTTTCCACTTGATCAAATTTATTTAATATTGGTAAATATTCACTCAAATCATAAATTCCTGTAAAATGTAATAACAAAGCGCCACACACAACTAATAAAATTAAAGCAATTAAAAAACTGAAAAAACCTCCACCTCTATTGTCATTGTTATTAATATATGGAACTTTTTGATTATTGTAAGGCTGTTGCATTCCCATATTATTATATTGTTGGTTATAAGGATCATTGTAATAATTATACTGAGCATTATTTGAATCATTATAAGAACCATTATACGGATCATTATAATTGTTAAATTGATTATTCATATATAATCACCTACTTAATCTATTCTATATAAATTTTAACATATAATTTAGTAACAAAACAATTGTAAAAAGAACACATTATAAATTTTTACAAATAGATTACATAAAAAGTAGTATTTCTACTACTTTAAGTCTTTTAATGTTTTAACAAGTTCCATAAAATTATCTGGATAACTCAATGCCCCACTCTTATGATAATATGTATCAAATTCATCATAAAAAGCTAATCTCCACATTGGAGACATTGGCGCATGGTCTCTCGTCTTATCTGGCCAATAATCAAATTCATCCAAATTTTCATAAGTCCAAATCATATCTTTAATTTTTTTTCTAGTTTCATCATCAATAGAATATTCTCTTAATTCTCCATTAATATCTATAACTGCTTCTTCAAAATTAATAATTATATAATTCATATCTTTATATTCTAATTCTAACCTTTTAACATTTGGTTTATTATTAACCATCTTTTTTACATCTAATTCTGCCATTACTTCACCTACAAATATTTCTTTAAAAATTGACCTGTATAACTTGTCTCTACTTTAGCAACTTGTTCAGGAGTACCAGTAACAACTATTGTACCACCTTGATCTCCGCCTTCTGGTCCTAAATCAATTATATAATCTGCAACTTTTATTACATCCAAATTATGTTCAATTACTATAACAGTGTCACCATTATCAACAATTCGTTGTAATATAATTAATAATTTCTTAATATCATCAACATGTAAACCAGTAGTTGGCTCATCCAATATAAACACACTCTTACCAGTAGCTTTCTTTTGTAATTCTTTAGCCAATTTAACACGTCCTGCTTCTCCACCAGAAAGCGTCGGTGCAGACTGCCCAAGTTCAATATATGATAATCCAACATCCATCATTACTTGTATCTTATTTCTAACTTTAGGTATATTATCAAAAAAATCTAAAGCTTCAGAAACTCTCATATGTAAAACATCAGATATATTTTTATCTTTAAATTTAACATCTAAAGTTTCCCTATTATATCTAGTTCCTTTACAAACTTCACAAGGAACATATACATCAGGAAGGAAATTCATTTCAATACGCTTAACTCCATCTCCCCAACATGCTTCACATCTTCCACCTTTAACATTAAATGAGAATCTATTCTTACCATATCCACGCATTTTAGATTCTTTCATATTAGCAAATACATCACGTATATCGTCAAATACTCCTACATAAGTAGCAGGATTACTTCTAGGAGTTCTACCAATTGGATCTTGAGTAATATGAACTACTTTATCTATATATTCCATTCCTTTGATTTCTTTACATTTACCAACAACTGTTTTAGATTTATAAACTTTCTTAGTCAAAGCATTATATAAAATATCATTTACTAAAGTAGATTTTCCTGAGCCAGATACACCTGTTACACAAACAAACTTACCTAATGGAAATTTAACATTAAGCTTCTTTAAGTTATGTTCTGTTGCTCCCTTAACTTCTAAGAATAATCCATTGCCTTTTCTTCTTGCCTTAGGAACTTCTATTTTTTCTTTACCAGTTAAATATTTACCAGTTAAAGAATTAGGATTTTTCATAACTTCTTCTGGTGTACCAGCCGCCATTATATGTCCTCCATTAACACCAGCTCCTGGCCCAACATCAACTAAATAATCAGCAGCCAGCATCGTATCAGTATCATGTTCTACAACAATTAATGTATTACCTAAGTCTCTCATTTCCTTCATTGAAGCGATAAGTTTTTCATTATCTCTTTGATGTAACCCAATACTAGGTTCATCTAATACATAAAGAACTCCAGATAGCTTACTTCCTATTTGTGTAGCAAGTCTAATACGTTGTGCTTCACCACCTGATAAAGTTCCAGCAGCACGCGCTAATGTTATATATCCAAGCCCAACATTATTTAAAAATTCTAATCTATTACAAATTTCTTTAACTAATAATTCACTTATCGTTTGTTGTTCTTTAGTTAATTTAAGATTTTGCATAAATTTATACAATTCAGCAATACTTAGTGCAGTCATGTCATAGATATTCTTTTTATTAATAAATACATTTAAAATATTTTCTTTTAATCTCGTTCCATGACATACTGGACATTCAGTTTCAATCATAAAACCTTCAATCCATTCTCTAATCCAACCAGCTGTAGTTTCAATATAACGTCTTTCAAGATTATTAATAATACCTTCAAAGAAATCACTCTTAGTTCTTACATTTCCGTTTTTTGCAACATACTTAAAATCCATAACTTCAGTAGTACCATATAAAATTTTATCTAATTTTTCTTTAGGTATATTTTTAATAGGCATATCTAAATCTATATCATAATAATCAGCCACTGTTGCAACTTCAGTAAACATTGTATTTTGATCTTCTGATAAAGTTACAATTCCCCCTTGTCTAATACTCTTTTCCTTATTAGGCATTAATAGTTCTTCAGATACTTTCATTTTCATACCTAAACCATTACATTCAGGACAAGCTCCCCAAGGAGAATTAAAAGAAAACATTCTAGTTTCAAGTTGTGGCATAGAAAAATTACAATGAATACAAGCATAATTTTCACTCATTAATAATTCTTCTCCACCAATAACATTAAATAACACTAATCCATTAGCTAAGGAGCAACTATTTTCAATTGATTCAAAAATTCTACTTCTATCTTCTAATCTAACAACAACTCTATCAACAACTACTTCTATAGTATCTTTTTTATTCTTTTCTAACTTTATGTCTTCAAGTAAATCTCTTACCTCACCATTTACTCTTACACGACTATATCCTTTTTGTCTTAAATCTTCTAATATTTGAGCATGTGCGCCCTTCTCTGCTCTTACTACTGGTGCCATTATTTCAATCTTTGTACCTTCAGGAAAACTCATAATTTTATTAGTCATTTCTTCAATACTTTGACTCTTAATCGGTTCATGATGATGAGGACAATGAGGTACGCCAATACGAGCAAATAACAATCTTAAACAATCATATATCTCTGTAACTGTACCAACTGTACTACGAGGATTATTATTAGTACTTTTTTGATCAATACTAATACTAGGACTTAAACCTTCAATACTATCAACATCCGGTTTACTAGTTCCTCCCAAAAATTGTCTAGCATATGCAGATAAACTCTCAACATATCTTCTTTGACCTTCAGCATAAATTGTATCAAATGCTAAACTACTTTTACCAGATCCAGAAACACCAGTCATAACAACCAATGAATTTTTAGGTATTTCTAAATCTATATTTTGTAAATTATTTTCTCTAGCTCCCTTTATTACTATTTTGTCCATAATTAAGCACCTTCCTTAATTCTCTTTCTCTTTCTTCTAATTCCATCCCAAATATTTCTTTATATCCAAACTGATAATACAATAACCATTCAAGCATTGTAACATTTCTACAATATAATTTTAAGTATTCTTTCTTTTCGTCTTCCGTCAATGTATAAGTCATTAAAAACTTTTTATTATTTAAATCATGAGTTGTTAACATATGTGCCAGAATTTCTTCTCTAGATAATACTTTTTCTATTGTTATTTCTTCACAGGAATACATATCATAATAGCCGTTATAATCATCATCATATTTAACACATTTTCCTCTTCCAATTACTTCTGCCACAACAGAATCTTCTGAATTAAAATATCTAAAAACATCACATAAATTAACACACATATGAAATCCATTTCCATCATTACCAAAACTAACATTTCCTAGAACTCTATAAGTAGAACCCACTTCAAAAGGTAAACCATATCTATTTGTCATATCTTTATTAAATGCTTTATACCCTCTGACTTCCATGTATGTTCTACCTCCTTAAATCATAAAAATTACACTTTCTACATAATTCATGACATTTCTTATTAACAAGAAAACCATCTCTTATTTCTTTAAATTGACTGCCATTTATTATATCATTTAATTCTTGTTTGTAAATATTACCAAGATTAATTATCCCAGCACTATCTAAACAACAAGGTATAACTGTTCCATCAACTAAAATACCAATATGATCTCTAGTCCCCCTACAACTACCATTCTCATTATAATAATTATTATCCATACTAGGCCATATAAATTCTTTTTCAACTTCAAAATATACATTTTCGCCTATTTTAATATTATCGCCATCAATAACAACATCATACTTTTCTTCCAACTTTTTTAAAATAATATCCTTATATCCAGATTTCACCCACAAACGATACTTAATAATAGTATTATTTAAAACAAGTTTATCAACAGTAGAAAATATGTCATCCATATAATTATCTAGAGTTTTATTATAATTTTTATCAAAACTATGCAATGAAATATTTAATTGTCTAATATTTATATTATCTTCAACTCTCTTAATAAGATACCCATTAGTTGTAATATTTATTTTATATTTTTTGCTAGCTTCATTTATTAATTCATTGATATTAGGATGTAATAAAGGTTCACCCATTACATGAAAATATAAATAATTTGTATATCCCTCTAACTTACTCAACAGTATTCGAAAATCATCTAACGATATAAACTTTTTATCTCTTTTATTCCCAATACAAAAAGAACAATTTAAATTGCAATTATTAGTTATTTCTAAATAAATTCTTTTAAACATATACATACACCTAGAAACAATTATAACATACTATTGTTCGTTTTTGAATAAAAAAATATAAAACGCTAATATTAATAATAATTATATAAAATTACAAATTACACATCTAAAATATATTAATATTTTCTATAAAATTAAACTAATAACACTTATAATGATGGGAGAAGTTTTATGGATAGAATCAGAGAATTAAGAGAAAAAAGAAATGTCACACAAGTTAGATTAGGAACTGAACTTGAAGTTTCACAAGAAACAATTTCAGCTTATGAAAACGGCAAAGCTGAACCAAGATTAGATAAACTAATCAAAATAGCAAATTTTCTTAATACTTCAACAGATTATCTATTGGGAAGAATTGATGATGAATCATCACTTGTAGATTTATCAAACAATGTTGTAGATGAACAATTAAATGAATTAATAAACAACTATGCACGTCTAAATAATCTTCAAAGAAAAGACCTAATTTGGTATAGTGGAATAATTGAAAACAAAGACCTTAAATAGGTCTTTGTTTTTATAATGTATCTATAATATCATCATATTCTTCTTTAACTTCTTCTTTTTTTACTTCCACACTTTTTATTTCTTTTTTTAAATTACCTACACCATCTAACTTATCATCTAATGCTTTTAAATCTCTAACTATTTCATCAGAATCTTTTTCTGACATAAAGTCAAAATAATCCATTTCATCTCCTATCAATGAAACATAATTATCTTCTGGACCATTTTTTATTGGTGGAACAGTTATTCTTCCTTTATCATATTTTAAACATTTATTAAAAGTATTTATTACTCCAACTACTTCCATTCCCATATATGAAGGTTTAACATCTAGCCATGCTTCCAAACTAACGTCAAAACTATCTTGATCATTTTTCTTCAAAGTATCTACTTGTTTCATTAAAACAGAAATATCTCTTACTCCAAAAACACCAACAATTTTTTCCTTATCATATTGTTCAAAATCTTCAGAATCTCTTAATATTCCCCTAGTCAAATGCTTACTAACCAAATCTTCTGCAGTTGCTTCAGGTACTTCTACATTATAGTCAACACTTTTATATTTTCCATTATCCATTTTTAAAAAGAAAGATAAAAAATTATCAACATACGTAAATAAGAAAGTATCATAAACAATTTTACCATTCTCTTGACTTGTCATAATTGTAAATCCTTTTCTTATACAATAACCTGCATATATATACTTAGCAGGCAAATTTTTCATCAAATATTTTAACATATCTAACCATTCCTTTTTGTTTTCTTATTTTGTATATTATAAACTATTTTAAGAGATAACTTATTGCTTATAAATCTATTAAAAAACAATCCCATTCTAACTGTAAAACCTGGTACAATAATCAGTTTATTTTTAAACATTTTATCAATTCCATATTGTGCTACATATTCACTACTTAAGGCTTTCATATTAAATGAACCACCAGCTACTTTATTAAAATTAGTATTAACAGGTCCTGGACACAAACAACTTATATGAACATTGCTTTTAACTTTACGTAATTCTTCATAAATAGCCATTGTCCACTTAGTTACATAGTTCTTACTCGCATAATAAGTATTTAATATTGGTCCAGCTAAGAAACCAGCACTACTAGCAATATTTAAAATATAACCTTTATCTTTCTTAACCATATCTTGTAAAAATAACTTAGTAAGTATATGTACAGCGGTTATATTTAAATCTATCATTTTTAATTCTTTATTTATATCTGTCTCCCAGGTATTTCCAAATAAACCAAATCCTGCACCATTAACAAGTATATCTATATCTTCTTCTTTAAATTTATAATATAATTTAAAACAATTATCTCTTCCACATAAATCAATTGGATATATTTCTACACTTGTATTTATCTTACTAGCAGTCTCTTTTAATCTATTTTCATCTCTACTAACTAAAATTAAATCATACCCAAGACTTCCTAAATATATAGCCATATCTCTTCCAATTCCTGAACTAGCTCCTGTAACTAATGCTTTCATAGTATCACCTAATATTATTTTACCAAAACTACATCCTTTTAATAAATTTATTTAATATTTTAGACAATTTCTATACGTATTATTTGTTTATAACTCTTACTTTATCAACAATAAAAAAATATCTACTAATAGATATTTCTTTTATTTTATTTTTCATTTTCAAGTAATGGTGGTAACATTTGTTTCTTACGTGATACCACACCATTTAAATAAACACCTTGTTTAATATTTTCTATTCCATAAGCATCTTCAACTATTTCTTTAGATTCTTCATTAAAGAATAAATAAGAACCATTTTTAATAATATCTGTAACAAACAATAATGCAATTTTATAATTACCAAATTTACACATTGTATTTAAACCTTCAATAAATTCATCTTGTCTCTTAGAAATATCATCAAAATCCATAGTCATAACTTGACCTATAGCTAAAGTTGAATCACTATATTTAAATGTCTTCATATCAGAATGAATTATCTCTTCTACACTCATACCTGCAACACTACTAGCTGCTTTAAACATCTTAGTACCATATTCTTGAATATCTAATCTAGCTATCTTAGAAAGCTTTTCACCAACTTCAACATCCACTCTTGTACAAGTAGGTGACTTAAATAATAATGTATCAGAAAGTATTGCTGAAAGCATAATACCAGCTATATCTTTTGGTATTTCAATACCAGCTTCTTGATATAATTTATAAATTATTGTACAAGTACATCCAACTGGCATACTTCTAAAATTAATAGGCGTTGTTGTACCAATAGTTCCTAAATTATGATGATCAATAACTTCCATAATTTCAGCCTCTTCAATACCATCAACACTTTGAGCTTGTTGATTATGATCAACTAATATTACTTGTTTACGTTCAAAATTATTAACATCAACTAATTGCATCATACCTAAACAAATATTCTTTTTATTAACAATAGGATAATTAGTATGTCCCAATTTACTACTAACATCAATAAAATCATTTCTATAATCAGAATTTTTAAAAGTAATTGGATTAGGATTAATATTAATTAATTTAACGTAATTACATAATTTAATCATATTAGAAGTTTTAAATGTTCCCATAGGTACACTAACTATATTAACCTTATTTTCTTTTGCTAATTCTATTAAACTATCATTCAATGCTACATTATTTACTAAAATAACCAGTTTTATTCCTGATTTGATTGCATATTCTTGAATCTTATATCTATCTCCTACTATTAAGATATTATCTTTATCAAGTCTTACTCTATTTATAAAAGTTTCACTTTTATATGCAGCAGCTAAAATATACCCCTCTATTTCTTCATCAAATCTTAGTACTTCATTAGCATTCAATGTATCTAATATATTATTATAAGATGTATGTAGATATGACAAATCACCATCTATTAAATATTTAGATATTTCTTTAACATTAACATATCCAGTTAATTTCTTATTTTTATTAACTAAAGGTAAGCCTGTAACTCCTAAACTAACTAAATATCTATAAGCTTCAAAAATAGAAACTTCCTCTTCTATCATTGCTTCTTTATTATAATGCATATTCTTAATTTGTATTTTCACATCATTCAAAAACTCTGGTTCTGGTATTTTAAAATAATCCAAAACAAATTCTGTTTCTTTATTTAAAGTTCCTAAAACTCTTGGTTCTGTTTTTAAACCCAATTTATTTTTTAAATATGATAAACTTATACTTGCGCATACAGAATCAGTATCAGGCGTTTTATGTCCAAATATGTATGTTGTTTGCACGAGTTTCACTCCCCTTATCTTTTCATCACTAGTATATCACATATACATTTTATTTATAAATAATTTTACAAAACTCAAGTATTGTATCACTATTATTTTTCTTTATCAATTATTTTTTATGTTATAATCAGTCTGGTGATTATATGAAATATTTTAATTCATGGGAACTATGGGTAATTATATATATTATATCTGCTGTTTTATTTGCTCATACTTTTAAGAAAGCTAATCGCGATATGGAAAATGCTGGTTCATTAACAATTCTATTAGAAATATCAACAGCATTTTTTTCTCTATTATTAATACCATTTTTCAAATGGTCTTTACCCACTTCTCCAAAAATATATTTAACATTGCTAATAGTAACAATTATCTATGCTGCAACAGATAGATTAAATATCGAATCACGTTATGGTTTAGATCCATCAACATTTAGTATGTTAAAACAACTATCAACTGTTTTTATGATTATTTTTGGTTTCATTTTCTTTAAAGAAACATTAATCATTCACAAGATAATTGGTGCCATTATAATCATTTTAGCTAATCTAATATTAACATTTGAAAAAGGAAAAATAAAAATAAACAAATATTTTATTATGTCATTTATTTCTAACTTTCTCTTTGCAATAGCAATGTTAATTAACGTTAATATATCAGATAATTTTAATTTAGCCTTTTATACAATATTAACAGTATCAATTCCAGCATGTATTATCTTCATCTTTGAACATCATAATATCAAAGAATTATCTAACGAATTTAAACTATATGATAAAAAATCTTTTTTATTATCTGGTCTTACCTGGTGTTTAATGTTAATATCATCCGTTAAAGCCTATCAATTAGGAAGTGTTACTATTGTAGCTCCTCTATTTGCTTTAACATCAATCATTAATGCTATCGTAGAATTTATCTTCAATAAGAATAAAAATAAACTAATTCAAAAATTAATTGCAGCTATATTATTAATATTAGGTGTAATATTAGTTAAAATGTAATTTAATGTTCAAGCTTTCTAACATAGTCCCTATCTACTAATACAATAGGGTCTTTTTTATACCATTTCGGTAAACTTTCTGGATTATCACAATCTGCCTCTCTATAATCATCTAAATGAAATATATTTGGTGTGTTATTTAAACCTAAAACATTATCATCATATGTATATCCTAAATCTTCTAACGCCTTATAGAAATTTCCAACTAGTCTCTGACTTTTCGGATTAATAGATCTATGATAGTACTTTTGAACTTCTAATGCTCCTATTACAGAACCAAAATGACTTTTTACAATTTCTTCTTCTAAATTCTTAGCCACTAAATATAAATCTGGACATCTTGTAGCAACCCACTTTTTATAAGAACATTTAACTACATAATCTCCAACTATAAATGCTCTTGTAGTACTTCCCATTCCAGCATTACTAACCACTTTAGCTCCTGTACTGAGTTCCATATATTTTTTAGTAAATTCTAAAAATTTATCCCCTAAACCAACCTTGAACATATGCTCTACTACTTCTTCATCAATTTGAATATAAGCTTTTATTGCATTATAAAATTCATCTCTTATATCTTTACTTATTTTATCTGAATATTTAACATACAAATTATATTTATAAGACCTAGATGTTCTAAATAAGTCATCTATATCTTTAAAAAGAACATCTAAATAACTATCAAATTCTATTCCTAACTCTTCATCAACGTTAACACCATCTAATCTTTCTGCTAAACTATTAAATTGATAATTATTTAAAATAAAATCTTTTACTTGCTCATATTTATCCATACCCAAATTATTATCTACAATAGCATAAGCGATTCTACTAACATATTTTTCATCCACTACACCTATAATATTGCCATTTTCATCCCTACTTACAAAAGCCTCGATCAAATCAGCATAATACATCAAAAAACGATATGGTGACATTTCCATAAACTCTATCATTACCATTCCACGTAACTCTAAATCATCACTATACAATAATAAATTAATTAAATCGTTGTTCTTTGTATCAATTATATATCTTAAAATAATAAAAATAATATTACTATCAAGTTCTTTTAATCTATTACTATTTTTATTTAAATACCCTATCGCCCATTTACACTTACCTAAAAAATAATACCCACAAAACCTACTATCATTTAACAATCCAAAATTACTATCTAAATATCTAATACAATATTCTTTATAATTATCCATATCAAATACTATTTTAAAAAGAAAATCTGGATAAGAGTTTTTTAAAGAATCAAAACTTCTACTTAATACTTTATCTTTTAAAGGGTCTTGTCTTATAATTTCAATTATTTTCTCTTCTTCAGATTTACTAATTGAAGATAAAAAAGAAACATCATTATTAACTAAATAAAAGACTGCATCTCTAACTTCCATAAGAATCCCCTTTCCTTTTATAGTTTGCTATTATAACATCTCCTCAATCATCCTTCAAATAACAAGCTTTTATACCACCTATAAGTCATTTAAATAACAAAAAAAGTCATCTATTGATGACTAAAACATTTATTTTTTATTAGAAATTGAAACAAACTTTCTTTTTAAATACAACCCTTTATTAAAAGCATACTCTTTATCTAGAATAGGAATAGAATCATAAATCTCATCTAATCTATGAGCATCACTACCTATCGTAACATTATCACCTCCACATTCTTTATATAACTTTAACTTCTTATCTGAAGGAAATGAATCTAATCCTTTTCTTCTTCTAGCAGAACTATTTATCTCTAAAGTAATACCATTTTTAACTAAATAGCTATAAATCTCTCTTATAATATCATCACTAATACTAGAATCATCATACTTTCTTCTTAAATAATCCATATGTCCTAAACTATCTATTCCACATGTTCTTACTATTCTTAATATCTTTTGATAATATTCTAATATTTCTTTCTCACTAAGACTCTCAGGTAACTCATGATTACTACCTATAATATAATCTATATCCAGCCCATTAACTATCTCTAATTCTTTAGGATACTTTTCAGGATTAGTAAACTCTACTCCTTTAATTAACTTAATATGAGGAAATCTCATCTGTAATTTATCTACTTCAGCACTATAAACTTTATATCTATTTAAAAACTGCTTTATCGTAATCTGTCCTAACTCTAAATGTTCTGTAAAAGCCATATACTTAAGACCTAAGTTTTCTCCTCTTTTAACCATATCTTCTAAACACATCTGACCATCATAAGAATAAATCGAATGCATATGTGTATCTGCTAAATATTCCATTGCTACTCCCTCTTTCTATAACTATTTTATTGTATTATTATCAATAAATAAAATATATCTTTTCTATTATATCAATAACAAAAAGTTATCGATATGTTATAATTATCTTGGTGATAATATGTATAATAATCTTAATCTAAATACTCTAAAATATTTTTATGAAATAGCTAATACTAAGAATATTACTAAAGCCAGTCAAAATCTTAATATTTCACAACCAGCTCTTACTAAATCGATTAAACAACTAGAAACAGATTTAAATACTACACTTTTTAATCGTAGTAAAAAAGGTGTCATTCTAACAGAAGAAGGTGAAATACTTTATGAATACACCAAAAAGATGTTCCAAAATCTTGGTAGTACTTTAAATGTTATTAATGAGACTAAAGAAAAAGGTGGCCACCTTTATATTGGAGCTACGACAACTAACTTTCTAGAACCTATCCTCCCCACTTTAGATGAATTTAGAAAATTATACCCTAGTATCAAAATAGAAATAGTTTTAGAAGAAATAAACGTCCTAGAAAAATATAATAAACTAGGTAAACTTGATATTCTAATTAAAAACTCTTATGAAAATATCGATAATTATGAAATAATCAAATCTTTTACTATTCAAGATCAATTTATTGCTGCCAAAAAAGATTTTAAACACTTGGAGAATAAAACTCTATCAATAAATGAATTACTTAAAGAACCTTTCGTTTTACTAAGTCGTATAACTCATGGAAGAAGAAACTTTGAGTCTTACTTAAAATCTCAAAACATTTCATTTAAACCAACATATGAATTCAATAGTTATAGTTTATGTCGTGAACTTATTAGAAATGGTTTTGGCATTGGTGTTGGAAATCCTATTCACTATCAAACAGATGAATTTATTATTCTAAACACTGACTTTTCTCTTCCAACAAGAACATTTGATATCTGCTATATAAAAACATCTAAAAATGAATGTTTAAAAGACTTTATTAGACTCATAGAAAAATCTACACTAAACTAGTGTAGATCTTTTTATTCACTCTTTAATTCAAATAATATATCACGTAATTCCATAGCTCTTTCAAAATCTAAAGCCTTAGCTGCTTCCTTCATTTGTTCTTCTATTGACTGTATTATCTGTGCCTTTTCCTTCTTATTCATCTTTTCAACTGGTTTCTTAGTTGTCTTTTCTTCTACTTCATTACTTACTACTTCTCTAATATCCTTAATAATTGTATGAGGAGTAATACCATGTTTAAGATTATATTCTTCTTGTATCTTACGACGACGTGCTGTCTCACCAATCGCTTCTGCCATCGCATCACTCATATTATCAGCATACATAATTACATGTCCATTTTCATTTCTAGCTGCTCTACCAATTGTTTGAATTAAACTTCTAGAACTTCTTAAGAATCCTTGCTTATCAGCATCCATTATACATATCAAACTTACCTCTGGTATATCTAAACCTTCTCTAAGTAAGTTAATACCTACTAATACATCATACTTACCCATTCTTAATTCTTGTATAATTCTTAATCTATCTAATGTCTTAACTTCACTATGTAAATAAGCAACCTTAAGTCCAACATCTTTTAAATAATTAGTTAACTCTTCTGCCATTCTAATTGTTAATGTTGTAATTAAAACTCTCTCATTCTTTTCTTTACGTATACTTATTTGTTCAATAATATCATCTATTTGACCTTCAGTACCTTTAACTTCAATAGTTGGATCAAGTAATCCAGTAGGTCTAATAATTTGTTCAACATACTGTTGATTAGTCTGCTCTAACTCATAATCACCAGGTGTAGCAGATATGTAAATAGCTTGATTTATCTTACTATTAAATTCATCAAACTTAAGTGGTCTATTATCTAATGCACTTGGTAATCTAAAACCATAATCAACTAATGTTTGTTTACGCATTCTATCTCCATTATACATACCTCTAACCTGTGGTAATGTAACATGAGATTCATCAACTACTAATAAAAAGTCATCCGGAAAGAAATCAATTAAACATGATGGTGTCTCTCCCTCTCCACGTAACGCTAAATGTCTAGAATAATTTTCTACGCCATTACAAAATCCAGTTTCTTTAAGCATCTCTAAATCATAATTAGTTCTTTCTTTAAGTCTTTGTTCTTCTAATAACTTATTATTATCATGTAATACTTTTAATCTATCATCTAATTCTTCTTCTATACGACGTATAGCTTCTTGTAACTTATCAGGTCCTGTAACAAAATGCGAAGCAGGAAATATACTAATAGTTTTTTTATTCTGTAAGACAACTCCTGTTAAAGGATCAAAAGTACAAATTCTATCTACTTCATCTCCAAACAACTCAATCTTTATCCCACTTGCTTTTTCATTAACAGGAATAATGTCTATTGAATCTCCTCGTACTCTAAAAGTCCCTCTATGAAAATCTAAATCACTTCTCTCATAAGTCATATCAACTAACTTATTTATAATATCATTTCTCCTAACTGTCTCACCAACATTAACAGTTAACATCATCTTCTCATATTCTTCTTTTTCACCAATACCATAAATACAAGATACTGATGCAACTACAATAACATCTCTATTATTTATTAAAGAACTAGTTGCTCCATGTCTTAGCTCATCTATCTCATCATTAATAGAAGCATCTTTCTCTATATATGTATCACTTTGAGGTACATAAGCTTCGGGTTGATAATAATCGTAATATGATACAAAATATTCAACGTGATTTTCAGGAAATATTTCTTTAAATTCAGAATAAAGTTGCCCAGCTAAAGTCTTATTATGTGCTAATACTAAAGTAGGTTTATTAACTTCTTTAATTACATTAGCTATAGTAAAAGTTTTACCAGTACCAGTAGCACCTAGTAAAACTTGCTCCTTCTTACCTTCATTTATTCCTTTAACTAACTCTTTTATTGCTTCCGGTTGATCTCCAGATGGTGCATATTTTGATACAATTTTAAACATTAAAGTTGCTCCTTTCATTATTTTTTATTAAACAAAATTTGTCCTTCACTCGTAATAAATCGAGTATATTTTATCATCTTTCACTAATTTAAACAATCTAACTAAATACAATTATATTATTCCATAATTATTTAAAAAAACAACAAAAAAGATAGAACAAATCCATCTTTTACTATAAATTTTTATTATTCAATTCAAAAATAAACTTTATTAAACAAACTATCATTAAAACAGCTAAGCTTATAATATTAAATAAATGCAATGTATGATTTAAACACTTTTCAAAAAATTCACTTAACAATATTAAAACAGATAATAAACAAGATATAGCTTCTATAATAGTTAATATCTTATTATTATAAATCATATTAAATATACTTACTATCCATCCCATTATTAAACAAATCGAAAACAATACTATAAGAACTGGGACAATTAATAGGAAAAATCCACTACAAGCTCCAGCTTTACAATCAAGAACAGGTAATAATTCCAAAAACAAAAAAATTAAATATAAAATAAGTTCAATTGTAAAAATGCCAAAAAATATTTTATTAGCAAAAGACTTACCAACATTCTTCTTAACATTAACTGATTTTTCTATAAATGCACCACAACGTGAACAATAATTAGCCACCTCATCATTTTCAAAATTACATTTTGTACATTTCACATTATCACCTCTCATACATATAATACAAATATTAAACCAATTATATCAAAAATTCTAAAAAATCTTTTAACAAATTTAAAAAGTTCATAACAAAAAAAGTAGTTTTCTTTTCTAAAAACTACTTTCTTACTAACCATTTATTAAATCTTTTTTACTTTGCTTTTTTCTTCTTTTTGACCATCAATTACAAGTTCATCACTAGTCATTAAAGCATTAACATTATCTTTTGTTAGAAGAACATTTAAAACAACATATGCACCATCTAAAACTCCATTGTTTTCTTCTACTAACTTTTGACAAGCTTTATATGTTCCTCCTGTTGCATAAACATCATCAATAAACACACAACGCTTTCCATTCAAATCAACTTCTGGTATATCAAGTTCAATACTAGAATACTCTGTTGTATCCTTTGTTGACGACATAACACAACTTGCTGGTAACTTTCCATGTTTTCTAACAGGAACTAATGGTTTTCCTAGAAGTGCTGCCACATAACTTCCCCATAAAAAACCACGTGCATCTGGAGAAACAATATAATCAACATCCCCACTATTTTCTAAAATAATATCTTTCATTGCCGTTGCTACTTTTTTAAAATTTTCACCACTAGTTAAAGTAGGCGTTAAATCAACAAATGTAACTCTTTCAATAGGCCAATCTTCCTGAATTCTATATAATATATCTCCAGTTCTTTCTACTTTTTTCATATTCTCATATCTTTTTGACTGAACACAATTCCCTTGTTCTATGATTTTCATTTCCCACTCTCCATTTCCTATCATAACTAACTTGAATTTCATAAGAAGTCTCTTACATAGTTACATTTTAATACAAAGTATCATAATTGTCAATAACTTTTTATTATTTTGATACTAAGTATTCAAATAAGTTTATAAACTATTTATTTGTTTGTTATCAAGCTATGGAATTATTCTACTAACTTACATTTTTATACTAGGAATCTCTGTTAAGCTTGCTTTAATTCGAGCTAATTCTTCTTTAACTTCAAGACTATTATCCATAATAACATTATCAATTTGTGTTAATACTTCTTGAGGTATCATACTATAAATTGGGAAATAATCTTTTGAAGATAATCTGGATTTTAATAATAAATTTTGCATTTCAGGAGTAAATATAAAATCAAAATTAGGAATATAAAAATCATAATTAGATGTATAACTTAATACTGCATCTTCTGGAGATGTTAAAATATAAATTCCTCTATCATATCTATCCCTAGTACTTTCTAAAGAAAGTTTTTGTGTCATCACTTCATTAATTCTTAAATTACTATGTCCTGCCCTGTCTCCATTAATATAAAAACTAAAATTTAATCCAGCTTTTAACATTTCTAAAGGAGTACCTTCATTAATACCTTCAACACTATATGGTAAACGAATAATTTCTGCTGAATATTCTAAACCATGTCTTATTTCATGATCTAATGTAATATCTAATACCTTATAATTACCATCTAAAGGTGAAATAAACACACTTAAATCTTGTACATTGCCATTATCTGTTACACATCGACAAACATATTCTCCAGTATTCAAGAATAATATTCTTCTTATTTCCTTACTATCTAAAGCATTTTCATTAAATTTATAATTATTTACCACATACAAAGGAGCCAACTTTTTAAGACATTGAAGTTGGTGTCTTTCTCTCGCTTCTTTCAATTTCTCAATCATTATAGTTTTTGGAATCTTATCTCCAATACCAGGAATTTGATACCAATCTTTAGTAAATAATTCAGTTTGTGATAAACAAATTTCTGTAATATCTACACCTATTCTCCTTAAATACTCTAATCTTTTTGATATAATTATCTCTTTTTCCTCTATTTTAGTAGAACCACCTAACATATTAGAATACTCAGGAAGAAAATATTCTAAAAGTCCAGGTTCAAAAGGCATTTCAGTTTTAAAAGCTGTCTCACCATATATACTTTCTCTATCACACAAAAAATCTACACTTTTTAACTCTTTATAATCAATATTAGGTTCAATACGAAGCAATTCTTTATCTTCTTTAGATAAAAAAGTTTTACACTCACATACAAATAAATCAAAATATTTATATACAATATCTCTCTCTTCTTTTTCTAATTCCAATAAATAATTATTAACTTCTTCTAATTCACTAAAAAGAATTCGTCTATATCTCTCTGCTAATTTTAATACTAAACTTATTATTTCTTTCAGTAACTTATATTTATCTGTCTTAATAAAACCTTTTATATCACTTAATTTATCAATATGTCCTAATTGTTGAAGAACTATAGCCTTTTTATACAAATTAAATTCTGTTTCTTCATCATATTTAGATAAAAAAGAAAATATTCCTTCATCATGATCATTATAATTAATAATTCCTTTATTAGGAAAAAAAGCCATAATAAAATTTTTTATTTCTTCAACATCTGAAGTTAAATTCCCTTCTTTATCAACATAAACTTTAGTTACATCTAAACCTGTTTCTTTAATAATATTACGTGTAAATCTTCTACCTAAATCAATTGCTCTTGTTTCAATATATTCACGTAGTTTTCTAGGATTTTCATAAAAGCATATTCTAATTTGATTATATTTATCTTTTATAAATTCTCTATTTTCTTCGCCATATTGTTTAACATAAGATTCAATTAAATGATGTCTATTAAGATTAACAAGTCTATCATAGTTATGAAATGGCTTACGAGATTGCATAGTCATCATCCTATTCTATCTAAATTATATCAGAATAAAAATAATTAGAAAATATTTATTCATCAAATAAACAAAGGATTAACACTTCTGTTAATCCTTATCTCTTTATTCCATATTGCAAGCATATTTCATTTTTTTCTTCGTCTGTAGGATAATATTCATTCATAAAAGAACTATCTTTTCCTTCAAAGAAATCTATAAAGTCTTTATCTTTTAACTGTTGGAATGGTAAACAATCTTTGGTTAATTCCATCTTCTCCATTAAACTATTAAAAGCTTCCCTAATTTGTTCAGATTTATCTATTGAAGATAATATTATATGATCAATTAACGTACTCTTCCATTCTTTAGGCAATACATTTATCAATTCTTTTATCATATAAATATCAAAATCTTCAGCTTTTAACATTCTACCATCAGCATAAAAGTTTGATGCACAAGAAGTTATAACTTGCATTTCTCTTTCATTAAATCCATAGACTTCTACATCATCACGATAATATCCACCAGACTGATATTCAAATAATAATGAAGAAATCAAAAAATAATATTTTTTTACAAAATCACCCAAAGGTGGCATTACATATCTATGTACACATACTGTTTTAGTTGCCATACAAAACCCCTTTCTTCTTATAAGTTTCTAAGTATTATATATTATTAATAAAATACCGTCAATCATCTATTTAAAACTAGGCCTCTTTGATAAAACATGTTCATACTGACTCATAAAGTCATCAACATCAGCTTCACTTGTTGAAATAATACGAGTAAGTTGTTCAAAATCTTTAACTCTATAATCATTAAATAAAGTTCTCATACTTAGTTCATCATTTACTTCTATTCTCCTAGAAAGTTCTGCTGGATCAAATAATTCTCTTCTAATTGCATCTACTAATTTCAATGTAAAATTAATATTATTCTGAATAGTTTTCTCATTTACAGAACCATTAGCATATCTAACTTCCATTAATCTCTTCGTATCATAATCTTGTAAATTGATAGCATCTTTTCTTGTAAAATAATTTATTCCCCTATGATTTCTAAATTTATACAAAAAATCTTCATTACTAAAATCAACACTATTTATATATAAAAGTAAATTATCAGACAACTCTCTTGCATACTCAAAAGAAGTTGCTCTCCTTAAATAATCATCACCCATATAGAATAATCTAATATCTGCCTCATATATCGCAATTAATTTAGCTAGTACTTCAAAAAAATAAGCTTCATTTTTTATACAAGACAAATTAACTCTAATATGATTACTACAATTATAGTCAGCTACAGCTCCTGCTTTCTTTAAAAGATAACATATCTCTTTTAACTCTGCCCAAGCACGATATTTATCTACTAATATTCTGCTAGATAATTCTCCACCAAAAAATCTTCCATTTTCTCTTTTAGTAACAGTACTATCTATATCCAAATACCATTCATCATATTTTGTAAATCCAGAACTTTTATGATGTAGAGCATATCTAACAGGAGCTCCTGACTCTCTAAAAAGTTTAGATAAATTATCTAAATAAACACTTGTAAATTCTAACTCTGTCCCAAATAAATATTTATCACCTAATCCAATATCATATCTATACTTTCCCACAAAGACACCCCTAATTAGCTAGATATTATACACCAAATACTCAATTAAATAAAATTTAAATAAAAAACATGTTTATAACATTATAGTTATCTACATGTTTTTGCTTTTATTATATCTTCTAATTCATTTAAAGATTTATTTATATATTTTCTATTTATTCCAATAATAGGTATTTTTAAATCTTTTATCTTTTCATAAAGTTTTTTCATAAATAAACCTTTTCTTTTTTCCATTCCTTTATTTGTATAAATATAATTTACACAACAAGAAGGAGACTGTTCTATTCCCAAAATAGCAATTACTTTATAATTTTTACTCACTTCTATAATTTGACTTGCAACTTTTAAAGCTAATGTTTCACAATGCTTATTAAAATCTTCTGTATCATATTTACTAAGACCTTTAGGTTCTCTAATCAAACTATTATTATAACTTGCTTCTATACATGGCATTTGCACTATATTTATATCATTTTCAACTAATAAATTCATAAACGGCTTAATTGAAGATTTCCACTCATATTTAACTATACCTTGCGCTTGAAAAGCTTGTGCCATTAAACAAAAAGGTACAAACACAAAATATTCACTTCTATTATCCATTTACCAATTCACCACTATCTATTATTTAATGTTTCTTCAAAGCATTTAAATACTTTTTTTAATTTACCATTATTAAAAGTTCCTCTTTTTTGTTCATATTCATAAAAATCAGGTAATAAATCTGTTCTTCCTAATTCTTCATCTAAATATTCAGCTTTAGCTATTGGATCAAATTTATCTAATTCATATACAAATTTAGCTTCATTTGTTTCTCTTGATTCAAACTCTTCCCATAAATTGATAAAATACTCCCCACACTTTAATCCTGCAAAAGTATTTCTAACTCCTCTAGCTTCTAAAGCATGTTTATTATCATGTAGTGGATCACCTTCAGCAATATCTCCTGCTAAAACTTCCCCAATTTCATGAATAAGAATCATTTCCATAACTCTATTATAATTTAAATCATTAGGTTTAAATAAACTAAAATAAGCGCTTGCAAATGCAACCATTTGCATAATATGAGTTGTATCACTTTCCAAATAATCAACTTTTACTTTTCTTTTAATCCATCCAGTTCTTATAATTTCTTTTAATTTTAAAACACTTTGAAATGCATCATTGCAAGAACTATTTTTTTTATTTAATAACATGATAGCTATAGAATTATTATCTCCTTTTTCTAATTCATCTGCTAAACGACAATTAAACATTAATCTTCTTAATAATAAAACATTACTAGTAATTAATCCCTTATAATAATCACCATTTATATCCCCAAACGGATATATTACATCTTCTAAATCAGCGCCATAATTTAAATCTCTATTATGTTTCACATAATTATTATAAGATAAATTCCATAAAAGTAATATTTCATAAGCTTCTCTTTGACATAAAATACTATCTCCAAATTCATGTCCCATCATCATTGCTGTAAAAGCTTGCTCTAAAAAAACATCTGATATTTTTAAATCTACCTGTATCAAAGAAACCATTGCTTTATAAAAAGACAAAATATTTCTTTCTTGCATTAATTCTTCTAACATACATATCTCCCCTGAATTCAGATTATTATAACATAAAAAAACCAGTATTAAAAATACATGGTTTACTTTAATATATCTTTTCTTCTTTTAAATATTCTTTAAATATTATTTCTTCTTCACACTCAGTTTTTTTCTCAAGTAAAATTACTATCGTTTTTTGTAACTCTATTAAATATTGTGTTAATCTATTAGCATTGTTAAAAGAATTATTTAACAAAATATTCTTTAATTCTATATAAAATTCTATAATTTCTTCGATAGACATATATTTAGTTACATTAATAACACTAGTTTTTATATCTTTTATATAATCATCACAAAAAATACCTGCACTTCTAATTATTTTAGTATTAATTACACGATAAATATCTATTATAGATGGAACCAATCCTTTTATATTTTTAAATTCAATCAAATCATCTTTCATTTTATTAGATATATCATTTACTTCATCAATAATATATCTCTCTACATTAGATATTTCTTTATTAAATTTAGAAACAACACAATTATAGTGAAATAGAATCTTTTCACAACCATAATTTCTTATTGTTATTTCCATTAGATTATTTAAAACAGTTGCTTCATTTTCTCTAAAATTTGTTAATTCTTTATACATATTATCCACAATATTTTTGCTATATATAAAATATTTTTCTATAGGATATGTTATATCTATATTTTTCTGTTCTAAATTTAATAAACTTTTTTCCAATTCAAACATACTTTGAATATATATTCTTCTCTTTTTTTCAAAAGGAGATATTTTTATATTAACAGCAAATTTATCAAATATTTCACTATTATTATGTAAAGCTTTTTTATATTTTTTCTTTTCTAAGTCAATAGACTTCCTATCTAAAATCATCGCCCCATTTTCACTTATAATATTTAAATAAAGATATCCATTTTTATCAATATAATAGCTTTGTCTTTCTTCTATAACATCTTTCTTGCGAGGCAACATTACTACTTGTTCTTTTTTATCTTTACCACTAACAATATATTGATTATAATTATCAATTATATAATTAAATATTTCACTCAAACAAGAAGAAGAATTTATTTTATCACATAATTTCTTCTTCAATTTAGAATTAATATCTAAACTATTAGTATCTATATATTTTAAATTATTATCTTTTATTTCTTTAAGAATTTCATTATTTAATTTTTTCTTTTCAATATTCTCTAACTTTTTTATATTTTTATTTACTTTTTCTAAATTTCTTTCTTTTTTATTAGAACTATTAACATTATCAATATAATTTGCCCATCCAATTTTTAATGAATTATATAAAGATTCTGACAATTCAAATACAAAATTTAAATTATAAAAATATAAATTATTTAATAAATTTATTATATCTTTATTTTTTACATTTATATTTGACATACTAACACCTCTATTAATTATTATATAATAAATTTTTAAAAGTCGCCACATAGATAAAAAAGACCAAAAGGTCTTTTTATTACTCAATATCTAAATATTCTCTAGGTCCAATTAAAGAGACTTCACCATCACTATCCAAAAGCATAGAAGCATAAAAATGTAGATTTGCATAATCACCATCAATATCTTTCTTATCAAATGGTACAACACAATTCTTTTCTTCATCATTACATAAATAATCAATAGCTATCAAATAAGAATCAGCATATGTAATTCCTCTAAATTTATATTTACCATTATTAGATACTAATGATAATTTAAAATGACGTAGTAATTCTTCATTTATTTTATTATCATCTAACATATATTGTTTTACTTTATCAGTATATTCTTCTATTAATTTATCATAATAAACACCACTATCTTTAAATGTTAATATTTGATAAACTTCATTATATCTATTTATGCTTACATATATTTTTATATTAAATGGATCATTAAATTCTTTACCTGTTTTAAAGCATTTGCTACTTCCATCTTTACATTCATATGTAACATCTAAAATATAGTCATTACCTTCTTGATCATTCTTACTATCATATTCTAAATTAGTTATATCAAGTTGCTTTAAGTTATTCATATCTATTTTTTTATTTTCAATACCATAGTCAATTAACTTTTCATAAACAACATGAGTAAAAGTATTAACATCAGTCTCCTCACATGTTTTATATAAAACTGATCCTATATATCTTTCTCCATTTTCACAATATAAAACATTATATCCTATTCCCTTAAATAAAGTTCCTCTTTCAACTTTTTGAGAAATAGCAAAAATGGGCTTACCACCAATAAAATTAACACGATAAAAATCAAATCCTATAATACCCAATCCAATAAGTACAAAAATTACAAGTATAGTTATATTTCTATGTTTCTGTTGTAATCTTTTAAATTCTTGTTCAACAGCTTGTTTATTATTTACATCTACTCCATAAAATACATTTTTAGAAGTATCTTTTGGCTTTCTATCTATAATATTCACACTAATCACCTATTCTAGTATTATTATATCATTTATCTAAACAAGTTAAATACAAAGTTTTTTCTTATTTTACAAATTAGTTTTATATTTTTCGTACAATAAATATGAATACCCTTCATAATCTCTCATATTCTCTAATAACCCAAAACTATTAGTTATCTCACTAATTAATTTCATCGCCTCTTTTATTTTTTCTTCTGATAAAATTTCTAATTCCACAAACTTGCCAAGACCTTCTACATCATCAAGAGATATTTCTATTAAATCTTCCACACAAAAACTTTTTCTATCTTTTTTTATTGTAATTGTTTTATCTATTCTTAAATTTTCCAAGATTTTAATTAACGTATCAATATCTTCCACTTCTATTTCATGTTCAATACAATATGAATTTTTATCTTCTGTTTTTGCAACAAACTTTTTATAACTTAAAATATTTTTATTATCTAATATTCTTATTCTCAAACATTCATTATCTATATCTCCTCCAAAAAAAGGAAAATGTTTTGGTGAAAAATAAATATCATTTTGCTTTTCTTGTTTTTCAATATATTTTTTATCAATCAAATAATTTAATATTTCATCATATATTTCATCACTAATTTTATACTTTGCTTCTATTTCTATATTTTTCATAAATGCCTCCTAAATAATATATATTCTAACATAAAAAATTAGAGATTATAATAATCTCTAATTTTTTTTACTAATTGAATATAAACCTTGTTTAATTAAATCTACTATTATAGTAATCATTGATGCAACATAATTAAACGATGCAACCTTTAAAACACTTTCACTGTTCTCTAATTCTTTTTTATCCAACAAATCATAATTTTTTAAATATTGTAAAGCTTTCTTCTTAGTTTCAAAGTCTATTGGTAAAGTTGCAAAATGAAAAATCAACATTATAAATGCAAGAGCTATTGATACCACTAACATATTATAATCATTTGCACCCATAGCGATAATAAATAATATATAAGTAATATAAGTACAAAATTTAATTACTGGAATCAAAAACGCTCTAAATCGATAAAACTTATTTTCTTCTTTATCTAAAATAGCTTGACTACTATAAAATGCAGCAACAGCACCTGCAGTAATAGTCTCTCCATGAAATATATCAGTAGATAATCTTATAACTTTATGGTTGTAATCATAATGATCATTAGAAGTTCCTTTAACTTCAACAATATACATATCCTTAAGTCCATTATCATCGAGAATCTTTCTAGCAACTTCAAAGCCACTTAACTTAGATTTATTATCAGTTTTATACTTTGAATAAACTAAATTTATTCCTATTACAGCAATTAACGGAATAGCTAAAATAAGTAGAAAAAACACATAATTATTCATATACAACCTCTAAATTACTTTTCTATCTACTAATAGAGCTCTCATTTTATCTGCATTTTCAAAATCTTTATTATTTCTGTACTCTAGCCATTTATTATATATTTCTTTATCTTTATCACTTAAAATAACAAAATCATATACTAAACCTAAAACATAATTAACTAACATAATTTTATCGTATGTTTCAACAAAGTCTTCTTTACTTCTTAACTTATTGTTTAATTCTTTAACTAAGTCCAGTAAATAAGTAACTAAATTTGATGTATTAAAATCTTCATCCATTATTTCATTTATTTTAGAATCTTTTTCTAATATACCAACTTTCAAACCTTTAAGTTGAATTTCTAAATTAGCTTGTTTTAGCGCATTATAAACTTTATCATTTATAGTTCCACATTCTTTAAATAACTGATCGGTAAAATCAAATGGTAATCTATAATTAGTCTTTAATATACTTAATCTAATAACATTAGCAGGATGTTTTTCTAATAATTCATGAGCTGTAATAAAGTTGCCTAAACTCTTACTCATCTTAACACCATTAACCATTACATGACCATTATGCATCCAGTAATTAGCTAAATTAGTTCCACAAGCAGCTACACTTTGTGCCATTTCGTTTTCATGGTGTGGGAACTTCAAATCTACTCCACCACCATGAATATCTATATTATCTCCAAATAATTTATTAATCATAACAACACATTCAGTATGCCATCCAGGTCTACCTTTTCCCCAAGGAGAATCCCATGTAATACCTTCTTTAGTCTTCTTCCATAAAACAAAGTCATATGGATTTTCTTTATTCTCATCTACTTCAATTCTATTACCAGCATTCAAATCTTCTACAACTTGTTTACTTAATTTACCATAATCTTCTATTTTACTAACTCTAAAATATACATCATCACCACTCTGATAAGCATAACCTTTATCCATTAATAACTTAATATAATCAATTATTTCATCCATAGTTTCTGTAACTTTAGGTCTATAATCTATATCTAAACAATTTAATGCTTTAACATCTTCTAAATATATTTTAATATACTTCTCTGTTAACTCTTTTTCAGTAACTCCTAACTCTTTAGCAGCCTTAATAATCTTATCGTCAACATCAGTAAAGTTACTAGCATAAGTAACTTTATACCCAGCATATTTAAAATATCTATATACCATATCAAAGATAATAACTGGACACATATTTCCAACGTGAGCATAACTATATACAGTTGGACCACAAACATACATATTAATAACTCCGTCTTTCATAGTTTTAAATTCTTCTGTTTTACCACTTAAAGTATTAAAAATTTTCATCATAATCACCTTCCAATTAATATCTAAGTGTCCTTATTATAACACAATTTACCAAAGAAAAAATACTAATTACTAGTATTTAATATATTTAAATAAATAGCTTCTATATCTACATCATTACTTAATAATATATTATAAGCTATGCTATCATCATCTGTAAGTATCCTTACACATGCTTCAATATAATTAGTACATTCATTTTTTATTTTTCTTAAGATTGGAGTATACAATATATATTCACTTTCCTTAAACGAACTTCCAATAATCTTTATTACATACTCTCTAAATTTATCATAAGTAATATATTTATTACCATATTTCTTTAAATAAGCTAACATAAAATGTTCAGTACCAACATAAGGATGATGTAATTCTTTCATCTCTTTTTCTGCCATACTAAATAATTCATCCATATTCTCACCTATTTAAATATATGCTAAATAATTAAAAAAAGAAGTAAAACTTCTTTTTAAACATATAATATTATTACAAATACTAACATTACTACTATTAGGAATGCTACAACAAATTTCCAAATATATTTTAACCATTCTTTATAAGGTATATCTAAATAAGTTAAAACAGATAATAATAGGAAACTTGTAGGACCTATAATAAATGCTAACGCACTTCCTAGTCTCCATAATACTCCTGCTGCTACCATATTTTCTGTAAAGGTAACTGCCAAATATCCTCCAAAAGTTTGTGCAAAACAATCAGGATCTACTAACAGTATTTGAGCTATTAACGCTAATATAACTATAATAAAAATATTAAATGATCCACTACCAAATAAAGTATTTATTACAGTAGTTGGCCAAGTAGATATTAATGATAAGAATGCAATAGAAAGAGCAAGACCATAAACAAATGCCATTCTACTATTCTTTCTCATACCTTTACCAAAATTCTTAAGTATAGTATCAAAATCTACTTTATTAATTAAAGCTACTATAACTGTAACTATAACTATAATAAATGATCCATATAGTAAATCATTCCATTCCCCAAAAGCCTTCATATAAGTCCCAATTAATGCTCCAAATATTGGAACATCTGCTATTTTAAAGCCACCAGTAAATGAAGTATGGAATTCACTAAATATTTTAATATTGAAGCTTTCTGTCCAATTAATATATCCTAGTGCAATAACTAGTATACCTAATATACAAACTAATGCAGTAGGCCATACTTTAGTTTTCTTTCTTTTCTTAACTTTTGATTCATCTAATTCTTCAGTACAGAAAATATCATATTTAGTTTCATTAACATTCTTTTTCTTTTTCATATGTAATATAGCAAATAAAACATATAAAATATACGCTACAACAAATATAACTACTTTTTGTACTATCCAATTAGAAACAGTTAAACCCATAGTACTATTCAAATACGAAGTACCATAAGTACCAAATGTTAATCCTAAATATCCTAAGAATAAACCACCAAAACCAGCACTTATTGCTGTAAGTCTATCAAATCCATTTCTTAAGAAAACAGTAACAATAAATGGTGCTATACAAATTAAGACAAGTAAATGACTTGATATAGATGTATAAGCTCCCATCAATAAAACTAAAACAGCTAATACAATAAATTCTTTCCCTTTAATAAAACTAGAAGCTTTATCTACCATCTTTTGATATCCTTTTGTATGTGATAGTACTTCATAACAACCACCAACAGCAAGAATATAAAGAATATCAGGTAACATTCTAAAAAATGAAGAATAAATTGCTAAAAATGCATCAAACAAACCTATTTGTGTTAAACCAGTTGATGCATATTGACCGCCAGAATAAGCTCCACCTTCAATTATCCAAGATAAAACCATATAAACTAATATAGATATTAATAATATAATCACCTTATCACTTTTCTTTTTCATACTCTACCTCCTATAAAAAAAGTATACCACATATTACTAGCAAGTACCTAGAAATTTAGTGAAAAATACTTCACAAAAAAACTAATCTTTCGATTAGTTTTCCAAATATAATCCATCTGTAGCTAATATTTTGTATTCATCCCTCTTAGTCCTAATAATCTTATTATATAGTTCTTCATTTCCTTCATATCCATAAATAAATGAAGAAGTGCCACCATTTACAAATTGCATAGGTACACAAGGAGTTCCGTAGTAAGAATTATTTACTGTGTTATCTTCTAATAATTTCAAATTAGTATACATAACAGCTCCATATACATCCATATCATACTCACCAGTATATGTTTTTTTGTATACATCAAAAAGATAATTTATTTCACCAAACTTTTTCCCATCATCTTTATTTACTAAAAGATACATTCCAACATAAGTCCATTCAGTCTCAGAAACATCTGACCATATCTTACCAGTCCATTTATCTAATGTATTCTTTGTTTCTTTATGAAATATTCCTAAACTTTTTTCATCTATTTGAGATATTTCAGTTACATATTTATCCTTTTTTACTTCTATACTTGGATAAACATCATCAAAGAAATTATCATTATTCATTTTATTTCTTACTTCAACAATCCCAACAACCATAAAGATAATAAACAAAAAAGCACCAACAAATATAAATATACCTACTACATTAGCAAAGTTATTTCCTTTTTGAACTAAACTATAATAATCAGACATTCCTGCTTTATCTAAACTTAATTGACTTTTAAAATCATTATTTTCATTAACACTATCTCTTTGAATAACATAACTTTTCTTACAATACTCACATGTTACTTCAGTATCATTTTTGTCAAACTTCAAACCTGCTCCACAATTAGGACATCTTTTTTCAATTAATTTCATATAACTCACCTATATCATTTAAATTATATCACAAAAACTAAATATTTTTTAAATACCCAATATATAAAATCCATTATATTCGTTAACTGCTCTTTCTAACCACGAAACTAAAACATTATCTTTATAATTTGTCTCTCTCTTTATAATCTGTATAAACTTAATAACCATCTCTTTACTATAATAATTCACACCACATTTATTAAACTTAACATTCTTATTAAAAGGATAAGTTTCTAAAAAACAAGAAAATACATCAGTCAACTCTTCAAATGATTCCATATCTACATATAAAGAATCTTCTTTATTAAAACTAATATTCTTAAATTTATCTTTACCAAAAAAACTTTTTATAGGTTTATTCATCTTACAATATTGAAATTCAAAATATACATTATTTTCTTTTCTGTCATATGAAACTAACCAGTTAAAAAAATTCATATATTCTTCATGCATATTAAAATATTTTTCTTTTAAATTATTTAATATCTTCTCGTCTTTTGCTGTAACTTGAAAAAACATCGCATCATGAGCCACTATTTCTATTTCTGCCAAGGGATGTTGAATAACTGGATACTTCGTATAAATATTATAATTTCCATCTGCAAAAGGAAGTTCATATTGTAATATTTCTTCACTACTATATTCTATTGGAATACCAGAAAAAACAGCAAATGCCCATTGAAAGTCTTCTTTTTCTAAAAGATTAATAAATTCTTCTGTAGTAAATATTAAATAATCATTTTCATTAATTAACTTATAGAATTCTTTTCCCTCTTGTGGATAAGCTTGTATATATGTTATTAACCATTTATATTTAAATGCATCTTTACCTAAAGACTTCATTACTATAAGTATAATAAAGTTCATCAAATTCTGAAATCAATCGTTTCATTCTATCACCATCTTACATCAAAATTATATCACATAAAAAAGCCAACACAATGTTGACTCTTTACATATATTAATTTCTTTCTTTCATAGTTGGGAATAATAAAACGTCTCTGATAGATTCTTGTTCTAAGAATAACATCATCATTCTATCTATTCCATAACCAATTCCACCAGCAGGTGGCATACCATATTCTAATGCTTCGATGAAGTCCATATCAATATCATTAGCTTCATCATTACCTAAATCTCTTTCAGCAAGTTGTGCTTCGAATCTTTCTAATTGATCAATAGGATCATTTAATTCTGTATAAGCATTAGCAAACTCCTTACCAGCAATAAATAATTCAAATCTATCAACAAATCTAGGATCTTCTGGATTCTTCTTAGTTAATGGTGAAATCTCTATTGGATGTCCATATAAGAATGTTGGTTGAATTAATGTTTCTTCTACATATTTTTCAAAGAATAGATTAATTATATGACCAAGTGATTTTTCGTGTTCTTGTACTTCAATATGATGTTCTTCTGCTAACTTCAACGCTTCTTCAACAGTCATTTCTTTCTTAAAGTCAATGCCAGTTTGTTCTTTAATTGCATCAGTCATACTAACTCTCTTCCATGGACCTTCCAAGTTGATTTCATTACCACCAAAATTATAAGTCATCTTGCCAAAAACATTATTAGCAACACTTTGGAATAATCCCTCAGTTAAATTCATCATACCTTCTAAATCACTATAAGCTAAATAAGCTTCCATTTCAGTAAACTCTGGATTATGTCTAGGATCCATTCCTTCATTTCTAAATACTCTACCTATTTCATAAACAGCTTCCATACCACCAACTAATAGTCTCTTAAGCGGTAACTCTAAAGCTATTCTTAAATACATATCTAAATCTTGAGCATTATGATGTGTAGCAAATGGGCGAGCTGAAGCTCCAGTTAACAAAGTTGTTAAAATAGGAGTTTCAACTTCAGCAAATCCTTGTCCATCCATATAATTTTGAATACATCTAATAATCTTAGGTCTTAAGAAAGCAACTTTTTTAGATTCATCATTCATAATTAAATCTACATAACGTCTTCTATATCTTTCTTCGATATCAGTTAAACCATGAAACTTTTCAGGTAATGGTTTTAATGCTTTAACCAAATGTGTATATTCTAAACATTTAATAGTCACTTCACCAGTCTTAGTTTTCATAACTTTACCACGAACACCAACTATATCTCCAATATCAGCACTCTTAAATAAAGTATAAGCTTCTTCACCAATATCATTTATTGAAATATAAATTTGAATAGATCCACCTTTATCTTTAATAGTAAAGAATGAAGCTTTTCCCATTTTTCTAATAAACATAATTCTTCCAGCAACTATAGCTTCATCATCCATATTTTCAAATGCATCATGATCTACATCAGCATACTTTTCTTTTATTTCATTAGAAAGTGCTGTTCTTTCGAATTTATGTCCGAAAGGATCCATTCCTAATTCTCTAATTTTTTCTGCCTTTTCTCTTCTTACTAACTCTTGTTCAGTAAATTCTCTTTCCATATATAATCTCCCTTTCTTAAATAAAAAAAGTTATAGACCAAAGGGGCGAAAACAATTCGCGGTACCACCCTTCTTTAATCTATAACTTGATTATCTCTTCATTTATAACGGTAATTAACCGGGCATTAAAGCCACTCAAAGGTTTTTATTCATATCAGGCTTATTACTAACTTCCACCAACGTTAGCTCTCTTTAAACAGTCTCTAATACTACTCGTCCTTCTCACTGATTTATGGATTAAATAATACTATAATTTTTTTTAATTGTCAAATATAAAATAATTTATTTAGATAAACTCAAAGTCATTCCCATATCTGCACCTTCTGGAGTATCTAATATTGGACGTATAGCTTTCATTTCAGCTACTATCTCTTGAATTTCGTTTAAAGTATAATTAGAACCATTATAAATATCTATAAATAAACTAGGTACTTCAGATAAGAATCCATAACCTTTAATAATTTCATCGATTTCTTCTCGTTTCATTTGATGAGCAAATGGCCACAAATCTCCGTAACTGCCATCTAATCTAACATAACTAGATTTTACATATCTTACTTCTCTATTTCTTCCTGTAGCAATATTTCTATTAGCTAAAAATTCTTCTAAACCATAATCCTTAATCTTTATCCAATCATAACCCATTTGACCTTCCTCAAACGCAGCCTTAGTATAGTACTTAGCTCTCTTAGGTAAAGGTAATCCTTTTATATACCCTTTTGATTTATTATATTTTTCATCAATATAAACACCATCTATTTCCTGTGTCCTAAAACCATATATAGGTGCTTTACCATTAACTTCTCTATACATTTGTTGATAATTAATTTCACAAAAAGTATCAATACTAGGATCATATTGTTTAAAACTAATATATCCATCATATCCATCTGTATCAGGGGAAGATAAAGGCAACATCTGTAATCTATATTCTTTATCACTTGCATCAGTAAAATACAAATCATCCATAAATGCTACATACCCATTTATTCTAATTCTATCTAGTTCTTCATCACTATTTAAACCAAACAAAGTATATTCACCCTTATGATTTATAAACACACATTGATCACTAACTCTTGCTACAAAACCAATATTATTCTCTTTATCCAAAGTTGCAAACACTACAACATCACTATCTCCAAATATACTATATATTAACCCTAATACATTAGGTAATTTTTGAATTACATCATCAGTACATTTAATTATTTTCATTATCTTCACCAACTTTTTTTACTAACTTTTTATCACTTACTTGTGCTTTATCATATGATTGTAAAGCTTCAGCTAAATCTTTATATTCTGCGCATTCTAAATAAGCACCATTGTAATAATCCAAAACATAATCATTAACACGTCTTGAAAAACCTTTTTCTTCTAGCTTTTTATTCATATCTTCTTCTTTAAAAGCTTTTGATAAAGGATAAAGTAATACACATCTACCATCACTTAATTGTGCTTTTATTTTAAAATATCTTGTAATATTTCTATCCTTTTGTAAAGCATAAGAACCATTTTGTAAAAATTCTGCAAGACCAAACTCTTTAATAGTAATAATATCATAGCTTAAATAATCAGTACTTGTTGTATATTGCATATATTGTTCTACTTTACCTTTATTTATAAAACTAAATATAAATGGTCTATAAAATAAACTTTGATAGTAATCTGGATTCTCTCTATAAAGAGCTTTATAAGTAATAAGAAGTTCTTCCCCACTATTTGTATTAATTAAATGATGAGTAATTAAACCATCTAAATCATTATTAGAAGCACCATCATTTCTTTTTTGCATTGTTAATGATTCTGCTATAGAAGCTTCTTCTCTATATAAAAGTTTTTCACCATTCTTATTTTTAGCAACCGAAAATTCATCAAATTCCATATAACATACATCATAATCTTCATCTAACATAAAAGAAGTATAAACAATATATTCACCTTCAATACCTAAAATAGTACAATAAAGATCATCTCTATATAACCATCTATCTTCTCCTACATATTGATAACTATAGAACTCTCCAGGAACTCCACCATATAAATCAAAAATTTGATTTATCAAAAAAGGTTTACTATTTACTTCTTCCCTACTCATTTTCTTTAATTCAATCATATTCCCACCAACTTTTAAAATTTATTATATCTATTTTTACTTTTTCATACAAGAAAAAAATAGAAATTATTCTATTTTTAACATAATTTCTATTTTTCAAGTAAAAAAGTAGGAACAATTCCTACTTTCTATTTAATCTATATCTTTCATCTGGATCTAGAATTTTCTTTCTTAGTCTTATAGCAACAGGAGTTACTTCAACTAATTCATCATCTTGAATAAACTCTAAAGCTTCTTCTAAACTAAATGTTTTAGGTCTTACTAATGCTATAGCTTCATCACTACCAGAAGCACGAGTATTAGTTAATTGTTTATTCTTACATGGATTAACATTTAAGTCATTATCTCTATTATTAATACCAATAATTTGTCCAACATATACTTCCTCAGCTGGTCCAATAATCATAGTACCTCTATCTTGTAAGTTAAATAATGAGAATCCTAATGATTTACCATTTTCCATTGAAACTAAAACACCATTTTTACGTCCAACTATTTCTCCAACATATGGCTTATAATCTTCAAAACTACGAACCATAACACCTTCGCCCTTAGTATTAGTTATGAATGCACTTCTATAACCAATTAATCCACGAGTAGGAGCACTAAATTCTAAGTGAACGTAATCGTTTTCATCATTACTTACAACTTCAAGCATAGCTTTTCTTTCTTGTAAGTCATTAATAATTGTTCCAGAATATTCAGAAGGACAATTAACAATAACCTTTTCAAATGGTTCACATTTCTTTCCATCTATTTCTTTATATAATACTTGAGGTTTAGAAACACTAAGTTCATAACCTTCTCTACGCATATTTTCAAGCAATATAGATAAATGTAATTCACCTCTACCAGATACTTTATATCCATCACTATCTGGCAAATCTTCTACTTCTAAACCAACATTTGTTTCTAGTTCTTTTTCTAATCTATCTTTAATATGTCTACTAGTTAAGAATTTACTTGTCTTGTCTTTACCTGCAAAAGGACTTGAATTAACTAAGAAATCCATACTTAATGTAGGTTTTTCAATAGTAATAGGACTCATTGGATCAATATGATCTTTATCACATACTGTATCTCCAATTGAAATATCAGGACATCCAGCAAATGTTACAATATCACCATAATAAGCAATATCTTTTTCTACTCTCTTTATTCCTTCTTCAACAAATAACTTAGATATTCTAAAACTTGTAACAGAACCATCATTTCTAGATAAAGCAACAGTCTGTCCATTTTTTATAGCACCTTTAGTAACACGTCCAATTCCAAGTCTTCCAATAAATGCATCATAATCTAATGAGCTAACTTGTAATTGCAAAGGATCTGATTCTGAACCTTCATATGGTGTACATTGATTTAACACAGTTTTAAGTAATGGCTCAATACTACTACTTTCTTCATCTAAAGATAATTTTGCTATACCTTCTCTCGCAATACCATAAACTATTGGAAAATCTAATTGCTCATCAGTAGCATTTAATTCCATAAATAAATCAAATGTCATATCAACAACTTCTTGAGGTCTAGCATCTTTCTTATCAATCTTATTAATAAATAATATAGGTTTTAAATTTTGTTCTAACGCCTTCTTTAAAACGAATCTAGTTTGAGGCATTGGTCCCTCTGCTGCATCAACAAGTAATATTACAGTATCAACAGTTTTCATAATACGTTCAACTTCTGAAGAAAAATCAGCATGTCCAGGAGTATCTACTATATTAATCTTATAATCATTATATCTGATTGCACAGTTTTTAGAATAGATAGTGATACCTCTTTCTTTTTCAATATCATCACTATCCATAACTCTTTCTACAATTTCTTCATTAGCTCTAAAGACACCATTTTGTTCTAGTAATGCATCTACTAAAGTACTTTTACCAGCATCAACGTGTGCCACTACAGCTATATTAATAATTTTATCCATATAACTTTCCCCACTTCTTTACATAAATCAAGGTAAACTTTATCACAAATTGCACAAATTTACAAGTTTAAACGAAAAAAGATGATAAACATCTTTTTATTCTTTAGCTTTTGGTAAATCTAAACCTTCATCTTTTTTGTCTTTTGTTACTTTTTTCTCTTTTTCTTTTACTATTTTCTTTTCTCCAGAAATCGATTCTTTTAATCCTTCTAAATCTTCAAATCTTTTATTAAATAAATACATAAAAGCAATAAAACAACAAATAGCACTAATTAAAGAGAATGCCCAACTATATAATAAAGACAAAGTACCATCAAATACAAAATAAACATTTATAAATGATCTTATTAAATCTTCTATAATACCTATTGGAGCATAAACAAGAGCAGATAATAGAACTATACAAAATATTATTATTGTATTAATAAATAATTCTTTAAATCCTACTTTCATTAAGTAATTAACATATTCTCTTAAATTTTTTATAAAATCTTTACATATATTTTTCATAACATATCTCCATTTTATTTATTTTCAATATTACCAGGTTTTATTGGTTGACCAATTTTAGCAACTGGTTTTCCAACTGGTTTTCCAATAGCACCAACTACTTTAACTTCTTTTTTTACTGGAACACCAATTTGACTTGGTTTTGATCCACTATTATTTACAACTTTACTAGCCATATTATTTGTTGGAACAACTTGTTTTATATCTTTAGTTGGTTGTGAAACATTTTGTTTTACAATAACTTTTCCAGTAACAGGTTTATTTCCATTTACTATAATTTTTTGTCCAACTGGTTTATTAGGTACTCCCACTTTTATAATTTTTTTCTGTGAATTAACATTTACTGGATTATCAATATTTTTAGAAGTATCTTTCTCAATAACAGGTATCTCCTTTTTATCTTCATTACTAGTACTAACATCTTTATGTTCCTCTACTTTTGGTAAAACAACATCTTCAGAAGAACTATCAATAGCAGGTGTCTCATTTTCCTTTACTTCTTTTTCACCTATCTTATTTTCTTCAATACTTAATGATTTATCCATCTCTTCTTTTACCTTTTCATCAGGTATAGAAATATTGACTTCCTCTACTTTAGTTTCTTCTGGTAATGAAATATCTTTATTTCCTTCATTTACATCAGTATTAACATTATCTCCTACACTATTAGATTGCGTATCAACTAAACTAACTGGTGCAACAGATACAGGTTGTTCTACAACTGGTTGTGGGGTTGGCTGTTGTTCCACAATCGACTCAGTAACAGGAGCACTCTGATTATCTACTGAAATATTAGGTACTTCATTAACATTTTCTGTAACTGGTACATTAACTTCCACAGAACTTTGTGGTATAGATACATTATCATTATTTACAGTTGTAGGTGTAATATCTGGTATACTTTCACCCAATCCATTAGTAAATGCAAACTTACAAAAAGTAGTTTTAAAGTTTTTCTTAATATCATCAACTACTGAAACATTTTCAACTACAACTGGATTAGAATAATATCTAACTACATTTGTTTTTACTGGATCAATATTAATAATAATATCTGATATTTCAACCAATAATTCAAAATTAATCATCTCTTTAATTGACATCTGTAACGAAGCATCTTTACTAAAAATATCACCTACATCAAGATAATAAGGAGAATATAATACAGGAGTATGCTTTTTTAATAAAGTAATACCAATCATTGAGTTGTTTTCTTTAGTTAATGCTAACAATGACTTCAAATCATTAGTAACCATGACAAATTTTTTACCTGTTATATCATCTGGTTTTTTAACCATAAGATACATATTAATATCTCCACTAAGAATCATCTTATTATTAACATTTCTTAACCTTATTAATTCTTTAACTAAAGAAGTTATAAAACTTTCAAAAGTTGTAAAATCAAAATTACTAAATAAACTTTGTTTAATCGTAGCATTACATGAATCTTCTAACCTTCTCTTTACTGCGTCATAACATTCAGATTTAATCTTTGAGAAACCACTAATTAATCCAATCTTATTTATAATTTTTTTAACTGGTATATTTTCAAAATCTTCTATTTCAAGAATTGCATTACATAGTTTTCTATATTTATGATTATTATAAATAACTAAAATAGCTTGTTCATTTACATCTAATTTATCTCTATATTGTACAGATAAACTAGCTGCAACTTCATTTGGAGGAATTCTAAAACTACGTAAGAATTCCTTATTAGCGCCCTTAGAATATTTAATAGCCAAATCGGCATAATTAGTATTTTGAATTGCTTCTCTTAAATAATCTGAAGTATAAAGCAAATCTAAACTATCATAAACAGAATATTTTCTAGCTGTTCTATTTATATTTTCTAGAATAACTTCTGATGACATAGTATTACTTTCTTCACTACATAATTTATTAATCTTTCTAAACCTGCTAACTAAATCAACACCAAACAAAGGACGCAAGTCTTCGTTAAGTTTTTTCATTAATTCTAGTTTTCTTTCAACTACTTTTAATTCATTTCTAGTATCTGCTTCTTCTTTTTGAGCTTCATAATATTTAGTATTAAGTTCAAGATTCTTATTAAGCTCCCATACTTCTTTCAAAAAATCAACAGCTTCTTCATAAGTAGGTAACTGTACAACATAAAGATTATACTTATCCTTAATACTTATTTCCATAGAATCATTTATACCAATATCACTAACATCAGATAATAAAGTTAAATGACGTTCAACTTTATACTTATTATATATATCTACTTCTTTTTGTAAGTCAAAATATTTTTCTCTTAAAGTATTTTTTAAATTTACTATATTTTTTAAATACTGTAGTTGTCTACCTTTTATTTCATCATAAATTAATAATAAATCTCCAGCTTCATAGATAATCTTAGAAACATCATCCATTTGATCTCTTTGCATCTCTCTATAATCAAAGCTTTCAATATCAAACATTTCTCCTTCAACCATTAACTTTTCATTACGAAGGAATAATACTTTTGGATTTGTAGATTCATAATTATCTAAAATCATTCTTATATGATAATTTCTTCCATTTTTCTTAACAAAATCTAATTGTTTTAAGAAAAGTTCAAAAGAATCTTTATCTTCAAAAATTCTAATTCTCTCAAGTTCCCCAAAATCTTCATCATCATAAGTATAACAAATACCTATACTGTCTCCATTTTGATAAATGTAAGGGTGTGTAGTAGTAGAACTATACCCATACTTTTTCATCAACTCTATAGCAGTATCATAATCAAGCATATAACACCCTCCCTATTATTCAAAAATATTATATCACATAAAAAAATATAAAAACATAATTTATTGATAAAAACATTTACAATGTTGTATAATAATAAAAATGAAAAGAGGTATAAAATGAAAATAAACATTAAATCATATTCTTCACAATCTTCACTCCTAAGTTCTATCTTTTTTTTCATTCTAGGAGCAATTCTTTTTACAAGTGCAGATAAAGTTATGTCTGTATTATCAATAACATTAGGTATACTAATTGCTGTCTCTGGAATTGTAGAACTTATTATGTATTACATTAAATTAAAACATGATGATCCTTTTAAAAATAAGTTCCTTGCCTTAGGAATTGTATCATTAATAATTGCATGTATTTTTATCTTTTTTTCAAATATAATTGAACAATTTATAAGATTTATTATAGGTGCTTGGATTCTATTTACAGGAATTATAAGATTCATTAATGTATTATCAATGAGCTCTAAAAGTAGAAAATTCTTACCTCTTTTAATTGTTGCTGTATTATTAATGATTGTAGGAGTATACACAATTGTTATAGGTGATGTAATCCTTTCAAGTATTGGTATTATAATGATGATATATGCTGTTATAGAAATAACTGGCTATATTTTTTATACTAAAGATAATGCTGTACCAGAAGAACCAGGAACTACAACTCTTATTATTCCAGAAGAAAGTGAATTAGAAGAACCTAGTAAAAAGAAAAATATTAAAGATGTTAAAGAAAAAAAGAAGAAAAAAGAAAAGTAGTTTTAACTACTTTATTTTTTTTCCCATACATAATTATTTAATAACTTATCTTTATCATATCCAGAAACATCAACCATTCTATTTAATTCTACAATAGCTTGTTTTATTAATCCTATATATGAGTTTAAATTAAGTTCATTTTCATCTTGATCAACACAAGTTCCTAATTCTCCCAAAACATTTTCTTCATATGAGCATTTATAATTTTTATTTCTATATCCTGAAATGGCTTCTGAAGTTGTTCTTAATTCTATTCTATTTTCTTCAGATAATTTATGTCTAATGCTTAATATATAAGCTTGTGTACTTATAACGTATTCAAATCCATCTTCAAATCTAATAAAAGAATACATGCTAGTATCATTTCTTAACACACATTGTCCACCAGCCCTATGAAGTAACTCGCAACTATATCCTTTTGCCTCCATATATCTTTTCAAATAAGCATAATTAACATTGTCATCAGTATTTTCAACTTGCCTTGATACTAAAGTTATTACCAAGATTATAGCTATAATTCCAACAACAGTATAAACTATCTTTTCGACTAACTCGATACGCCTTGCTCTACCATATAGATTGCTAACTTTAGTGCTATTCTTATCCATATAGCCATCTCCCACTTATCCTATTATCTATATAATACCATAAACTAAGATTTTTATAAATTAAAAAAGAGCAATAAAAGTATGTTTATTTTAAACAGACTCTTATTTACTCTTTAAATTTTTATATCTTCATTTACAAAATCTTTATCATCAATCAATAATTCATGGATTTCTTCTTCTTTAGTATCTAAGAAAACTTCCTCAATACGATCAACTCGACATTTTTCAGATTTTATAATAGCTTCTACTTTATCTATTGCATCTTCAAGTACATCATTAACAACTACATAATTATATTTAGTTACTTCATTTATTTCTTTATATGCTGTATGGAATCTTTCAAGTATTTTTTCTTTACTATCAGTTCCTCTATTTTTAAGTCTTTGTACCATTACTTTTAATGAAGGTGGCATTATAAAAATAAATAATGCCTCAGGAATTAATTTCTTAATATTATTAGCTCCTTCAATTTCTATTTCAAGTATTACATCTATACCAGCTTTTAACTTTTCTCCAATAAACTCTTTTGGTGTTCCATAATAATTACCAACATAATTTGTATATTCTAAGAAATACCCTTCTTCTATTTTTTGCTCAAATTCTTCTTTAGTTACAAAATTATAAGTTTTCCCAGGAATATCATTATCTCTTATTGGTCTAGATGTTGTTGATACAGATAACCATCTATTCTTACTATCATTCTTTAAAAGACCATTAATAACACTACCTTTTCCACATCCACTAGGAGCTGAAATAACTATTAAAGTACCTCTACTATTCTGCTTAATCACATAACCACTTCCTTTATTTAATGTACTATAACATACTTTTTATAAAATAAAAAGAATTGCTTTAAAATTAGCAAATTCTTTATTTATTAATATCTAATAATTCAAAAGTGTTGATTACTAAATGAAACTCTGATACTAATTTATTTATTTCTTCCATAGAATATTCGTCCTTATATAAAATAAAATATATTTCATAAGGAGCATTTCTCCCACAAATTACCTTTAGCTTTTATAGGAATTAAACTTGCATCCGCCTCAGCTGCTCCCGTATCCGTATCTACTCTAAATAAAGTTGGATTAGCTAACTTGAATCTAACTTTTCTTCCTCTTATTATTATCTCATTATAAAAATCATTTGCAATTAAGTCACTAATAACAATATTTTTATCTTGAACATTAACACTACTATAACTATCTCCATTTTTATTAGTTAACCCAAAATCCAAACTTGTATTCTGTTCCAGAACTTTTGCACTTTTCTTTAATAAATCTTTAAATGCTCCAAAAATATCATTACTCATCTTATTCACTCCTAATTATATAATAACAAACCAATTTTATAGTTTCCATTATAAATTATTTGTTATTGTAAATAAAAAAGATAAATAAACTGTTTATAATCAGTTATTTATCCACATCATAATTCCACATACCAAGTTGACCATTTACTTCTTCGTCAATATCCAACTTAGTAACTTTACCTAATTTCCAAGCATAGCCACTTCTATATTTTTCTTTATAAACATTTCTATCCAAATTAGCTAAACGTTTATTAAATTCATCATCTATCTCAATACAATCTTCTAATACTACCTTACATAAAATCTTTTTCTTTGGAAAATCAATACCATAGTCTTTAACTTTATCTAGCCACTCTTTATCTACACCACAACCTGCATGTATTAAAATTTCTCCACGATACTTAGTCTTCCAACTACGAAATTCATATACTTTATATCCATTTGCTACCAAACTAGCCCATGGTTGTTTTAACGTTAATACTTTCATAATACTATCTCCTATTCAACTATATCTTTAAATTCAACTGGTATAACATCTACTATATCTTGAGGATTAACTTCAATAAAATAACCAATTTTACCACCACTAAATATTATTCTTTCAAATAAAATAGCCGTCTCATCTATTACTGTTTTAAACACTTTCTTCATACCAATTGGACTACACCCACCATGTATATAACCAGTAAGACCTAATAACTCTTTTTGAGGTAACATAGATAAATCTTTTTCTCCAACAGCACTTGCTGCTTTCTTTAAAGATAATTTCTCAGCAACTGGCACAACGAAAACATAATAATTTTTACTTTTACTAACAGTTACTAAAGTTTTAAATGTACTTTCTAAAGCTACACCTAACATATTAGCACAAGTAACACCATCTAACGCTTCTTTAATGTCCAAAACTTTCTCCTGATACCTTATATTATTACTATCAAGAATTCTCATTGCATTAGTTTTTATAATTTTTTGCATATTCTTTTCCCAATTCTTCGAAATTACCAGTCTTACTAATTATTTCATAATCATGATTTTTTCTAAATTCTCTTCTTTCATCCTTATTCATAACTTTAAGTTCTAAAGCTTTATCCATATGAAGAACTCCATTTAAATGATCAAATTCGTGAGAAAAAACCGTTGCTGGAAAGCCAGTGAAAGTTTTTTGATGCTTCTTTCCGTCTAAATCATAATACTCTATCTTTAATTTATAAGGTCTTAAAACTAAACCAGTATTATCTAAACAACTAGCACAAGCTTCCCAATAAGTTGTTAAACCTTCTCTTAATTTAACAACTGGATTTATAATAATTGTTTTTTCATTCCAAATATCATCTTCTACTTTACTTAAATCAGTATTCTTTAAATATATAACTCTTTTATTAAAACCTAGTTGAACTGCTGCCATAGCAAACACACCATGTGTTAAACAATAACTATCTAAAACACTTATCATTTCATCTAGATTATCTTTGTTAAAATCAACTTCCTCGCTTACTTGTCTAAGCCATTCCATATCATTTTCTATAGTTCTACTTTCAAACATAGTTCCACCTCATTCTTAAACGTATTTTAACACAATATCTTATTCTTCCAAAGTAAAAGTAGTACTAAATTGTACCACTTTCTATTATACATTAATAAATTAATCTTTATGGTAATAGTATATCTTGTTCTTATAAACAAATCCTAATAACTCACTATCATTATAAATATAGTATATCACATCACCATTTCTATCTTCAAAATAATTGATGTACCTTCTAAAATATAATTTGTTTTAATACCATTTACTACTTTAGATGTTCTTATTCCATTTAAGTTATATTTATATGATATAGTATTAATTCCATCACTATATGAAGATAATTCTCTACCATTCATCCAAGTTAATTTCTTGTTACCGATAGATGTTGGATTACCAATCTCATCATAAGTAATTGATTCGTTATTAAACTTAGTTAATAAGTCTTGCCAATTACTATTTGTATACTCATATTTATCTTCATGAATTAAATCAGTTGTATTATACGTATAAGTCTTCTTAGATAAAATGTTACCATAGTTATCTAACCTACTATTTTTTTAAATAACTAACCAAATATGAAAATAAACTTAAAAGACACAACCACACAGGTTGTATCTGAAATAGTAGTAAAACTGATTTAATATTTATCTTCTCCACCAACATAAGTTAAGCTTTCAAAATTTTTTATTTCTTCTATACCTCTTTTATTATTTTCTTTTTCAGAATAAGTTCTAAGAACTAGCTCAGTGATAATTCTTTCATCTCGTGCCACTTTATTATAATAATCAGAATATTCTTTTGAAAATACAGGAGACTTCTTTAAATTAAAATATTCATAATAATTTATGAGACTATTGTATATATTGGCAATTCCTGAGACTAAATACAAATAATATATATTTTCACAATTTATTGGAATAAATTCATTTTCTGGAGGCTTTAATTCAAAACTTCCAATATATATAAAATCATTTAAATACTGGTCTAAATTTCTTTTTGGAAATACTAGCTCTAAAACATTTAATATTATCATATTAAATTCATTTGTATGTTTTTTTAATAATGGAAGTTCTTCGTAAGTTACATTATGTTTCCAAAAATCTTCAAGTATAAAAAATGAAATATTTATATATTCAAAAGAATCAATTTCTGACTTAGTCATACCTTCATGTATACTGTCAGCAAGTTTTACTCTTACAACATTCGTATTTTTACGTCCTCTAGCAACATTACTTATCTTATTAAATATAAGATATTTACCATTATATTTTTTTATTTTACAATCTGTTATCTTTAAAGCATAAATATCGCCTATATTCCATTTTTTCTGACTATTCTTCATAAATTCCTGCTCCTACATATGTTTCTTTATAAAATAAAGCTTCGGCTGCTTTTAAATAATCGTTCATTTTTGGATTATTCCATCTTATCCCATTTATTTGATTATTCAATGGATTTTGTCTATTCAAAGTTCCATATTGAAGAATAAGCTCATGTTCTAAGCCTCTAGCTTGTTCGTATGTTAAACATTGTCCGTCACGCTTGTCCATCACTAACTCGCTACGTACTGAAAGCTTATGAGCCATTTCGCGAGCATCTAAATTCGTGGTTCTTCCAACATATTCAACTTTAGACGATCCTGGTTGTTTTAGGGTATACACATAATTACACTTATCATTTCCCTTATCCTTTTTAGAACTACTTTTTTCCTCTGTTTTTGGCTTTGTGGTGCTTGTACTCGTACTAGTTGTAGTCAAATCTGATATACCTTGATATGCAATAAATCCTATCGTGGCTACTGCAGCCGTAACTGCTAAGCCTACTAAAAGAGCCGTCGATATTACAGATGCCACTGTAGAAACTATAGCTCCAATTCCTAATAAAGCACTTATAAATAGTCCTTCACCATCTTTATCTATTCTATTTATGAAATTGTTACTAACATACTGGAATAGATTTCCTGATATAATATCCTTATTTGCTAAAATAATTGAATCTGCATTAATAAATCTACCAATCTGTGGATTATAATATCTTGAATTTAGATAATATAAACTAGTTTCTTCATCATAATAGTAACTACGATATCTAAATGGATTTATTGTTCCTAAGTTAATATTACTATTATCAGTTATATTAACTAATGCTCCCCATGAATCATATTCATATGATACTAACTCATTATAGTTAGAATCTAGAATACCTATAATATCTCCAAATATATTTTTATGGTAATAGTATGTCTTGTTTTTATAAACAAATCCTAATAACTCACTACCATTATAAATATAGTATATCACATCACCATTTCTATCTTCAAATATAATCAAACGTCCTTCTAAGTAATACTTAGTTTCTAATCCATTTACTATCTTAGAAGTTCTAATACCATTTAAGTTATATTTATAACTTATATTATTAGTTCCATCACTATATGTAGACAACTCTCTACCATTCATCCATGTTAATGTTTTATTACCAATAGTTAATGGATTACCTATATCATCATAAGTAATCGATTCATTATTAAACTTCATTAATAAATCTTGCCAGTTACTATTATTATATTGATATGTATCTTCTTTAACTAAATTAGTTGTATTATATGTATAAGTTTTCTTACTTAAAATATTACCATAATTATCATAAGTATATACTTTAGTTTCATTTCTTACTAAATCATCTTCTTTAATTAATTGTGAATACATATCATAATAATACTTATTAGTTAATGTATTATCTTTCTTAACTTCAGTTATATTACCTAACTTATCATAACTATAATTATATATAGTACCATTATCATTTACTTCCTCTATAACTGTACTAGTCTTATTACCGCTCGTTATATATTTATACTTAGTTATATAATTATTATTAATATTCTGACTATCTAATCTACCTAATATATCATAGTTATAATTAAATACATTACCATTATTAGTTAACTTAGTTAATGCTAATTCTTTATTATATTCATAATTATATGTATATTCAGTATTAGATAATTTCTCTATCTTTTTATCTACTAAATTATCTTTATCATAATCATAATTAGTAGAATAATTACCATATTTATAAGTACTTAATCTCTTAGCAAAGTCATATTCATATAAATAATCATATGCATTAGAAGTTAATTTTGCTATTCTACCTAAATTATCATAATAATTAGTATAAGTATCATTCTCTTTAATAACGCTCTTTAATCTATTTAATTTATCATAAGTATAATGTATTTCATCATTATTACCATATGTTACTTTTAATAAATTACCATTATTAGCTTCATAAGTATTAGTAACTAAAGGATTATTATTTATCTTAGTAGTTAAAGGATTATTAAACTGGTCATAAGTAAAGTTATAATTATCTGTACCAAATATTATTTTAGATAATAAATCTTTACTATTATATTGATAACTTACTTGTTCTGTTCCTTTTTTAATATTAGTTAATCTCAATTTAGTATCATATGTATAATTAGTACTATTATTATTTGGATCAGTAACTGACTTTAATAAACCATTTACTTCATTATAATTATATAGTGATGTATTTTCTAAACTATCTGTTACACTACTAATAAATCTACCATCATCAGTATAAGTAGCATTACTTTCAATAAATAATTTATTTTCTGTTTGCTCAAAGAAGAATTGTTGATGATAGTCTTCATTAGCCCAATCACTTAACGTAATTGAATAATCATCATTAATAGTAAATGCTTTATAAATATAGTAAATTTCATCTTCAGTAGATTCATCTGTTTCATAAGCTTTAATAATTGAATAACTACTATTCATATTTGTTCTTAATTCAAATTCATTGTCATAATCACCATATATTAATTTTATAGTTTCTCCCACTACTTTTAAATAATAATTATTTAATACAGCATGTTTAAATTTATAATATGTTTTTACTATTTCTTGTCCATCTTCTTCTAATATTATGTCATGTTTTATAATATAAAATTTATCATAAGAACATTCATTTTCTTTTATTCTTAATGTTTTATTAGGATTTACATTAAAGTATTTATTAGTACCTTTAGCTCTTACATAATAAGTTATATTACTATCAATTTCATCAAGTGATTTACGATTATTTATTTTATTTTTTATTGGATTACTATTTGCATCATATATAACTTCATTAGTAATACCAGTCGGAGATATTGCTCTAATCATTCTATCTGTTACTTTATTATCATACTCAAAAGTAAACTTATTGCCCATAGGACTCATTGTTTGAAGCAATTGATTATTTTGATTATATTTCATTGTTGATGTTTCTTGTGCTAGGTCAGTTGATGAAATTAAATTTCCATTATCATCATAAGAATATGAATATTGTTCTAAGTCCTTAAATAAAGAGAAATTAGTCAAATAACAATCATTAGCTCCACCAAAACTATTAATTCTAAGTTCTAAGTAGTCATAATCATCATCTGTAACAAAATTTTCTGAATAAAATTGCAAGTTATCATTACCTACATTTAAATACCTTGCTGGTACACAAGCTCCAACTTCATCACTATGAGCATATCCAAAGAAAATTGTAGCCCATAATCCTGGATACAATCCTTCTCCATATGAAGGCGTTATTCCGTTATTTTTATACCAAAATGATAAATTGAAAGTATCTCCTTTTTTACCACTTATATTAAATCTTTTAACTACTGAAACATAATCTAATGGTGCCATATGCATTCTTAAAGCTTTTTCACCACTAGGTATTGAAACAGTATCTACATAAACAGTTGAACTTTCACTTTTATCTATTTCCCAACCATTAAGTCCAGAACTTAAATCGCTATTAGTTACCAAATTATAATAATTAGCAACTTCTCCTTCTTCTAGTTGAACTTCATCAATAATCACTTCTCCAACTTGAGATGGTTGTATCTCTATTTTCAAATCACTACTTGCATTTATATCATAATGTATAGATACCTCATATCTTGTATATTCAGTATTAATCTCCTTAATAGATACAATTTCTTTTTTATTATCATAAGATAAAGAAACATTTAAAGGTACTTCATTCTTAACATATAAACTAAATGTATAATCTAAACCTTTATCTACATTAACATCTTTATATAAATAACTATTTATATCATTACTAACTATTTTCAATGAATTTAAACCACTTTTAGCATCATTACTAATACTTGATACTATTGAAGAATTAGAAGCCTTAAATGAATTAATATTATCTTCAAAAGAAGAATCATCTATTAAGTTATTAACATACTTTATTAATGATTTATTTGTTAATAATTTATTAGCATTATTTTCTTCTGGAGTACCAAATGTATATGTCTTACCATATGCATTTTTTAATTTTTGTGTTTCATCTAAACTAGTTACTCCAATAACATTACCATAATTATTAAAAATATATGTATTAATATCTCCTTTTCTATCTACTACTTTAGTATCACTTAATTGATAACTAAAAGTTAAATAATTGCCTTCTTCACCATCACTACCTATTTCAGTAACTTTAGAAACTTTATTAATAATATCATTTAAATATTCATATTTTAAAGTTATACCAGAAGGACTAATTATTTTTTCTATTTGTTTATCACTATTATAAGTAATAGTTTCTGTATTACCTAAACTAGTAATACTAGTAATAAGATTATTAGTTAAATTAACTTCAGTTGTTTTATAAGGAGAATTAAATATTATTTTATTATTTTCATAAGTAATTGTTATCTCTTGATTAGTTGAATCTACTACTTTTGATATTCTATTATTAGTATCATATTCTACTGTAATAGTTTTACCATTAGTATCTTTTATTAAAGTTAAATAATATTTACTACTACCATTAACATTAATAAATTCATAATGATTTTGATTTTTATCTTCCATTATATATTTATTATCTTCTAATCTTAATTCTAACCCTAAGCCATCTTCATCTTTATAATATTCTTCTTCATTATATTTATAGAAATAATGTATTCCTCCATCTTCATCAGTATAAGCTAAAGGATTATTTTCATAAGTAGTAGTTTCTACAAATTGCATTAAGTTTGGTTTAATTCCTAAACCATATCCATAATCATTATTTAGTACAATATCATAAGTATTATAAGCTAAATAAAGATTAGCAGATACACCTCCAACTGTATTTGCTACTTCAAATGTACTTGTTAAATTACCAGTATAATTAGATACATATGAATTACCAAAGAAATGTCCTTGTGAAGAATATGATAAGTAATCTTCTACACCATTATAATTTTTATATTTTATTTCTATAACTGGTTTAGGATTTTCTCCAGTATACTCAGTATCATTTGATGCAAAAACTGCAACAGTGTCTTCTTCAGATTCTTTTTCTTCTTTATACCATTTCAACATTAAACCATAATTGTTTTCAGGATTGTTATACCAATCTTTAACAAGTTTAGTTATATTAGCATAATTAGGATCAGCTATAGGTTCTGAAGGAATATTAACACTTCTATAAAGAAGGAAATAATCTTCTATTTCAGAGCTATATTCATTACTCATATTAATCCATTTAGCATTCTCTTCTGTCCAATCTCTAGTTATTCTATGAACAGATATAATTGGTTTATTATTAGCAGATTCTATCGCTACTGAAAAAGCATATAATCTCAAACTAGCATTTACAAGTTTATAACTTGCAGGAATTTGAGGTAAAGTAAATTTTAATAATGTTCTATATGTATAATAATTATCTACACCTACTAATAAATATCCTTTATTATATGTAGTAGTATTACTATCACCATTGTATATATATGTGTTAATAACATTTGTTACATTATCTTTTTCACTAACTGTTGGATCTATAATAACCGGATATTTTCTTTCTTTATTATTTAACCATTCTTTATCTAAAGTTATTGTTAATTCATAATTATTATCTTTTTTATCTAATTTATATTCTATATTATCAGATATTTCTTTTTTATTATCTATCATAAAAGGTTTTTCAATTACATAAATCTCTTTATTTTCATCTTTAGCAATTATTTCATTATTTTTATTTATTTCTAATTTTAAATTAGTTTTTAAAATAAACTTTAATTCATTTATATCAGTTTTTTTATTTAAAATTATTCTTTCTTTTAATTTGTTTGGATGTATTTCATATACTATATCAATGTTATTAAACACACTGTTGAATTTTATTTTATCTATTTGTTTTTTCTTTTTATTTTGTGTTAATTCATATGATTTCATATTAGATTTTTCTAAATACATATTTATTTTTTTATTGTTTTTAGAAATATCTATAGAACCATTTTCTTTATTAAATGTAATTTTAAAGTCATTAGATTTATTTATTAACTTATTTTTATCTTCTACAATAGTATTATCTATTTCTTTATATTCACCATTATGTAAGTAGTGGATATTTTCATTATATATTTGTACTTTTATTGTTTTATCTTTTTGTAATATATGTTTCGTATTAAGTGTTCTAAATTGTTTTAGTTCTTTTTTTCTCATAGATATCACCTTAACTTACACGTTTCCACATATTTACAGCTAGGTATGGTGGAATATTAGTATGTGCTTCATTCCCACCTGTATAATTTGTATTTAATGTATCAAAAGGATAATATTGAATAGCTCCAGACCAGTTAGCATTTGACAAAGCTTTAATCTGATTATCATCCCACACCATTATTCTACTACCTATCATATGATTATGTGATGGCATTTCTTCTAAAGTTAAACGATGTTTATATTCACCATGAGCTTGTCCTAAATTGAATTTCCATTTTTCATTATTATCATCAGTATTTTCACCTACACCAACAAGAAACCTACCGCTTATTCGCTCCCAAGTTGTTCCTTCAAATAAAGTATTAGGATTAACTTCATTAACACTCATATATATTGATCCCACAGGATATATTGAATCAAAGTTTAACATTTGATTACTAGTAACAGTTGTAACACTATTACAAATTAAATTTCCTTCACTATCTAAACTAAATTTGTTTTCTCTTGATGTAATGCAATTTGCATTAATATTATTGGCTTCTATGTTTAAGCCAGCATCTGTTTCTGTAAAATATTTATTATAATTATTATTCATTTTTTATCATTCCATTTCTTTTTTTATTTTGTTATAATGGAATCAAAGATGAGCTGCAACTCTCTTTGATTCATTTGAGTTTTAAACTCAATATTTGGTTAAAGTATCTTAATATAGATACTTTTTTTAATGTCTCATATTTAAATCACTTCTTTCTTTTTTGAGACTTTCTTGTCTCTTAAGTTCACTTTAAAACAAAAAGTCAAAAAAAGCTATCGCTAATTTGGCGACTTCCAAGTCGCGTTTAACGCGACTCATTTTTGGCTTAAATACTAGGCAAAATAAAAAAAGTCGTGTTTTACGCGACTCCAAAATCGTGTTTCACGCGACTCGAATCGTGTTTAACACGACTTTTTTATATCTAAATATATAAATCTGTTTCTATTATTTCTTTATCTTTACTTATTGTTGTATATTTTACCTGTATTTTAACTTTAGAATTTTTATCAAATTGTTTTCCCGTTTCAATTGAAAAAGAAATATTATCCAAAGCATCATCAAACTCTTTATTACTATCAAAATTATTAGTATACGTACCTACCATTTTATCATCTACCAATAACTTTACCTCATATTGCACAATTAAAGTTTTACCAGTTTTATCATCAGCTTTATTTTCATAAGAAATCCCTTTTATAATATACATCGTTGATTGATTGCTATACATAATACATCCATTAATATTTAATGGTGTTTCTGGATCATTTTTCAAATCAATTGTTACAGTATCGGTTTTAATTTTAGATTTTATTTCTTTTATTTCTTTACCAATAAATAAAGTTAAATTTATTAAAATAATTATAACTAAAATGCAAATAACAATATTTCTTATTTTAATATGCTTATTATATTTATTATCGTCTATTTTACTTATATCTCTATTTTCTTCTTTTCGATATTTCTCTTTATATTCACCATCTACTATTTCTTCTACTCTAACATTAAATATATTACTTAAAGCAATTAACATCATAGTATCAGGAGTATTTATGCCTTTCTCCCATTTAGAGATTATTTTATTTTCAACACCTAATAAATCTCCTAATTGTGCTTGTGTTAATCCTTTATCTACTCTTAATTTTGCAATAAACTTACCCATTTTCTCTAAATCCATAAAACACAACCTCCAACAAGCACTATACTTGTAAATAATATTAATAATATCATATAAAAATTAAATTATGCAATTAAAAAAGTAGCATATTTCTACACTACTTACTCATTAAATCACAAATTAAATTAGTTAATTCTGTTGGATTTTCAACATTTAATCCTTCTATTAATCTTGCTTGATTATATAATATCTTTGTATAATCAGCTAACTGTTCTTTATCATTTTCATATAAGTCTTTTAGTTTTTCAGCAATAGGATGATTTTCATTAATTTCTAATACTATATCAGCTTTAATTTCTTCTCCAGTTGGCATAGTTTTCATTATTTTTTCCATTTCTAATGAAATAGCACCTTCAGTACTTAAGCATACTGGATGATTCTTTAATTTATTAGTATATTTAACATTTTTAACTTCAGGTAATCCTTCTTTCATTAATGTAAACATATCTTTACTTTCTTCGTTCTTTTTCTCTAAAGCTTCTTTTTCTTCAGGAGTATCTAATGAAACATCTTCACTAGCAACATTAGCAAATTTCTTACCTTCATATTCCATTAAAGCTTGAATGGTAAATTCATCTACATAATCACATAGGTATAATACCTCATATTCTTTATCTTTAAATCTTTCAACATTAGGAAGCATATCTATTTTATCTAATGACTCACCACTAGCATAATAAATCTTTTCTTGACCTTCTTTCATGTTATCAATATATTCTTTTAAAGTAACACGTTTTTTATCTTTAGAACTATAAAACATTAATAAGTCTTTTATAGTATCATTATTCATTCCATAAGAGCTATAAATACCATATTTTAATTGCATTCCAAATGCTTCAAAGAATTTCTCATACTTTTCTCTATCATTTTCAAGTAGTTCCTCTAAAGTAGACTTAATCTTCTTCTCTAGACTCTTAGCAATTAATTTTAATTGTCTATCTTGTTGTAACATTTCTCTTGATAAATTAAGTGATATATCTTCACTATCTACAAGCCCTTTAACAAAACTAAAATAATCAGGTAATAAATCACTACATTTATCCATTATTAATACACCATTAGAATATAGTTGTAATCCTTTTTCATACTCTTTTGTATAATAATCATAAGGTGCATGAGAAGGTATAAACATTAATGAATCATAAGCTATTTGACCTTCTATTCTACTATGTATTGTTTTAATTGGAGCTTCAAAGTCAAAGAATTTATCAGAATAATAAGAATTATATTCTTCTTCAGTAACCTCATCATCACTTCTCTTCCAAATAGGAATCATACTATTTAAAGTTTTATCAACTATTTCAGTTTTCTTTTTATTATCTTCATCAGTCGTAGTTTCTTCTACTTCCATTATTATAGGATATTTAACATAGTCAGAATATTTCTTAATAATACCTTCAATTCTTCTAGTCTCTAAGTATTCGTCAAAAGACTCAGTATCAGTATTGTCTTTTAAATATAAAGTTATTTCTGTACCAGCATTTTCTTTTTCACTCTTATTAATAGAATATCCATCTAATCCATCACTTACCCATTCATAAGCTTCATCACTACAAAATGATTTAGATAATACTTTTATCTCTTTGGCAACCATAAATGCAGAATAAAATCCAACACCAAATTGACCTATTATATTTATATCTTTATTCTTTTCATTCATTTCTTTAAATAAAGAAGATCCACTCTTAGCAATAATACCTAAGTTTTCATCTAACTCTTCTTCTGTCATACCAATACCATTATCAGTAATCTTTATTGTTCTTTCATCTTTATCTAAGTCTATTCTTATACAAAAATCATCTTTATCTAGTTTAACATTTCTATCTGTTAAAGATTTATAGTATAACTTATCTATTGCATCACTTGCATTAGATACTAATTCTCTTAAAAATATATCTCTATTTGTATAAACTGAATTAATCATTAAATCTAATATTTTTTTAGATTCTGTTTTAAATTGTTTTTTCTTCATATATTTAATCATTCCTTCTTTTTTATTAACTAAAAGAATAATAACACCATTAATTAGCACTTGTCAATAGAAAGTGCTAATTAATAAAAAAAGAAAATTTGACTAATTCCTAAAACATATTATATAATATGACCGAGAAAGGGGCTTTTATATGGCAAAAAATAGTAATAATAGCAATATAATTAATGTTTATAAATTTTATTATTCAGACATTGAACCTGCTTATTTATATTCTACAAGAAATGATAATTCCCCTTCATCTTTTTCTTATTTTATGCTTTCTACTAAAGATGGAATGCCAAAAATCACTAAAATCCATAATGCTATAGGTTTTCTACAAGCAAATAATTTAATATTAAAGCCTATAGAAGCAGAAAGCCCAGAATATGAAGAATTTACTACTTTATTTTCTCAATTTATTAGAAGTTTTAAACCACCTCAAAAAGATAGATTATCATTACCTAAAAAAAGTTTAACATATGTTTATCCACGTAAAAAGAAATAGGAGTATTATTCCTATTTCTTTTTATTTGTTTCTTCTACATTTTCTAAGTCTTCAACGCCAAGCTTACTTTTCATTCTATTACTTACAAATATATAATCATTATTTATTTCTAGTATATTACATACATTAAAAGTATTATTTTTTAAATCAAAGAAGAAATAAAAGTCCTCATCCATATCATCCCCAATTACACTAAATATAATTGAGTATTCTCCATCTATCTTACTTTTAACTGGATAAATTTGAATTCTATTTAAAACAGGACTAAATCTTTCATCATATTCATCAACCATTTTAGAATTCTCAGCATTTATTTCTGGAAACATTAATGCTAATACTTCCTTTATAATTACTACCTGTTCACTATAAGACATCATATTAAAGTTAGTAATTGTTTCATTACAAGAGAATACTCTCTCAAACATTTCATCAAATTTATTAGCTATATAATAACTAGATAATTTACCTTCTTCATCTATATTATTTTCATATAGGTTATATGGATTAATAAAATGATAACTTAATGACTGTAAAAGTGAATTCATACTACCATTCTTACCTTTACTTTTTATGCAATTAACTAAAGCATTTAATTTATCTAATATAAATATAATATTTTCGTGATCATATATACCATTAATATCTAGTTTTTGTTTTAGTTTTTTTGACCATTTATTATATTTAAAATTATCTACTTTTATGCTAATTTCTTTTATTTCATCATTATATAAATCAAACTGTCTATATATTTCATCTTCTATCTTTGAAGATAAACTTAATAACCATGATTCATAATTCCAGCTATTACTTTCTAAAGTAGGAATAGGATAAATATCATATCCTAAAATATCACATATTTTACCTAGTACTTCTCCACATACAACTTTAATCCATTTATTCCAATCTCCATCTGTCAAACTAGAAATAGGAGTTTCATAGAAAGATATCATTCTTCCATTTTCTCCCTCAAATTTCATTAAATGATTTAAAAAGTCTGTTTTACCTACTTCTAATTCATAAAATAACTTATTACCTCTAACAGCATCTTTTAACATATTAAAAGATGCGTTACTATAATGTAAATTCCAATCTTTTGATGATTGATTAGATTCATTATATCTATAATAATCTTTTATATATTTTATTTCTATATCTATATTTCTTAGTTCATTTTGACCCAGAACTGAATGCTTTATTTCTTCTCCTTCATATACTTGAATAGTAGTACCATCATTTAATTCTTTCATGTATGGTATATTTACTCCAAAGTGTTTAGTTTCCATTCCCATTTGGATATAAGGTAAATCAGAAGATAAGGTACAAAAATATTCATTTTCTCCATCATTTACAGCTAACATCCAATGATTTATTAACAAGTCATTATTTCCATCACTATAATCAATAACATTATTAATAGATTTTACTAATCTACTTTCTATTCCTAATCTGTCTAAAATTGTTTTTAATAAAACACTAGCTGATTTACATATAACGCTTGTTGATAAAACAACATCGTCATTATAAATAGCTGCTATTTCTTCATATGATAAGTTATTTTCTCCTAACTTTTTATCAACAGAAAAGAAAAAGTCTGTATCTTTTTGTAAATATTTACCTAATTCAACATAAGCATACCTTATTTTTGTTAAAGATGACCATTCACTTTTAACTCCAAGAATTATATTATTTATTATTTCATTTATATTCATATTATCACTACCATAATTACATTATAACAAAAAAAGATGTTAAACAACATCTTTAAAAAGCTTTTCTAAATAATTGTTCCATTTCATCAAGATCTACATCTCTTGGATTTCCCCCTGTACATGGATCTTCTAATGCTTTTTTAGCTAACATTGGTATATCTGTTTCTTTACCACCTATATCACTTATATGTTGTGGAATATTTAAACGAATAGCTAATTCTCTTACTGCTTTAACAACTTTATTAACTGCTTCTTCATCATTTGTATTATTCATATCTAAACCAAATGCTTTTCCCATATTTCTAAATCTATCAGGACATACTTTGCCATTAAATTCTAATACATAAGGTAATAGTAAAGCATTTGCAACTCCATGAGGAGTATCATAAACAGCACCAAGTTGATGAGCCATTGAATGTACTATACCTAAACCAACATTACTAAATCCCATTCCAGCAATATATTGAGCTAATGCCATTTTTTCCATTGCATCTCTATCTTTAGCAACAGAACTTTCTAAATTCTCATAAATTAATTTCATAGCTTGTAGAGCATACATATCAGACATTTCCCATGCTCCTCTAGTAATATAACATTCCATAGCATGAGTCAAAGCATCTAATCCTGTTGCTGCAGCTGTACTTGCTGGCATAGCAGCCATTAATTCAGTATCTACAATAGATAATACAGGAATATCATTAGGATCTACGCAAACTAATTTAACTGCTTCTTCTTCATCTGTTATAACATAGTTTATTGTTACTTCTGCAGCAGTCCCTGCTGTAGTAGGTATAGCTATTATTGGTAAACTACGATTTTTAGTATCTGCTACTCCAACTAACGTTTTAACTTCTTTATAATCTGGATTATTAAATATTATTCCTATAGCTTTAGCTGTATCGATTACTGAGCCTCCACCTACAGCAATAATATAATCACAATGATATTTTCTTGCTAATTTTAATCCTTTTTTTACATTGCTAATAGTAGGATTTGGTTTTATATCACTAAATATTTCATACATTATTTGATATTCATCTAACATAGAAGTTACTTTTTCTGTTACACCTACATTAATTAATGTTTCATCAGTAACTACTAATGCTCTTTTATAATCTCTTTTTTTTATTTCTTCAATTAAAACATCTCTTGACCCCCATCCAAAATAAGACGTTTCATTTAATATCATTCTATTAGCCATTTATATCTCTCCTTATTCTAAAGACATTATAGCACAAAACAATAAAATTCCTAATATTTTTTTAATAAACAGGTTGTTGATTTAAAAGAAAATATATATTATAATAAATATAGGTAAAAGGTGATAATATGGATAAAAGGATTCTTAATACTAAGAAAAAGTTAACAAACACTTTACTAGTATTAATAAATGAGAAAAAAATCAAAGACATCACAGTATTAGAGCTATGTAAAAGAGCAAATATTAATAGAACAACATTCTATAAATATTATAAGGATATAGATGATATTGTTCTAAAAGTAGAGGAATCTCTACTATCTGATTTATCAGGCTACATAGTTGACATTAAAAGAAATTATTTAATTTCTTATACAGGCAAAATAATAGAAGAAATTGCCAGACATAAAGAAATATATGCTCGTCTACTAAGTGAGAATGGAGATCATACTTTCTTAAGAAGAATATTAAGTCTCGTTTATAATCAAAGTATTGTAGAATGGGAAAAGTTATTAAAAAAAGCTACACGTGCAGATTTAGAAAACATCTATAATTTTATTGTAGATGGTACTATTGGAATAGTTGAATCATGGATAAAAAATGACTGTCAAGAAGAACCTTCTACAGTTGCCATTTTTATAAATAAGATTTGTATGAGTGGTTTAAGTAGTTTTATATAAAAAGAATTAGTTCAAAACTAATTCTTTTCTTATGCTTTCAGTATCATCTATTTCATAATAAATAATATTTAACTTATTATCTTTTACATATAGTTTATAACCATTATTTTTTATATTCATTTTAGTAAATTCTACATCATCTAAATCACTATGTTTATCAATAAAATCATATATTTCTTCTTCCGCTAAATCAAAATTATTTAATAAGTCTTTGTTATTCATTATATTACCATTCTTAAGGGATATAACATATACATTATCTTCTTCTTCTCCAATAATCCCATTTATATATGGATAATATCTCTGAATAACAGAAACATAATTATCAGTTATATTCCAATCGTAACTTATTACCTTACCTCTTATTAATTTATTATCTTTAAACTCCATATCTTTAAATGCCCTAACTACAAAGCTTTTTAATTCTAGATTAATATTTTCAATGTCATTACTTTTAATGTTTATTGTTAAATATTGTAACTTATAATCATTATTATCATAAGATATAGTTTTATAGTCACTTAAGTAAACAAAATCTTTATCACTATCAATTTTTTCTAAAATAAATTCTGTATCATTATTTTTTTCTTCTTTTATTTCTGTTTTATCACTACATCCAATTAGAGTTAATAAAGTAATTAATAGTATAATTATCTTTTTCATATAATCACCCAAGAAAATTATATCACAAACAAAAATAAAAACAGACTTAATGCCTGTCATTTTATTATTTACTAGCTTTTTTATTTTTCTTTGTATCTTTAGCTACAAATTTAACTTTAACTCCTCTAACAGCTCCGAATTGTTTTTTAACGCCTTCTGGTAAATTTGCTTTAATAGTTCTCATAACGCACCTCCTCATTAATAACTAAACAATTATAACATGTATTATACTAAAAATATACTAAATTTCAAGTTAAAAGAAAAATTTAACAATTGAAAATGAAATTGATACCAATACTAAAACAATTAGCATCATATAAACAGTTGAATTATATTCTTTCTTTTTTTTATAAACATCTACTATCATATATATATAAAATAGTATTAAAAATAATATTATAAGAAAAGAACTTATCATACTTATTCTTTTCATTATCATAAAAGGAAATAAAACAAAAAAGAATATAATATAAATAATGGAAAAAACATAAAACTTTCCAAATATTATTTTTATTTCATTGGGTATTGCATTATCAGACTTCTTATTTATTGTAATTTTCTTTTTTCCATTTTTCTTTTTAACCATTATTTATTTTCCTCATAAGCTTGTCTTACTGCTTTAGCAAGTTGATCAGCACATGATGTTCCTCTCATTCCACATTGATTTCCTAAAAGCTTTTCTTCGATATATGAAACTTTTTGGCCATCAAGTAATTTTGAAATAGCTTTTAGATTACCATTACATCCCCCCTTAAATTCAATATTACTTATAATATCATCTTCAATATTAAAAGCAATTTCTACAGAACAAGTTCCTTTTGTCTTATATTTATATTCCATAACTTCATCACCTAAGAAAATTATAAAAAAAAAGAATAATTAAATCAATCAAATTTAATTATTCTTTTCACACTATACAATTATTGTTGATTATTTGTATTATTTACATCAACATTTGGTTGTTCAGGATTTACAACTGGTTGTGGTTGAACTGTTGCTTGATTGTTATCCATTGGTTGTGGAGTAACAACTGTTTGAGTATTATTCATTGGTTGTGGTGTTACCTGTTGTGCTGGATTAGACTGTGTTGCTGAAGCATTTTTAGCATCAAATAAACCATTAGGTGTAACTGGAGCTGCTGCATTCCATACATCAGCTTTTGAATAACCTAAAATTGGTAGAGTAATAAAACCAAAGAACACAGACAATACTACCCAACCTGTACTTTTGTTAAACTTTTTAGATAAATTATAAAAAATATTAACATTAGCAACAATATTTACAATATTACCAATTGCAGCTAAAGAATCCAAACCAATAAGACTTAAAATAGTTGGTACTAATAAAAGTAAGAACCAATACCATTCTAGTCCTGCGATTTCAACTAAAGTCCAATTATTATAATATGGAATAATAGCTTTCCAACCAGGTTGCCCTGCCTTTTCAAATAACTTAAAAACTCCTATTATGTAAAAAATTGCCCAAGCTATAACTGCGATAGCTAATATAATTATAAAACCACCTAATAATGCAATTAAACCAGTCAAAGCATCTGAATCGTACATTTCTCACACTTCCTTTCTATATTAATAATTATATAAAACTTACTCACTCATGACAATAGAAAAAAATTTACCAAATAATATAATTAATTATTAATCCCAAAGAATAGGAAATAAAATTTAAAATAAATGATAAAATAAATCCATTATATTTTTTAAACTCTAAACATTTATTATAAATAAACCCTTCTGTAATAAATGCAAATAATTCTAAAAATATCATTGCTATTCTTTTAGGTATAAGTCCATATCTCAAATTAATTAAAAAAGATATAGAAACGACTAAAGGATTTGTAAGTATATTAACAAGTATTACATTTACTATATCTTTTTTATTTCTAACTCCTATAATAAGTGCACATACTAACTCTATAATAATAGTTAAAATTAATGATACTCCCATAATCTTAAATAAATTCATATCATCACCATTTTTATTATAACAAAAAACTAAAGATAAACTTTAGTTTTTTCTACACATGTTTCTTTTTATTAATTATAGCTAAAGTAACTACAACAACTAACGCTAATACTACAGCTCCACCTACTCCAATAATAGCCATATGAGCTGGTGTTAAAGATTTGTTTTTTTCTCTATCTTCTTTTTCATCTTTTTTATCGTCATCTTCTGGAGAAGTTGTACTTACAAGATCTGGACAAATTTCTTTTCCATTCACATAAGAACCATCTATTTTTGAATTTAAAACCCAACCTTCAACATCATCAGTTTTAATATAGTTCCAATAATGATATTCATCTTTATAATTTAATTTAGAATCCATATAATAATAATAATAGTTATCAACTTGTGTTCCACTTTTTAATATAGCAATTTTCTTAGCATCTTTACTTGGATATTCATAAACATCTATATCCTCTTTAGTCTTATAAAGATATACTATTCCATCGTTTTCCAAAATAGAAATACTATCATCATTACCAAATCCTTCAGCCGTTATCCACACCTTTTCACCATTATATAGAATATAATACCAAGAAGCCTCCTCAACAACGTAAGAATAAATAATTGAATATTCTTTTCCTTTTTCTACTTTTTTATTAGTTTTACTAGATAAATCTCCACGTTTTAAATAAATATAAACATTATCATTAAGTACTAAACCTGTTTTACATATTTCTTCAACAAGTCCATCTGCTTCATAAGGGCCACCAAAATAAGTAATATGCAACCATCCTTTAGTACCTTCATAATCAACGTAGAAATATTCTGATTTTAAAGAAGAAGCAGAATATTCATATTTCAAAACTGTATCTTTAGGAATATTAACACTTATTTCTTCATCTTCATAAGGATTAACTTTTAATTTAGTTACATTTTCTGTTAATAAAATAGTATTATTTCTTTCTGGAGCAAAATCAACAACAGAAGTTTTTAAATCACTACCTATTGCTTTAGCATAAGGATAAATAATCATCCATCCTTCTATTCCATCATACTTTACTAATGCCCAAACTTCATCATAGTATTCATATGATATTGTTGATCCTTTAGGTATAACTTTTTCTCCATCTACTCTTCCATATACCTTTGAAGGTCCTTTATAAAGTTCTACATCATCTATAGCATAAACTTTACGAGGAGTATCTAATTTATCAAAATCATCAAGATTAACTTTATCACTAGCTATTCTTACATTAGATAAATCAATATCTCCAGAAACTCCATTATATTCAACATATCCATAATAAGCTTTTTTCTCTGAATTATAATATTCCATATTTACTGTTATTTTAGTATCATATGGTATTACTATAGATTTCTTTTTATATGAATCTTCCAACTTTATACCATCTTTATTAGTAACTATAACATCATAAGGCTTAATATCTGGCATACCAATATCAGCATTAACTAATATTGGAAAAACAAATAAACAAATTAATAAAACCAAAACCCTACTCAACTTATTTTTCATTTTCTACCTCTTTTCTTTTCACTTTTATTATTATTTTTTAATTCTATTTTAACAAACAAATAAGATACTACAAATGCTACTATCACAAATATTATTAATATAAGAAATGGTATCATAATAAAATCTAGATATCTAGGATTAAAAATCCATTTAATCATATTCATACTACACACCATCCTTAATTATTTTTTTAAATATCAATACACATATTAAAGTAAATATTATTATTACAATACAATTACTTAAGAGTGTATTAAGTTTAAAAAAGAATACTGGTACAGACCCTAAAAATAATCCAATAGTAGTCATTCCAAATGCTAATCCTGGCGACCTCTTTAATACTGAAACTATTAAAGCTAATGTAATAGACATTGTCATACTAAACAATAATACTCCAATCAAAGAAATAAACATCAACTTATCTCCAAATAATAAGAATGGTAATGCTAATAAACTACTTAATATTCCTACTTTTTTAACACCATAAATATCAGCAAGAATACCACCTAAAGCTTTACCAAATCCCATTGCGCAATATAATGTTATTGTCTGTATTACTGTTTTATTCCAAGATGTAGGAAGTCCATACCCCATATATCCTCTTACTATAACAACAAATATTGCAAGTAATATTATCCATCCCCCATTCATTTCGCTATTAGCATAATCAAACTCTAATATTTCATCTTTACATTCATCTCTATACATATTAGCAAGTATTATAAATGGTATTGTTGATAATGCTAGAATTACCAATATCCAAAAAGATAAATTAGATGTTCCAAATAACTTACCTGTAATAACCCCAAAAGACCCACCTGATACAAATATTGCACTATGTGATAATTTACCACCAGATGTTCTTAATGTAACCTCTGCTCCATCAACATGTAAAAATGCATTACCTAATGCAACTAATATTATTGATATATAAGGACTTATAATATTCAAACCAAATAGAATAAATCCTAATAGTAATAATGTTAATCCTATAAAACCAATTTTTACTTTCGGAAATTTATCACCAAAATATCCTATTATCGATTGTGGAACAAACGCAACTGCATCATATATAAAAGGTGCTATCCACAAAAACGGACTATCTCCAATAAGCCTTGCTAAAACAAAAAAACATAAAACCTCAACAACAAAGTGTATATAAAAATATAAATAACCAGTAATAATATATGGAGCTTTTAATACACTTTTTATTCTACTCACAACATCACACTCCATCTTAAAAAAATTATATCACTTAGAAAAACATAAAGATACTCAAAAACAAAAAAATAGTAAACTAAATTAATATTATCATCATTTAATCATATTACATAATATCTATATGTTATAATAAAAAAAGAAAAGAGGTTTCATTATGTTAGTAAAATCAACAGCTATTCAAAGATTATTAAGAGAAAATCCAATGCTTGGTGAAAGAAGATTCGGACTACCTTATGTTGGAGCAAGACTAGATAAGGAAGAATTTAATCCAACTGTTCAAGAGATTGCTGATGCCATAGATTTCTATGGTTATGAAGTCCGTGATAGTGACATTGTAACTAAAAAAGATATCGACTTAGGTGGTGGAAATCCAATGAAATATGGACCATTTCCTCCTTCAATAGATGAAATGGTTAAATCTCTTCAAAAAGGTGATATGTATAAATATCCTTATACTGAAGGAGACGACACAATAAGAAAAGAATTACTTGAATATATTGAACAAGAAGGATTTATAAATAACGAGCCATATGATTATGAAGATATTGATGAAAAAGGATTATCTATTCATAACATTACATTCTTACCTTCTACTTCTATAACATTTAATATCATCATTAATATTATTTCTAAACCTGGAGATGTTATTTTAGTTCCAGGACCAAGCTATGGTTTATTTACTATTCGCGCTGAAAGAGCTGGTGCTGAAGTTGAAATCCTTCCTTTAGAAAAAGAAGATGATTTCTTAGTTAATCCTGACAAGTTGGCTAATACAATTGATGAAATTAATCATAGTCTTCAAAGAGTATATAATAGAAGACATGGATATGTCCCAAGAGTAGTTGCTTTCTTAAATGCCAACCCAAATAATCCAACTGGAAGAGTTATGGGAGAAAAAGATACGAAGCTTTTAACAAAGATAAGTCAAGTTTGTCTAGATCGTGGTGTATTTGTAATAGATGATATGGTTTATCGTGATGTATCTTATGATGAAAATAATTTAGCTAAACCTATAGCTACAATACCAGGAATGTTTAGAAATACTATTACTTTATTTGGATTATCAAAAAGTTATGGTATGGCTTCACTTCGTGCTGGTTTCTTAATAGCTGACGAAATAATTATTCGTGAAGTTATAAATCGTATTTTTCAAGAAATGGACTCATCTCCTGATATCGTTGGTCGCGCTCTAGTTGGTGCATTCAATGCAAGAAAAGAAAGAAAAACTGCTTATGATGCATACTTTAACCCCCTAAGAAAAATATATCAATTTAGATTTAATATTCTAAAAGCTTTCATCGAAGGAATAGATTCTATAAAGGATGATAAAGTTAGAGAGTGTGTATTAGAAACTATCAAAAAGCATACTGCAGATGAAAAAACTTTAAACACTATTTTAAAAGGTATGCCATATACTAAATTTCCAAAAGGTAGAGATAAAAATCTAGAACCAGAAGCAGGTTTCTTTGCTATCCTAGACTTTACCGAAACTAAAGGAAAAACATTCCGTGGTAATTTAATAAGAACAGAAAAAGATTTACTAGAATTCTTCTATAGAACAAATCGTTTACGTTTTCTAATTGGCCAATCAATCAGTTGGCCTTATACTAAAGAACTTATAGGTCGTGTAACATTTGCAATGGAAGAAGATGAACTAATTAATGCTTTAACTTTAATGAATGAGTCTTTACAACAATTAGTTTTAGAAAACTCTTATGAGATTAGATACAATCGCTTAGAAGATCAAGAACAAATGGCTCATATTAAAGTAGATAGCTGGAATGAAACATACAAAGGAATTATTGATGATGACTATCTTGCATCACTAGACTACCAAATTCAAACAGATAGATATATTGATTCATTTGATGAATATAAATATAGTGTCTTAGTAGCTGTTGAAAAATCAACTAATAAAGTTATTGGATATAGCTGCTTTAGTACAACTCAAAATGAATTTGTACCAAATTCTGATTGTGAATTAGTAAGTTTATACTTAACTCCAGGCTATACTGGTAAGGGTGTTGGTAAATCACTATTTAGAGAAACAATAAAAATATTAAAAGGTTATAATAAAAGAAACATGCTAGTATGGTGTATAAAAGAAAATAAAAACGCTATTAAATTCTACCAAAAACTAGGTGGAAATAAAGTAACTGAAAAATTTGCCAAAATAGGTTCTCGTGTATACCCTGAATATGGATTTATGTTTGATATAACTAAATTTGAAAAATAATACGAATTATCGTATTATTTTTTCTTTACTTAAATAAAAAATTCATTATAATAAATAAGCACTAGGTGATATTATGAACAAAATTACATTACTTAAAATTATTAAAAACGTTTTAAATCTATATTTAAAAAATGAATTAAATACAGAAACTTATGATAGTATTATCAACAGCGAAAAAAATTCTCTTCTTACTGAAGATTCTATTTCTTATAATGAAGCTGAATTTATTTCTATATTATTTAAAAAAATTCCTTATTATAAAATAATGACATTTATAAATGATATCATAATTAAACTAAAATCTATAAGTATTACATCTAAACAAAAATGCATCAATGATTTAATTGAAGCTTATTTATCTGATTTATTTTCCTCTATATATGCTAGAATAATAACAGAAGTAAATACTCATATTGGAGAATTACTTACTTTGTTCTATCAACATAGTGAATTAAGATATAATGATACAATAAAAAGGTTAACAAGAAATATAATTAATCCTAATTATCTTGCAAGCATGGATACAGCAAAACAAATAGATTATGTCCAAGAAACAATATTTGATATAGAGCCTAAAAAAGAGCCATTAAGAGAAACAATATCTCGTGCCAATTTTAATAAAAAAAATAATGTGGAAAGAACTACTCTAAAAACTTTAACAACTTACTATGATGAAAAATCATATCAAGAATTAATTGAAGCAATAAAAATGATTCTTCTAGAATATTCTAAAACAAATGAAGAAGATTCTAATATATTAAAAGATGAATTAATTGGTCAACTTGAAATATTACATATCAAAGCTCAAAAGAAATGGAATGAGCCAAAAGTAATTGATGAAAATCAATTAACATTAAAATTAAACTAAAAGAGAAAGTCACATCAAGCAACTTTCTCTTTTATAATTATATAGAATATAATCTACCATATCCACTCTCATCATTTTTTAATACATCTTGTATATACGTAAATCCAAGTTTTTCATAAAAAACAGGAGCTTTATCAGTCCATAAATAAACCTTATTAAATCCTAACTTTTTTAATTCAGCTTTAGCTAATTCAATCAACTTTCTACCATTGCCTATTCCTCTATATTCATCAAATATCATTACATCTGATATCCATGGATTAAACTCTGGATAATTTATTAAACATTGTTCTTTTAAAATACAAAAACCAATCAACTTAGCTCCATCATACATAGCAAGACCAAAAGGAATACTTGTATCATCTATATAAATATCCTTAAATTTATTTATCGTATCTTCAAGATTCATAAAATCACTATATTGTGACCAATGAGTAAAATGTTTATTAACTATCTTATCTAAATCATTTTCACTTATTTCAATAAATCTCTTTATTTCCATAATTTTCTTTCCAATCATTTATTATTTCTAATAATATTTTAACTAAAGATTCACTATCATTGTACTCATAAAATTTATCTGACACACATCTAATTGAGTTACTTAGCTTACTTCCTCTTTTATAAATATAATAAATAGGTACATTATCATCATAAACCCATCCAAGTTCTATTCCTAAACCAGTACCAGCTTGTGTTACATCTGCAATAAATAAATCTAATTCTTTATAAAACTCTCTTGGATTTGAACTAGCATTAGTAAATTCGTGAGGTAACAATATATTATAATCTTTTAATTCTTCACTTTCCCTAATTACCTTATAAAGTTCTTCTTTATAATTCATCTTCTTAGAATGAGCAACATATATTCTATCCATTTTATCACTCCTAAATATCATAATGATACTTTATTTGTACACTTCTCTTATCTTCCAAATTATCTTCATCAACTTGTACTATCTTACCACCCATAGCTTCATAGAACTTTTGAGCTTCTACATTATACTTATTACATGATATAAAAAACTTATCTATGCCTTTGTTTCTAAAAGATTCTTTTGCAAGTTGAAATAACATCGTACCAATACCTTGTCCTTGGCACTCTTTCTTTAAATATAGAAGACCAATTTCTGCTTCATAATCTAAAAAAGTATTATATGGTTTTCCAAAGTCCATATATCCTACAATCTTATCATCTACAATAACACTATATAAATCTATATCTTCATTATTAATTATTTTTGTAAATACATTTTCTTCTTTTTCATAATCAAAGTTGTCAATAACTTCATCGTTATAAACACCTCTTAAATTACTCTCCCAAATTTCTTTCTTAACTTTAGCTAATTCTTTAACATCAGTTAACTCTGCCACTCTAATTTCGCAATCCATACTATTCACCTCTAAACATTTCTAAAACATTAGCAAATTTTTCATTATTCTGAGGATTACTACTGGCAGCTTTATGTCCCTTACCTCCAAAATATACTGCTACTTTAGAAGCATCTACATCATGCACTAAACGATAAGAAACAGTATCCATATCAGTCATAATCATACCAACTAAATCAACATTATAAACATTATTTTTCATAACTATTTCATTTATATCGTTTCTATATTTATATGGACATTTAACATAGCCTATATTAAATTCTTCACCATTAACATCAAGATTATATAATTTCATTCCGCTTATAATAATATCTATATCTTCTTTAAATTTCTTATCAAAATCATCTATTATTTTTATCTCTTTATCATTGAAATTAACTCCATTACTTTCACTAATCATTCTAGAGACAATCTTTATGTATTCTTGATAACCTAATACTTCAAATAAAATATGTAACTTACGTGCTTTAGGATTATTATAAATATTTTTCCACTCCCAAGTATCATATTGTCTTGTTAATTCAACTAACTCATCTAATGTTTCGTTTTTTTGTAAATACCCATTATTTGTCAAATATTCATAAAATAAACTTGTTCCTGAAGTCTTACCCTTATCATCTTCTACAATAATATTAACAAAATCATATTTATCATTGCCTTCATCTATTTCTGATTTATGATGATCTAAAACTAATATTTTATTTCTTAATCTCTCATCTTCACTAATCTGTTTTAATAAAGGCTCTTTTATGCAAACATCTGTAACAAATACAAAGTCATAATCATATATTGTTCCATCTTCTATTCTAATTCCAACTTTTTGATTAACTTCAAATGTCTTAACAGTTACATATTCAAAATCACTAAATGCTTGACTGCCTAATATAACATTCCCCATCCCATCAATATCTTGTTCATGTGTAAATAATAATACTTTCATAATTCCTCCAATATTTTTTCTAGCCCATATCATATCATAAATAATCTTATTAAAAAAGAAAAAACTAGTTTAACTAGTTTTCATATTTCATAAAATATCTTGTTTCTGTTTCTAATTCTATTTTAAAATTTAACCTTTTATATAATTTAATAGCTTCTTTATTTTGCTTATAAACCCACAAATAAACAACATTATATTTACTAATGGTGTTAGAGATTAAATCTGTCCCAATTCCCTTGCCTCTATATTCATTTTCTAAATAAATTTCATCTATTAATTTACCATCTTCATAATTAGTAAGTAAAAAACATCCAATATCATGTTCATTTTCTACAATTATTTTATACTCATTTAACAATTTAGGAACACTATCATTTACATACTCTTTTATCTCTTGTTCTTCAGTACTTGATATGTCATCAGTAAGCTGAAATATTGTTGACAACTTATATTTTTTCAACAATTGAATATCACTTTCATTTGCTTTTCTTAATTCGTACAAAATACCACCTACTACCAGTTTAATTATACCTGAAAATTTAATTAATTATCAATTTTTCTTTTTAATCTTTCAATTTCTAACTTTAAATTATTAATATCATCATTGCAACTATTAAAGTTATTAGCTTGTTGATTATTTTGTTGCAAAGTATTAATAGTCTGCCCCTGAGCTGAAATAGTTTCTAATGTCTGTCCAAGTTGTTCAAAAAAATTACCTAACGAATTCTGCTGACTCGTTGTAATAAAAGGAGCAATTGCAAAGCCAATTAAAGTAGCAATAATGGTAAATTCATAAGGATCAAGTGTATTAAGCCACTCTGAAAATCCTTTAAAATCTTGATTCATAAAATTTTCAAAAGATTTATTATCCATAATTAGTCCTCATATTAATTATATGAAAATATACTAATTATAAAATTAAAAAAGTGAAACACTTCATGTTCACTTTTTATTAATTATTTTGCGTTCTTTTGTTTTTTAATAACTTTATCTCCAGACTCGATATTTAGCTTTTCTTTAATTTCTTCAATCTCATCAAGTAGTTCATTATGTTTTGCATTAGTAAATGCTAAAACTATAGCTGTTGCACTTACAATAAATAGTAAATTACAAAATATAATTAAAAAATAATTTACTTTACCCTTATTTTCTTCTTCTTTTTGAGCTTTCTCCATTTCAGCAAATACATCATATCTATCTTTTTCATCTTTTTCATATTCTGACATTATTTTTTCTTTTATTGCATCATTGAAAGAATTATTGTATCCAGGGAAAACTTGATCACCAATAACTATATAAGGAACTCCTTCAGAACGATAGTTCAAGAATGTAGACACTTCTTCTTTTAACGCCGCATTATTATTATCTCCCCAAACCTCAAAAGAAACAACTCTAAAATATTTTCCATATTCATCAACAATTGAATTCAAGAATGTCAAAAAATTTCTACAATATCCACATCCATTACCTCTAAACAAATAAATTATTACTTGATCATTTGTTTCTTTATAATTTGAAAAATCATGTTCGATATTTTCTTGCGTTAAAGCTCCATCTAAATTTAATGTTTGATAATCACCACTTGCAGCAAAAACAAATATTGGTAACATAAAAATTACAATTAAAAAGACCATTACTTTTTTCATACTAATTCACCTCTCACATAATTATACCAAAAAAATCTCTTATTTATAATTTTTTATGAAATTATAAATTTCTGAATTTCTTCCATATTTCAATTCAAAACAATAATCAATTATTCCTTGACTTTTTAAAATCTTTAAACTTTTATCATTTGCTTTATTTTTACTAACAAACACAGATTTTCCACCATTATCATGAACATATTTAAAAGCATCTTTATCAGTAAGTCCATCTCCAAAATAAATTACATCTTTAATATCTACATTATTTATTTCTACTATATTTTTTATTGCTTCAACTTTATATTCTTCATTCATTAAAATTTCTAAAGTATCATATACATTATTCTTAAGTGTAAAAGTAGTACCATAAACTCCATCTAAATAAGTATTTATCTTCGTATCTTTTATATATTCTTCAAATCCAGATGTAACAACATAATGCTTTATTCCTGTTTTAGAAAAACATAAATCTTTAAAATACTCAAGTACTCCATCATTTAATTCTACTTTATCTGCTCCTAAACATACACTTTCTCTGTTAAAAGGAATATTATTTTCTTTTAAATATCTTCTATATGCTTCAATATAAGCTTCATACAAAGATAGATTTTCCTCTTCCATTATTAACTTACCTCGCATAGCTCCTTCTATTTCATCAATACCACATTTTTTAAATATTTCATACTTAGGTAAAGGATATGGTGTAAGTGTTCCATCAAAATCATAAATAACTATCATAGTATTCTCCTTTTTTTATCAGTTTAAAATCTTTTTTTATAAAATAATCTTCTAAATACTCGTTATCTTTCAAGATTATTTTTTTATTAGGTAAAGAATTATAAAACTCTAATTTTTCTTCATATTGCTTTAATTTCCATTTTATATATTCTTCTGTGTTACCGCGTTTTCTATATCTTTGCTCATAATATACTAAATCACTTTTATCAGGATAACAAAGAACAAAATCTAAATTATTTAATTTATATTCTTTTATAATATCTTCTCTATCCCAAACAAGAACATAATCATATTTATTAACAGCTTCTTTTATGTCTTTAATATAGTTTAATGGCCATTCTTTATTTAATGTTCTGTTCTTTCCTTTTCTTTCTTCAAAAGGAATATCAAGCATGTCACTATCATCATAAACATATGGCGCTGAATCTAAATCAATAACATTACTATATTTCTTTGCTAATTCTGTTTTACCAACTCCTGAGAATCCAGCTATTATCATAATATCACCCAATTCGTCTAATAACTAATTCTTCATAACCAGTTAATTCATCGTATTCTCTACTAAATTCTTGATCATTTATCTCTAGTATCACTATTTCTGCTGTAGTATTAACTATGCATCCATTTTTTAAATGACCACCTATAGTTTTACCTTCACTGTCAGATGCCGAAATATGTAAATGAACTCCATCTTTTGATAAAGTACCCATAACACTAACTATTTCATATGCCTGTTCATCTTCCATAACAGTTACACCATCAGCTAATCTTATAGCCAGCTTAGATAAACACCCTACGCTACTCAATACTACTCCTGATATTTTATTATTTATTGCATAATCTTCTATTTCTTTTTTTAAATCCATACCTTTAGTAAGTCTAAAACAATGATACATAACTACACCTTACCTCTTTTTAATTTTTTACTTCCATCTTGTGGGATTAAATCTTGTACATTTTCTAATCTAGCAAGATTCTTATTTTTATATCTTTTATTTTCTGTAATTTCTTCTCCAAACCAATCTGGAACAATAAAACTATCAGCTTGTTCTTCTGTTTTAAATTCTGTTTCTACTATAATTAAACCTTCCAAGTCTCCATGATAAATATCTAATTCAGCTATTAATCCATCATATAAAGGTATATCATATCTATTTTTTTCAATTAATTTACCTTGAATAGCCACCAATAGAACATCATAAACTTTCTTATCAATAGGTATTTCCTCTTCATCACGATTTTGTGTTCCATCTCCCTTAAAAGTTAAATAATAGGTCTCTTCTTTTTTTCTTATTCTAACTTCTGGAGTAAAGCTTATATATCCTTGATTAATACTATAAAACTGACAATTACCTAAATCAGGAACCTTCTTAACAAAAAACTTTTTTTCAATTTCCATATATAATTATCCCACTTCTTTTTGCTTTTCTTCACTATTATAACATAAACCTAAATTAAACATCTCTTCTAATAATGGATTATTACAATTATCATGTCCTTTTACTGACATTTCTAATGGCAAACCAACTATAACTGGAAAGTCATTCATTTCTATACCATGAAAATGATAAGCAACTCTTCTAAAAGTTCTAATAAATTTATCTGTTATATTTTCCTGAATATTGTCTATATTCTCTGCTATAAATAATAAATGTTCTTTTATTTCTTTATAAATCTCATCTTTTTTATCTTTTAACACATTTAATTCCTCAAAGCTATAAATAATATTTGAATTATATCTATTTATTAATAAAGGAAAAGCTAATACATCTTTAATTCCAAGGCTTTTAAGTAATCCTAAAGTTATTGTTAAAGCAATTACTGCCCATGGACTAACTTCATTAATATTTTCTATTGAAGTATTAACTCTTTCATTCTCACTTAATCCTTTTCCTATAGAATACATTTTTCTTCTAATTTTTTTACTAAAAGAAATATATTCTTCATCATCAGGTAAATCAATATCTTGATCTTTTTGAATAGCATAGAAATAAGCTTTATCTTCGCAAATGGCAAAACGTAATAGTGGTAGAGGATAAGATAATTTTCTTCCATCATCATTATATTTAACGATACTTATACTAAGTGCATAAGGAGTCTCCATAAATATTGCTTCTTTTATTAATTCTACCTCTATATTAGCATCGAATTCCTTACTGTAACCAATATCTCTACATTTTTTAAATTTCTTTAACGTTTCATCTTGTAAAAAACCTATTCTTTTCTTAAAAAACTCTATTGGTTTACTAAAATCATCTACCATCATATTGGATAAAACAGTAGCTATTGTATATTTATCAATATCTTCTACTCTATCATAATCTAATTCATCATAAAAAGATTCAGCTATTTCTAAATATTCTCCTATAACTTCTAACAAACCTTCTCTATCTCCAATTTTTAAACATGGTGGAACAACATTATTGTATTTTTTTAATACATTTTCATGTACATATTCACCATCTTTATTATTATAGACACTATAATAAATCCAATGTTTTAATCCACAATCAACAACCCCATTACGAGCTTCTAAATTTATTTCTTCTAATAATTCATTTAAACTTCTCATCTTAAACTCCCAAATTAAATAAAAAGTCTAAAAATATTATTTTATTCTTCTTAAAAAATCCAAACTTTTTACTTTTCTTAATTCTTTTTCTTGTTCATCCTGTGTAAATAAAACACCAATTCCACCACTATTATTCCAATCAATTACATGTTTTTCTCTATCATCAACAAGAATAGCATTACCACCATAAAATGCAGGTTGAACTACAGTAGATTTACTAACTTTAGGTGGCACAGAAATAATAGGTATAAATATATCTTGTTCTCTAAAATATAATATTTTTTCTTTTGCTTCATCCATAGTATGATTCTGTGTTAATAATTGTATTCTTTTTAACTTATGTTGAACTTCTCTTAATATATCTAAACTATTATTAATTTGTTTTGAAGAAAAAATATGTTCATGCCAGTCTATTAACTTAAAAGCCTCTTTAAATCCTCCAACTTGAGATGCAATAATAGACATTCTTTCTTCAGTATCAATACATACCCCATCTATATCTATCATATACATTGTCTCTTGATTTACTAAGTTTAAAAAATCATATTCATTCATAATTACACCTCAAATAAAAATTACAGATACCTAGTATATAATAATTATTAAAATATTTCAAATCATTAAAAAAAGTCTTAATTAAGACTTTTTCTTTATTCTTTTCAATAAGTTATTAATAAATCCTCCATGATTAATCCCAAAAGAATCATAAAACTCATCAACAGCCACCAAACATACTTCGGTCCATCTTTTATCATTAGGATTTTTATTAGAACACTTAGCTTTAACATCTTTTCTTGGCAATTTATTAATGTCTCCCCATAATGCATACCAACATCCATTATAATGAGCATCTCTATCAGGTATATCTAACCAAGGATTTACCATATAAGAAATTAATATTGCCCCAACATGATCATCAATCACCTTGTCTGGATTTAATTCTTTCATATTTTTAAAATGATTTAAATATATTTTTAATTCTTCTCTAATTTCTTTAATGCGTTCTATTGTTACTCGTTCTAACAAACTTTCTTGAAATCTATTTAATAAAGAATCAACAGAGTCATTTAAATATGGTAAATATTCGCTATAATCAAACATTAAAACCAACTCGCTTTATAGCTTTGTATTATAATACATACACCTAATCTATGCAAATAACTACTTTTCTTTCTGCAGTTTATTACCCTTATCTTCAAATTTCTCTGCTTTAGCAGCCAAATCATCTAATGTTAATCCATTATATTCAACCATAGTTTTTAATATTCTTAATTTATTTATTAATGCTCTTTCTCTATCACTATAATTTAAAGCTCCTTGTAAAGAAATAGTACCTTTTTTATCTTGATCAATTAAATCTTTCCATACTTCATCATCTACTATTTCCTGTTCTCTAATAGGTATCTTAAGCATCGGATTTTTAGCAAGATACCTCATTATTCTTCTTACTTCTCTTATACGCCTTAACATATCAAAAGAAGTTTGACAAAATCTCTCTTGTAAATCAGCCAAGAAAACAAGTTCATCCATTTTAGGATGACTACTATCATATTTAATTATCGCAATCTTAACATCATTAAATGGCATCGTAAATGCATCCATTAAGTACATAATATCTTCTCCTTGATATAATACAATTCAAAAAAGTCCATCGCACCTAACTTATCAACATTATCAGGTCTATTATCAGCTAACCAAGACTCTAACTCTATCATTCTTTCTGCTGTTAATTTTTCCATTTAATCACCCTTTTAAATAACTATCTTTCACATTTATAACTATACTTTTTTCCATTATAAGTTACTTCACATACATAATTAGTACAAATTATTTTACCATCAAGAAGTTCTTCATCATCTATAACAGTTTTATAATTTCCATTACCATCAACATGTGAACAAGCTGTTTTTCTTGCTAAATCTATGTTAACACTTGGATAAGTAAATAATAAAATATAAACTAAATAAATAAGTTTTAAACTACCAACAGTTATTCCAAATATTGCCAAACATTTTCCTTTTTCATTCTTCTTTTTTGTTTGACATAAACCAGCAATTCCTAAAATGATTCCTAAAAAAAGAGAAATCCAAGCACACCAAAAAGCTACAACCGAAACTTTATTATATTTTTCTTGGTTTTGTATATAACTTTCAGAATCACTACTATCTTTCATAAAATTCTCCTAATCTTAAATCGAATACATTATTACTTAAAACAAATTAACATTGATAGTTGAATTTATAATTCTATATTCTAGTTTCCTACTTACCCATCCCTTTTTTTTCTGGAAAATTTAAAGTTTCTACATAGTCACGCATATTTTTTATTACTTCTTGTTGTTGATAATTTAAACCAGATATACCTAACATTCTTTTTGCATCCAAACTTTGTATAAAAATAGTTTTTTTAGTATCAGGGCCTTTTTCTTGATCTAATGTTGGATTTCCTCCCATTAATTGATTATATATAGAAGGAAGAACTTCTTTCGAAAATTGTCCAACAAAATTCATTCTAAATTCTTGAATAACACTTTGTTCACCTGTATGTATATCTGTTACAATTAATTGATAATGACAAATACCATCATCTTTTACTTTTATAGACACAAAAGATGCTTTAGTTTTATCAGCAATAGCTTTTTTATACGTTTCAACTATATCTTTAGTTTCAATATGTTCTTCTGTTTTTTTATCCTCTTCATTTAGTAAAGCAAGAATTTTATCAATTTTATGTGCTGGAGGATAAAATCTATAGGCACCATCTACAAATTTACAAACCCAATCAAAATGATCCGGATTAGCATGAAAAGCTGCCACAGCTTCAGGTTTTCTATACTCGACATATCCTTGTTTTGCAACATCTTCTGCTTCCTTCTTACTACTAGCTTTATTAAATGCCTCTCCTAGCTTACCAAAGCCTTCTCTAATTTCATTGCCTAATTCTTCTCCAGCCATATAATTCACCTCTATAATAATTTTATATAATAAACATTAGTAATGTCAATTTAAATAAATTACAAATTATTAATAGATATTATTCTCAACTGATTTGAAACTAAATTACTATCATTATTAATTGGTTTAACTAAATCAGTAGTTAAATACTTTTTAAAATCATCCGCAAAAGTAGTGACAATATTTTCACCATCTAAAGCTGTAATAACGGCAGCTAATAAATTAGCACCACTAGATATGCCAACTCCTAATCCATAATTCTTAGCTAAAATTCTTGTCATATTTATTGCATCTTCATCATCTATAGTAATTATTTCATCTATTATATTTTTATCAACAAGACTAGGAATAAAGTCATCACCAATACCTTCTATTCTATGACTGCCAACATTTATACCTTTACTCATAATTGGCATCTGTTCTGGTTCCAAAGCAATTATTTTTGCTTTATCATTTACTTCCTTTATTCTCTTAGCTATCCCCATTAAAGTTCCGCCTGTACCAATACCACTAACATATCCATCTATTCTAGACACACTGTCTATTATCTCTAATCCTGTTGTATAATAATGAGCCTCCATATTCTTTATATTATCAAATTGATTAGGTCTAAAGCCATCTATCTCTTTAGCTAATTCATCAGCTCTTCTAATAGCTTCTTTAAATCCCCCATCCTTTTTAGATACTAAATACACTTTAGCTCCATAAAGTTTCATTATTTCAATTCTCTCTTTACTTGCCCAATCTGGCATAAAAATATGAACATCATGTCCATAATAAGAACCAATCGCAGCAAAAGAAATTCCAGTATTTCCACTTGTCGCTTCAACTATTGGTTGACCCTTTTCTAAGCTTCTATCCTTATAAGACTCATTAATAATATAATAAGCTAATCTATCTTTAATACTTCCTGTATAATTGTAATATTCTAACTTAGCAAAAACATTCACTACTTTTTCTTTATATTCAACTTTTATTTCTATCATAGGTGTATTACCTATTAATCTTTCTATATTCATGTTTATCCTTCTTTCTATTTAATATATGTAAAAAAGACAACATCGTATAGTATTTACCATTTTTTTAAACATAAAAAAGACCTCCTTCACAATGGTGTATAAACCCATTACAAAGAAAGTCTTTTTTATCTATGTATTATGAGTTTACACGAAAAAAAGATTTTTTATAACAGCAACAACAATTTAATAAAAAAATTTTTTTCATATAAATCTCTCCTCGTATTCGTATTATAACATAAATCTTAATAACTTTCATTTTTTCTAAAAGTATCCATGCAAACTTGTTAATTATCTTTCATTATGCTATAATAAACCCACTTTTGGGGTAAAAATATTTATTACATAATTAAGAATAAGAGGGAATACTTATGAAACAAGTCGAAATAACTACAATAGTTAAAAAAAACTTAAAAGAAATTGATAATATTCTTTCTAAACAAGGATTTAAAATTATAAGAAAAAGTAATATAAAAGACAGATATATGTCTCAAGAAACAAAAAAATTAAACAAAGATAATATTATAGAGATATTATCAAAAAGCTTAATAATCAGATATTTAAATGTTAATAATAAAGATATAATTAAAAAGTTAACTTATAAAAATAAAAACATAAATAATAATAAACTATTAACAGAAGAAAAAATAGATATTAATGTAGATGATTTAGATAAAACAGAACGATTACTCTCAGCTGTAGGTTTTGAAAAATTAATTGATGTTAACTATGATGTTATTGTCTATCAAAAAGATAATCTTGAATTTGCTTTTCAACAAGTAGAAGGACTAGGTCTTTTATTAGAATATGAAAGCACAAAAGATTATGAAAATTATACAAATAATGAAATATTAGAAGAAAAGAAAAAAATGATTGATGAAGTAAAAAAATATAACATAGATATTTCTAATGATTTTGACATAAAAAAAGCATTCGAATTAATAAAAAAGAGGTTTGATTAATTATGATTATAGTAATAACTGGATTAGATGGAAGTGGAACTTCTACAATAGCCAAAAAATTAAATGAACTAGATCCAAATTCTTATATATTTAGAACTCCTAGTAGTGAATATTCTGATCGAAAATCTATTGACATAAATATAAAAAAAGAATCAGACACAGCCCATATGCTTTACTATTTATCATCAGTAGTATATATGTCAGATTACATAAAAAAACATTGTGATTATAAAAATAAAAATGTATATATCTTAAGATACCTAATAGATACAGTAGTATCCAACCGCGTTGCAGGTACTCATATTAATTTAGATTATAATATATATGGTAACCATCTATTAGAACCTGACTTAACAATTTTTATGCAAGTAAATGAAGATGAAAGACAAAAAAGATTATTTATAAGAGGAAAAGATTCTTTAGATAAAACATTAGATGATGAACAAATAAGAAATAAGTTCTTAAAAGAATTCAATCAATTACTAGATCCAAATAAAACTATATATGTTGATAACAATAAAGATATCAACATAGTAGCTGAAGAAACATTAAAAAGAATTTATGAATTCTCAAACAAATAAAACCAGTATTAATACTGGTTTTATTTATAACTAATATTCTAAGACTTTTTTTAGTATGCCTTCATAATCTACATGTTCTATATTTCGATTATTATCTTTATCCATACCAAGTATAAAGTACAACTTATCCATTGTCATATCTTCTAAATCAGTATACCCATGCATCATAAACAATCTAATACTTTTAATAATGCTTTTTAATCTTTCACAAATTTTCTTATTATCTTGTTTAATCAATTCAAAAACTTTATCTTTATCAACACTAGTCTTTTTAATATTACCTTTTAATTCTTCATACTTTTCTATATCATTTAATTTGTATTTAGCATGACCAACATTCCAATATTCACTAGAGACTTCTCCAATAAAAGAATAATCATCATGTAAATTAATATCATCAACATGACTATAAAAATTATCCAAACATTCTAAAAATCTATCTACAACTTCTGAATAATCTCTAACTATAATAAATATATTTCTCATTAAAATAGTTGTTAAAGTAAAATCTAAATTTAATTATTTCTTAAGTATTTGATGCATCTCAGTAGGAAAAACTAAATTATTAAAATATTTATTTATATAATATTGTCTTGTTTCTAAATCCTCAGGATATAAAAATGGTGTTGAAAATTCAAAATCTATTGGAGGAACTGGTACAAAATCATTCTTTTCATCTAAATTAACATTCTCATAATGAAAATTTTGGTCCATTCTTAAAATAGATAGTAATATTTGAAAAGCTAATTCGCTGCCAACTTCCTTATTACCCTTTACATAATTAGATTCCAATATAAAAGTATAATCATAATCCATCATACAATAATTTACATAATCTCTTATCTCTACTCCTTTTTCAGGATGCATATTAAAATATTCTAATAAATTAGTAAAATTACCAGAACCAATTTTTTCTACTAAAGTTCCCTTTTCGTAATATTTCTCTTCTATATTCTGACATTTAGCTAATCTATATAAAGGTGTTCTATTATCAAAGAATCTATTTATAACATAAGACCAATAAACTTCAGCATAGGAAAAAAATTCTGTTGTTAAAGGTTTTGTTTTAGATAATGGTTTAAATATCACAATTTTACCATTCATTTCATATATTGGAAAATACTTTTTACTTTTAACCACTCCACTAGCTTCAACATTTAAGTTACCTTTTCTTCCATTGTAATCAACTTCTAAAGGCTTTAATAATTCTTTTATTTCCATAACAAAACATCTCTCTTGCAACATATTCTATCATAACAATTATATTATTACATGAAAAAAGTCCATACGATATGGACCTTTAAATTCTTAATGGCAGGGGTAGCAGGAGTTGAACCCACATCAGCGGTTTTGGAGACCGTTATTCTACCATTGAACTATACCCCTAAAAAAGTAAGCAACTTAATTATAACATATTTTTTTATTATGTAAACAAAATATCCCTTAAATTTCCATAAAAATATCTTTATTTAAAGAATATTTTTACTATATACAATTCAAATATCATCAAGTATTATATAAAAATGGCATTTTTGGCAGAATAATTGGCAGGTAATAAATTTTAATATTGAATTTATATTATAAATACGCATATTTTATAAATACTATAATAGGTTTTGGAGACTAATAATCTACCTTTAATATTATACTTATATAAGAAATAAATATGATTAAATACATATTATATAATAGGTGAATTTTATGATTATACAATATAATACTAAAGAATTAGATCTTCTTGCTAGAATAATGCGTGCTGAAGCACTTAATGAAGGTAACTTAGGAATGCTAATGGTTGGCAATGTTGTAGTTAATCGTGCCATAGCAGACTGCCTTACTTTTAAAAATGTTCGTACCTTAACTGATGCTATTTATCAACCTAATCAATTCGTTGGAACAAAAAGTTCTCTATTTCAGTCTAAACCAACTACAAAAGAAAAAGAACTTGCAGAACGAGTAGTTCGTGGTGAATATTATCATCCTGCTACTAACGCCTTATGGTTTTATGCACCATCTCCAGGAACAAGTTGTAAAGCAACATGGTATGACCAAAAAAGAGCAGGCTCTTATAAAGGACACTGCTTCTATGAACCAGAACCTGGTATTTGCAAAGAAATTCATTAAAAAAATACTAATTTTACTTAGTATTCTTTTTATACCTAAATAATGCTGAAGGTCTATGACCAGCTCCTGTTTGAACAAACTCAGTCTTCTCAACTTTATCAGCAATAATTCTTCTAAATGCTGGATCAAGCAACTTCTTATTTAAAATAACTTCATATACTTGTTGTAAATCTCCTAATGCAAACAACTCTGGCATCATATTAAAAACCACATCAGTATAATTTATTTTATTTTTTAATCTTTCAATACCAGACCAAATTACTAAAGGATGATCAAATGCTATATCATCATTTTTTTCTATTTCAAACTTGTATCTGTCTGTTGTTCTTTCCCTTAAAACTTTCTTTATCTTAAATTTTAAAGTATCAGTTCCATTATCTAAAATAACTAAAACGTTATCTTCTTCTTCAAAGTATTGTACATTAAACCATGATGCATTTTCACTTAATTTTTCATTTAATCTATTCTTATCAATTAAAGCCATATATGAAGACGATACTATTCTCATTCTTGGATCTCTATTGACATCTCCAAATGTATATAATTGCTCTAAATAAATATCATGCAAGCCTGTTTCTCTAGCTAAGATTCTCTTAGGACATTCTTCTAAATCTTCCTTAACATCTAAGAATCCACCAGGTAAACACCATTTATCTTTAAATGGATAATCATCTCTTTTAACAAGCAAAACACTCATATACTTCTTATTTGACTTTCTATAATTAGATTGAACTTCATCACTAACACTTAAAATTAAAATATCTGTAGTCATAGATAATTTTTCAAATGCATCAGGATTATACGCTTTTAAAAACTCTTCTTCACTTTTATACATCATATTAATAACACCTCAACTAAATTATAACATAATTATAAGATAAATAACAAAATAAAAAGATGCATTTAGCATCTTAAACTTTATATAGCTTTTTATTCTTAACAAAAACTAAAATTCCTAAGCCTAAGACTCCACTAGTTATTAACATCTTTGGTACAAAAGCTCCTGTAGGAGGATTATCACTTCCGTCTTCACCTGGTCTCATTATGTTTATTTTTATTTTAAATTCTTCAGTAGTTGTTCCATTACTAGCCTTAATAACTAAATCATTTTCTCCTTCTTGAACATCCACTTTACCTGCTCCCTCAACAGTAACACCATCTACTGAAACAACATCAATATCTACATAATTTAAAGTTGTAGTTAAAGATAAACTCCAACTATTTCTATCAAGATTCAAATCTCCAATCCCATCCACAGTAATTCCTGTAACCAATGATGATGCATTAACCAATACTGGGAACATTAACAACGCTAAAAACACAACCCATTTCTTCATATATACCACCTATTCTTACCTAAACTATATATCTTCTTTAACACAAAGTAAACAAATATAACTTTTCACTTTACACTTTATGTTATACTATTTATCAAGAGGTGTAATTATGTTAATAGGAATAGATATAGATGATACATTAGTTAATACTAGAGAAAAACAACTTATTTACTGGGCTGACTATGTAACTAAAAATCCTAAAGAGGGATATACAAAAGAAATACCTAATACTATAAATGATTTTGGTGATGAGTATGTTCAAGTATTTTGGGATACTTATCGTGAACAACTATCTTTCACTCCAACTTTTAAAGAAAATACATCGGTCGTATTGCATAGATTAAAAGAAAATAATATTATCCCTTGTATTATAACTTCAAGACCAGACACTAAATATAAAAATTTAAAATTAAGATTAAAGAATTGGTTAAAAGAAAATAACATTCCAATTGAAATACTTTATACAGACGTTAGAAATAAAGGTTTATTTTGTAAAGAAAATAATATAGATATATTAATAGATGATAGTTTAAACCAAATTAAATCTGCTAAAGAAAACAATGTAAAAGCTATACTATTTAATAACAATCCTAACTACGAAGGATTACAAACAGATAACTGGCTAGATTTATATGATATCTTAATCAAACTAAAAGAAGAGCAAAACTAATTTTGTTCTTCTTTTTCTAATTCACGATAATTAACTTTTCCTATAATAGTCTTTGGTAAACTATCTCTAAACACAAACTCTTTTGGCATCATATACTTTGCTAAATTCTTATTACAATGTTCTTTTATATCTTTTAATATATCACTATTAACATTTACTCCTTTTTTAAGAACTATAAAAGCTTTAGGTACTTGTACTTTATAAGGATGAGGAATACCTATAACACCACACATTTCTACCTTAGGATGTTTAAGGATTACTTCTTCTACATAAGAAGGATATACATTATATCCAGAAACAATTAACATTCTTTTTAATCTTTGAACAAAGAATAGCACTCCATCTTCATCCATATATCCTAAATCTCCTGTATGAACCCATCTTAAACCATCTTCGTGAACATAAACCATTTTATCTGTTTCTTCCTTATTATCTAAATATCTAGACATAACTACTGGTCCACTAAGACATATTTCTCCTATTTCACCTATCTTTTTATCTTCTTTACTATCTATATCAATTATCTTAACTTTATTTCCAGGTAACGGAATACCTACACTACCTAACTTATCTGAACCCATTGCTCCAACGACTGCAGGACCAGTTGTTTCAGTCATTCCATACCCTTGTAATATATGCTCATTACAATTATGCTCCTTCAAAAAATCATTAACTCTTTTATTTTTTTCAGGCGATAATGAATCTCCTCCAGATATTACATATTTCACAGAAGACATATCTACGTTCATCATGTATGGATTAGTAATAAGAGCTTCATATAAAGTTGGAACTCCTGTCAATACAGTTGGTTTATATTTTCTAATAAGTTTATCAAATCTCTTAGCATCAAATTGTGGTATTAAAGCAATAGTTGACCCTAATGCTAAAGGAGCACATATACATACTACTAAACCAAAACAATGAAACATTGGTAAAATTCCTAAAAAAGTATCTCCAACTCCTACTTTTGGAAATATAATCTTAGCCTGCTCCATAATTGCATTAACATTTCCATTAGTTAGTACTATATTTTTAGGAATACCAGTTGTCCCCCCACTATGCAGATATATTGCATCATCATTTTTATCTCTAATAACTTCAGTGTTATGACTATAATTCATGCCTCTATTATAAAATTCTTCCCAATATATAAAACATTCATTAGACTTATCAATATTCATCTTTAATTCCTGTGTTACCATATAACCTAAACCTAATAATGCAGGCATAGAATCCTTAGCCGATACAATAACTACTTTATATATTTCTGTTTCATCTATAATCGTCAATATCTTTTCATAAGCTAAATTAATAGCAATAGCTAAAACCGATTTAGTCTTAATAATCGAATCTTTTATCTCTTCTTGACTAGATAAAGGATGAATCATATTAGCTATAGCACCTATCTTATTAACAGCATAGAAACTAATTACTGCTTCTGGAGTATTAGGCATTAATATAGTAACTACATCTCCCTTTCTTACTCCACTTGCTTTTAATGCTTTAGCACATATTTCTATCCTATTTAATAAATCGTTAAAACTAAACTTTCTTCCAAAATAATTTAATGCAACTTCATTTTCATGAACTAATGCATTTTTTTCAAAATATCTATAAATTGAACATTCAGGTACTACAATATTTTTTTTATCTTCATCATAATACTTATCCCATAAATTCTCATAACTAGTTTTATTCTTTTTCCATTTAAATAATTTCATAATATCATCTCCATATATTAAACATTTGTTGCATAACTTACAAATGTATTATATAATTCAATTAATATTTGTATCAATCAGCAATTATTACTAATATTGATACATCTTAAACAACTAACATATAAATTGTTTAAAAAGTGAGGACATTATGGATCGAAGAATTAAATATACTAAAAATGTAATCAAAACAACTTTTTTATCTTTATTAGAAGAAAAAGATATCAAAAAAATTACAGTAAGTGAAATATGTAAGACTTCTGACATTAATAGAGCTACATTCTATCGTTATTATCTAGATGTATATGACTTACTCAATAAAATACAAGAAGACTTCATAGTTGAGCTAAAAAGTGCTTCAAATAATGAAAACAATTACACAGTATCAACATTCTCTAAAGAGCTACTTAATGTATTCTTAGAAAATAAAGAGCTAGTAAGAATACTATTTAATACTAACAATAACTTATACTTCTTAAATGATATTCTTGAAATAGCTTATGAAAAGTGCAAGGCAAAATGGTCTTCTGACCTCTCTAATATCTCTGATGAAGATATGGAATATGCATCAGTATTCATCTTTAATGGAGCTCTAGGTGTAATAAACTTCTGGGTCAAAAATGACTTTGATAAAAGTGTAGATGAAATCTCAAATATAATAGAACAACTAAGTTACTATGGTACTAAAAGATTTATATATAAAAAGTAAAGAAGGAGTAATAATATGAAAATAGGAATAGATATCGATAATACAATAACAGACACTCTACCAGTAATAAAAGAATATTGTAATATGTATAATGACACAGTAGTAAAAAGAGGGCTAACTATGCACGAAGATGGTGTAGCTAGTTACAACTTATTTGATTGGACTAAAGAAGAAAATCATGACTTCTGTATGAACTATTTAGAAAAAGCAGTTCTTTCAGCTAAAGTTAAACCTAATGCTGCCAAAGTAATAAAAAAATTAAAAGATGATGGTCATGAAATATATATTATTTCAGCCAGGGTAGAACCTATATTCAAAACTCCATATGAATCAACAGAAAAATACTTAAAAGAAAATGACATAGTATATGATAAATTAATAGTAGGTTCAATAGATAAGCTACCTTATTGTCAAAAATATAACTTAGACGTTTTTATGGAAGACGAACCTCGTTACATAAATGATATAAGTCCTATAATACCAGTAATAGTATTTGATGAAATATTTAATAAACAATGTGTCGGTAATAACATTTATAAAGTGACTAACTGGAATCAAATACCTAACATAATAAATAATTTATCAAACAAATAAAAGAGACCTAAGTCTCTTTTATTTTTCTAATACTTTCGTATTTATAACTTTTATAAAATGAAAATCATTCATTCTTAAACATTTAATACTTTTATTTTCTATCTTAGTTTCAATTTTAATAACTTTATCAATTACTTTATTAACACCATCTACTTGAATAAACATCTCTCTATTATCTTTATTAGGTACTATTGTAATAACTTTATTACTAGGTACTAAAACACTATTAACTAATGTCCTAAATACTTTATTATTTAGCGGTGCTATAGGAGTAATCTGTAATGTATTTAGAGTATTATAAACAATACTACCACCAAAACTCATATTATAAGCTGTACTACCGGTACTAGTACTTATAAGTAACCCATCACCAGTAAACTTCTCTAATAATTCGTCATCTACATAAATAGGTACTTTTAAAGTAGTAAAATCATTTCTTCTTACAACAATCTCATTTAAAGAATTAAAATAATATATTTTATCTTCTGTAATAACTTTAGTTTCTTGTACACTTATATCTTCTATTTTATATTTATCAGAATTTAATCTCTTAACAAAATCTACACAATCTTTAATATCTATTTCTTGTAAAAAACCTAAAGTACCACTATTAACTCCAATATAATATATCTTATCATTAAACTTAGTTTCTTTAACCATTCTTAAGAATGATCCATCTCCACCAACAGAAATAGCCAAGTCATAACCTCTATTAACAATTTTAATACCATATTTTTCTAATTCTAGTTCTAAATCTTTAGCTACTATTTGTGATTGTTCATTATCATTAACAAATAGTTTTACTTTGTTAATTCTTCTCCCCATAGTATTTCACCTAACTTCAGAATAATCATATCGATTATTACTTCTTTATTTTGTTTTCTTGTTTTTTTATCAACACCAATTTTCATATCGTAATATTTTTCTTTATAATAGATACTTACAAATACTTCATTATCTTTACCAAAGTTATTATTTTCATCAGCTCTATTCAATTTGCCTGTAATACCAACACCAAAATCTGAATTAGCAAACTTGCTTATATTAAGTGCCATCTCATGAGCTGTTTCCATACTATAAACACTATATTCATTTATAACATCTGCATCTACACCCATTTTAATCTTATATTGATTAGAATAAGTAACTGCACTATATTTAAGTACTTCAGATGCTCCTTCTATATTAGTAATTGCTGATGCTACTCCTCCTCCAGTACAAGATTCCATAGTAGCTATAGTTTCTCCTCTTTTAATTAATTCTAAGACTATTTTCTTAAATGTTTTCATAATATCATTCTCCTATATATTTTTTAAATCGTTCCTTCGCTTTCTTTAAACTAAAGTTACCATCAAAATACGGATTCCAAGAATAATAATCAAATTCACTTTCTAATCTTTCTTTATCGTGATTAGAGTATAATTTATCATCTACTCTGTAATCTATAATTATATTTGTTGCAACTTTAACTCCTAAGCTTCTAACTAACTGCATTATTTCTAACGCTCTCTTTGTCATTGTAACACTTCTATTCATTGCCTTCAACACTTCTTCATCATAACTTTGAATAGGGCAATGTAGGATATTTAGATATCCTGCCTTAGCTAACTCTACAACTTCATCTCCACAAGCTACTAATGTTTGTGGTTCAATATTACGAATAGATATTTGTTTTTGTAATCTTTCTGCAATAGCACACCAAGTTTTTATTTGGTCTACAGTAGGACTATCTGAAATGAGTACTACATCTTCATGATTTAAAAATTCTTCTATCTGCGTTTCTGGAACAGTAGCATAAGTTTCTCCTCTAGTATGTTTAATAGTACAATACTTACACTTACCATGGCATCCTGCTCCTATCTTTAATGGATAAAAATTACGGAACAAATTTCCATCCTTAAAATTATCTTTACTTTCTTCAAACTCAGGAACCCAATAAGGCGGTTCATAATCAATTAATCTTCTATCATTAATTTCCTGCCCAACAGTTCTTACTACATCTAATCTTCTAATAAATGGTGGTAATTCAATATCCATTCGTTGTGCTAAACATCCACCCATATAAATATCTGCACCAGTCTCATTATGTAACCTTGTAGCAACATTTATATCATTTAGTATTGCCAAATCTGTTACTTGGCATCCTAAAACTACAACTGAATCTGCCTTTTTAGGATCTTTTTCCATCCTATCAGTATGAGCATTAGCCCAAGATAGAAAATCTGACCATACAGACATACAAGCAGCCGATGTTACATACACCTTTCCTTCTAAATCTTCTACATTATACATTTTACCTGTACCAAAAATATTCTTTATTTCTTGCATATTCTTCACTCCTTTATTACGTACAATTCTTGATAATATAACCTATAACTTCTTTTAATACCATTTCCCTATTAAAACTAGTATCAAAATACTTAATATTTAATCTATTACATCCTTCTCTAATTTCTTTACTTAAATTTATATTAGCTTCAATCATTCTTCTTAAATTTTCATTACTAACTTTACTACTCCAATAATGTTTCTTATCATTTAGTCTTATCTCATTAAATTTATCTTCTACACTTATATCAGCATATCCTAAATAAATTACTAAAATATTTTCATCAAACAATGCAACATCTTTTGGTAACACATGACATGTATCTATAGCATAGTATTCTAACCCAGCTATCGTATCTGTTTTATTTTCTTTAATTATTATATTTATTATTTTAGCTATCTTTTCATTTAAGAAATTCCAATCATGTTGATTATACCCAAATACTTCGCAAATACCTCTTTTTATTGAATCCATCTTATAGTGAACAAATCCATACTTCAATAATTCTAAACATACTGTTGTCTTACCAGCTCTTGGTGTTCCAGCTATAATAACATGCCTATTTAACTGCTTTTTTCTCATACTTTAAAAGAATATCCTCATTATCCACCCAACTACCATTTAAATTACCATTAGGATGAAACACCATTTCATAAACAGTATCTTTATTATTCCCTTTTTCTTCAGTTTGAACTTTTAAATCAGCAGATTCACTACATACTCTGACATTATGATAATCATACATTTCTACATAATAGTAATATCCAAGTAAATTTTGATATGGAACAAAGCTAGGATCTTTATCTACTTCTTTCCATACATCATTTAATTTAACCTTATTTCTCTCATTGTAATCCATCTTCTCTTTATTACACATCGTCTTATCATCATAATCCATTAATTCTCTAAAAATAATATTATCAATTCCTAACTTTTCATAGAATTCAATATATTTAGCCATCCCATCAACATCATGAATACCATCTTTTAAAAGCAAACAACTAAGTCTTGGTCTTAGACCTCTTTCCAAAGCATATGGAATAATCTTAGCTAAATCTTCATTACTACAATAGCCTTTACTATATCTCATTATCTTTTTATTAATGTCTTCATCAAAATGAGTCTTACTAATATTCAAATGATCAAATTTATGCTCAATTAATAAATCTAAATTAGTTTTATCACCATCTACTTTTTTTAATAATGCACTACCATTAGTTGTTATAGTTCTTTTACGAATATTATGTTTATCTACTAATTCGATAATTCTTTTAAATCTAGGAGATAACGTAGGTTCTCCACCAGTAATAGAAACACTAACATTAAGTGGAGCTACATATGATAGAACTTCATCTAATCTTCTAAAATACTCTTCATCATCTTCTATTTTAGGTTTCTTATAAGCCATTGCAATATTCTCATATCTTAATTGCGCAACACAAAACTTACAATCAGCATTACAATAATCATCAACAAATATAGAAAAATTAACATTGCCATAAACTTTCTTTTTCTTACCATCAAAGTCAAAATCAATTAACTTCTTTTCATTTATATTAAAATCTTGTTGACGTGTATATCTAATCTTCTCAAATTCACTCATAATCTCTCATCTCCATTAACGTTTCATTATCAAATCCATTATCTAATTTGCCATCTGGATAAATAACAAATTCTCTAATAACTTTTTTATCCATTGTTCCCTTTTCCTTATAACACTTAACTACATAATCTTTATAATTATAAACTTTAACAGTATAATAAAGTCCTTCCATTACTCTTATTAATTCAAATTCTTCACTTTTTTCTATTTCTTCAAATACATCATCAATATTAACGTATTCATCCTTTTTATATGGTAATGGAATTAACTCTCTAAACATAACTGTTTTAATACCTAAATTATTATAAAATTCCTTGTAATTTAAAATATCATCCAAATTCTTAACACCATCTTTTAATAAATTACAAGATAATCTTATTTCAATATTATTTGCATCTGCATAGGTAGAAATAACTTTCAAATCCTTATTTCTAGATTCATCTTTACTTATTTTCATTAGTTTAGAATTATCTTCATCATTAATCGCCATTCTTGAAATATTAACATTATTTAAAACATTATTTTCTAACATATATTGAATAATATATTTGCCCTCATATCTATCTAACAAATGACTTCCATTAGTAGAAAATGTCCTTATCTTATAACCCTTTTCTTTAATCATTTTTAAAATAGGAACTAATCTTTTACTAATAGTTGGTTCTCCACCAGTAATTGTTATCCATGGTTTTATTTCTTTAAACATATCTAGATAATAACTTAACATTTCATAATATTTTTTATCATCCAACTCTTTAGCTTTAATACATCTATTTTCTAACCTATTCATACAAAATGAACAAGATGCATTACATTTTTTGGTAACATAAAGTGAAATCTGTGCATCACTATAATATTTGTAAGTTTTATTATCTATTTCTATCTCATCTATTTTATATACTTCAACGTTACTTGTTTCTTTTCTCATCTCATTTCTTGGTGTAAATTTAATAGTATTCATAATTATTTTAATGTCCTCTCATAGTCACTTCTAGCAATTAAATCTTTTCCAAAACAAGTACCATCACAAGCATATATAAACCAATCATCAATATTTTGTACTATAACAGGTTTATCATATTCTGTTTCTTCTTCATATTTTCCATAACTTTGTAAATAAAATATATTTGAAATATTTTCAAGTCCCATTTCATAAATCATATCTTTTATATGTTCATCTTCATGTCTAAGTCTAACATTAAGTAATATATCTACTCCTTCAATAAACTCTATAGCCAAGACTTCATCTTTTATCTTGTTTAAACTTTCATTATCTATTTTATATAACCAATAATTAAAACTCACCTTTATAACAACCGGAATATCATAACATTTATGAAATTCAACTATTCTTTTTAAATGCTTGCCCAGTAATATTCCATTTGTTAAAATAATTATCTTAGTACATCTTCCTGTACTTCTTGCATACTCCATAAATAAATACATATCTTTATGCAACAATGGTTCTCCACCTTCTAATTGCAATTCAAAAGGTAAATCTTTAGAGTCTACAATACTTTTAAAAGTATTAAAATCCATAAAAGTATGTTTACTAGAATCCGACCACATACAACAAAATTCACAATTAGCATTACAATTATTTGTAATATTTATATATTGTCTAACTTTATTAACTTCCATATAGATTCTCCTCGTGTATATATTCAATAACATCTTTATCAAGATATTTTTTTAAATCTTCGTAATTACCTTTTTTAATTAGCTCTCTAATTTCAGTAGAAGACACATCACGTGGGTTAACAGGAGCTACTACGATATTATTTTTATATTCTTTAAACTGTTCTAATAATTCACTAATATCATTAGTACTTCTATCAATAACTAGTATTTTATAGTTCTTTAAGATTTCCACTCCATTTTTCCATTTATCAATATAACTTAGATTATCAGTACCACAGATAAAATATATTTCGTCATTTGGATATTCTTCTTTAAAGTGAGCAAGTGTCTCACAAGTATAAACAACATGATCTTTTAATTCATAATCACTAACGTCAAATCTTTCATCTTTATCAGTAATAAGTTTAATCATTTCATAACGTTTTTGATCATCAACTAAATTAGATTTATATTTATATTGTCCGCCAGTAGGAACATAAACAACTTTATCAACAACATGTTTATCAACTAATTCTTTAGCTATATCTTCATGCATTTTATGTGGTGGATTAAAGCTTCCTCCAAAAACTCCTATTTTCATAATATATTCTCCTTTTTCTTTTTAACTTTATATTAATATCAACTTTCAAAAAAATTATTTCTTTGTTATTAACATTATATTAAAAAGTGTCATATAAGTCAATATGTTTTTAACAAAAAATTAAAAACTATTATTTATTCTTTTTCTTATTAATTTTATCTATTATTTTCTTTTTACCATTCCATAAGGGCTCGATATCTTTTTTCTTATTAAAAGTATCAATAATTAAAGCAATATACTGAGAACAATTAACATCAACATACCATTTATTATTTTTAATCTCATTTGGTACATAAGACAAATTGGTAGAATATAATTTATCAAATAATCCTTTTTCATAAGCTTCATTAAACTTTTCAGTTCCTTCAGTAAATAATGCAAATGGCGCAATTAAATAAATCTTTCTAGCACCTCTACTTCTTAAATTTTCAGCAACATCTATCATAGAACCACCACTGGCAATCATATCATCTACAACAATTACATCTTTTCCCTTAGGATCTGCTCCCATATACATATGCTCTACTATTGGATTTTTTCCATTAACAACTTTGCTTAAATCTCTTCTTTTATAAAAAACTCCTACGTCACATCCTAACATATCAGCATAATATCTAGCTCTTTCCATAGCTCCCATATCAGGACTTATAACTAACATATCATTAATATCCTCGTTATCTATTAATTCCTCTAATATTCTATGAGTAGGATAAAAATTTTCAAATGGTAATCTAGGTATTGCATTACATATACTTGGATCATGCGCATCAAAAGTAATGATGTTATCTACACCGATTCTTTCAAGTTCTTGTAGCGCAATAGCACAATCAAGCGACTCATTACCTCTTCTTTTATGCTGTCTTGATTCATATAAAAGTGGCATTATAACATTTATTTTAGAAGCATGACCAGAAGTTGCTGCTATAACTCTTTTTATATCTTCAAAATGTTCATCTGGTGACATATAATGATCTCTACCATGCATTTTATAACTAATACCATAATTACCTACATCACTAATTATATAAAGATCATCACCATTAACAGTATCTTCGATTTTTACTTTTCCTTCACCATTACTAAATCTATCTGCTTTAGTTAGTACTACATAATCTTTCTCTGTCTTATTTATTTTCTTCAAACATTCATTTACTTCATTACCTAATTCTTTAATGTTATTCATTACAACTAGTTTTAACTTACTCATATAAATCTCTCCTATCCTATTCTTTTATCTAGTTTTACACCCTTATTCTTTTCTAAATTAACAGTAATTCCATTAAAATATGCTGTTTCCACTTGGTGTTCCATCATCCCATATCCTTCCCAACGTGATGATAAACCATCTTCAATATTAATACCTTTTACATCAAATTCATATAATGAAAATAATGCTTTTAGATTTTTACTTAAATCTTCTTTAGATAAATTGTAAGATACTTCTTTATTCATTCCTGCAATCGCCATAGTTTCTGTTACTTTAATAGTAGTTTGACATCCCTTTGTTTCATATAAACCAAATGTACCAGCTTTTGCAGTAATACTTACTTTAACTTTTCTTCCTTCCAATTTTTCATAATATTCTTCTAATAATTTTATTGTTTCTTGTTTACTAAATTTTGTTTCCATAACCTTTTCCCCCTTTCTACATATTAACATTTTATTAATATCACAAACAAAAATAAAATTTCTTTTTGTTATTAACATTATATTAATAACATTGCGATTTGTCAACTACTTTTTAACAAATAATTAAAAACAATTATAAAAAAAGAAGTTTAGTCTATGTTAAACTCCTATTTTTAATAACTTTTAGTTAATGTTGGACCTTCTGCATACTCTATATTAGTATCATTATAACTTTGAGTAACAGCTTCTTCATTTTTTAATTCTTCATCACAATCTGGCCCATCTTCATAATCTAATTCTAAATTATTTTCAAGATTTATAATCTTATAATAAACTTTTCTAACATAAGTATATTCATCTACTAAGTCTCTTATATCATCAACTTCTTCACTAGGGATCACAACATACTTACCATGTTCATCTATATAAACATTACATGCTTGATACACATAGTGGCAAAGTCTTGTTTCACCAGTTAGATTAGAATGATTAGGATCACTTGTCCAAGAATATCTAGTAACTCTTCTATGTGTCCATACTTTACCAACTTTTCTTCTAATTGTTTTTCTATATGAGTACCTATATTCTATATAATCTTTATTTTGTTCTTGCTGTGCAAGAATTACATCTAAATTATCTTCTAATTTAATCAAATCTTTTTTATCTAAAAATTTACATAGAGCTAATTCTTCTTCTGATAAAGGAATATATTCTTCTTGTCTTTCATATCCATCATAAGTTAAATACTCTTTATTATAATAAGCCTCATAGCCTTGTTCATTTGTATAAAGGTGTGCATGACTTCCTTCAACATTACATTCAGCCTTTTTACCACACCCTGTTAAACTTGTAGCTAAAACTGTTGCAGCTAAGGCAATTGGAACACCTCGTAATTTCACCATTTTCTTTAAATTTAAATTAAAATTTTTCATATAAATCATCCTCTCTTTTTATTAAGTTAAAATTTTAGTTAATCTTTTTTGTTCTTCGATATTATTTCTAGATTGATTTGAAGTTTGCGTAACTTCATTCTCTTCTGTTACTTCATCTTCTTGAATTAAATCAGGATCGTCTTCAACACCATCTTCATAGTCAAGATCATACCCATACTCAGCATCAATAACCTTACAAAATTTCTCTTTTATATATGTATACTCTCCATTTAAATCAAATATATTATCTACATATTCACTAGGGACTAATACATATTTTCCATTTTCATCTTTAACAACATTATAAGCTTGGTAAACATGATGACATCTTCTTTGTTCTCCAGTCAATCTACTATGTTCTGGATTAGTCGTCCAAGAGTGATGTGTTGTAGGAATGTAAGTAAAATAAACACTACTAGTTTTTCCTGTTCTTATATAATGAGGTATAGGCATTAAATATGTATATGCATATCTATATTCTATATAATCGTGATTTTGTTCTTGAAGAGCTTTTATAACATCAATATTCTCATCTATTCTAAGTAAACCTTTTTTATCTTCAAATTTACGTAATTCAGCTTCCTCTTTACTTAATGTAATATAATCATCTTGTCTTTCATAACCTTCATAACTTAAGTATTCTTTATCAATATATCTTATAAAGTTTTGTTCATTTGTATAAAGATGCGCATGACTCCCTTCAACATTACATTCAGCTTTTTTACCACATCCAGTTAAACCTGTTGCCATAACAGTTGCAGCTAAAACTATTGGTAAACCTCTTAATTTAATCATTTTTTCTAAATTTAATTTCATATTCTTCATAAAACCCTCTCCTTTTTCACACTTTAAATTATTATTTAATTAGTTCTGTTACATCAAAGATGTTTCCTTCCCCCATAACTTTAGGTAATTCACCATTCCATTTTTCAATGAATTGTTGCGTTAATATCTCATCTGTAATAGTTTGATTTTTTATTTTATTAGCATCCGCTTCTGCTTGAGCTTCTATAACTTTCTTCTTAGCGTTAGCTTCACTTGATTTTAATTCTTGCTCTGCTGTTAAAGCATTTTGTTCAGCTATCGTTTTTCTTTCAATACTTGCATTATACTCACTACTAAAATCAAAATTCTTAAGTGATACAGATATAATTTTTAATCCATAATCACTAACTTTAACTGATAATGTTTCTAAAATTTTATCACTTACTTCATTTCTCTTAGTAACTAATTCTTCAGCATTATATTGAGATATTGCACTTTTAATTGATTCTTGTATAGCAGGCTCTAAAACTATAGCATTATAATTTTGACCAACTTGTCTATACATATCTGTAACTTTATCTTCATCTAACTGATAGTTAACAGATACAATTACTGATTTAACTACTTGCATATCTTTTGTAGAAGTTTCCATACTTTTTTCATTTTCATATTTTTGAACTTTAATATTCATTTTTATAACATCTTGCCAAGGATATTTAAATTGAATACCTTCCTTCATATTAGTATTTGTTATCTTTCCCCAAGTAGTTTTAATACCAACTTCACCAGTTGCAATAGTTGTTATACAACCAGGTATTACTAATAACAATCCACATAATCCTATTAATATCATTGGAAATAATTTGATCCCCTTACTCTTACAATAAGTTCCTATCATGACCATAAAACTTATTGTTATAATTACACTTAAACCTAACCATATCATATTAATCTCTCCCATCCATTTTTAAAGTTTAATTATAAATAATTTACTTAAGATTTAAAAAAACCTTTATGCTAAGCATAAAGGTTTATAATTTAGTATAAAAAAACTTTTATGCTATCTACATAAAAGTCTTGTTCTATAGATTTAAATAATCCGGGTTTTAATAACCATATAGTCGAATTATTACACTTTTCTAAAGTGGAACTACTCCCTCTTAAGTGATTTAATAATACTATATTTTTAACAAAAAGTCAATAAGGATCAACTACATTCTATTATATTAACTAAAAATTAAAATCTTATTTTAATAACAATTTATATAACAAAAAAATAATTTACTTATAAAAAAATTAACAAAATAAAACTTGTTTAAAAAAGACTTGTTTTGCTATTTACTTACTACATATTTAATGTTATTTTAAGTCTCGATACATTTGATGCAAATGGTTTTCTTGTTCGGGGGGATTTTGGTTTAGTAAATCAAAATACGAACAGGAGGTGGTACTATGAATAGTTTAGAGAGCTTCTTTAAAAATATCATAATACTTATACTTCTAAGTGTTGTTATTTATCTTATTTTATTTATTACAAAATAAGAAAAGTTCTGATTAGCAATAATCAGAACACAACAACCCGAAAGCCATTTGATACCAGTCAAATGTATCATTTTTTTAATGATATATACTTTCTTAAGTTAATTATATAACATAACAAAGAGAATATCAAACGATATTCTCTTAATTTAACCAACTACTAGAATCAGCATCACTTGGCATTCTTAAATCCCCTCTTGGAGATACACTAATTGTACCAACTTTTGGTCCATCAGGTAAGCAACTACGTTTAAATTGTTGATTGAAGAATCTCTTAATAAAGAACTTCAACCATTTATCAATTGTTTCTGCATCATACATACCATCAAATGCTTTATTAGCAATATATCTTATCTTATCAGGACTAGCTCCATATCTCATAAAATGATACAAGAAGAAGTCATGTAATATATAAGGACCAACTACACTTTCAGTTTGTTGTTCTATCTTACCATCTTTTGAAGGAGGAAGTAATTCTGGACTAATTGGTGTATCTAAAATATCTAAAATTGTCTTCTTACATTCTTCATTTGATTCAATATCAGCAAAATACTTAACTAAATATCTAACTAATGTTTTAGGAATAGATGTATTAACAGCATACATAGACATATGATCTCCATTATAAGTACACCATCCTAATGCTAACTCAGATAAGTCTCCAGTACCAATAACAAGACCACCTTCTTTATTAGCTATATCCATTAATATTTGAGTTCTTTCTCTAGCTTGAGTATTTTCATAAGTAACACTTCTGTCTTCAGGATCCAATCCAATATCTTTAAAATGTTGTAAAGAAGCTTCCTTAATACTTACTTCACGCATTGTAACACCATAATTTTTCATTAAAGTTAATGCATTATTATAAGTTCTACCAGTAGTACCAAAACCAGGCATCGTAACTCCAATTAAATTATCAAAACTAATACCTAATTTTCTATAAGCTTCAATTACTACTAAGAAAGCTAAAGTTGAATCAAGTCCACCACTAATACCAATAACACACTTTTTCATTCCCGTATGTTTAATACGTTTAGCTAAACCACAAGCTTGAATATTAACTATTTCATTACATCTTTCAGCTCTTTTAGCTTCGTTACTAGGAACAAATGGATATGCATCATAAACTCTTACTAAATTATTATTACTATCTTTCAAATCAATATCCACAACTCTATAATTACTTGCAGCACCAATACCCATAAAACTAATATCTTTAATTCTATTGTTCATAAGTCTTTGGATATCCACATCACTTATAATATGATTAGTTTCAAAATCGAATCTATTATTTTCAACTAATGTAGATCCATTTTCACTTATTGCTGCATATCCAGAAAATACTAAATCAGTAGTAGATTCATTAACTCCAGAAGAACTATAAATATAAGCACATACATTCTTTGCAGATTGCATATTAATTAAATTTTTACGATATCCATACTTACCAATGACTTCATTACTAGCAGATAGATTAAATATCATTGTAGCTCCATTCAAGGCAGCTTCTACACTAGGTGCCTTAGGACTCCATAAATCTTCACATACTTCAATTCCAAAAGTAAATTTTGAATCTTCAATATCTCTAAATATTAAATCTATACCAATAGGAACATCACACCCAAATAATTTAATAGTTTTACTAGTTAAAGTATTACTTGTGCTAAACCAACGTTTTTCATAAAACTCACCATAGTTAGGAATATAAGTCTTAGGTACAATACCTAATATTTTCCCCTTATTAATAACTACAGCACAGTTAAATAACTGATTATCACAAACTATTGGTGCTCCTATAATAGATATAACATCTAATGACTTAGTTTCATCCATAATTTCTTTAATAGCTTCTTTAGATTTAGTAATCAATATATCTTGACTAAATAAGTCAGCACAAGTATATCCTGTCAAGCAAAGTTCAGGGAAGGTTACAATCTGTACACCTTCCTTATTTAAAGATTTAATCTCCTTAATAACTTCTTTAGTATTAAATTCTACATTAGCTACTTTTAGTTCTGGTACTGAAGCAGCAACTCTTACATATCCAAACTTTTTATTCATTATAGTACTCCTCTTTTCTTTAATGTATATTCCATAAATGCAATTTTACTATTAGCATCTTGTATCTTAGGTCCTTTTGTATCACTCTTTAACATATTCAAAATATCATCATAAGACATTTCCATATATTCTAATCTTTCACTACCATCAAGTCTTTTTTCTTGGACTTTATGACATCCAACCGCTACAAAAGTCTTAATAATAGCTTTACTACATCCTTGATCTTGATAGTGACTTTCTAGTTCATAAATCTCGTCCGCAACATATCCAGTTTCTTCAAGAAATTCTCTTTCTGCTGCTGTTTTAAAGTCTTCATCCTTATCAACCATTCCAGCAGGAAACTCAACAACAACGGTTTCTTCTGTATTTGGCCTAGACTGTACTATCATTACAAAATTACCATCTTGAGTAATTGGAATGATAACAACAGCATCACCATCTCTTTTATTTTTTAAAATCTGTTCGCACATTCTTGTACTTCCATCATTTAAAGTGACTTTATAAACATTCTTACCTATATATCCTTCTTGATAAGTTGATACTAGAATAGATTCTTTTACTTTTAATGATTGAAAAGCATTAGAAAGCTTCTCCCTTGTCTTAGCATCCATCGTTATCACTCCATACCTAACACTATTATAACCTTTTTCCTAATTTAGTATCAATATCATATTCAACAGTTTGCTCTTTTGCTTGTTTAATAAGTTCTTTTTTTAATTTTAATAATTTTCTAGTTAGGTCAACATAATAGCCATGTGGATTTTCATCTCTCTTAACCTCTGGATATAATGTAGCCATCTCTTTATTACAATAAGCTTGTTTTTCCATAACAGTTGGGTCTTCCCATACTTGCTCTCCATCAACAAATATTGCTTCTTGTAATTCTCTTACTTCATAATTCTTAATAGTTAAAGTATTAGCTTCATTATTAGGATCAATTAAAGTAAACTTATTTCTTGGTATATTTTCTTCATGTAATGCAATAACATCTCCTAATGCATATCCTGTTGTTTTATCATAGAATCTATATACTTTTTTAAATCCTGGAGTAATTGCTTTAGCAGCATCATTACTTACTTTAATTCTTGATACAAATTCACCATTTTGATTTATTGCAACATTTTTATATACACAACCAACTCTAGCTTTATCAGGTAAAACAATATTATCACCTAATCCAATAGAGTCAATTACTGCACCTTGTTCTTTTAAAGATTTTATTGTCTTTTCATTTAATCCATTTGATAAGCAAATCTTAGTATCAGAAAGTCCTGCTTCTACTAACATTTTCTTAGCTTCTCTTGATAAATAAGCTAAATCACCTGAATCTATTCTTATTCCCTTTAATTTATATCCATTAGGTATTAAGAATTCTTTAGCTACTCTAATAGCATTAGGTACACCACTCTTTAATACATCATAAGTATCAACTAATAGTACACAATTATTTGGATAAGCTTTTGCATAATTTAAGAATGCTTCATATTCAGTATCTGCTTCTGTTACTAAACTATGTGCCATTGTACCTAATACTGGGAAACCATATTCTTGACCAGCTAATACATTTGAAGTACCAACACATCCTGCTATCATAGCACATTTACTAGCTTCAACAGCAGCATCTGGTCCAAGTGCACGACGAGCACCAAATTCCATAATTCCAATTCCATCAGCAGCTTCTACTACTCTTCTAGCTGCAGTAGTATGAATAATACCTGCATTTAAATAACTTAATAATATTGTTTCAATAATTTGTGCTTCTATAATAGGAGCTTTTACTGTTACAATTGGTTCATTTGCAAATACTGGAGTTCCATCTGGTACTGCATAAACTGATCCAGTAAATTTAAAATCTTTTAAGTAATTTAAGAATTCTTCTGTAAACTGTCCAGTCTTTCTTAAATATTCAATATCTTCTTCATTAAAACGAGCATTGTTAATGAAATTAATTATTCTATCAACACCACCCATAACTGCATATCCACCATCTAATGGATTTTTTCTAAAGAATGCATCAAATACTGCTTCTTCATCTTTCTTACCAGCATCAAAGTATGCTTGACTCATTGTTAACTCATAAAAGTCTGTCATCATTGTTAAATTTCTATTTTTCATATTACGCTACCTCTATTTCTTTCATTTCTTTTACTAATTTAATTCCAGTGTTTTCCATAACTGTATAAGCTCTTTTATTATTTTCTTCTCTATCATGTACTCCAGGAATATGGAATGTTTCTACTGCATTCTTAGGTACAATTATGTCTACATTCATATTTAATTCATCAAAGAAGTTTCTTAATGCTATTGCAAAGTTTTGAATGCAAATATCTGTACAACAACCTACTATTACAACTCTTTTTAGATTTACCATTTCCATTAGCATTTCCATCATGCCTGGTGCAAATAATGCACAAGTTGAATTCTTATAGAATGTTCTATCAGCATATTCTTCATAAACTGCTAACTCTTTAATTGTTCTAGATTCTTTATCTCCCATACAATGTTCTAGATATCTTAATAGTTCAACACTATCTTTAGTATGTTTATCATTTACTACGAAATAACCTTCACCCTTCTCAATAACTGCTCTAATAATAGGAACAATATTTGGTACTATTTGTTTAATAGTTGGGTCTGCCAAATTTCCTTCCTCACAGAAACCTTCATTCATATCTATTTGAAATACAGCTTCTTCCATTTCTTTTATACTTTTCTTTTCTTTCATTTTAATCTCCATCCTTCTTCTTTTTTATACTTTGTTAATAACAGATTATAAAATAATGATAATATCAAAATGTTAATATCAATTTTATAAAATTTATTGGCTCTTGCGCCATCTGTTACTAACATTATATTAATAACAAACGGATTTGTCAACTACTTTTTAACAAAAAATTAAAAACATTTTTTCTTTATCTAAAAATTTCTCATATATTAGGCAAAAATTAAATATAATTTTTTTCCAAAAAATTAAAAAAGAAATAGATTTTACTCTATTTCTTAAGGTAATTGTAATACCTGACCAATACTCAAGTTAGTTGTTGGCAGATTATTTAAATTAACAATATCTGTTACAGTAGTTCCATTATTCTGTGCTATCTTATACAAAGTATCCCCACTCTTTACAATATAAGTTTTATTATCGCTTGACCCAGTTTTAGGTACTAATAACTTTTGCCCTATACTCAATAAATTACTAGACAAATTGTTGATATCTTTTAATTTATCAACAGTAGTATTATATCTACTTGCTATACTCCACAAACTATCGCCACTCTTAACTATATAGGTATCATATTCACTACCGCTATTATCAGTTTCCCCTGTACCACTAACCAATAATTTCTGATTAATTGTTAAATTATTATTTTTTAAATTATTCATTTTCTTTAATTCGTCTACTGTAAGACCATATTTATTTGCTATACCATATAATGTGTCTCCTGCAACGACATTATAATATACTCCAACATCAGGACTAGAACTAGTATCTTTTATTAATAATCTCTGTCCAACAGTTAACATATTACTCGATAAGTTGTTCATATCTTTTAGTTTATCAACAGTCAATCCATATTTATTAGCAATACTCCATAAACTATCTCCAGATACACTTTTTATGTAACATTTTTAAATGTAAATATAATATCTATCGTTTTATCTTGATAGATGTAGATTTTTTCTACTAAATTAATTATTAATTCTCTAGTTGAATTTTCTAATGATAAAAATTCATTTATATATTTTTCTATTTGTTTTTTGTCTATTTTATTAGATTTGTTATTTTCATTTTTTAAATTATCAATACTTGATTTATTATTTTCTATTTCTTGCTTTAGATTTTCACTTACCCTTATATATTGTTCTTCATCAATAATACCTTTTAACATATCCATATAAGTTTTATCTAAATTATTAGTCAATTTATTATTTGCTATTTCTAAACTCTCAATTTGTTTTTTAATCTTTAATGTATTATCTTCAAACTCTATATTACCAATAGAATCCCTTATTTTATTCCTATCTAAATAATTTTTACAAACTTCTTTTATATTATCTAAAATAACTCTTTCTAGTGTTTCATAATTATTTGTATGAGTTGTGCAAACATGATATTTAGAATAGGTTCTATAATAATCACAGGTGGTATAACTTCTACCAGTTTTAGTTTGATATCTAATAGTTATACGATGCTTGCAATCTCCACAATATAACAGTCCATCTAGTAAATAAAATCTTTTCTTCTCTGGTCTTTTAACATTTTTAGGTAAAAGCGTTTGAACATAATTAAAAGTATCTCTATCTATTATTGCCTCGTGAGTATTTTCCACTATTATAAAATCATTTGGTTTATTCTTAACTGTCTTTTTAAGTTTATAATTAATTTTTTTAGTTTTGCCTTGAACTGTATCTCCGACATATATTTGATTAGTTAGAATTGCTTTTATAGTGGTATCAACCCATACACCATATTCTTGTGATATACAATTTGTATTTATACACTTTGTATTCCAAACATAGTTGTAATATGATGCCGGAGTTTTAATTTTTCTTTCGGTAAGATATTGTGCTATATAATGATAAGTATTACCTTTTAGTGCTAAATCAAATATTAATTTAACAGTTTCTGCTTGTTCCTCATTTATAACTAAATGATTTTTGTTATTTGGATCTTTCGTATAACCAAAAGGACATCTACCAGATACATATAGCCCTTCTTTCATTCTAGAATGTAAACTAGTCTTAACCTTTTTAGAAATATCTTTAGCATACATGTCATTCATTATTGCTTTAAATGGTGCTATATCATTATTGGTATTATCTATAAATGTATCAATGCCATCATTAATAGCAATATATCTAACATTTTTATTTGGAAAATACTTTTCAATTAATTCTCCAGTACCGATATAATCTCTACCCAATCTAGACATGTCTTTAGTAATAATCATATTAATTCTTCCAGATTCAATGTCTTTAATCATTCTTTTAAATGACGGTCTTTCAAAGTTTGTTCCAGTAAAACCATCATCAACATACTCATCTACTAAATTATAATTGTTTTCTTTGATATATTGATTAAGTAGACTTCTTTGACTAATAATACTATCTGATTCTATATTTCCATCATCTCTTGATAATCTTATATATATTCCTACTTTAAAACTACTATTCCCAATCATTAATTACTACTCCCTTCCATTTGGGAATAATGAGTATAATTGAATGGTAGCTCCTTTTTTAAGATATTGCAAGTCGCATTTATTTTTTTATTTATTTCTATTTTTAATACTTCAGTTATTAATTCATTTAAAGATTTTCCATTTTCCTTAAATCTCAAATTAACTTTGTATTTAACCATAGAGTTTAATACCTCCAATAAATTCTATGGCTTTAAATTTTGTTTTAGTAATATTATTTGGTATGTCTATAACACACCTAACAATATTACTTACTATAATATACCTCCATTAATTTAAAAATTATTATCTTCATATTCTTCACCTAACCCTTTCACTTTTATAAACTTATTTATTTTTTCTTGTATCTATCATATCTATATATCCAATTTCTAATAGTTCTACCATTAATTTAGTTATGGAAATATTATAGAATTTTGAAAGTAATTTAATTTGCTCAAATAACTCCTCTGGTAAATATAAATTAAATCTTCTCATGCACATCATCTCCTTTGCATGATGCATGTTACCTCCACTAAAAAGAAGAGTCAAGTCATATAGTATAGAAAGTTTTGTCTATCATCCTAAAAGCACTCATAATTTATCAAATTATGGAATAGCAGGATAAGAAGATGGTGCATATATACTCACTTTTCCTTATAAAATAAGGATTCGTGTATGCACCATTCTTATTTCGTACTTACGAAATTCATCCTACAAAGTAGGATGATATAAGGGATAAACCTATTAATAACAATAGTTTCCCGCACAAAAAATCATCCTAACTTCTAATTTTCATTATATTTTATAGGATGATTTTTTATCTTACACAATTTTTATAATTTCTAATTTATTATCAGTATCTTCTTCATATACTATTTTTTTATCATTTGTTAAATTAATAATTGCGGTTCTCCCTTGTATAAATGTCTTCGGTGCTACTGTAAATTGATAATGCTTAAATTCAACACTAATTATCGTTTCATTCTTTAAATATTCGTTTGCGTATTTTGTAAAAATGTTATCAACAAATTTATGTTCGTCTTTATTATTTATATATACACCATAGTTATCTTCAACAATTAACGAATTTTCTTGCATTTCTATTTTTGAAATCATACACATTCTATTCTTTTCACTTTTGACAGTTATTTTGTTCTTATCTAAAGTTATAAAATCACCACTTACATTTAATTTTACAAATTTTTCATTTATTTTTTTTGGCAACTTATAAAAGTGATTGTATGAGTTATTTTTTGAAAACGATTCAATCATAGTATACAAACCAAATAATTCATTCGATTCAAAATCCATATCATTAAAAGAGCAGTTTAAATAAGATTCCTCCGTTCCTATACTAGATAATGCAGTACTAACATCTATACAATTACTCATATTATCTAATAATAATTTACACATTCTATATGTATCACTACCATTATTTATAAAATGAAAATCACTTAAAATTGATGATCCATATTTATCAACATCTAAACCATATTTTATAAACAATTCAAGAACTGGGTATAAATCCGGATTCTTTTCTTGTGAAGAAAAAATACATTCAGAAAAAAATGTTGCCCAATAAGTACAATCATTAAAATCTTTATCTGGATTTAAGTCTTCTAAAGCATTAGGGTTTGCTCCTTGTTGAAACAAATTTTCAATTTCATTTATATCAATTGTTTTTGAATCGACAAGTTTACATTTGTCTTTCAAGAGTTCCCATAATCATTATTTATCACCTACTAAAGTACCTTTATAACTTTTCTAGAATGCCGTTTTCTAAGTCATCAATGTTGTACATTGTTTCTAGTTCATTAAATGTTTCTTCAAGATTTTTTCTAGCACTATTCCATCCAGTCCCATCCGTAAACCAAATAAATGTTACGCCATCAACTTTTTTTGATTCTTGTGCTAACATCTTATAACTTCTGGCAGTTTCATTTAGTTTTGAACCTCCACCAGAATAAAAATTAGTTTCTATTACATATACTTGTTTATCAGTTTTAATAACAAAATCAAATCTTTTAGTTGAGGTATTATTCCCAGACATTTCACTTAAATCTAAATTCCACTTTTTTTCAATATCCTTTAAATACATTTCTTTAAAATAGTTAACATCTTTTTGATAACCGGCTTTAACAATATATGATTCGACTAAATCTTCCATTAAATGTCCACCACGATTTTTTCTACCATTTGAATCAAGTCCTACTTCGATTCCTAATACATAATCATATAAATTATTTATAATGTGATTCTGTAATAAATCAAATAGCCCACTTTCTTCCATAAATCTAATATAATCTTTCATAGAATATACCATTTTATCAAATTTAAATAAATATTCGTTTATTTCATCTTTAATAAAGATTTCTTGAGAACGAACCGCTAATAAAAGTGGAATACACTCTAAAGTTTCTGGATATTTAATTAATATATTTTGAAATTCTTCTTCAATATTTTTACTACCGATTAAAGAGTTTAATATATTAAGTTCTACTTTTACTTTGTCTACATTTTTGTATATTTTTTCAAAATCAACATAATAAGTATAATCAGATATACTTGTTTTAAATTTACTTAACCATTCATTAAAATTTCTATTCAACTTTATCACTTTCCTTTCTTCTTATTGTTAAATCTAAAAATTCTTTTTCTTTTTCAACACCTATATATTTTCTATTTAATCTACTAGCAACAATTCCAGTTGTACCACTTCCATTAAAAGGGTCTAAAATCAAATCATTTTCATCAGTTGATGCCAATATTATTTTCTCTAATATTTCTATAGGTTTTTGAGTAGGATGCTTACCACATTTTTTCTCACTAGGTTTAGTTAAAGATGACTCCCAAACATCTTTCATTTGTTTACCACCATTTAATTCTCTCATCAAAGAATAATTAAACTTGTGTTTTGCATTTTTTATATCTTTTTTTGCCCACAAAATAGTTTCAGTAGAATGAACAAAAAATCTACAACTAATATTTGGTGGTGGATTTAATTTTTTCCAAGTTATATTATTTATTATTTTAAATCCCTCTTGTTCTAATGCCATACCTATTGAATAAATATTATGCATTGTTCCACTAATCCAAATAGTACCATTATCTTTTAATACTTGATAACATAATTTAATCCATTTTCTATTAAATTTATGTTTTTCTTCTATACTGATGGATTTATCCCATTCACCTTTATTAACCGATACCATTTTTCCACCACTACAAGAAATACCATCACTAGACAAAAAATAAGGAGGGTCTGCAAATATCATATCAACACTTTTAGGTTCAATACCTTTTAGTATTTTAAATGAATCGCCTTGTATAAGTTTAAAATCTTTTTCTTCATAGTAATATTTCTTACTCATACACTACCTCCTATATATATTATACACTATTTATTACTCAAATCCTTTTTTATTCTTGTAATTTGTAATAATAACTTCTTCAACTTTTCCTCTTTTCTTTCCATTTGCATTTATATTTCTTTTTGCTTCAATTATATGAATATTAAAGTCTTTATATAATTCATTTATTAAAGTTGTATTATGATTAGATAACATTACATAACAACCTCTATCAGATAATTCTTTAAATACTTTAGCAAGTCTTTTTTGTTCTTCCTTTCCAAAACCATCTTCGGTATAACTATTAAATGTTGCAGTATCAGAATCATAAGGTGGATCAAAATAAATAAAATCGCCTTTTTTAGCATCCTTTACTGCTTCTTTAAAATCAACTGATAACAATTTAATATCGTTATAATTTAAATAACCACATATAATACCCAAATTTTGACCTTCATAAGTATTTACTTTAGTTTTCTTACCAAATGGCACATTAAACTCATTTTTACTATTAACTCTATATAGCCCATTAAAACATGCCTTATTTAGGTAAATAGTACGAGCAGCTCTTTTATAATCTGCTAACTTATTAAATTTCTTTTTATCCCTGTCTAAATTTCTAATTTCATAATAATATTCTTCTGAATGTTCTGTTTCATGATGATTTAATTCTCTACACATTGCTTCAAATTTTTTCTCATCTTTAATACACTCATAAACATTCATAAGTTCTTTATTATAATCATTTATAACCGCTTTTTTAGGTGAAAGTTCAAATAATAATGCTCCTCCACCAATAAAAGGTTCATAATAAGTATTAAACTCATCTGGAACATATTGCTTTAATTTATCTATAATTTGTCTTTTTCCACCTGCCCATTTTACAAATGGTTTTCCTCTTAGCATAGTATTAACTCCTTTTTTTCTTCAAGTGAAGTTTGCTTTAATTTTTGACATTGTGATTGAACCTTTTCAAAAATATAAGAAGTTTTGGTTGCTGATGATGGTGATATTTTTTTTTCTTTATTTATAACATTTCTACATATGTCTATGGTACTTTTCAATTTATCAGTAAAATCAATATTTAAACCAATATTAGCAACCCCATTCAACAATAGCATATCAGCAGTATTCATAAATTGATAACTATCCATAATCTCCATATATTCTTCAGTTGATTTAGCAGAAATATTCATAAAATTTAAGAATTCATCATTTTGCTCACTTCTTCTACATCTTCGATACATAGTAATAATCTTACATATTTCATTATAATTTTTTTGAGATGTAAGTACTTTATTACTTGAAATATCACAGATTAATTCATTAATTAAATCCTTATTAAAAAGTTCGTTTTTTCCCCTTTTTGAGACAGCAGCATATTCATTATTATAAAATGATACATAAACTTGGATAACTTTTTCTAATTGTAATATTTTATCCTTTGGATATTCTTTTACTTTATTTAAGCTCAATTTATAATCATATTCATTGGCTAATCGCTCTAAATAATATCCAGATTTCAATAATTCCCCTTGTAATTCTCGAATAAATGTATTGTTAGATAAAAAGTAACTATCTCTAATTTTATTTTGTGAATTTAAATATTCTGTAACTTTAGCTCTAAGATCAATATCATTTGTTTCAATAATTCTAATAGGGACAAAGGTATCATTTTGTAATAATTCATCATCCATAGCCCTTTTTAAAGATACAACTGTTTGGCAACCATTAACAATAGCAGCAGAACACAAATTAGCCATTTGATTTCCAACACTGTTTTTACATTCATCACATATAAAAACAATACCATTATGATAGAAATAAAAATATTTAGATTCATCAACATCTGATGATGTTTTATAAATCCCATTATTTATAGCACTATCTCCTTCATAATTTCTAATATTTTCATCAAATATAATATCAAGAACATTTTCAACTGAATGTAAAATTTCTTTTGCAGAGCAAAATCCAACCCAGGATTTAACATTATCTCCAACATTATATCCAGGCAATAAATTTCCATATTTTATATCAATGTTTATCATATTATGTTTCTGTGCTCTATCGATTTTATCACAAATTTTTTTCTTATCTTCTATAACACAAACAATACTATTTCCAGTTAAATCTTTTATTTCGGATATTGATGTATCTAATGCATCTTTAGCATTAGTTGATAAAGAATCTGTAAATGAAACAAAAATAAATTCATAGCGAAATATATTTTCTTCCTTTATAATATTTCTATAATTAATAAAGTTTTCATTTGCATTCGTAGGTTTTCTATTAGCAGTTAATTTTTTATAACCATTAATAATTTTTAAAATCGTTGCTTCTTCAATATGCTTATTAATATTCCCAGCCTTATCAGGAAATTTAAATTGAAAAATTTTTAAAACATCATTTTCTTTAACAATTGCATCTATTCCATTATCACCATATCCATCTATAATAATTTCACCTAGATCATTACTGTTTATTTTATAAAAATTATTAAGATACCAATGTGCAAAAGATTTTGATAAATTTTGATAATTATTTTCTTTTTGAATTTTTACGAGTTCTTGATTAATTCTAGAATAATAAACTTGATACTTTCCAACAGATTGTGTCATAATTTCACCTCAACTTATTTATTTAATTTAATTATACCATGCAAAAAGACATTTTTCTTCAAAATGTCTTAAATTTCTACACTATTTATTTAATTATTACTCATTATTCCCCATAAAAATCGTATCTCCTTTTTGAACAATATAATAATTTTCGTTAAGAGACGTACCTGTAAATGTATATGGTACTCCAACATAATTAGCAATTGCTTTAACCACTGATTCGGCATAATCTTTCCAATATTTTTTTAATAGTTCAGCATCTTGAGCATTATCTAAAAAACCATACTCAACTATAACAGCTTCTGTATCTCCTGTATTACGATGTATAAAATAATAATCTTTACTTGGATCTGAAGGATATCTTCTTTGATAATACTTTCTTACATCTCTACCACCATTTTCAAGTTCGTTAGCTATTTTTTTACTAAACACATCACTATTTCTTAATGCATAAATAATTTCAGAACCTTGTCCTCCGCCAGCATTAATGTGATTACTTATAACTAAAACATCTTTCCCTTTACCATATGGAGCTACAATTTTTTGAACTCTTTCATTTGGTTCAATGGTCTCATCTGTTGTTCTAACCATTGTATTAGGAACCCCTAATTGATCCAATCTTTCGTGAATATATTCAGAAATTTTTAAAGTATATTCTTTTTCTACAATGCCATTCCCCGATGCTCCAGGATCACTTCCACCATGCCCCGCATCAATAACAACCTTTTTCATAGAATTCACCTCTCTATAGTATATGAAAAAAGAACCATTACGGTTCTGTTCTTTTTTATTAAAAATATTTTAGTTTTATAAATTATTAATCACTAATAACATTCTAATTTTTTAAAGATAAAGTCTTAAAATCAGCTTCTTTTCTTTTAGTATCTAACGTATATAACATTTTAAATACATGATTAATATCTTTACCATTCATAAATTCTCTTTCTCTTATATCAAAACGACTCATTAAAGCATTTTTAATTCTTTTCTTCAAGTCCTTACCATATTTTCTAATAATATCTATTACTTCATCTCTAGTTGCAGTACTCACCTTAAATGCATTAGGATAAGTTGCCAATATTAAATCAGCAATTATAAAATATGATACTGGTGCCTTTTCTCCATTAATAATCCTTCTATTTTGAACATTTCTAAAATATTTATCATAATAACTCCTATAATATTGTGGTATATTATCAAAATTGCTCTCGTAATATGAACGAATTTCATCATAACCAAATGTTTTTTGCTTAGTTATTCCATCTTTCAACTTACATACACTAAGCATTAAAATAGAATTCATACTATTTATTGTTGATGGATCGTAATCAAGTCCCAAAGTCTTTATTACTTCAGGAGCTCCCATTCTTTCTTTGCCATTCATACCAAATGAAAGATTAAAAACTTGAATAGCTAAAGATAAATCACCATAAAAAGGCAAATCGGGATTTTGAATAGCTTCTAAATAATAATCAAAATCAAACTTCTTGGCATAAGGATTAGTATTTAAATCATATATATTTATTCTGATTCGATTCATAGTTCCAACAATTTGAGCAGATGTCATTCCATACTTTTTAGCCATCTCCTCAAAAGTCATTCCATTTTTAAAGAAATCCTCTATTTTCATTCTATCTGTTAAAGAAAAATACTTAAGTATTGGAAGAATATCTGATTCATAATGAATATTACCATCTATCTCCTTATTAAGATACTTATAAATAGTCGCTATTGCACGATGATATCTTACCCCAACACTTCCCTTATTCTCGTTGTATTTTAATGCAAGATCATCTAATGTCATATACTCATATCCTTTTAATTCAAATAAATGACAAATAATCTCTTTTTCTTTATCACTTATTGGTAAATGAACATCATCTAACAATACATCTAATTCGTCTCTAGGAATAAATAAAATATCTGGTTTATTAATTCCTATTTTACGTCCTTTTAATGCATATTTAACAACTCTATCAGTATTATTAAAAGATACCTTAGTCATACCTAGTTGTTCTATAATCTTTTCTCTAGATAGTACTTCACCATTTTCATTATACTCATTTTTTATACCATAACGAAAACTAACAAACTGCTTTTCTCGTAAAGATAACACTGACTCACTTATATGGCGATTAATCTCCTCTATCAAATCTTTTTCAGTTAAAATAACATCTCTAATTCTATAACTATAAATCATTTTATTAAAACGAGATACTGCTAAATTCACTTTTGATGCCTCTATTCCAGTTATTTCTACTATTTCCTTTGTTTCCATATTCTTAAGATATCTCAATTTTATTATTTCTTTTTCTTCTTCCGTTACTTTATCTTTAACATAACTAAAAAAATCATTTAATTCAATTTCATCAATAACTAAAGATGTTGAAATACCAAATCGAAAGAAATCAATCTTTCTTATAGCTGCTGTAATTATATTCGATATTCTTGTTGTTTTTAAACCTGTACTTTTACTTATTTCTTCATAAGTTTTATCTTCAATTAAATATTGTCTTAATATCTGTCTTGTTTCAGGAACAAAACTATATTGAGGATTTTCTACATAGGGAATATATATCTTCTTATCAATATCTATATTTCTCCCTAATCCACTATATAATCTCGCAGCATACATAATAGTTGGTTCAAAAAGCTGATTAAACTCTACCCTAGGCATATTAAACTTCTTAGCAATTTCCTTTCTCGAAAGAGGTTCACCTTTAACACCAAAATATAAATCCATCATTTCAATTTTATCATCACTAAACCTATCCCAATATTTAGCTTTTACTTTAAGCCATGCTTCTTTAGTAAAATTATTTTCAAAATATTCAAAAATATGATAATAACTTCTTTCTAATCTAGAGATTAATTTTTGATTATCAGTATATAAATTCGAATTAGGATATACTTCTCTAAATAATTTTCTATCTATCTTACCAAAGAAATAAGTTTCTAAATATAATTGTTGTTCTTCTGTATAATCATCTCTAGTTCTTAAAAATTCTTCATATAATTTTTTTAATGGAACATATTTGTTTTTTCGTTTAAAACCAAACTTTAAAATATTTACTTCTTTCTCTATATCAAAAGCCCCTACATAACTCTTATCATTATTGCCAAAATATCTTATAAGTAAATGTTCTTCATCTGGAGTCAAAGTATAATTAACATCCTTAAAACAAGTTAAAATTTCTTCCAAACTAAGCAAAGAATATTTTTTATCTAAAGCATGATAATCAATTATTTTTTCTTTTTTATCAATATCTATATCAAATATCTTTGTCCCATACGTTTTTATCATTTGCTCTTTAAAATTTTTAAATGCTTTTCTATCTCCAAACTTTTTACTAATTTTTGCTTTCAAATTAGCAAATATCTGTTTTAATTCCTGTAATGTTATTCCTAAAATTGATGCATATTCATCATAACTATAGTTATATTTACCTAATAAATATAATTCATACAATTTTCTTTCTATATCAATTAAATCATCTTTTAAATACATGTATTTAATAATATGAGACGGTGATATAGGGGTCTTTTTTAAAGATTTAAATCTACACCCGCTCTTTGCTTAATTTTATTTAACACTTTTATGAAATTATAACTATTTTCACCAACATATGGTTTTACTTTGTTTAAAGTAACTTTCTCAATTTGTCGTACACGTTCTCTAGTAATATTTAAATAAGATGCCACTTCTTCTAATGTTTTTGGTTCATCACTCAAAATTCTATGATAAATAACAAAGTATCGTAATGGGTTTAAAACTTCTTTTAAAACTAATAACAAGTTATCATTAACAATACGATTCAATACGTTATCATATTCATGGTTTTCTGCTGGAATAAAATCTTCTAATTCACTTTTTTCATCATCATCAACAGTTTGATTCAAGCTAACTAAATTCTGTTTTAAAGATTCTCGTATGCTTTTTAAAGTTCCCTTTGTTATAAATATAATTTTACAAATTTCCTCATCAGATGGTAATGGTATTCCTTTTTGCTTATAACTTTCCACAAGACGAAGATATTTAGGAATTGCTTCAACGATATGAACTGGCTTTCTAATATCATCATCTTTATTAGCTAATGCTCTTTTTATTCTTTGATTTATCCAAGGAACAGCATAAGTAGTAAATGCTCCCTGTTCTGGATTATAAGTCTCTACTGCTCGAATAAGACCAAAATTACCTTCCTGTATTACATCTAATACCTGAAGATGCTTCAATCTCGGTTTATAGTTAAGTGCAACACTTACAACTAATCTTAAATTACAATTTATTAAAAGCTCCTTAGCTTCTAAATCACCCTTTTCCTTATAACGACGCCCCAAGTTTTTTTGTTGTTCCACAGACAAATTTGGGTAGCGACGGATTTCACGCATGTACATCTTAAAAGCATCATCTGTAAATGCATTTTCTAATTCTTCATCGGTTAATATTACTATTTCATCATCCATATAATCACCAACCATACCCGTTATATCCAAGATTTATAACAATTACTAATACTTTTTAAAATGTATTATACCATCAAAAAAATGCTTTTCTAACAAAAAATTTAATTTTTCTGTATTTTACTTAATATTGTGACAATTAAACAACTTCTAAAATTTAAATAGTTATTCTTGCTCAACACATAAATAAAAATAAATAAAAGACTAATACTCAAATATTAGTCCTTTTTTACTTATTTAATTTATTTTTTAAATCTACTGCTGCCAAATATCTTGCACTAATTTTATTCTTTTCTTCACTAGATAACTCTGCTAAAGTTCTACCATTTTCTAATTCAAACACATCATCAAAACCAAAACCATTTGTTCCTCTTCTAGTTTCTGGAATTTTACCTTCAAGTATTCCTTCACAAACTATTATATTTGTTCCATCATAATAAACTAAATTACAAATAACTTTTGCATATCTTTCATTCTCTTTGTAATTCTTCATTTTATCTAAAATAGCATTATTTCTATCATCATCAGTTGCTTCTTCTCCCATAAAACGATGAGTTAAAACTCCTGGCCATCCTTCAAAAATATCTATTGAAAGTCCTGAATCATCAGCAACAACTGGTTCTTTAGCAATTTCATATATCTCTTTAGCTTTCTTTAAAGCATTACCATAAAAACTATCTTGATCTTCTTCTACATCTATATTTATTCCTGCTTCATTAAGAGACTTTACTCCATATTCATCAAATATTTCTCTTATTTCTCTTAATTTACCCTTATTATTACTTGCAAATATCATTTTATAATCATCTCCTATAACCAAATATCAATACTATCTGGATTAAATTTATACATCTGTGAAGGTCTATATCCTTTATCATCAACAACCATATCGACTTTCTCACAAAATTTTACTATTTTCTTTCTAAAATTAGATTTATCAACTTCAATATCCATTATTAATTCATATACAATTCTAACATCTTCTAATGTAAAAACATCAGGTAATAACATAAAACAAACATCAGTATTATCAACTCTTGTTCTTAAATGTTTAAAAGCAGTTATCATTTCATTAAGTTTCTTTTCTAACTCTAGATTATCAACTTTAATCTTATGATAATATTCATAACTATCTCCAACCATTTTTCGCTCTGTTTTATAATTATAAACACTATCTCCTAGCAATATCTCATTGTTATTAAATACATTAAAATCAACTAATTCATAATCATCATCTAATTTCTTAATGTTATCTATATTAGCAAGTGCCATATATATTACATCAATTCTTTTATCTTCAAAATATTTTTTCTCGCCAAATGTATAAACTTGTTCCAAATGAAACTTTTCATTACCAATAACATTGTTAATTTTTTTTCTCATTTGTTCTTTAATACTAGATTTTTCATCAAACTTAATTCTTATTAAATCGTTATTTTTTTTATTCAAGACAATTTTTAAAGATTTTATATCATTTTTCTTTTTATTTTCATTTTTTTTATTATCTAAAACAAACAAGCAAGTTACTATTGATAATTCCATAACGCCACCTCTTTTTATATAAAAAGAAAGACATTTCTTTCTTATATTTATTATTCTAACTACTTAATATTAGTTTGTCAAGAAACTTATGGTATTTTTAACTATAAAGAGATACATTTCTGTATCTTTCTTATTTTTTATATCTATATCCATTAATTTCATCAAACTTTTCAAAGTTTTGAAACTCTTCTTCAATAAATCTATCTCTTTTTTGAGCATTCATCTTTAAATAATAATAGAATTTCAATATTTCTTTTACTTTATTATAAATATATCTTCTATCGTCAAACTTATGAAAGACTTGCATCTCAACTAATCTACTATCCATAAAACTTTGTAAAAAAACAAATGTTGCATCTTGTACTAAATAAGCACCTGTTTTATCTGTATCAACCTTACATACTAGGCCATCCGTTATAATACTATGTGACTTATTTACATTATAAACTCTATTTGGATTAGTAAGTCTATATATACCTTGTACATTATTAGGCAACTCACTAGTTAAAGAAACACTTAAACTATATTCTTCTAACATATCCTCCATTAACTTTATAGATTCTTTATCAAAAGTTGATAATATTTCATCACTAACATTATAAAACATTTTATGTAATAGTTCTATTCTTGTTTTTCTTGTATCAAAACTTACTGAAATTAATCCATCCCTTTGTAATTCTCTTAAAATTTCTTCAAAATCAAAATCACTAATATCTTCAAAAAAATAAAATAAATCACTATATTTATCAAAAAATAAAAATGTTATTAAGTCCTTCTCAAAATCAAAAGTTTCTATCATATATCCTTTTTTAGCCATAACACTAACTAATAAAGTAATAAATTTTCTTTTAGTATTAATTTTCATATATATCTCCCCGTAAAAAGGATTCTAACATAAAACTATTACTTATTCAAATTCAAATTAAAAACAGCCTAAGCTGCTTTTAAACTTTCACATAAAATTTCATACATATATGTTGAAATTAAACAAACATTTTTATTTTTCTCTAATTCTTTTAATATTTCTTCTTTATCTTTTTCACTATTATTTATATAATGAGAAATTAATAAATTAGAATAACTTTCAATTATACCATCTCTCATATTTTTATATCTTAATAAACTAGATTCTTCTTCATTTAAATTTTCTTCACTAATTGCTAATTCTCTTACTAACTCTTTATATTCTTCAGATTCTTTTTCTAGAGTTTCTAACTTTTTCTTTTTCTCAGAAATATCTTTTTTCAAAAATCCTGCATTCATTTCAACACCTAACATGGAAGGTTTTAATCTTTCAATATCAGCAAATGTCTCATTTACTTCTTTCAATCTATCATTAGCAAACATAATTAAATCGTCAGAATCATCACCATGATAAGAATAACTCTTTTCTATATTACCTTCTCCGACAAACTTATGTCTTAACTTTAATTCTTCCTTTGATACTAAAAACAGTCTTAATTCATCAAAGTATTTATAATCACTAACCATTGAATCCCAAGCAATATCACAATAGTAATATCTATCATCAATTGATACTCTTAATAATGCGTAATCAGATGTTCCAAGTAATGAATATACTTTTTGACCATTATAATATCCAATAGTTTCAAGAGCTCCCAAAGAATAAACAACAGATGACTTAACTCCTGCAAAACTTAACAATAATTGAAACGCCTTTGCAAAAGATAATCTTCCTCCTTTTTGATAATTAAATACTTTATAAATATTGCTAACTACTTCTACATCTTCACCCTTAGGATCATCTTCATTTACAAAATCAATATTTTCTACCATCCATCTATATAGTATTCCAAACTTTTCTATGTCACCATCAGTAACATAGATATTCTTTGAAATAATTGATGAGACATTTTGTATTAATGAAAATATCTCATCTTTAGTATATTCATGAATAATATATTTTCTTAATCCAACTGATTCAACCCACGTAAAGTTATCTAATAATTTTACATCTTCATCTTGCTCACATAATTTTCTAACTATATCAACATAATATATAATATCTAAAATAATATTACTTTCCTTATTTTTATGTAACAAATCAACAATCTGTTGAACATCCATAAAATCTTTATTGTCATAAAAAGTAAACCTTTTAACTTTATCTATTCCACTAATACTTTCCAAATTGTCATTATGTATTATGCATAGTTCTTCTAGCTTATTTAATTTACTAACATCCAAAGAAATTAGGGCACTCTGTTCTTTTATTTTCAAACTTCTAATATCAGATAATACTTTTGTTATTTCCAATATATCATTACTGTCAATAGATGGAAAAGATTCTAATACTAAAGTATCTACGTTCTTAAAATAATGTAAATATTCAATATCTTTTTTTGAAACAGATAAAGATGTAACTTTTTCTAATTCATCTTCAGATATTTCACCATTTTCATTTAAAATTTTAAAATTATCTTTTAAATAATCCATTAAGTTTTCAGATAAAGCTATCATTTTTATCACCCATCTCTATTCTTAAGATTATTATAACATTATATTAAAAAAAAGTCTTATAAAAGACTTTAATCATTGTAAATACTTGATAAATCTAATGCTTGATAATTACCAGTTAATGACGCATAAGATTTAGATTGTACAACAACACCATCATTAGCATTTGATACTTCTGCAACAAGAAATTCTTGTTCGTCTGCATTATTATCAACAATCATTACTAAACTACCTGAACTAGATACCAAGATATCTCCTTTTTGAGCTTGTTCATAAGTAGTACTAGTACTATTATTAACTATCTTAGCCGCCGTTAAATTATTATTACTACATCCTTGATTAACCGCCCATGATGCAAAAGAACTATATTCATTTCCAAGTGTATTTGAACCATAATTAGTTGAAGGAGTACCCCAACCTAAATTTAACTTCCCACCAACACTAGCGGCCATTTCCATAACTCCTAAAGCACAATTAACAGCAGCATCGCGACCAGTATATTGACTTTTTATTTCATTTAATCTAGCATTTATTTCTTCACTAGAATAATAATCATAAAAACTTGATGAATTAGATGATGTTCCAAAAGTTTTTAAATTACCTGATTTGAATAAAGAAGTTAATTCTTGAATATTTACAGCATACTCTTTATAATTACTATCACTTGTTGGATCATAATTTACCTTTGTTAATTCAGAATTAATAGAAGATATGCTATTTAAAGCACTATTTATAGTACCTCTTAAACCAGCATTTAAACCTCTGTAATATTCTATTTTATTTCCTATCTTTTTTCTTTTAGATATATTAGCTCTACGATTAGTTTCATCATCTACAATTGCATTAAGAGAGTCATAAAGTATCTCTATTTCTTTTTTGTTATTCTTATATTTTTCTATTTTCTCTAATGCATCAGCAAAAGTTTTTGCTGATTTCTTTTGATCATTAATTCTAGTAAGAGAGTTTGACAAATCTGATATTAAATTATCATGTGCACTACCTTTCCATATTGCATCAAAAGAAGAACTCTTTATGTTACTAGTAGCCAAGCCCATTGTTTCGGCTTTTTCCTTTATCGATGCAGCTATTGCACAATAGTCCATATTATCTCACTCTCCAATTTATTCTTTTTCCATAACCTCAACAACAAAATTTAAAAGAACTTCAATTTCACGCATTTGTTCATGAAAATTATTTGCACCATTAAAGAAACTCTCATTCTTTTCTAAAAAACATGTTGCAGCATCACCATCCCATGAATTTTCAAGGCTTCTTACATTTTTTAAAAAACCAGTTAAATCTTCTATAGCAGCATTATTTATTTTTGACATTTCTACTCCCCATTGCTTTAATGCATCAGGTTCAATATAAACAGAAACACCCATAATTAGCCCCTCCTAGTATTAGTATAAGCGCTTTCAAAAGACGCAAACCTATTTGATTCGCCATTTAAATTTTTAACAAATTTTTCCATACTAGAAGAAATTTCTTTATATACTGTTATATACGAATTACACGTATTTATAAAAGCAGTTTTAACTTGTTCATCTTTCCACGAACTAGATTGATTAATTTTATCAACCAAACTTATAAGTTCTGAAATTTTATCTTTGTAATCGTTAATATTAGAATCCAACAAAGCTGATATTGATGAAACTCCCTCTGGTCTATGCAAAAAATTTTTTTTAGTCACTTTTTCATCTCCTAGAAAAAAACCTTTTTATATAAATATAAAAAGTTATTTTTATTATAATTCCAACATACTTATTGCTGTTGCTTTAATATCAGCTGCTGATTTAACTATTTGATTATATATTGGTTCAAAAACATTACTAAATTCATCTAATTCACTTTTTAATTGTACAGCTTTCTCACTACCTTGATATGTCCCTGTTTCAACATTATCAATTTCATCAAAGCGATTTTTTATAAGAACTAATAAATCTTGTATTTCTGATGCTATATCATTCATTTTGTCTGCTTTATCCATCGCTTCATGAGGATCCATTTTTGAATTTCCGTCTGCCATTTTATCTCTCCTATCCTAAATAATTATTGCTATTAAATCTATTAGCTAATTCACTTTCTTTTTCTTCAATACTACCGATTCTTTCATTTATAAATTCAATACTATCCCTAAATGTTTCAGAATATCTTTTAAATAAAGGCACCAAACTATCCATATACTGTTCAAAATCAACAGAAAGACCACCATTAAAAGTATCAGATCCAACAAATAGATGAACCAATTTATATAAATTTTCAATTAATTCATCATAGTTACTAGTATTGTCTACCATTTTAGAAGACCATTCCTCCATTTTATCTACACTATGACTAACTATTCCCATTACTCATACCTCCTCTATTTTTTTCATTATATCATTTTATAAACTCATATATATTTATTTTTTTATAATTTTACTATGACTTTACTATTTATACCTATTGCCACTTTGAGAAATCATATTATTACTATAACCTGTTGAGCCATTTGACCTAAAGCTTAAATAGTTATGATTTCGTACACCAGCTAACGCATCTCTTACAGCTGTCATTACTGTTTCTGGCGCATTTCCTAAGTAACTTTTGTAACTTCCATGTTGATAAACAACGAATTGATTTGGCGCTGTTGCTTGAGAAATAGGATTAGTACCATGACTAGCTACCCAATTAGGTGCTTCACATCTGTTTAAGATTGTTGTTATAACAGCTAATGCATCATCATATGATTTATCACTCTCCGCCGCAACTATTGCACATAATAAATTATAATCGCCTTCTGATAAATCATAAGCAGTGTTTCCAACAGTAACTTCAAAACCAGCATTTAGATTATTATGATATTTGCTAATATCAATATTTGGATCACCTGAGCTAGTTGTCACTTCACTTGTATTTATTTGTTTTATTGGCTGAGTATTAGATGGTACAGAAGGTGTTGGATTTGTATTTCCTTTTGCCATCTCATAAGATACTGTTTCATAAGTATTGGTAGATTTACTTCCACTAGCCGCATAAGCAGTAGTCCCAGTTGCAACTGTAGCGGCTACTGCAGGAGCAACATAACTATTATCAGAAGTTGTTGCAGCTGATTGAACTTGTACTGGAGATGTTTTAACATTTGCTGTCATAACTCCATTTCCACTATTTAATTCGAAATAATTACCTTTATTTACAATTTGAGTAATAGTCTCGCTCCACTCTGGATGATTACTAGGAGTACCTGGATTATCTTTTTTTCCATACCATGAACTTTTATCAACAACAAATTCTACAACACACTGTCCATTACTATGTCCCCACTGATTACAACCAGAATCATTCTGATTTTTTATATCTCCTATTATACACTTAATTACTGTCCCATCACTTTGAATAACATCAATATAATCTCCAACTTGACCAAAAGTTGTAGTAGTAGCAACTACATATCTATCTCCTATTCGGCCAAAACCTTCTTCATCAAAATTCATTCCAGCAGCTTCTCTTAATTTATACTGCATAGAACTTTTAGCAGTAATACATTGCCATCCCATATAAGAATGAGCTCTACCCAATCCACTAGGCAAAGAAATTACATTTCCAGAAACACTTGCTAAATAAGTTTCAAAATTACTTCCAAAATCATTTACATCTAAAAGAATTAATTGATTTGCATAACTATTAATATTTGCAGATGCTATCTCTAAATCACTTGAAACTGCATCTAAATTATTTGTTAAAACAGCAGCAGCTCCACCAATATCAAATTCATCATAACTTTCGACTTGCCTTATTCTTGATTTTAAATCATCTGCTAATTGTACTAACTCATCAGACTGCGAATTAAGACTTTCTGATAGAGTCAATAACTCTTCCTTATTTAATATTTCAGTATCCATATAAACACCTCTATTATAGCAATTATAACATACTAAAAAAAATAAGAATACCTATGTATTCTTATTTTACATAATTAATAATCAACAACTACTCCAAACAAATCATATTCATCAGAATCAACTATTTCTACTTCTACAAATTCATTTATCATTATATCATTGTTAAATTTTATATATATAACTCCATCTTCAGAAGGAACATCCATATAGCTTCTTCCTATAAAATATTCTCCATCATCTGTAATATTTTCTATTAAACATTCATACTTTTTTCCAACCTTACTTCTAAGATTCTCTAAACTAACCTCTTGCTGGATTTCCATTATCTTTTTGCGTCTAGATTCTTTAACATCTTCCTCTATTTGATTGTTAAACTTAGCAGCTGGTGTTCCATCTTCTACTGAATAAGCAAATGCTCCTAGTCTATCAAATTTACTTTCTCTTACAAATTCACAAAGTTCATTAAAATTATCTTCAGTTTCACCAGGAAAACCAACTATTAATGTTGTTCTTAAAATAACATCAGGAATTTCTCTACGTAATTTATTAATTAGATTTCTTATTGTATTACCATCACTTTTACGATTCATTTTCTTTAAAACAGCATCAGATATATGTTGAATAGGCAAATCAAAATATTTAACAATTTTATCATTATTTTTTACTACTTCAATTAATTCATCTGTTATAGTCTCTGGATATGAGTATAAAAATCTTATCCACTTAAATTCACTAATCTTACTTAAATCATTTAATAATTCAGCAAGTCTATCTCTACCATACAAATCTAAACCATATTTTGTTGTATCTTGTGCTATAACCACTAACTCTTTTATTCCCTTTTTAGCTAAAGTATTAGCTTCGTCTAATATATCTTCATACTTTCTAGAAATATATTTACCTTGAATATAAGGAATAGCACAATAAGTACAATAATTACTACATCCTTCAGCTATTTTTAAGTAAGCCATAGTATCTCCTGTTGTTAATATCCTATTCTTATAATCTAATTTATCTTTAATACTACTTCCATTAATTAAATTATCAATTCTTTCCCATAATTGACCATAATCTTTAATACTAATAAACAAATCTACTTCAGGTATTTCTTTACGCAATTCTTCTTCATATCTTTCTACTAAACATCCAGTAACTATTAAGTATTTACAATTATATTCTTTATAATCAGCCATTTCTAAAATAGTTTGAATTCCTTCATCCTTTGCTGATTCTATAAATCCACAAGTATTTATTAATAGTATCTCTGCCTCTTCTGGATCACTTACTATTTCATAATTATGCTTTTTAAATAAACCTATCATTTCTTCTGTAACTACTAAATTCTTAGAACAACCTAATGAAATAAATCCTACTTTCATATAATTCACCCCAAATGCACATGTATTATATCACATTTAGTTAAAAATAAGCATTTTTATGCAAAATAAAAACTGATTCTAAATAATCAGTTTTTTGCTACAAGAGTTAACTTAGTATTTTGTTCTTTACCATCTCTTAAGTATTTAATTGAAATTGTATCTCCTACTTTATATTTATATAATTGATACCTTAAAGATGCTATATTTATAACATAAACATCATTCATAGCAACAATTACATCTCCTGTTTTTAAACTTGCTTTATCTGCTGGAGAACCTTTAGTTACTTCCTCAACTAAGACTCCATCAATAGGCTGTAATCCATGTGCCTTAGCATTTGATTTAATACTTGCTTCACTCATAGTTATACCAAGCATTGGTCTTGAAGTATCCTCTCCATTTATAACTTTATCAGCATACGAAGCCGCCTCTTCTATCGGAATAGCAAACCCCATACCTTCAACTCCAGCTGTAACAAGTTTCATATTTGTTACTCCAATTACTTGACCATTACTATTACATAAAGGCCCACCTGAATTACCATTATTAATAGCAGCATCAGTTTGCAATACTTGCATAATCCAATCACTAGTACTTGAATTACTTAAACTAACCTCAACTTCTCTATCTTTTCCAGATAGAATTCCTCTCGTCACACTCCACGAATAAACATTTGAATCTAAAGGAGCGCCTATTGCAAACACTGTATCTCCAACTCTAGATTCAGAACTATTACCTATTTCAGAAACACGAACTTCTTTATCAGTTTTATAAGATAAAACTGCTATATCTGCAAACTTATCTCCTTCTTCTACATTAACTATAGCTTCTTCACCATCAGTAAATACAACACTGATTTTATCGCCATTTTCAATAACATGATAATTAGTTATAAAAAAATACTTATTTGTAACATTTCTATATACAAATCCTGTACCTGTTGCATATAATTGATTACCTTGATAAGTTTTAACAATTACAACAGAATCATAAATTTTCTCTACTGCATCAGCAATTCCATTCTCATTAACTGTTACTTCTTTTTCTGTTTTAGTTAAATTAGTTATATTATAACTAACATATTCAGGAAAGTAATGAAAGAATAACAATAATCCACCTGCACCTAATCCAGCTGACAAAATTGCAGTTAATATAATTATTAAAATTGTTTTACTTATAGCATTCTCTTTATTTTTCCTTTCAATAGGTAATTGAATTTCTTCACTTTGTAAATTAGTTTCCATACTCATCTATCCTCGCAATATTTCTAAAGTTTTCTGGAAATCCCATCCTATCAAGGACTTTATCAATTTCTATTGTATGAATTTTACCTTCTAAAATATCTAATTCATATGAAAGCTCATTTATCAATAAAGTAAAATCTTCGGGTCTTAATAATTGTTTTAAAATTAAAACTAATGCAAATAAATCATCTTTACCATATATATACTCACCATCAGTCTTTGGAATATTTAAATAAGCATGATACCTAGTATCTTCAATCATTCTTTGAGTTCTATGATCATACAAAATATCTTCATGTGCACATAAGTTTCTAAAATTAGCTAATATTTGTAAATAAATCATTAATGAATCTGGATAAATTCCATAAACTTCTGCAATATCTTTTTGATCTTCTTTTTTCATAATCGTATATAATTCAGAAATTAAACCAAAAGATAAAACTTTAACTACTACCCAAAAAGGTACATATCCATAATTACTTATATAATGCATTGTAGCAGAATGTTGCCCTCCATTAATTCTTATTTGTCTTTTTATCTTCTTTAACAAATCATTAACCTGTCTTGCTTTATCATTTGATCTATCAAAATTTGATGGATTCAAATAATCTTTTTCTTTAATACCATATTTCTTAGATAATTGATAAGAAAAAATACTTTTAGCATTATTTTCAACTATTAAGATATTTTTAAAGAAAATATTTCTTATCTGCCTATCAAAGTTAAACATTGCATATAATTCTTTAAAATTAGTTCCAGGAATAAACATCCTATCTTTTGGTGATTTTAAGAATAAATGTCTATAACCACTAATAAAAAAATAATTTTCTCTTAATAAAACAACTTTAGCATAATCAATATCATCAATTTCAAGCCCTTTGCTTTTTAAAATATCAATTTGTTCATCAATAGTTTTAAATGTTTTTATCACACCACATCACCTTATTATCTTATTAATTATAACATATAATATTTACTATTTAAATGATATATTTTTCATATTTCTATTATGATATAATAATTGAAGAGGTGATAAAATTGCCATCAATAACGACTCATCATATATTTTCTAAAAACATATTAAATCATCTTAAACAAAGTGAATTAGAACTTTTTAAAGACGAATTAACAATCTACCATACCTTTGCTCAAAGTCATGATTATCTTTTTTATTATACTTTTGATATTAAAAATGCTAAAAGAATCAGAAATTTAGGGCACAGAGCACATCATGAAAATACACAAGAATATATTATAAATATTGTTAAAGAAATAATAAATAATAATCTAGAAAATAATAAACAAGCTATTGCATATCTCTATGGTGTTATAACACATTATGTCTTAGACTCAACATGTCATCCATACATATTTTATAAAACAGGAATATACAGAAAAAGTAATCCAGAATCAAAAAAATACCATGGAGAACACAATCATATGGAAAAAGATTTAGATGCCATATTCTACGAAAGGTTTACAAACAAAAAATATAATACATGTAATTTAAATAAAGACATTATTAAAAAACCTAAATTTAGTAAAGAACTTATAAATTTAATTTCAAATGTCTATAAAGAAACTTACAATGAAGACAACATAGGAATATTTTTTAAAAAAAGCGTCACACATACAAAAATAATAAATGCCTTAGCTATAAATGATTATTTCGGCTTAAAGAGAGCTTTGTATAAAATAATAGATTTTATAACTACTCACAAATTTGGATATATCCAAGCTTATAGTACTCACATTCTAACTCCTAATTTAGAATATCTTAATGAAGATCATAAAATATGGAATCATCCTAGTAATAAAAATTTAAAATATACATATTCATTTGATGATCTATATAATCAAAGTATAAAAAAAGTTTTAAAAATAATAAGAAAAACAAATGAGGTAATATATAATAAAAAACCAATCGAAAGTCTATATAAATATATTCCTAATGTTGATTATTCAACTGGAGTTTTAATAGAAGAATCACGGCGAATGGATTATTTTGAATAAAAAATATCTAGTTTATTACTAGATATTTTTATTTGCACTTTCCACACTTACTACAGCCATTACATATTAGCCTACTTCCGCATTCCGCACACTTATCTCCAAAAAATGGTTTATATAATTCTTCATTTTTAATTTCATTAAAAAAATCATCATATAATTTAAACTCAATATTTTTACCTTTATAATTAAGACCAGACCTAAATGCCATTTTACTTTGAATATCTTTATTAGGTATTTTATACTCTTTACCATCTTTTATAAATACACTTCCTGTTTCCATAAAACAGAATGTAATATTCCTATTCTTACAAGCCTCATATAATGATTTAACCCAATCATAATTACATGGTCTTGCTCCATCATAATTTTCTCCACCAACAATTACTTGTTCTATTTGACCGCTATCCAAATATTTATCTATTCTTACTTCACCAATAAAAGGAGCACACATTATTCCTTTATGTTTAAAAGGCAAACTTAAAAGCAGTGGTATTCTTTCATCAGCTCTTATCTGATTCTCACAGGTTACATTAAAAATGACATTTTCATATCCATCTTCCCAATCACTTGGTAAATGTTCAAGCACTCTCTCTGGTCTCTTAGTTAATATAAAGAAACTTATATCTTTTCTCTGTCTAATGATATCCCAAGCTTCTTCTCTCCACTTATCAGCTTCTTCAACAAAAAAATCAGAAGTCATACAAACTCTTAATTGCTCACCAGACTTTACTTTATATTCTCCCCTTCTATCTTTCTGTAATGGGTAATTAAAATTATTAGTTCTATAAATTGTACTACTAGCTATCTTATTATTATGAATTTTATCTAAATAAAACATATAACAATGCTGACATCCCTCACTCTTTTTAGTACACCCATGCCATGGATTCCAAATATCATGCATTTTGAACACCAACTAATACTTTACTATAAAGCTGATAGAATTCATCATTATCAACTTGAAAAATAACTTTTTCCATACAACCCTTATTTTCTTTTAAAAACTTTATTACTGTATTAACTGAAATTTCAACCAACTTATTAACATCTAATTTAGAATTTAATCCAATACAAGGAACTACAATAGTTTTAACCATATTATTCTTAGCACATTCTAAAACATTCATATAGCACATACCTAAAATCTTTTCTATTTCTAAAGTTGAATCTTCAATATTAGGAACTACTACATGAATTATATAATCGCAAGGAAGATTATAAGCTCGAGTAATCAAAATATCTGCTTCATCAAGAATTTCATCTTTCAATAAAGAAGAACATTTTATTCCAAGACGCATTCCACTCCTTAAGAATATATTATAATCCATTTTTTTATTATCAATACTTTCTCTTAAAAGACATTTATTAGTAGTAGGATTAACTATCAAATCAGAGTAAATTGTAGTTATATCACCTTTCCATAAGCAAATCTTATTACCATTATCAATACTAGTATTCAAGGTCTGATTAACCGTTTGTAACTTTTCTCCATCAGTTAATTTTCTATTAATTAAATCCAATCTTAAGAACTTATCTTCAGCTATTAAAATATCTTCTGGTATATTTTTTAACTCTTTAGTAGTTACAACATTTTCCCATAGCTTTATCTTATCTTCTAATGAATCAGGAATAAGACTATCATCCTCAATAAAATACTTTAATATTCTATCTAAAAATAATTTTTTATTCATAACTACCACCAATTAATATTATAAAATAAAACATTAACTTTAACAAATTAATAATATTGTATTAAACCATTAATTATTGACTTAACTATTTTAAATTGATAAGAATCATCTATTAATAAATTCCTTTCTTTAGCATTGGATAAAAATCCACATTCAATTAATAAACCAGGTATAGTAAGCTTTTTATACATATAAATACTTTCACTTAATTTTTTTTCATTCATCGGACTATTCAAATCTTTTCTTAAGCTTTCTTGGATAATCTTAGCTAATCTTTCATTACTTCCAGTATAAAAAGTTTGCGCTCCATAATATTTTGAATCTGCTAAATAATTCATATGAATACTTATATACATATCTGCTCCACTACTATTTATTAACCTTATTCTATTATCAAAATCACTTTTCTTTCTTCTATCCACATTAGGACTACTTAAATCATAATCACCGTCTCTAGTCAAAATAACATTTACACCTTGTTTTACCAACTCATCTCTAAGTTTTAAAACTATATTTAAGTTAATATCACTTTCATAAATATCATTTGAAGAAGTTCCTCTATCCTTTCCTCCATGCCCAGCATCTAATACAATAACCTTCCCCATTAATTTATTATTTATTTCATGACCAAATGAAACGCTACTTGTTAATAAAATTAAAGTTATTAACATCAAAACAAAATATATCTTTTTCATACTAAAATTTATTCAAAATAAAAAGAGATATACAAAATATCTCACTTTTTATTTATATTATTTACTAAGTTCAGTACTTACATAATAATAATTTATTTTATCATCAGTTTTAAAAGTATGTTTAAATGTTAAATTATCTGCACTTTTCAATTCATAATAATAATCTGTACTATCAGAAGAATGTAAATAATAATTATCATATTCTGTTCCTACGGTACTTCTTTTATCTACCAAATAACCTTTTTCATAAATAACAATCGTTCCATCTTCGTCCTTAGTAACTTTCTGAATAGTAAATTTACTTTCAAGACTACCTGTAATTCCTGTTTGATTTATAACATTTCCACAAATATATGTTTCTCCATTATTAGGATCTACAACACAACTTTTTCCAGGTTCTGGGCTAAATGTAACACTTGTATCTAAAATTTCATCATTAAATAGCTTTTTATTAGTTTCCATAAATAAACTTCTATTTATTCTAATAATTGTACAACTATTAGTAGGATTATATACATCAGTTGATGGATCTACTAAAAATTCATAATTACAATTTTGAGCTCCCCACCATAATGAATCAAGTTTTTCTGAAATTCCTTGCTTGTTTGCAACTAGTTGATTATATACTAATTTCAATTTTGATGTATTATCTAATGTACTAATATTTATTCCCTTAGTCGAATAAAACATAACTTCACCATTTATTGTTGCATATAAGCTATTAATTAAATCTTTACTTTTTTCATCTTCTGTTATATCTTTTGGTCCATTATTTACCACTTCATCATCGGGTTGATTAAGATTATTTTTGTATTCTAAATATTTAATAGTTCCAAAATAACCTAATGCAATTCCAGATGCCAAAAACAAAATAAATAATATAAAATTTCTAATAGTATGACCTTTATTCTTTTTTTTATTATTATCATTTACTTCCATAACTAGATACCCTTCCATTCTTACAATAATTATAAAAAATAAAAAGATATTTATCAATGCATAATTTAAGATATATTTTTTCAAACGCAAACTTTACAAAAAAAGTGATACTTAATCACTCAATAATTTATTTAATTTAATTTCTTCTTCTGTCATATTCATAGCTATAAAATCAATATATTTTTGCGTTGCATCAACTAAAGACATATTATTTATATTAGCTCTTATTTTATAAGACTCTGTATCCTCTTCTTTAAACTCAAGACCATATCCAACCAAATTTCCATAAACATCAATTGTAAGCTGACCACCAATTGAATCATCTAAAAGGAATACAGGTCGGCCAACTTCTCTGTGAATACCAAAATAATCATTTGTAACATAAGGATTATGAACCATTTTATTTATCTCTTCTAATCTATCTTGTGATAAATCCTTAGCTCTGCCAATAGCATATATCATTTGTTTCATAGTATATTTAGGTTCTTCACTATCATCTCCATACTTCGTAGCTCCAAAATAATCACTTAATATTTTAAAATTCTTATCTCTTAACGATACAAATCCAAGTCTTTCTACTTCTAATTGATGAAATATATCTGCAGAAACTTTTATATCAAGTTTAGTTAGTTCACTCAATTCTTTCAATACTCTAAGAACTCTCGCACTCATTATTGTCCCATTAGTAATAAACCTTATAACACCAATTCTAATACATTCATTTCTAATTATTTCCACTAATTTTTCTAATTGATTAATTGCTATTAATGGTTCACCACCAGTTAAAAGTAAAACATCTATTCCATCTATATTTTTAAATACATTATCTAACGTATTCAGACTCATACTTACGCACTCTTTATCTCCTCTTAAACAATGTTCACAATATAAAGTACAATTTCTAGTAATTTCTAAATGCAATTCCTCTATTATCATACAATCACCTCTTAGCAGGAACTCTAGCAGCTATAATATCTTGATTATTTGTATAATCAATAAAATTATTTAACGCTCTCTTAAATCCAAGTTGATTTATATTAGTATTAACTCTTTCTGCTTGTTCATCTTCTTCTTTAAAAGACTGACCATAACTAACAATATTTCCATAAATATCTACAGGAACATAACCAAAAATTGAATTTTCTTGAATAAAAAATTTCGGTTGACTCATTGTTCTAAGACCAGGTTGAATAAGATATTCCCCTTCAATCATTCCGTTTATATCTCTTAATCTATCTTGTGATAATAACTCTGCTCTACCTACACAAGATAAATAAGAAGTCTTTTTTTCATATTCAATGCTATATTCCTCGCTAACAAATAAATCATGTAATATTTTAAAATTCTTATTTCTTAATTCTAATAAGCTCAATCTTTCTAATTCTAGTTTATGGAATATATCCCCTGATATATCTATTCGTAAATAAGTTATTCTTGCTAATTCTTTTAACGCTTTTAAAACTCTAGAACTCATAACAGTTCCATTTGTTACCAAAGTAATCTTTCCTATTCTAACATTTCTCTTCTTTATTACTTCTATCAAATATTCTAATTGACTTATAGCAATAAGGGGTTCACCACCTGTCAATAATAAATTATAAATATAATTAACTTCCATAAATATATTATCTATAGTATCAAAGCATATATTTTTACATTCTTTCTCACCACGTAAACAATGTTCGCAATAAAGAGTGCAATTTCTAGTCATTTCTAAATGTAATTCTTGAACATTCACAAAACCCCTCCTTAAAATTAAGGGATATTATAACACATATAACTAAAATCATAAAATTTAAGTTAAAGCAAAAGAAAAAACTCGTAATATACGAGTTTTAAGTACTGAAATCTGTAAATATTAACGTTTACTAAATTGTGGAGCACGTCTTGCTTTCTTAAGACCTGGTTTTTTACGTTCTTTACTTCTTGGATCTCTTGTAACGAATCCAGCAGTTTTAAGAGTTTTTCTATAAGCATCTTCTCTAGTTTGATCAGCATCTGCATCGAATGCTAATAAAGCACGAGTTATACCTAATCTAATAGCTCCAGTTTGGCCAGAGAATCCTCCACCCTTAACTGTTACTTCAATGTCGAACTTATCCTCATTACCAGTTGCTACTAATGGTTGTTTTAAATCCATTACTAATACTGCAAAAGGCATATATTCATTAACATCTTTTCCATTAACTGTAATATTTCCCTTACCAGCAGTCATTCTAACTTGAGCAACAGAACGTTTTCTACGTCCAGTAGCTGTCCATACTTGTTTAGCCATAATTTAAAACCTCCTAGTTAACTTTCATTTCGATTGGTTTTTGAGCTTGTTGTTTATGTTCAGGACCAGCATATACGAATAATTTCTTACCCATAGCTCTTCCTAATCTTCCTTTTGGAAGCATACCTTTAACAGCTCTTTCAATCATTTCTTCTGGATATTTTTCAATCATTGTTTTAGCATTTCTTTCTCTTAAACCACCAACGTAACCACTATGATTATAATATTTCTTATCCTCAAGTTTATTACCAGTTAGTTTAACCTTTTCAGCATTTACTACGATTACGTAGTCTCCACAATCGATGTGTGGTGTATAAGTAGCTTTATGTTTACCTTTTAAAACTACTGCTACTTTAGAAGCTAATCTACCTAAAGCAACTCCTTCAGCATCGATAACATACCATTTACGTTCAACAGTTTCTTTCTTTTCCATAAATGTATTCATATCAAATTTCCTTTCACTGTCTTCTTTTGCTTCGCTTTCCCAGGGCTAACAAATTCCAACAAATAAAATGTACCAGTTAAAATTATATGAGAAAGTACCATAAAAGTCAAATAAAATCTTCACTTTCAACAAACTTTTTCCATTATTTATCACAATTATTACACTTTCATGTCAACTTATCTTCTTTTTTGCCATATTTTCCTTATAATTCCCAAGGATAAAGTAGATAAAGTAAAACCAATAACAGGAACTAAACTACTTAAATAAATATTATCATATCTACTTATAATATAAGAATATGTAACAACAACTATATAAGTAAGAATACATATACAAATTCTTCTAGTCCAACTAATCTCCCATGCTTTATCCATTTCAACTCTCTTATTTCTTTCTTCTATTTTCTCTATTCTACTCTCTAATTCCTTCATAAACACCTCAATATTCAATACTATCTAAATATAATCCACAAGCTGGCGCTGTATATCCGCTAATTTCATCTTTACTATCTAACATTGCAGCCACTTTAGAAATATCATCTTTGCCTCTTGCAACATCAATCATCATACCAACTAAATTTCTAACCATATATCTATAAAAACTCTTTCCTTCAAATACAATATTCAAAACATCATCCTTAATAAAAAAATCAATTCCATAAACTATAGCAGTATAGTCATCTCTTTCGCCTGAAACAAAATTATGAAAATCGTGAACTCCTAAATATAACTTAGATACTTCCTTCATCTTATCAATATCTAACTTATATTCACTCTGATAAACATAATCAGTTAATTGTGGATTAAAATCTCCCAAATTAATCTTATAAATATATTTTTTCTTTTTAACACTAAATCTAGCATGTACATCATCATTAACTTTTTCTACTTTTTTAACATATATATAAGGTTTTACTAATGAATTTAATGCCATCATAAGACCATTCTCATCTATATTAACATCTAACTTAAAGCTAACTCTTTGTCCATTAGCATGAACTCCACGATCAGTTCTTCCCGCTCCTTTAACCTCAACACTTTGTTTATTAATTTTTGTTAATGCTTCCTCTAATACCTTCTGAACACTTGCCTCTTCATTAAGCCTTTGAAACCCATAAAACTTACTACCATCATAAGATATTGTTATTAAAAATTTCACCTATCTCACCTTCAATACATAAAAAACTAGCATAGCTACATTAAGTATGACATAAACATAATCAAATATAAATAACTTATTCCTATACTTATACTTACTTTTTACATCTTTATTATACATCCTATATTTCATATCATATTTACGATTATTCATTTTTTCTTTACTGTCTTCCAATACAATTTTAAAATTAATAACAATATATTTTATTTTATCTATTAAATTACTACAAGAATATACCTTTCCTTTTATTCCTTCAATTATAAATATTTCATTATAACTATCTATAAAATTATCTACAAATACTAATATATTAGTAAAAAAAGTTGTAATACTTTTAAAACTAATTCCTACTATATTAATCCTATCTACTACAATAGAAGTCCCTTTACCTATATCTTCCCTTGAAGTTGTATACACTATCATACTTAAATAAAGTACAAAAAACACAAACTTAAATATTATAATATTCATATTCATAAAATCCATCTGTTTATGATACATAAAAGCATACATTATAATAAGTATATACTTTAACTTCCATATTACTTTTAAATATTTAATAATGTTAATATTACTTAATAAAATCAGTAAAAATACAAATCCTATATTACAGATAAATAATACATTATTAAATTTCAGCAAACAAAGAAGTACATAGATAAATAATCCAAATAACTTAACTACCGAATTAATTCTATGTATAATAGATTCTTCACAATTATATGAATAATCTAATTTATTTAACATTGCGATACAATTCCTTTATTAATTCTTTTATATCAGTATATTCTAAAATATCATGTCCGTTTTGGTGAACATATTTAGTAAACTCAACTATTTTTGGCATTTCTACATATTTATAAAGTTTATCTTCATAAAATATATCTTTATCTCCAGATAAAACTAATTTACCTTTGTTAATAACATAAACCTTATCAACAATATCAAACAAAAAAGTTAAATCAGTTCCAATAAGAATAATAGTTTTCTTAAACTTATTTTTTAATTTAAGAAATAACTTTCTAAAATATTCTCTTTCTCTAAATATTAAACCCTTTTCAAAATTTTCCAATATTAAAACTTCAGGATTATAACTCATTGCACAAGCTAAACTTACTTTTTTCTTCTCTGTATATGACAATGTCTTGCAATCACGTTCAAGATAATCTTCACCTAAACCAACTATTCTCAAAGAATCAGCAATATGTTTAGTAACGTTACTAGCTTTATATCCATAATTTTTCATCGTTTTCTTGATTTCTTCTTTTACTGTTTTTGTTAAACTATTTTCAATATCTGTTTTAATAAATCCAACTTTTTTTCTCAATAAATTAATATTATTTATATGACTTGTTCTTTTTATTACAACATCATCTAATTTAAGTTCTCCCTTAGAAGGTCTTTTAAATGCCATAATAAGTTCTCCAACAATACTTAAATCATCACTCACAAAAGCAGCAATCTCACCCTGCGTAATTACCAAATTAACATCATCAAGATATTTATTTTCTGAAGAAGAATTTTTATTTTCTAAATAACATAATTTATTAAATATTATTTCCATAAATCCTTCACCATCGTTTCTTTATTTAAATAACTCTTCTTTAATAAGCCATAAAGCTCTAATTGAATAGATAAATCTAACATGAATGGTAAAGAAAAGCCAAGTCTTTTTAAAACCTTCTCATTCTTCAAAACATCTAAAGTTCTTCCATCTATTGCACTTATACCATCATACAAACATACAACATAATCAGTATATAAAACATCTTCCATATTAGTTGTAACATTTATTAGCATAATATTCTTTGTATTCAAATAATTAAGTAACAAAATTTTAGTTCTAGTATTTAAGTCTATTAATAAATCATCCAAAGCTAAATAAGTAGGTTCAATTAAAGCATAAGAAAGTATTTTTACCAAAGTTCGATCATTTAAACTTAAATCACATATCTTTTTATTAAGTAATTTATTAATTCCAAAATAATCATTTATTTCATTTATTTTTTTCTTAATTTCTTCGGGAGCAATATTCATATTTTCTAAAGAATACCTAAGTTCATCTCTAACTAATTCAGAAATAAAACTTGTGTTTCTGTAAACAACAGCAATACATTTTCTTAGGGCATAAAAATTATCATTATTAACATCAATTCCATTTATCAAAACTTCTCCTTCATAAGGAAGTTCACCATTTAATATTTTTAATAAAGTGGTTTTTCCACTACCAGAAGTACCTATAATACTTAAAGTTTTATCTTTTCTCAAAAAGAAATCAATCCCTTTAAATATTTCATTTTTTTTATCATAGGAGAATTTTAAATTTCTTAATCTAATATTGCCCATAAGCGTTCACCCACTTAAGACTTTATTATACATAAAAAATAAAAAAAGAAAAGTGAATATCTCCTTTTCTTTAATATATATTTTACCATTTTTTGCTGTCTATAAATAACACTTATTTACATTAATATTCAAATAAATTTTATTTATATTTTGAAATTGTTACAGCTTTTTCCTTTTCTAAACTTTTTTTAACATCAATAATTCTTTGATTACTTGATCCTCTAAATTGAACATCAAAACTTCTTAAATCCATAACAAATTTTCCATCTACTAAGACATCTATATTTTCTAATGCTTTCATATAATTTTCGTTCTTTTTTGCCAGCTCCAGAACTTCATCAAAAGTAAATCCTGTATAAACCCACACATTCATTCCACACTCATGAACACAAGATGCTAATTCAGCAAGGGCATCTACTTGCATCATCGGATCTCCACCAGAAAAAGTCACACCTTTTTGAAATTCTAATCCTCTAATTTCTTCTTTTAATTCCTCAATACTTTTCTCTATACCTGCATTAAAATCATGTGTTTCTGGATTGTGACAACCAGGACAATTATGTGAACACCCTTGAAACCATATTACACTTCTTAATCCTTCTCCATCTACAATGCTATCAGTTTGAATTTCATCATAAGCTAATCTAACATATCCTTTTTTCATCTCTACCACTCTACCTCTTTTACAACAAAATTATAACACAAAATAAAAAGACAGATACACTAATCTGTCTTAAATTATATCATTATCTACTTATACTAGATTCATCATCATAGCTCTTATAAATTTCAACGATTCTATCATTAGCATCTCTAACTACAGTATAACCACAAGTATCTAGTAAACTTTCCAATCTATCTGCTTCTCTTCCCAGTCTATTAACTTCATTTCTAGATTTCTCTAATTCATCTATAAGACTATCTCTTTCATCAAAATATTCTTTCCTATTCTTCTTCATTATATCAATATTTTCCTTAGAAGCATAAACCTTAACAGACTGTTCACTATCATAGTTAACTATCTTTTTATTATTAAAGTCCTTAATAAACAATCTTATCATATCCATAACTTCGCCATCTGGTACATAATTATAAATATATATAAATCCGCCCTCTTCATCTATATCTGAAGTATAATATTTGGAATGTTCAACTTCAACCTTAACATCTTTTCTAGCTTCGACAATATATTCAACTGTATGATAATAATTATAATGTCTTGCTATCATTAAGTTATCTTTCATTTCAAAGACATATTCTTCTTTTATAGTATCTACATCTTGTTTTGCAATATCAAATTCAGATATACCAATAAGTAACATTCCTGAACCAACGCCAACTGCAATTAAGGAAACTATTCCAGTAATAAAGAATCTTGTCTTACTATTTTTCCTACTAAATATAAAATTAAACATTAACTCTATACAAATAGCACATAATATTAAACATCCAATCATTGCTAAAATATATCCTACAAATAAAACACCTGTCTTAACAAATAAGAATCCTAATACTAAACATATAACTAATCCAACAAATCCCATTGCGAAGAATAACAATACCCAAGCAACAAAGAATTTTACCATCCACAATATTGCTTTTCCTAATCCAGAAATAAACTTAAAATCTGAATGCTTAGGATCTCTTATAATTATTTTCTCAGGTCTTTTCTCTAAAATAATCTTTTGTTTTTTATCATTTTCTACTTCTTTATCTATTGTTTCTTCAGACTCATTTATCTCTTCTGATAAACTATTTTCAACTGATGAGTCAATCACATTATTTCTAGGTTTTTGATCTACTTTAACAAATTCATAATAATCTAAGTATCTTATTTTAAACACATGAAATAAAATAACCACACCTATAATAAAAGCTACAATAACATAAATGGCTTCTAATATTCTTATTATAGGATAATATAAACCACCCGGAAAAATTGCACTAATTAAAGGAGCCAATATTCCTGCAGCAACACTTCCTATAATTGTAAAAATTAATAACAAAAGCATACATATTACAAATTGTTCAAATAAACACTTCATAATTTGTACAAACTTCATACTACTAAACATATCAACTACTTTAGTTAAATAATCAAAAAAACTAGTTACATATTTATTAGAAATATTCTTAGATTCCTTCGTTTCATTTACTTCTTTAATATTTTCATTAATTAATTCGTTAATATTTAAATTAAATAATGAGCATATTTGAAGAACTTTATCCATCTCAGGATATGATTGACCAGATTCCCATTTACTAACAGCCTGCCTTGAAACTCCAAGCTTCTCTGCCAATTGTTCTTGTGATAAATTATTATCTTTTCTTATTCTCTTTAAATTATCAGCTAAATTCATAAATTTCTCTCCTTTTTATGGCTTAATTATACAAATTCTACCAGTTGCGCACTACCAATTTTAAGTTGATTTATGTAATCTTTGAGTTGCATTCACTCAAAATTACCACTATTTTACTATATTTTTTCATTAAAAAAAGCATTTTATCATAAAAAATGCTCAATTAAATTTTCTATTCCTAATATTATCAAAATTAATCCACCAAATAATTTTGCTTTTCTTTCAAACCTTTTTCCAAAACTGCTACCTATATAAACACCTACAGTTGATAAAACAAAAGCCACCAATCCAATAGTTAACACTGATAATAATAGATTTATCTTCGTAAAAGCAAACATTATGCCAACCGAAAAAGCATCAATACTTGTTGCAATCGCTGGAACTATTAATGATTTGACATTTATATCACTATCAGAATATTCTTCTCTCCCACAAATAGATTCGTAAATCATATTAACACCAATAACAACTAAAAATATAAAGACAATATAATGATCAATAGCAAAAATTAATTTTCTCAATCCTGATCCAACATAATATCCAATTAAAGGCATAACTGCTTGAAAAATTCCAAACATAAATCCTACCAATAAAAACTTTTTCTTATCAACTTCTTTACAGCTAATTCCTTTACAAACAGCAACAGCAAAAGCATCCATTGCTAAACCAATACTAATCATCAAAATTCTTATATAACCCATAATATTCTCCTATTATAAAAATATTACAAGTTCATATATTTTATGAAAAAAGATTATTTTAATAGATCAAAATATCTAATTAATAATAACAAAAAAATGATAATACTAGAAATAGTATTATCAATAACTATTATATTCTTTCAATATACCTGAATACTCAATACATAAACCTTTCATCTTTTTAAAATCTTCTGGTTTAACAAGCTCAGGCAATTCTTCGTTTATCTTTGATGTTTCTAAAACATATTTGACAAATTCAGCACAATAAAAAGATTTTTCTCTTCTAAATTTTAAGTTTATAGCTACACCAAACAAACCTATAATATTAAAATCATATTCATTTCTATGTTCTTTAATACTATTTATTATTTTAAGAACTTTATAATACTTTTCATCTGGAACTTGTAAAGAATAAATTCTAGTCTTCGTTTTTTTAAAACGTTTAAATGTTCCTTTATCAATCTCCTCATGAACAAAACCAGCAATAAAAGGGCAATAAGCATATGTTCTACCAAAACTATACATTTCTTTTAAATCTTCATCTAAAGCAATAGAAACATGTGAATATTCTTTTTTTGTATACATTTTTACTAATTTAGATAAAATAGTTCCAGTATAAGTTAAAACAATATATATTTTCTTCATAATACCTTTCACCTACTATAAAAAATATACCACAAACAAAGTCATAAGAAAATTACTTATTTCATATTTCTTCAAGTGAATGACAATAGCCTTCATACTATAGATAGATATAGACGATGTTACAATTAAGATATTTTACAAAAAAATTATAACATTAAAAAAGCAGATATTTCTATCTACTAATTACTATTTGAACTAGATTCCTTATTACTACTTTCTGGAACATCTATTATAGTTAAAATTTTCTCTCCATCTTTAGTATATAAATACTTTTCCCTAGCATATCTAGCTATATAATCAGGATCTTGTAATTTTATAACTTCACTTTTTAATGATTTCTCTTCTTCCAACAATTCCTGTTTTCTTATATTAAGTTCTTCTGTTTGATTTTTATTACGATAAATCTGTACAATATCGTTAAAAACTGTACTTATCAAAATAACTATAAATAGAACAACAGCAACTAATAAAAATGCTATACGACTTTTTTCTTGTTTTTTTATTGTCTTTAAGTTACTTTTTTTATTTTTATTATTACTATTGCTCATATATAATCCTCCTATTATCACTAGTATAACATAATAACTAAAAACAAATAAAAATGAAATATATATTATTTACGTTTTTTAACACTCATAATAAGATATCCAAAAAATATAAATAATACAAAATAAATATGTAATATTCCATTATTCATTTTATATAAAAATAAAATATATAATAAAGCCATATTATTAACATAAAATATTCTACATATTAATCTAAATATAACACCTTTATTTTGTAAAATTTTCTCATTAAATATATTTGTATAATATAGTAAACACCCATATAAAAAAGATCCTATTAAACAAATTAACTGTACATAAGAACTCATTATTTAAATAACTTACCTAACAAAGATTCTGTCTCTTTCTTTTTACCATCATCATAAGTCATACTATTTACTATACCTTTAATACTTACTACACCATCATGAGTATCAAGTTTAACTATTTCAAGTCCCTCTCCCTTAAGTAAAATAATTCCCATGACACTTTCCATTAAGAATTCTTCACTATCAAAACTGATAATTTTATCAATTCCTGTAAGATATATTAAACCCCTATCAATAAGTTTTACTTCATGCTTCGTATTATCATATGCATTATCCATTATTATCACCTAATAATAAATATGCCAATACTTTCAATTTTATGAACTAAATATTATTCATTTTTAGAATCATTTATCTCTTTTTGAAATATTAAAGAAATTTTTTCAATATTAGGAAATCTAAATTTTCTTCCTCTTCCTAATTACCAACCACTACTTTCAGCTTTTATATTAATAAACTTAACTTGCTTCATATTTTTTTCCTTAAAATAATAAAAAACTTAAAGCCTTAACTTTAAGTTTAAATTTCAACTTTTACTAGTTCTTCACCAGTTTTTTTCATTTCTTCATATGCCTTAAAAATTGCATCTTCAAACATTTTTCTAGTTTCTTGGTTTACTGGATGAGCTATGTCATCATAAACTCCTTCAGATACCTTTCTACTAGGCATAGCAATAAACATTTTATCATCGCCTTGAATTAATCTGATTCCAGTAATAACGAATGCTTCATCTATTGTTACAGTAGCTATAGCTTTCATACGTGAATCTTCTTTTTCCTTATTGCGAAGAACTACTTTTGTAATCTTCATGTAATAACACTCCTCCCAAGTCTATCACTTATTATCAAGTCTCAACTTACTTTAAGTTTAAAGCATATTCTAGATAAAATCAAGAATTATTTTATCTTTACCTTAATATTTCCAATCAAAACATCAGTATAAGTAAAACTTTTTTTCCCCATTTTAGTACTCAATATAAAAACATTAGGATAACATTCACTTATTATCCCCTCAAATATCTCCGTCTTATTTCTAATTCCAAGTACCTTTATGATTGCTCTCTTACCATAATTTTCTTTAATTAACTCTCTAGCTTGATATATAGTTTTCATCTAGGATACCCCACATACATAAGACCATTAACCATCAAGCCACCCATACCATCTTTTCCATATTTTGTTTTTTCAAGTAACTCAATTATATTAACTTCTTTATTTTTTTCTGTTAAAGAAACAGTTGTAGCTATAATTGCTGGATCTAAAGCATGAATATTAACTCTTTTAGGGCTACTAGCAAAATCTGCACCAGCCTTAATAAGTTCTTCATAATCACTTTGACACGCTCCAGCTATAATAAGTAACTTTTCATGACTTTTCTCATATCTTCTAGCTTCTCTAACCGCTTTTATAAAGTTCTCAGAATTTTTATAATTTTTTAAATCTGTTTTATCAGTACTTTTCTTAAAATAAGCATCATGACCAGTAATAATCAATATATCTGGATTAACATCTTCAAGTAACTTATAAACATTCTTATCAAGTTCTTCTTCTCTTATAGTCTTTCCAAAAGCCATAACTCTATTATTTTTATAAAATTTTAAACATTTTTCTAAATATTCACTATCTCCATCTAAATGTAATATTCTAGGTGGTAAATAAAAGAACTCATCTCTATCTACTTTATCTAAAATATCTTCTTTAAATAATTCTTCCATAAAATCATCTTTTTTTCGTTCGTCTGAACATAATACTAAATCTGAAAGCGGGCTATTAGCAATTAACCTCAAATCATAACCTTTTAGTATAGCTTCTCCATCTTGAATATCTACTATAACAAAAACAATATCATTATTATAACTATTCCTAGTTACATAATCTCCTATTTTAAATTCCATTCAATCACCTTAGTAATCTTATGAAACAATTAATTATTTTATTCCATAGAAAAAACAAGTATCTCTACTTGCTTAATATATTTGCCATATCAACAAAACAATTTAATGGTATAGATTCAGCTCTAACAGTTAAATCAAGTCCATAACTTTGTAAAATAGTTAATATCTTATCTAAATCATAGCTTTTTAAATTATTTCTTATATTTTTTCTCTTCATTCTAAAAGAATCTTGAATTAATCTAAAAAATAAATCTTTATCCTTAACATCTAATTCTTTATTCTTCTTAGATAACTTTATAACAGCGCTATCTACATTAGGAATGGGATCAAATGCTTTACGACTTACAAAGAATAACTTTTCTACATCATAATAATAGTTTAAGAATACTGTAATAGCTCCATAATCCTTACTTCCAACTTTAGCACTTAATCTATCAGCCACTTCATTTTGTACCATTAAAACCATTGCTTTAACATTTAAAGGACTACTAATCATCTTCTCTATAATAGGAGTAGTAATATAATAAGGTAAATTAGCTATTACATACAAATCTTTATAATCTATATCTTTTATCTCATCTTCTAAATTAACTTTAAGAAAATCATTATAAATAACCTTAGTTTTTTCATCTTCAAATGCTTTTAAATATTTTTCTACTCTTGTATCTACTTCAAAGCATCTTAAATTAGCATGGAATAACTTTAAAAACTTAGTTAAAGCTCCTTGTCCAGGCCCTACTTCAATTATTAAATCATCTTCTTTTACATCAACACTATCAACTATTTTAGCCAAAACTCCCTTATCTTTTAAGAAATTCTGACCCAAACTATGTTTATGTTTAAAATCACCCAATTTATTCACTTCCCTTTTTACCAACCGTTTCTTACAACTTCATAAGTTATTTTCTTTCGACCTACTTCACGTCTTGCAGCATCCTCAGTTGGCATTAATAAATCTAAACTATTACCTGTAACTCCTCTATCTAAGACAATAGCATATATTGGTTCACTTGATATTGAATTTGCATTAAATCTTACAACACTACCACAAGCAAGTTGCTTAGATGATGCTACTATTCTTACATTACCATAAGTTTCATCATCATAACTAACAACATTATTCCTGTATACATTATAAGATCTTTTACAAGCAAGTGTACCATTACATAATGGACAATCTGCGGCATATCCAGTTAAATCTCCTGTATATTTATTTAAAACAGAACTATTAGTCTTATTCCTTTCAACTATAACTTCTCTTGGAATCTCTTCTTCTTCCTTTTCTGCCATAGCAGTAAGACCTAAAGTCATATTTAAATTAAAATTTTCAGTCTTATTTACTGCTTTATCACTTATATTAGCTTGTAATATCACAACTAACAATAGCAATAAGACTATTTTAACCAATTTAAACCCCATCTTTATCCAGTTAAATTTCTTCATAAAAATTTCACCTCTAAAAAAGATAAGATTTATATTAGCATTTTACTAACTAAATGTCAAAAAACCTCTTGATATTGTCATTAGTTACCAAAGATAATTCTTCCATACTTATTCCTTTTAAATTACATATAAATTCTGCAATATCTTCTACATGTGTGGAATCATTTTTTTGCCCCCTATAAGGAACTGGAGTTAAATATGGAGAATCTGTCTCTAAAACTATATTAGATAATTCAATTTTATCTACTACATCCTTTAAATTGCAATTTTTAAACGTTATAACACCATTTATGCCTAATAAAAAGCCCATTTTAATATAAATACAAGCTGTTTCATAACTTCCACTAAAACTATGAATAACACCTCTTACATTATACTTTTTTAATATTTCTATAGTATCTAAAGTCGCTTCTCTACTGTGAATAATTACGGGTTTATTAACATGTTCAGCTAATTTTAACTGTTTTTCAAATAATTCAATCTGTTTATCTTTATTCTCTTTAGTCCAGTAATAATCTAAACCAATCTCGCCAATAGCTACTATTTTATCATCATTAATGTGATCCTCAATAAATTTTAAATCTTCATCAGTATAAAATTCTACATTTTCAGGATGAATGCCTAAAGCTCCATACATGTTAGAATATTTCCCAACATTATCTAATACTTCAATATTTGATTTTTTATCACATCCGTTGTTAATAACTCTATTAATTTTGCTTTTACTAATTTTATTTATTATTTTATCTAAGTCTTCATAATACTCTTCATATAAATGACAATGTGTATCAGTAAACATAATAATCACCACTAAAATTATACCAAAATAATTCAGTTCATTAAATAATATATTATTTTCAATATACTATTTCCTGGTAAATATTATTTCCTGGGTTATATATTTTCCCAGGAAATAGTCCTATTTTAGGGCATTTCCCACACAAGATTTCCCAAGAAATATATAACTCTCTATTTCCTGCGCAATAATTATTTCCCAGGAAATAAAAAAGACTTAAGAAATCCTAAGCCTTTATGTCTATTCTATCAAATAAGTGAACTGGTTCAGATAAAATATTTCCCACTTCTAAACCACCAAATTCTTCTGTACTCTCAATAGCTGTTACATCAGTATTTAATTGTTTAAATACTCTTTCTGCAGTTTCTGTTAAGAATGGTTCTAAATAAACACTACAAATTCTAATACTTTCTAGTAAATTATATAATACTGTACCAAGTCTTTCGCGTTTTGTTTCATCTTTAGCTAAACTCCATGGCATTGTATCATCAATATATTTATTACATTTTCTAAGTACGTCAAAAATCTCTTGTAATGCTTCTCCTACTTTTAATTCATCCATTTTAGCTGTAACTTTATTTCCCAAAACTAATACACTATCAATTAAATCACTATCTATTTGTTCATAAGTATTATGCTCTTGAATAATGCCATCAAAATACTTATAATTCATACTTACTGTTCTATTAACTAAATTTCCTAAAATATTAACTAAATCACCATTAATTCTTTCAATTAATAAATCTCTAGTAAATACTCCATCTGAAGCAAAAGGAATTTCATGTAAGAAGTAATATCTCACAGCATCTACACCAAATTCATTAACCAAATCATCTGCATAAACAACATTTCCCTTTGACTTACTCATCTTACCATCTGCCATAATTAACCAAGGGTGTCCAAATACTTGTTTAGGTAATGGTAAATCTAAACTCATCAAAAAACATGGCCAATAAATAGTATGAAATCTTATAATATCTTTACCAATTAAATGTAAGTCAGCTGGCCATCTATATTTAAATTCTTCAGTAGTTTCATCAAAATCAAAGCCTATATTAGTAATATAATTTGTTAATGCATCTAACCATACATATACTACATGTTTTGGATCAAAATCAACCGGAATTCCCCAACTAAATGATGTTCTAGACACACATAAATCTTGTAATCCAGGTTTAATAAAGTTATTAATCATTTCATTCTTTCTTGCTGCTGGTTGAATAAATTCAGGATGTGATTCAATATATTCTTCTAATCTATCTTGATATTTAGATAATTTAAAGAAATAAGCTTCTTCACACTTAGGTTGAACATCTCTACCACAATCTGGACATTTACCATCTACAAGTTGACTTTCAGTCCAAAATGATTCGCAAGGAGTACAATATAATCCTTTGTACTCACTCTTATAAATATCTCCCTTATCATACATATATTTAAATATATGTTGAACAACTTTTTCATGTTTAGGATCTGTAGTTCTTACAAAATTATCATAACTTGTATTCATTACATCCCAAATATCTTTAATAACTGCAGCCTTTTCATCAACAAACTGTTGAGGAGTTTGTCCTGCTTCCTTAGCTTTTAATTCTATTTTCTCACCATGCTCATCTGTTCCAGTTTGAAAATATACATCATATCCTTGTAATCTTTTAAATCTTGCAATAGCATCAGCTAATACAATCTCATAAGTATTCCCAATATGAGGTTTTCCTGATGTATATGCTATTGCTGTACTTATATAATAACCATTTTTATTTTCCATAATTAATTCTCCTTCTTATTTGTACTTCCAAGTCCGCCTTTTCTTTCATTTTTTATAGGTTCCTCATCATCTACTGTTAAAAATGTTGTAAATATTCCTTGAGCTATCCTGTCTCCTACTTTAACATCATAATCTTCATCGCCATGATTTTGTAGCCTTAACCAAGCGTGACCTTCATTTGTTTCATTATTATAATAATCTTTTTCAAAAATTCCAATCTGGTTGCACATTCGTACATTCCATTTAAATCCCATACTAGAACGAACTACTAACATAAACATTTCGTTTTCATTCATTGTAACTTTAATTCCAGTCGGAATTTTCATATCTTCTCCAGGATGTAATACAAAATCAATAGGACTTTTTAGATCATAGCCTGCACTATACTTTGTTTGACGCATTGGCAATTCATGATTATCATAAACATTTTTATCGTTTCCGATATCTTTTTGCCATTGTTCCCAGCTAATCTTTTCAAACTTTCTCATCTACATCCTCCTAACAAAATAAAAAATTCACAATCTAAGGACGAGTAAGAACCCGCGGTACCACCTTAGTTTATGAATTTATCATACACTTTATTCTTAACGCGAAATAAACGTTTCAGCTCCAGAACCATGTTCTCAATATTTCATTGAATTCTTTACACCAACCAGAATCTCTCTAAACAACTACTATAAAGGTACTCTTTCCTTCATTGCCAAATATAAACATAATTTAACACAAAAGATTCCCTTTATCAAGATATATTTAACTCTAACATTATAATTTTAGCAAGTAATGTACACATTTCAAAACCTTTTTCATTTATATCACCAAAAACTATAATACTACCAATAACACCTTCATTAGTAACTATAGGCAACATATTATATATCCCATTTACTTTATTTTCTCCAAATATAAATTCATTACTTTGACTTTTAATACTATTACCATTTTTAACCAGTAACTTAACTTCATTTCCTAATTTACATCCGATATTTACCAAATTAGAATATAGTACACATTCTCTATTAACTAAAATAACTTTTAACTCCAATATTTCAATAAAAGATTTAATCATTTCAATAATCTTCATATTATTATCCAAAGAACTATATTTAGTTAACATAATATCTTTATCATTACATGTAATACTTAATACATCTCCTGTATTTATCTGCAACTTACGCCTTATATCCATAGGAATAACTATTCTTCCTAAATTATCTATATTTTTAATAAAATTAATATCTTTCATACAATTCTCCATTCAATAATAGTTTTTACAAAATAAAGAAAAATATGTATTAAATATATTTAACCATCAAATATATCATTTCAGTATTAAGTTATTTTCCTAAGCCATGATGTGCTTTAGGTATATATCTAGGATTCACTTCTGTTTCATCAAAAAATACATATTCACTCACAAATTTTCCATTTCTTGTGTCAAAAGCAAATTCATAAGTTAAAGTAGGTTTATGCAACTTGACTGACAAATCTATATCATTATGAAAAGGAACAAATTTTATATTACTAGAGCAATATATCCTAAGTTCACTCAATAATTCCTCTACACCAATCGTATCCCGACGATCGACATTCCTAAATCCTGGAATAATCATATATTCAATAACCTTCTCAGTACCATCATCAACTTTACTAATCATCTCATGAAGAGTTACTACTTTACTACTAGGTGATCCATGACCTACCATTCCTTTTTTATTTTTTCGATCATAAAACAAAATACCAAAGCATGTATCAAGTGCTTGAGTCCCTATTATTGGTCTTTCCTCACTTGATTCAACTATACAGCACATCTCCGCTAAACTTGACTCTTTTAACATTGCATATTTAATTCTATTAAGTTTAGCACATATCTCATCTATTTCTTTATAAGGATCATTTTCTACAATTAATTGAATATTGTTATTACTCTTTATTTCTGTTAAATCATTGTAATAAAAATCTTTATCTAACATAAAAATCACCTATTATCTAAAATAATCATATCATACTAAATATTCATCAACATAAAAAAGAACAACTACTTGTCATTCTTTTCACTAATTTCACTTATAACTTCTTCCATCAATGGAACTATGTAATACAAGAAATGTTCTTTTTGATTTAATAAAGTTAAAGCTATAATTACTTGATCATGAATATATCTAAGTCTAAATCTAGGATTAATATTATAAGCTTTAACAAAGAACTTATCTCCTTGAATATTTTTAGAAACTTCTACCGGTAGCTCTATTTCTATTTCTCTATCACTTTGTCTAACTGTTACTATACCAAGTTTCTCTGCTTGTTTTTCGAACCACTCTTCAAACATATATATTTCCATCTGCTTACTAATTTTACCAAATCTATCCTCTAATTCATGTTTAATTTCAAGTAACTTTTTATACCCATCTATCTCATTGATCTTTTTATGTATCTCAATTTTGATATCTTCATCACTAACATAATCATCACTAATATGAGTTTCAACTTCTACCAAAGACTTATTAGATGTATTTTCATCTTCGTCTTCTTCGACTACTTCACCCTTCATACGACGCATTTCTTCTTCAATCATTTGCATGTATAATTCAATACCTACTGTATCAACAAATCCTGCTTGTTCTGAACCAAGTAAATCTCCGGCACCACGAATAGATAAATCACGCATTGCAATTCGGTATCCGCTACCTAACTCAGTAAATTCCTTTATAGCTTGTAATCTCTTAACAGCAATATCATTTAACATCTTCTGTTTATCATACATTAAATATGCATAAGCAATTCTATTACTACGACCAACACGACCTCTTAACTGATACAACTGAGAAAGTCCAAAATTATCAGCATCATAGATAATCAGTGTATTTGCATTAATAATATCAATACCTGTTTCAATAATCGTCGTACATAACAAGATATCATATTCATAATTAACAAATGACTCCATTACATCTTCTAGCTCTTTCTTAGTCATCTGTCCATGTGCATAAGTAATTCTTGCTTCAGGTACTAAATCGTGTAATTGTTTTAACTTACTCTCAATTGAAGCCACCTTATTATAAAGAACAAATATCTGTCCATTTCTTGATAATTCCTTATAAATAGCATCCTTAACAATCAAATCATTCTCTTGAATAACATAAGTTTGAACTGGATATCTATTAGTTGGTGGTGTATCTATAATTGATAAATCCCTTAATCCTGATAAAGCCATCTTTAATGTACGAGGTATTGGTGTAGCTGATAAGGTAAGAACATTAACATCATTCTTATATTCCTTAATCTTCTCTTTATGAGTAACTCCAAATCTTTGTTCTTCATCAACAATCAATAAACCTAACTTAGCAAACTTAACATCTCCAGATAACAAACGATGCGTACCAAATACCAAATCTATTGTTCCTTTTTCCAATCCTTCTAAAATTCTCTTTGTCTCCTTAGCTGAAGTAAATCTATTCAATAATGCTATCTCTATGGGATAATTCTTAAATCTCTCTAACGCATTCTCATATTGTTGCTTAGAAAGTATCGTTGTAGGACACAAATAAAATACTTGCTTATTATTAACTATTGTCTTAAACATTGCTCTAAAAGCAACTTCCGTCTTACCGAAACCAACATCTCCACATAATAATCTATCCATAGGTACTTCTGAAGCTAAATCTTCATCTATATCTCTTATTGCTTTAGCTTGATCATTAGTTTCAGTATAAATAAACTCACTACCAAACACCGCTTCTTCTTCATAAGTTTTAAAAGGAGTACCTTTAACGCTACTACGAGCTGCATATAACTTAATTAACTCCCCACTAATATCTTTAATCTTATTACGCAGTTCTCTCTTCTTCTTAACCCAACTAGTACTATTTAACTTATCTAACTTAGGACTACTTCCTTCCTTACCAGCATACTTAAATATTGTACTAATCTTCTCTACAGGAATATAAATCTTATCATTTCCTGAATAATTTATCTGAATATAATCCTTCTTAAGACCATTCTTAGTTAAAGTAATAACACCATTATAAATACCAATACCATGCATACTATGAACTACATAATCTCCAATAGCAAGCTGTCCAAAATCCTTAATCTTCTTACCTACTTTATAAGAATTCCTATAATTTATTACAGCATTCTTAACTTTTTCTATATCATTCTCTGTAATAACTACATACTTATCAAAAACAAATCCAACATTAATCTTTTTATATAAAATATTAATCTCCCTGTCAATAAGTCGATCATTATTAACAACGTGATAATTAGTTAAAAATGGCTCTAAACTTCGTAATTGATTCTCTTTACTCAAGCTTATAACAACTGTCTTACCACCCGTTATAGACTTATCACAATATTTCCCGAGTAATTCAAAATTACTATTAAAATTCTCTATTTCCTGTGCCTTAAAATTAAGTGCCTTGCCATAATCATTATCTCCAATATTATTCAAGTACATTACTTTATTATAGGTGATATCTTCCATCTCAAACATATATTTTTTAGAACTATCTACTTCTTCACTTAATTTATATTCTGCAATATCTTCAAATAACTTCTTATAAGCTAAATCAATTTGATCTCTATTAATCATAACCACCAAAGGATCATCTAAATAATCACATAAAGAGCTATTAGTATCACTAATAACTTCTGTATAAGGTCTTATTATAATATCATTTATTTCCCTAATAGATAACTGAGTAGATTCATCAAAATATCTAATTGAATCAATATCATCTCCAAAAAACTCAATTCTAATTGGATGATCTTCATCAATAACAAACAAGTCTATAATAAATCCACGTACTGCATACTCACCAGTAGTAGTAACAATACTTTCTCTTACATATCCATACTTTTCTAAGATTTCTAAAATATCATCTCTTTTAATAGAATCACCTTTAGCAATTTTAAACTCTAAATTACTAGTATTATTCTTATCAGGTAAAAATCTTAAAAATCCCATTAAATTAGTTACAACAATTACTTTCTTATTCTTGCGTATAGCTTCTAGTGTTTCTAACCTCTTAATCTTTAAATCTGGTGATATAGCAACAGCTACACTAGTTAAAAAATCATCCATGGGAAATAAATATACATCATCAGTATAAGTCTTTAAAGAATCGCAATATACATTAGCTTCATAAAGCGTATTAGTAAGTACAACAATATTTCCCGTATTCTTTTTAAATAAATCAAGCACGTAAAAAACGTTTAACTCTTTAGTTAAACCAGTTACAGTTAATCCATTTTCATACTTAAAATAATCAGATAAAAAATCCATAACTACCCCCTTACTTTTACTTCTTAGTATTATAAATATTCATAGTTCTATCAATTCCGTCATTAACAAAAGATTCAATAATTTTATTAAAATCTTTTTGCATAACTTCAAATTGTTCTTTTTCCTTTTTACTAAAATTTCCTAATACATAATCTTTAGTATCAACACTTCTATCATGAGAAACACCAACCTTAAGCCTTGCAAACTCTTGAGAACCTAACCTGTTTATAATTGACTTGATACCATTGTGTCCACCAGCACTACTATTCTTCTTCAACTTATATGTCGAAAAAGGTAAATCTAAGTCGTCGTGAATGACAAGTATATCATCTATATTAACATCAAAATAGTTAACATATTTGACAACTGCATCGCCTGAAAGATTCATATATGTTAAAGGTTTTACAAAAATTACTTTTTCACTATTAATTCTCTCTTCATGATACAAAGCATTAAACTTTTCTTTCCAATCACTAGTATTTAAATAGTTATCTAGCACAAGAAAACCAACATTGTGTCTAGTATTTTGATAATCTTTTCCTGGATTTCCCAAACCAACTATCATTTTCATAACTATTCCCCCTTATCAAAAATTCCTTTGTATGATTTATATTGTAAAACATCTACGGGAGGCATTACCTTTAAACTCCCCATCTTGCCATTCTTAGTTGCTTTAATTAATACCATAATAGCTTCTTTACCATATCCAGCGTAAATAAATTGTAACTTCTTTACTTTAAAATTATACTTAGCTAGACAATCTAATATTTCTTCTAATCTATCACATCTATGTACTATATATAATGGAGCCTTATTCTTCAAAATATACTTAGCTGCAGTCATAAGATCTTCTAAATTCATAGCAATCTCATGTCTTGCAATAGCTTTCTCTTCATCCTCATTAATTAAAGATTTACTTTTATCATATTTAAAATAAGGAGGATTACAAGTTACAGCATCTACACTTTCTGGAAGTATATATTCTAAAGCCTCAGTTAAATTAGCATTTATAATATTTATTTGTGAATCTAAATTATTTTCCTTAACACTCATCTTAGCTAACTTGTAAATACTTTCTTGTAACTCAAAACCATATAATCTAGCATTAGTTTTCGTAGATAAAATCAAAGGTACAGGTGCATTACCTGTACAAAAATCTACTATAATTCGCGTATTATTCTTTAACTCTACAAACTCAGCAAGTAATATAGAATCTAAAGAAAACTTAAATTTATCTTCATATTGATATATTTTCAAACCATCATAATCATATAAATCATTTAGTACACTTGCCACAACCTAATTCAATCTCCTTTATTACTCCATCAATATCTACCTTATATTTTCTATTTAAAATATCAGCAGATACTACTCTTCCTTTGCCAAATTCAGTCTTAACAGTTTGCCCTACATTAGGCATACCTTGCCCACATCTAACATATTCTTCATCTTCATAAGTAAGACAACATAAAAGTCTACCACATAATCCGTTAATTTTAGAAGGATTTAATGCAATATTTTGATTTTTTGCCATATTCATAGTAACAGAATCAATATGATTTAAGAATGTAGAACAACACAAAGGTCTTCCACATTGCCCAATACCACAAATAGTTATCGCTTTATCTCTAGCACCTATCTGGCGCAATTCAATTCTTGTTTTATAAGCAGCAGCTAACTTCTTAGCTAACTCCCTAAAATCAACTCTCTCATCAGCAATAAAATTAAATAATAATTGTTTTCTATCCAAAGTATAACTAGCATCTAAAATATTCATATCTAATTCTAATTCCTTAGCTATCTTTCTTGCTTTAGCTAAACACTTCTCCGCATCAGCTAAATTCTTTAAATAAGTATCATAATCATCATCAGTAGAAACTCTTAATACTTTTTTCATCTCTTCAACTGGAATATTCACCTTGTTATTTTCAGCTTTATACATAACTTTTCCATACTGAATACCCTTTTCAGTCTCAACAACTACATATTTCCCAGCATCTACTTCTAAATTCTCACCATTAAAATAATAAATCTTACCTTCGTTTTTTAATGTTATTCCATAAATATTACTCATAATATTTCCTCATTTCAATTACAAACTTATCTAAAATCAAATCAATATTTCCATTACTTTTAATATACTTTAATATTGTCTCTATTAAAACAACTATCTTAATAATATTTCCCGATTTTATTTCCCTTACCATATCTATCTTATCTAATCTCTCAGAAGAATAACAATCTTTCAAATAATATAACATAGTATTAAAAAAAATTTCCCATTCGATTCTCTCTTTATAATATCCACTCATATGAGTCTTATTATAAATTAAATCATCTTTATTCTTATAAATTGCATTTAAATATAATTTTACATCTGTTAATATCTCATCATTTAAACTATCCACTATATTAACATCATAATAACAATTAAATATTTGACATCTACTTCTAATCGTAGAAATAACATTTTCTTTATTTCCCGTAATAAAAATACCTAAAATATCATCTTCTGGCTCCTCTAAAAATTTAAGTAAAGTATTAGCACTAGAAGAATTAAATCTATCTGCTTCTCTTATAACATAAATATTAAACTTAGTAAACACTGGCTTAGTACTAAATTTTTCCATCATTGATAAAACTTGATCCTTCTTAATAAACTGTCCATCCGGACTTATTGTTATTAAACTAGGTAAATTATCTGTATCAATTAAATTGCATAAATTACAATCATTATCACATTCTTCTTTATATTCAAATGGACAATTAATCTTTTTTATTAACTCTATAACATCATTAAAACACTTTTCAGAGTCATTTGTTTCAAGCAAAAAAGCATGAGCTAACTTTTTCTCATGATATCTTTTTAATAACTCATTTACTACAGATGATTCACTCATACTTCCACCCCAAATCATCAAATCATAAATTTAATAGCAATTATTGCAATAACTCCAAATATGCCTAAAAAAGAACTCATAAATATCGTAAATATATTAATAGGTATAACTATATTTATAGTACTAAACAAAACATTAATACTATAAATACCAAAAATTCCAATACATAACTTCTTAACTATCTTCATAAAATTTTTCATATTATCACCTTACTAATAATATGAAAAAACTTTATAAATATATGAATTCTTTAATCAGAAATCTTTTTACGATCACTTAATGCTCTATCTAATGTAATTTCATCTAAATAATCAATTTCTGCTCCCATTGGAATACCATAAGATAACCTAGAAATTTCCACATTCTTACCTTCAAATATCTTTTTTAAATATAAAGTAGTAGTTTCTCCTTCAATAGTTGATTTCAAAGCTATAATTAACTCTGGATGATCCAACTTTTCAACTCTCTCAACAAGACTAGCAATATTTATATCTTCAGGATTCACATCATCTATAGGCGAAATTAGTCCATTTAAGACATGATACACTCCATTATAGTTTCCTGCCTTCTCAAAAGCAAAAACACTCTTATAATCCTCTAAAATGCATATTACAGACTTATTTCTGTGTCCACTAGAACAAATATCACAAATATCCTTATCAGTAATATGACCACATACAGAACACGGATGCAAATCCCTCTTAGAATCTACCATTGCTTCAGCAAAAGATTCTACATCATCTCCTGACAATTCTAATAAAGATAAAGCCATCCTCTCTGCACTCTTCTCGCCAATACCTGGTAACTTACGAAAATAATTAATTAAATCAGATAAAGAATTAGGATATCCCATTAGAACAACCCATTTAATTGACTTCCATATGCACCTAATACACTTTCAGTCTCTTTATCAATTTGAGCCATAGCATCATTAACAGCTATAACAAACATATCTTCAATTATTTCCTTATCGTCACTATCAATATCACTCTTAATTTTAGTAGAAACTAACTTCTTATCTCCAGTAAATACTACTTCTACTAACTCAGAAGTACCAGTAAAAGTCTTCTTATTTAACTCATCCTTCTTCTTAGTAATATCCCTTTGCATTTTTTGCGCTTGTTGCATTAAAGCTTGCATATTCATAATTTATTTCCCTCTTTCTTATTATTCAACTTCAAATGTTCCAAAAATATCCTTAGCTACTGCTTCCATATCATCATTAGACACACTAACAGTACTATTTTCTTCAGAACTACTAGATGAATCTTCTTCTTCATCTATATAACTATATTGTATTTTATTCTTAAGATTAAATCTATACTTTTCTGTCTCTTTTGCCCACAAATTTTCATTAATCGCCGCAAATCTATAATTATTTCCCGAATAATCACTATAATATTTCTCCAAAACATCAATTGTATTGTTAATAAGTTCATTTGTACTAACAATCTTACTCTGAATTAAAACATACCTATCAGAAGCTGCTAGTATGGCAGTATCTGCAAGTAATGAAATTAAATTTCTATCTTTAGTCATTAAAGAATTCATAAAATCAACCCATGATCCAGAAATACTATTCTTTTGTTTTTTTGATGCATTAACAAAACAATTATTAATTCTAATATTCAAATCTATTGTATTCTTACTTGTATTGTTAATAACTTCCTCTTTTTCAACAACTTCTTGTTCTTCTTTTTCATTTCTATCTTCAACAACTTCTTCTTTTGGTTTACTCACAACTACAGTTTTAGTATCTGCCTCTATAGTTTTCATCTTAGAATCAGTACTAACCTTATTTCCCACTGACTCCTTATTCTCCACAACAATGTTTTGAACAGCTCTATCATTATTTCCCGCATTTGTATACTTAAGCAAAACAATCTCAATTAAAACATATGGATCAATATTAATATTGACATTTGACAAACATTCATTTAAATCAAAAATCATATTATAAATATCATCAAAATACATATCATGCCTAGCTTTACCAGACTTAATATCAATAGCTGTTTTCCTTAACTCAAAAATAAACTTCTCAATAAATACAGAATAATTAGTCCCGCTTTCCTTAATATTTCCCAAAATCTCAAGCAAATTATTTGCATTACTCTCTTCAATACTTGTTAATAACTCATCAATTTTTTTAACTGAAACACTACCAAAATAATTAGAAACCATATCCAAAGTAATCTCTGTATCATCACTAGATAACTGATCTAACATTCCTAACGCATCACGCATTCCACCAGCTGATATTAAAGCAATCTCTTCTAATGCTTCATCATTAATCTTAATAGATTCTTCATCACAAACACTCTTTAAGCGTCCTATAATAGCTTGCTTATTTACTGGTTTAAAATCAAATCTTTGACACCTAGACAAAATAGTAATTGGAACATCCTGAATATCGGTAGTAGCTAAAATAAATACCACATGAGATGGTGGTTCCTCCAAAGTAAGCAACAAAGCATTAAATGCACTAGCAGTAAGCATATGAACCTCATCTATTATATAAACTTTATACTTAGAACTAGAAGGCACCAATTTTACATTGTTAATAAGTTCCCTAATTTCATCAACTCCATTATTAGATGCAGCATCAATTTCAATAATATCTGGACTTTCCTTAAAAGATAAACATGAAACACAATCATTACAGGGATTTCCATTAACTGGATGCTCACAATTTAGCGCCTTTGCAAAAATCTTAGCACTACTCGTCTTACCTGTACCACGTGGTCCAGTAAAAATATAAGCGTGAGCATGCCTTCCACTACTAATAGCATTCTTTAACATCTCCACTATATAATCTTGTCCCACAACATTTTCAAAGTCATTAGGTCTATATTTTCTATATAAAACTTTATAGCTCATAATAAAACCTCCTGTGGATTATTATAACACAAAAAAAGAGGATTTTATCTCCTATTATCAAAAAAACTTGTTAATAAATCATTAAAATACTCCTTATATTCATCATAATCTTCTACTATAGACTTATCAATAGATACAAAATCGTTATTACAATCACTTTTCTTAGGTAAAAAATAATAAATATAATCTAATCTACACTCTTTTATAACCATAGAACACATATTACATGGCTCCAAAGTAACAAACATCGAATAACCATCAAGTCTCCAATCTCTTATCTTCTTTTCAGCTTTATTTATAGCAAGAACTTCTGCATGTCCTAATACATTACATGACTTTTGACGATTATTACAAGCATGACTAATGATCTTTCCTCCAGAATCAACAATAACTGCACTAACAGGTATTTCATCACGTTTAAAAGCCCTATTTGCATCCTTTTTCAAGATATTTAACACTTTTTCATCTATTTTCATATAATTTCTCCTAAAAAAAAAGTGCACACAGATAGAGATTGATGTGGCTGCTACCTTCCGGTCCTGACCAGGTTACAATATAACTGTTGCACGAACATATATTATCAAATAAAAATGCTAAAAGTCAATAATAACTTTTATGTTCCACGTGAAACCTTGTAAAACTAGACATATACACTAGCTTTTTATTTCCCACGACTATAATTTATCAACAATTTTATTTCCCGGGAAATATACTAAAAAAAACTGAAGAAACTACAAAAAAAGAAATTTAAAAATAATTAAAATATTAAAAATCTAAATAAAATTAATCACTAAAATACTTCAATTTTAACTGCTATATTAAAGAAATTAACTTTATAAATATATAAACAATGTTCCACGTGAAACATTGTTTTCCACAGTAAAATATTAAGAAAAAATTTATGTACATAAAAAGAATCGAAATGATAACTTATTCAGTCATTGCTATTTCGATTCCAATTTCATTCATCATATTTTGTGATTTTTTGGCTTATATTAGGCAAAAAATTACGTTTTTTTACTTTCAAAATATAATTTTTTCTATAAATAATATTAACTATGTTCCACGTGGAACTTGTTTATCAACAAATACTTTTTTACTTTAAAATATGTCAGGAGATTAATCCACACTTATTTGTGTTTTTTTATAATTCCACATTTTATTCTGTGGTATTGTTATCAACCTTTTCTTCACTAACTACCTCATTGTTATCCACAACTACATTTTCATTAGCTACCTGACTTTCATTGTTAACAACTTCAGAATTATCAACACCTTCTGCAGGAATTTCTTCTTCCTTCTCTTTATCCACTAAACTAATTGTAGCAACAATATGCTCATCTTTCAAGTTAATTAATCTAACTCCTTGTGTAACACGTCCTAAAACATTAATTTGATCAAGTGGCATACGCATTACCATACCAGCATCAGTAATAATTACTAAATCAGTATCTGGTCTTGCTATCTTAAATGCTGCAATATCACCATTCTTATCAGTTATACTCAATGCTTTAACACCTTTACTACCACGTTTTGTTTCTCTATATTCAGAAACTTTAGACTGCTTTCCATAACCTTTCTTAGTTACAATAATTACAGTATCGTCATCTCGAGCTATTTCAGCCCCAATACAAGACGAATCATCCAATTCAATACCTTTTACTCCAGAAGCAGTTCTTCCCATTATACGTACGTCATTTTCATTAAATTTAACCATACGCCCACCACTAGATCCAAGAAGTACAAAATCATTACCAGTAGTCTTTCTAACAGAAATTAACTCATCATCCTCTTTTAGAGTAATACAAATCTTTCCACCACTTCTAATAGAATCAAATTCAGATACTTGAGTACGTTTAACTAAACCAGATTTAGTTACAAACAACAAGTTATCAACCTCTTCATCCTTAGAAATTTTAATAATAGAATTTACTAACTCATCCTTCTCTATTGGTAATAAGTTAACAACAGGTAAACCTTTAGATTGTCTACTAAATTCAGGTATTTCATACCCTTTTAACCTATAAACTTTACCCTTATTAGTAAAGAACAATACATGATCATGAGTTTGAATATTAATCATTTGATCAACAAAATCCTCTTCATTAGTAGCCATACCCTTAATACCAACGCCACCTCTATTTTGTGACTTAAATGTATCGGAAGTAGTTCTCTTAATATAACCTTTACTTGTTAATGCAATAATAACATCTTCATTAGGTATCAAAGACTCATCTTCAATATAATCAATAGCAGTCATATCTATCTTAGTACGTCTTTCATCACCAAACTTATTCTTAATTTCAGTCATTTCTTCCTTAATAATATTAAGTACTTTCTCTTCACTAGCTAAAATAGATCTTAACTCATCAATTTCCTTCATTAATTCAGCTAACTCAGCTTCTATCTTATCTCTTTCTAATCCAGTTAAACGACGTAATCTCATTTCTAGAATAGCTTGTGCTTGAATCTCAGTTAAACCAAATCTATTCATTAATCCAGTTTGTGCTTCTTGATCACTTTTAGAAGCTCTGATTAACTTAACAACTTCATCTATATTATCTAAAGCAATTTTTAATCCCTCTAAAATATGAGCTCTCTTCTCTGCTTTATCTAAATTAAACTTAGTTCTTCTTATAATAACTTCTTTTTGATATTCAACATACTTAGCTATAATATCTTTTAATCCCAAAGTCTTAGGAACACCTTGGTCTAACATCAAAAGAATTATACCAAAATTAGTTTGAAAATCTGTATGTTTATATAATTGATTTAATACTACTTGTGGATTAGCATCCTTCTTTAAAGTAATAGTAATCTTAATTCCATTCTTTAAATCAACATGATAATCAGTAATACCTTCAATTACTTTATTATGTACTAAATCAGCAACTTTATTCTTTAAGTCTCCAGTATTAACACCATATGGTACCTCATCAACAACTATATAATGTCTACCGTTTTTTTCTTCTATAGTAGCTTTACTTCTAATGGTAATAGAGCCTCTACCAGTCTCATAAGCTTTTCTAATACCAGAATTACCTAAAATAATACCTCCAGTAGGAAAATCAGGCCCTTTAACTATTTGCATTAATCCATCTAAATCAATATCAGGATTATCTATATAAGCAATACATCCATCAATTACTTCACATAAGTTATGGGGAGGAATATTTGTTGCCATACCAACAGCAATACCCATAGTACCATTTACTAAGATATTAGGATATCTACAAGGAAGTATTGCTGGTTCTTTTTCTGAGTCATCAAAGTTAGGAACCATATCTACAGTATCCTTGTTGATATCTCTTAATAATTCTAAAGACATCTTAGACAATCTAGACTCCGTATAACGCATGGCTGCAGCACCATAACCTTCAATGTTACCGAAATTTCCATGGCCATCAACAAGCATATAACGGTAACTAAAATCTTGTGCCATACGAACCATTGCTTCATAAATAGATGAATCACCATGTGGATGGTATTTACCCATTACATCTCCAACAATTCTTGCACTCTTTTTATGAGGTTTATCAGGTGTATAACCAGATTCATACATTGAATAAAGTATTCTTCTATGAACAGGTTTTAAACCATCTCTTAAATCTGGTAAAGCACGAGATACAATAACGCTCATAGAATAATCCAAGAATGAATCTCTAACCTCTTTTACAATATTATTTTGTTCTAATCTATCCACAACCATTCACCTCCTACGCATCCAAATTAGCATATGTTGCATTCTCTTCAATAAATGCTCTTCTAGGTTCAACTTCATCACCCATTAACTTAGAGAATACTTCATCAGCTGCTCTTGTATCTTCAACAGTAATTTGTCTTAATACACGTTTTTCTATATCCATTGTTGTTTCATTTAATTCTTCAGCATCCATCTCTCCTAAACCTTTCATACGTAAGATATCTCTCTTAGTTTCAGGTTTTAATGTAGCTAAATATTCATCAAGTTCTTTTTGATCAAGAACATATTTAATAGTTTGACCATGTTTAACACAGAATAATGGTGGTTGAGCAGCATACACATGTCCTGCTTCAACTATAGGTCTAAAGAATCTATAGAATAATGTTAATAATAATACTCTGATGTGGGCACCATCAACATCGGCATCTGTCATGATTATAATTTTTCCATATCTTAACTTAGATAAATCAAATTCATCACCAATACCAGTACCAAATGCTGTAATAATAGTTCTAATTTCTTCATTCCCTAAAGCTCTATCAAGTCTAGCTTTTTCAACATTTAATATTTTACCTCTTAATGGAAGTATAGCTTGAGTTAAACTATTTCTACCTTTAATAGCAGAGCCTCCAGCTGAATCTCCTTCGACTAAGAATATTTCACATTCTTCTGAATTTTTACTCTTACAATCATTTAATTTACCATAGAAGTTAGTAATATCTAAATCACCTTTTCTTCTAGTTAATTCTCTTGCTTTCTTAGCAGCAAGTCTTGCTCTAGAAGCAGTCATTGATTTTTCAATAATAGACTTAGCCTGATCAGGATTTTCTAGTAAAAATCTTTCTAATCCTTCACTAAACACATCATCAGCAATCTTTCTAACTTCAGCATTACCTAATTTAGTCTTAGTTTGACCTTCAAACTGTGGATCAGGATGTTTACAAGAAATAATCATTGTAATACCTTCACGAACATCATCACCAGTTAAAGGATCATCACTATCCTTTAAAATCTTGTTATTTTTGGCATAATTGTTAATAATTCTTGTTAAAGCTCTCTTAACACCATCTTCATGTGTTCCACCCTCATAAGTACTAATATTATTAGTAAATGAATAAATTTGAGAACTATAATCTTCATTATATTGAAAAGCTACTTCCATAGAAATATTATCTTCTTGTCCCTCAACATAAACTACATTTTCATGAATTACTTTCTTATTTTTGTTTAACTTATGAACAAACTCAATAATTCCGCCTTCATATAAGAATTCATCTTTTTTCTCATCTTCCCTTAAATCTGTTAAAACAATTCGAAGTCCCTTATTTAAGAAAGCCAATTCTTCTAATCTCGTAGCTAAAGTCTCATAGTTATAAACTGTAGTTTCTTTAAATACAGTAGGATCAGCTTTAAAAGTAACTGTAGTTCCTGTTCTATCCTTATCACAATCATCTATTACTTTTAATTCTCCCACAGGATGTCCACCATTTTCAAATCTTTGAAAATATACATGTCCTTCTCTATAAACTCTTACTTCTAACCAAGAAGATAAAGCATTAACAACTGAAGCACCAACTCCATGTAATCCACCGGATACCTTGTATCCGCCTCCGCCGAATTTACCTCCAGCATGTAATACAGTAAAAATTGTCTCTATTGTTGATAATCCTGTCTTGGCATTAATACCAGTTGGCATCCCACGACCATTATCTTTAACAGAAATTATATTGTTTTTTTCAATAGACACTTCTATATCATGACAATAACCAGCTAAAGCTTCATCAACTGCATTATCAACAATTTCCCATACTAAATGGTGTAATCCTCTTTCACTAGTAGTACCAATATACATACCAGGTCTTTTTCTAACAGCTTCCAAGCCTTCTAAGACTTGAATATCACTATCATTATATTCTTCTTTCATAACTAATCCTCCCTTACACAACCATCATTGATTTCAAACAACTTACTCATATCTAAAATATCTTTATTAATCTTATCAATATCAGTAGTAGTTATAAACGTTTGAATATCTTTATTAATTAAATTAAGAATATTGTTTATTTTAAACCTATCTAATTCGCTAAATAAATCGTCTAATATCAAAATAGGATAATTTCCCCTAACTTGATAAAAAATCTCTAATTCAGTCAATTTATAGGCAATAATAGCATTCTTTTGCTGACCTTCAGATCCATAATCCTTAATATTATATCCTTTAAACTTAAATCTAACATCATCATGATGAACTCCAAATGAAGTTTTCCCCAATATAATATCTCTATTTAAGTTCTCTCTATATTTTGAAACAATCTTTTCTTTATCAAAATTTTTATAATCAGATACATATTCAAGATTTAAATCATCAATATCACAAATACTATTATAAATCTCCCCTATTCTTTGATTTAATAAGTCAATATACTTTTTCCTAGATAAATAAATCTTCTCTCCATAATCAATCAATTTACTTGTTAACACATCTAAATATTCTTTTGAAGAATTTGCATTAATATTAGTCGTTTTTAAATAAGAATTTCTCTGTTTTAATAACTTATTATACATATTTAAATTCTTTAAATAAACATTATTAATCTGTGATATTTCTAAGTTAATTGCTTTTCTTCTGATACTTGGTGAATCTTTAATAAATCTAAGATCATCAGGATTAAAAAGTACCACACTAATTTCAGATATATAATCACTTAATTTATCTACTTTAGTATTATTAATTTTTACTCTTTTTCCACTGTCTTTAATTATTATTTTATATTTATTCTCATACTTATCTTGTACTACGCCTTCTACACGACATACATCTTTGTTGTTCATAATTAGTACTTTATCAACAGAACCCCTAAAAGATTTAGTAAGTGCAAGTACATAAATACTTTCTACTAAATTAGTCTTCCCTGATCCATTATTACCATAAATAATATTATAGTTGGGAGAAAAGTCTAATTCCATTTTTTCATAATTTCTAAAATTTAATAACTTCAATTGCTGTATTTTCATTTTTAAGCCTCTTTTACGACCGTAGATTAAAAAAAGTATTTTTTGAGTACTCCTATACCTCAAATACATTATAACACAAAAAAGCTACATTTAGTAGCTTTTTAACTATTTTTTATCGATTTTTCTTAATTGTAATGTATCTTTTAATCTGGAACATCTGTACAATTGATTATCTATAATTGCAGTAGAAACATCGACCAGTATTTTTTTACCATTTTTTAGTTCAATGATTGTCTTATCTTTGAATCTATCAGGCTTATAAATATGCGAATAAGATAGCCATGAACACTCTTCATTCTTAGGTGACAATGTTGGAAAAAATATTATATCAAATGATTCTTCTATTATTACTGGTACTTTATGAGTAAAACCAACTAATTTAGATGTTCCAATTTGTCTCCCTTCAAGTGAACTACCAAAATATTCACAACTTTCTTCTACTATCTTTAATGTTGGCTTGTTGACAACAAATGAGTTATCCACCTCATAAACTATAGTATGTTCTTCATCTTTTGGAATTAACGCAACCGTATCCTTATTTATTTCATATGATTCCATTAAACAAAACCTCCCTCTTTCCAAAATTTACCAACCTTATACACCTATAACTTGTCGAAAAAAGCAACATTATGTCGATTATCTATGATTTTTTTATTTTTTTATTATTTTTTGCAAAAAAAAAGACACTTATACATTAATAAGTGTTTTAAAAATTTAAATTAATAAGTTTTTATAGGTAAAATTAATTGAATTAAAGATTCATCAGTCATTGATTTAATAACAATTGGTTTAACTTCACCATTAAGTAATATTAATATTTCTTCATCTTTCATAGTCTTTAATGCGTCTAACATATATTTAGCACTAAATGAAATATCTATATTAGCATCATCTTTAGTTTCAATATCAAGTTTTTCTTCTACCTTACCTATTTCAGAGGCATATGAATTAATAATCATTTGACTATTTTTAATTCTCATTTTTACAATATTCTTATCTTTACTCTGTGTAAGTAAAGCCGCTCTATCTATTGCACTATAATAATTATTCAAATTAGTATTAACTATTATTGCAAAATCATTAGGTATTAAGTTACTTGTATTAGGATATGTTCCAGAAAGTAAATTACTTTGGAAAATAATATTTTTATATTTAAATAATACCTTATTAGTAAATACATGCATTTCTACATTTTCATCTTCTTGAATAATTTTATCTAATTCCATAATATTTTTACCTGGAATAACAATATTTATTTCTTCTTCAGAAGGAACATCAAGCTTTATATTTTTTTTAGCTAATCTATAAGAGTCAGTAGCTATACATTCTAATACGTCCCCTACTATTTTAAAGTTCAATCCAGTAAGTAATGGTCTTAATTCTTGAGTAGAAATAGCAAAAGCTGTTTGACTAATAATAGATTTAAATGTATTTCCTTTAATTGTAATAGGATTCTTACTCTCTTCTAGTTTTAGACTTGGATATTCTTTTGGATCTAAACAATTTAAATCATATTGACTATTATCGGAAGATATTTTTATTTTTAATCCATCCATTAATTCGAAGTTAATTAAATCACTAGGCATTTTTCTAATAATATCTAAGATATATTTACTTTGAATAATAATAGATCCTTCACTTTCTATATTAGTAATAGCTTTCTTTTCAATAAAAGCTCTAATTGTTAATTCACTATCACTGGCAGTTAAGAATAATCCTTCTTCATTTAACTCGAATTTAACGCCATTTAATATAGGAATTATATTCTTAGTAGAAATAGCTTTTACTACATTAGATAAATTTTCTAATAATATATTTTTTTCTATCGTAAATTTCATAAATATTCCTTCTTTCTTATTTATTTTTATAGTATTTATTATTATTACAATGTTGATAATGTTGATAAGTATATTTTTGTCCACATATATCTAGTAAATTTGCCTATTTTTATATGTTGATAAATCACGACTTACTAACAAATAATTCACATTATTTATAATTTTGACTTTATTTCATTAATAATTTCTTTTAATTGACTATTACTTTTTAAATCATCTTCTATTTTATCTACAGCATGTATTACTGTTGAATGATCTCTTCCTCCAAATTCTAAACCAATTCTAGGAAAAGATTGATCTGTTAGCATACGACATAAATACATAGCAACCATTCTTGGATATGCAATATTAGCACTTCTTCTTTTACCTTTTAATACTTCAACTGTTAGTTTATAGTAATCAGCAACTGCTTTTTGAATACTTACAATATCATTATTTATATAAGGATTCTTTGTAATATAGTCTTTTAAGGCTTCATTAGCAAATTCTAAATCTATTTTTTCAGGAACACACATTGCAGTATATGCTCCTAATCTGTTAATAGCACCTTCTAAGCTTCTTACGTCTGTATCACAATTATTTGCGATAAATTCTATAGCTTCATCAGTCATTTTATCAGCAAAACTTTGATAATTATTTTTAATTTTATCTTTTATAATACGACATCTTAAATCAAAATCAGGTGGATAAATATCTACTGGCAATCCCCAAGCAAATCTACTTCTAAGTCTTTCTTCAAGTAGTTTTAAATCTTCTGGAGATCTATCTGAACTTATGATAATTTGCTTATTTCTTCCATGTAAATCATTAAAAGTATGGAAAAATTCTTCTTGTGTTTTCTCTGCTCCAACTAAATATTGGATATCATCTATTATTAGAACATCTATATTTCTATATTTATTCTTAAAATCATTAGCATAATCCATTGAATTATCAGTTGTATTAGCAATACCAGTATAATCTTTTCTAAAATCATCACTAGTCGTATATAATACTTTTAAATCACTATTATTATCAGTTATATAGTTACCAATTGCATGCATTAAGTGTGTTTTTCCTAAACCACTTTTTCCATATATAAATAAAGGATTATATGTAACCCCAGGACTTTGTGCAACCGCAAATGCCGCTGTCCTAGCAAATTTATTAGTATCCCCAACAACAAAGTTGTCAAAATTTAATGATTTGTTTAAATTACTTTCGAACTTTTCAGGTTTAGCTGTGTTAATAACTATATCGTTATTAACAACCTTATCAATCAAATCGAGAGTTGGTTTCTCAATTTCTTCTTCTAATAAACAATCAATTTCTTTATCTTCACCTAATACTTTTGCAAAAGAATCACTTATTAAGTCGTAATAATTTGTTAGTAACATCCTTTTATGTAGAGGCATTGGTACTTGTAAAACTATTTTTTTTTCATCAATTGAATATAGTTTGGTTTCACCGAACCATGTACTAAAAGATACTGGATGAAGTTCTTTTTTTATTATATCCTGAACACTTACCCAAATATCATCAGAATTCAAAACCATCACCCCACTTCGAATAATCCGTACAAATATTTTAACTCAAGCTGTGGAAAATTAAAAGAACAATTTTTAAAAATTTTAACTATCAACAGGATATCAACAAAGTTATACCCAAATTATTTCTTTTAAATGCTGACTTTGCTTTATTTATCAACACTATCAACAATTTTAAAATTAACATGTTAAAAAAGTTATCCACATATCAACAGTTTATGTTGATAATTTTCGATTATTTAACATTTTTGACGGAAATCAAGATATTTCTTGACTTTTTTCAACAGTTAATATTATAATAAGGAAGCTTATTTAGATGTGGAGGTGTATTTTATGAAAAGAACTTATCAACCAAATAATAGAAAAAGAGCAAAGAAACACGGTTTTTTCGCTAGAAAAGAAACTAATATTTTAAATTCAAGAAGAGCAAAAGGTCGTAAAAAAATCGTTGTTAAATAAGCCACTACAAATAGTGGTTTTTTATGTATAAAAGGGGATCTTTGACATGAAAAGAGCAGAAACAATTAAAGAAAAAAAATTATTTAATAATATAATAAGAAATGGAAAATTTAAAAAGAATGATTATTATGTATTATATAATATAAGGAAAGATGAAGAAAAAACTAATTATGGAATTGCTATTAGCAAAAAAGTAGGAAATGCTGTAATTAGAAATAAATTAAAAAGACAAACAAGAGCAATAATTGATAGTCACAGAAATTTATTTAAAAATAATCATAATTATATTATAATGATTAGAAAGAGCTGTGCTGATACAAAATATGAAGTATTAGAACAAGCTTTAGTAAAATTATTAGAAAATTAAAGGTGATAAAGTGAAGAAAAAAACAAAAATTTTTATAATAGGACTTCTTTTAATACTATGTACTGGATGTACACAAACATTAAAAGATGGTAAAAAAGTAATAACAAACGAAGAAACAGGTCAAACCCTAACTTCAAATATATTATGTCAACCGACAGAAGAACAATTATATAATACATATAGTGAATATGATGATAAATTACAAGTTAAGTTGGATGATTTGCCACAATGTTCAACATTTAAACCTAGTAAATTAGAATATAAGAGTTTATGGGAATCTATTTTTATTAAACCTCTTGCTTACATAATCTTAAAATTAGGATATTTAATTAAGAATATGGGACTTTCAGTTATGATAATTGGTCTATTAATAAGAATAATAATGATGCCAGTTCAAATAAAGACTGTTAAACAATCAGAAAATATGAAAAAGATTCAACCAGAAATGGCAAGAATAGAAAAAAAATATGCTAATAAAACTGATAATGATTCATTAATGGCTAAGAGTCAAGAAACAATGATGTTATATAAAAAATATCAAATTAATCCAGTTAGTGGATGTTTAATGGCGTTTATTCAATTACCTTTATTCTTTGCTTTCTTAGAAGCAATTAATAGAGTACCAGCAATTTTTGAAGGAACATTCTTAACTATGAATTTGGGAATGACTCCAGCAACAGGTATTGCTCATCATAATTATATTTATATTATTTTAATTATCTTAATCATTTTAACAACATTCTTATCATTCAAAAATTCAATGGCTAGTCAAAATCAGAATAGCGAAATGGCTCAACAAATGAAGTTTATGTTTATATTTATGATTTTAATGGTGTCATTTGCATCTTTGAGTCTACCAACAGCAATTGCATTATATTGGATTGTAACAAATGGTTTTGCAGTAATACAAAACTTTATAATAAAGAAGTTAATTGAAAAGAGGATTTAAAAATGAAGTTAGAAGTATTTGAAGGAAAAACAAAAGAAGAAGCAAAAGAAAAAGCACTAGAAACACTAAACGCTAATGAAAAAGATATTTACTATACTGAAGAAGAAGTAAAAGGTAAATTATTTAAATCAACAACTTATAGATGCCACGCAATAAAAATATCTGACATAGCATCTTACTTAAAAGAAGGATTAGCAGAATTGATTTCAAATATGGGAATAGAATGTCAGTTTGAAACAAATGTTAGAGAAGAACAAATAAACATTAAAATGTATTCTGATAAAAATAATATTTTAATAGGAAAAAACGGACAAACATTGATGGCAATTCAAACAGTATTAAGACAACAAGTATATAATGAAATAGGGATGTACCCTTATATATTACTAGATGTTGAAAACTATAAAGAAAAGAAAATATCTAATCTAGAAAGAACAGCTAAAAGAATTGCTAAAGAAGTATTAAAAACTAAAATAGATGTTAGCTTAGATGATATGAATTCATATGAAAGAAGAATAGTTCATAATGCCTTAACTAAATTTAAAAATATATCAACAACTAGCGAAGGTGCAGAGCCTAACCGTCATATAGTAATTAGATATGTAGAAACTAAAGAAGACTAAAATCTTCTTTTTTTATTGTCCAAATATCAGTAAAGTAAATAAAAAATACAACATAAATTATTTCCCGGGAAATAATTTTGATATAATATAAACATAATAAAAAACATTTCCCATATAAAGAAAATGTGCTATAATACGAGCCAAAAGGAGTTGGAAACTATGAATGATACTATTTGCGCAATAGCTACAAGTCAAGGAGTAGGAGCAATAGCTATAATAAGAATTAGTGGTGAAGAAGCTGTTGAAATAGTAAATAAAATATTCAAAGGTAAAGATTTAACAAAGGTTAATTCTCATACTATAAATTATGGTCACGTTGTTGATAAGTCGGGGAATATTATAGACGAAGTATTAGTTTCTGTAATGTTATCTCCAAGAACATTTACTGCTGAAAATACTGTCGAAATAAACACTCATGGTGGAATAGCTCCAACAAATAAGGTATTAGAATTGCTTTTAACTAATGGATGTCGTCTAGCTGAACCAGGAGAATTTACTAAACGTGCATTCTTAAATGGAAGAATAGACTTATTAGAAGCAGAAGCTGTAATGGATATGATAAATGCAAAAACAAATGCTCAAAGAGAATTAGCTGTTAATCAAATATCGGGTAAAGTATCTAATTTAATAAACTCATTAAGAGATGATATGGTCCAAATAATTTCCAACATAAATGTTAATATTGATTATCCAGAATATGATGATGTTGATATCATAACTAACGACATATTAGTACCCAAAATAACCAACTTAAAAGAGAGAATAACTAAAATACTAAAAGAAAGCCGTAATGGTCGTATCATTAAAGATGGAATTAAAACATCTATAATAGGTCGTCCAAATGTAGGTAAAAGTAGTCTTCTTAATGCTTTATTAGAAGAGGATAAAGCTATTGTAACAGATATCGCAGGTACTACAAGAGATATAGTAGAAGGTCAAATTAATATTAATGGGATATTGCTTAATATGATAGATACAGCTGGTATTAGAGAAACTGATGATATAATAGAAGCAATGGGTGTTGAAAAGAGTATTAAAATGATGAATGAATCCGATTTAGTATTATTTGTCCTAAATAATAATGAAGAATTAACAGATGATATAAAGACCTTATTATCAGAAGTAAAAGATAAAACATACATCATTATAATAAATAAAAATGATTTACCAAGAAAACTAAATTTAAATGAAATAGATGTTGATAATAGCAATATTATTAACATTAGTATAAAAAATAACCAAGGAATAGAAGAACTAAAACAAAAAATTATTGCTTTATTTAATATTTCCCAAATTGAAGGATCAGATCCAACTTACTTAAGCAATACAAGAAGTATAAGTATCTTAGAAAACTGCTTAGAATCTATTATTGCCGTAGAAGAAGGTGTAAAAAATAATCAACCAATTGATATGATTGAATTAGATATAAAAGATATATGGGAAAAACTAGGAACAATAAATGGAACAACATATGAAGAAGAACTATTAGATGAAATGTTTAGTAGATTTTGTCTTGGGAAATAAAAGGAGTTGTTAATAACTATGAAAGATATAATAGTAGTGGGCGGTGGACATGCTGGTTGTGAAGCAGCTCATGCATGTGCTGTAAAAGGACACGATACATTATTGATTACAAGTAATTTAAAAAATATTGCTGATATGCCTTGTAATCCTCATATTGGAGGAAGTGCAAAAGGTATAGTAGTTCGCGAAATAGATGCCTTAGGAGGTGTAATGGGTAAAGTAGCTGATAAAACTCATCTTCAAATAAAGATGTTAAATAGCGCAAAAGGTCCTGCTGTTCAATCTCTAAGAGCTCAAGGAGACAAAATTACATATCCACGCGAAATGTTATCAGTTTTAAATTCATTAGAACATTTAGAAATAAAAGAAGCGATGGTTGAAGATTTAATTGTGGATTCTGGCAAAGTAAAAGGCGTAATCTTAGAAGATGGAACAAAAATAGAAGCTAAATCAGTTATATTAACAACAGGTACTTACTTAAAAGCCGATATACTTGTGGGAAATACACGTACAAGAAAAGGACCACACGGAGAAAAACCATCTAATCATCTTAGTGACAAATTAAAAGAATATGGATTTAATATCATTAGATTGAAAACAGGTACTCCTCAAAGGTTAGATAAAAACACAATTGACTTTAGTAAAACAAAATTGGAACCAGGAGATAATGTCTTCCATACATTTAGTTTTGACTTAGAACCTTGCTATAAAATAGAAGAACAAGAACCTTGTTATCTAACGTATACAACCGAACGTACTCATCAAATAATTAGAGATAATTTAAATAAATCAAGTATGTATGGTGCTTTAGATGACATAAAGGGAATAGGTCCAAGATATTGTCCTTCAATAGAAGATAAAGTAGTAAGATTCTCTGATAAAGAAAGACATCAATTATTCCTAGAACCAGAAAGTAGATACTATGATGATATTTATTTACAAGGATTTTCTACATCAATGCCACCAGAAGTTCAAGAAGAAATGGTACATAGTTTACCAGGTCTTGAAAATGCCAAAATTTTAAAATATGGCTATGCTATTGAATATGATGCTATCTATCCAACTCAGTTAAATGCATCATTAGAAACAAAAGTCTTAGAAAATCTTTATACGGCTGGTCAAATTAATGGTACAAGTGGATATGAAGAAGCAGCCTGTCAAGGCTTAATGGCAGGTATCAATGCATCTTTAAAATTAGAAGGAAAAGAACCATTAGTACTTAAAAGATCAGATGCGTATATTGGAGTTCTAATCGACGACCTTATAACAAAAGGAATCAAAGATCCTTATAGATTACTAACTTCACGTGCCGAATTTAGACTTCTATTACGTAGTGATAATGCTGATTTAAGATTAAGGAGAAAAGGCTACGAAGTTGGGATGATTTCAAAAGAACAAATAACTAAATTAAATAAAAAAGAAGAAGATATAAATTCTCTCCTAGAGTATATGAAAAATATTAAACTTAAAGTGACAGATGAAGTAAGAACATCCTTTGAAAATAATAATTATCAAGTGCCAACTGCTTCTCTTAGCTTAGAACAATTAATAAAAAGACCAGAACTATCAATGGAATTTTTAAGCAATTTAATAGATATACCTTTCAGTGAAGATATAAAAGAACAAGTAAGTATTAATTTAAAATATGAAGGATATATAACTAAAGCTTACAAAGAAGCAGAAAAAATGTTAAAACTTGAGAAAAAACAAATACCAGAAGATATTGATTATGATAGAGTTAACAATATAGCTTCTGAAGCTCGCCAAAAACTAAAAGAAGTAAGACCAACAACTATAGCTCAAGCTATTCGTATAAGTGGCGTAAATCCAGCAGATATTTCAATACTATCTGTATATTTAAAAAAGGAATATGGAAAAGATGAATAAAGAAGAATTTATAAATAAAGTAGGAGATTTAGGTATTAATTTAACTGACACTCAATTAAATCAGTTAAATGAATATTGTAGATATTTACTTGAATATAACACTCATACAAATTTAACAGCAATAAAAGAAGAAAAACAAGTATATCTAAAACATTTTTATGATTCATTAACTTTTATAAAAGCAATAGATCCAACTAAATATGAAACATTATTAGATATAGGAACAGGAGCAGGCTTTCCAGGAATGGTCTTAAAAATAGTATTTCCCAACCTAGAAGTTACATTATTAGATTCGAATAATAAGAAAATAAATTTTTTAAAAGAGCTTACAATGAAATTAGGACTTACTAAAGTAAATTTCTTCCATGGACGAGCAGAAGATTTCTGTAAAAAAAATAGAGAAAAATTCGATCTTGTAACAGCAAGAGCTGTAAGCAATATGACAGTTCTAACAGAATTATGTTTACCTTTAGTAAGAGTAGATGGCTACTTTATAGCTATGAAAGGCTCAAATATAGATGAAATAATTGAATCTAAAGTAGCTATCACAAAGTTAGGTGGAAACTTAGAAAATATTATAGACTTCACTTTACCACAAGAAGAAAGCAGACGTAATATTGCTAAAATAAAAAAAGAAAAATTAACACCAAAAGAGTACCCAAGACGATATGAAAAAATAGTTAAAAGCCCATTGAAATAAAATGGGAAATAATGTATTATTAATAATAGGATAGACTATAAAAAGGGGCTGACTAATATATGAATTTAGAATCAGGAGTACTACAAGTACATATAGAAGATATTATACCTAATAGATTTCAACCAAGACTTACCTTTGATGAACAAGGATTAAAAGAATTATCAGATTCTATAAGAGAACATGGGATAATTCAGCCTCTTGTGTTAAGAAAATTGGGAGACAAATTCGAAATAATAGCAGGAGAGCGTCGCTATAAAGCAGCTCAAATAGCTGGATTAACAACAGTACCAGCAGTTATTGCTAATATAGATGATAACAAATCAGCAGAGGTAGCATTAGTAGAAAATGTTCAAAGACGTGATTTAACAGCTATTGAAGAAGCACGTTCATATAAAAGCCTTCTTGATAAAGGATATTTAACTCAAGAACAATTGGCTAAGCGTATGGGATTATCTCAACCATCTATTGCAAACAAATTACGCTTACTTAACTTAGATGAAGAAGTACAACAAGCACTTTTAGAAGAAAAAATATCTGAAAGACATGCCCGTACATTATTAACATTACAAGACAAAGAAGCTCAAAAAGAATGGTTACATAGAATAATTAATGAGAGATTAACAGTAAGGCAATTAGATTTAGAACTAAAAAAGCTTAAAGAAAATGATGACGATGGAGGAGATGTTCCTATCGTATCGTCTATTCCAAGTATTGAAGATATAAAAGCAAATGCAATGGATATTGGTATGGCTAATCGTTTAGCATCAACCCCTAAAGTAGAACAATTAGAAACTTTAGATACTCCAGAAACATTAGATACCTTAGATATTAATCCATCATCTAATCAAGGATTTAATACTATATCTAGTCCATCACCATTTGCAACATTTGATCCATCAATGAATAATAATCAAAATAGTTCATTTACAACTGCGACAAAAATACCAGAATTTAATATTGCTACTCCAAATTCAGCAAGTACTTTTGTCCCAAATGAAAGCTTAGCATCAATACCAAATGATAATAAATTCTTTGGAAGTAATAACGATTTCTTATCAAGTCCACAACCAAGTAATAATACAATGTTTGAATCAACAACAAATATGTCGGTTTCAAATAATGGATTTGAAGTATTTGATGCCCCAACAAGCAATAATTCATTTGTAACACAACCAAGTGAACCACTAGAGTCAAGTATTCCAACACCAGCAACACCAATGTCACCATCAGAAATGAACAATAATAGCTCATTTAATTCAACTTTTGATATGAGTCCAAGTAATAAATTCTTTACTCCAACTCCAGAAGCACCAAGAGAGATTAATATTGATAATAAACCAGATACGTTAGTAGATCCAATGGATTCTGTAGATAAATTAATGGGAAATAATCCATCAACCAATTCTAAAAATGGAAAAATGGAATTAAAAGATGCTATAGCTGAAATTAGAACTACAATCGAAGGCTTAGGAGACAAAGGATTCTTTATTGACGTAGAAGAAATAGATTTCGATAGTAACTATCAAATAACAATGCGTATCCATAAAGATAATTAATATACAAACAAAAAACTAGTAGATTAAATCTACTAGTTTTTTAATTACTATATTAAAAGTTGAGCATTTCTCTACTAAATTGAGCAAGACTCAACAATTAATTTTTCTTAAATATGATAATATGAGATTAGAAAGGAGAAAATCCAATGAAATATAAAACAAAAATATTTTTATCATTAACTTTAATTGCTTTTTCAATAAGTACAGTATACGCAGGAGATTATATCTTTACTGGAACTACAACTTTATCAAATAAAATAGTTAATAATAATGTTACTAACCCAGCATTTAAAGTTGAAAGAAGCATTGGAAGATATTTTAATACTTACATAATGAACGCTCGTAATATTACAGGTCAGAATGCTTCTGGTGGAATAAGAGCTTTTGTAACAGTAAAAAGAAAAAATAATCTTGTATGGACATTTACTGAGGAACAACAAGCTGGAATTTATAAAGGAACAAGTATATATCATTTTTGGAATACACAGCAAGCAGGAGAAAAAATAACTTCAGTATCATGGCAAAATAGAACGGGCAATACATCCTTTACTGCAGATTTTAAAATAGAGCAATTATAATCAAACCAAATTAATATTTATTGTTTTGTTTTATATTCTTATATATAATAAATTTAGGAGAAGTAATATGAGTGAAAAAGTTATAGAATTAAAGGACCTATCAAAAGATTACATAACATTAAATAAAAAAATAGAAGTCCTAAAGAAAGTAAATTATAAATTTTCTAAAAATAAATTATATGCTATACAAGGTCATAGTGGAAGTGGAAAAACAACGTTGGTAAAAATACTTGGATTAATGGTAAAACCAACTTCTGGAGATTACTTTTTATATGAACAAAAAGTTAACTCCCTTACTGATGATGAAGAATCTTCATATCGTCTAAATCACATAGGTTTTATTTTCCAAGAATATAATTTAAATCCATATTTAACAGCTTTTGAAAATGTAAGTATTCCTTTGGTTATTAATAAAAAAATACCTCGCTCAAAGCGAAAAGAACATATAAATTCACTATTGAAAAAAGTAGGCTTAGAAGATAGAGAAACGCATTTTCCAAAAGAACTATCAGGTGGTGAACAACAACGTGTTGCTATAGCTCGTGCATTGGCAAATAATCCAGATATTATTATCGCCGATGAACCAACAGGTAATCTAGATAAAGAAAATGAGAAAATAGTATTTAATTTACTAAAAGAATTATCAAAAGAAGGCAAATGCGTAATTGTTGTAAGTCATAGTTTAGAAATATTAAAATATGCAGATATTCACCTTTTAATGGAAAATGGTATTTTAAGCGAGGTTAAAGATGATATTTGATTATCTTAAAGAATCTATAAATAATATTAGAAGAAATAAAAAAAATAAGACTCTAATTATAATTTTTACATTACTATTTGTACTATTATTCATTGACATAATATTCTATAAAAACTTTAAAGAATTTATTAATCTATCAACAAATAAAAATGTTGGTTTTAGAACATTTACAGTTTATAAAGAAAAAATAACTTTTAATAGTGCTGTAGCTGAATTGAAAAATATTGAAGAAATAGTAGAAGTATTTCCATCATCTTATTATAGTTATGGTATAGAAACTGATATAAGAACTAATAATTTAGATGGAGAAATAGACTTATTATATGGTACAAAAAATATTACTCCTAAATCTATTTTAGGTAAACAAATTGAAGAATTACAAACGGGAGAAATTATATGTCCATATGATTTTTATCCTGATACGTCTGCTTATTCTTTAAAAATAGATTCTTCCAAAATAATAAAACCAGATGAATCTTTAAATTATGAATTTAATGCATTTTATCTAAATGTCAAAATAATTGATGATAAACCAATACCAGATAAAGAAAGAGCTATAAAGAAATTTAAAATAGTAGGTTTATATGATAATAAATTAGTGATGAATCAAAATAATCAGTGTTATATAACACCACAAGATATGAAAACTTTACAAAGTAGCTTAAATCCTCACCTTAATTATGAAACAAGTAATGATGTGTTTGTATATGTTGTAATAGATAATGCTAAAAACTTAGATAAAGTCCAAGAAGAACTAAAGAAGATTGGTTATAACCTTAGTCAAGATACTTTAATGAGCATAGATAAAAAAAGTATTAATTTAATAATAACTTTATCTATGACATTTTTAATAGTAGTAATTTTTACAATAATATTAATTCAATTTAGTTATATTAACAAGAAACTAGAAAATGAATCTCAATATTTAGGAATTTTAAAAGCTTGCGGTTACAATAAAAAGCAAATAATATTAAAGCAATTTGTAGATGTTATTACTACACTAACTATTATTTTTATCATTAGTATAACTATATTTAACATTCTATTTATCTTAACAATTAATTCATCTTTTAATAGTTTTAAATATATAGGATTTGAAATGTCTAATAGCAATTACTTACTAATTATTGCGTTTTTTATAACAACATCTATGATATTATTTATGTGTTATTTTATGATTAATAAAAAAATAAATAATTCAGCAGATTATCTGTTAAAGGAGTAATGAAAATGGTATTTTTAAAAGGATTTTTACGTAAAAAGAAAACCAATATATTTATTGTAATTTTAAGTGCCTTATTAACTAGCTTATTTTTAATTAATAGTTTTTACAATAATTATAAAACACTTTATGATGGATTTATGAATGAACACTCTGATTTTATTTTATTTTCTCAGGAAGACTATACAGATCAATTAACAAAAGAACAAAGTGTAGAGTCATTTATAAGAGCTCTAGATTTTGAAATAATTGATTACAATATTGATTACAATATAGAAGAATCATCAGATACTTTAGAATCAATTTATGATAATTTAAAAATATCATCAAATACGATATTAGCTTTTCCTGATTCTTATTGTAAAGTAAAATTGAAAAAAAATGAAATTGTATTAGCGATGCCAAACTTCGAATTAAATAAAGACGCAATAAAAAAACATATTAATCAAAATATAAATTTTAAACACAATACAAAAAAAATAAATTTAAGTATTAAAGATATAATTGAAGCAAAAGCCACTCCATATACATGTGTTTCAGAACAAGATTACAATGAATTTTTAAAAGAAGAAACAAATAATATTTATTCTTTAAATATAAAAACATATTACGATGCTAATGAGCTAGAAATGAAATGGGATACATCTGATTACAATGGATCTGTAAAGATTATTCACAATACATATCTTAAAGAAAATGATACAAATGATTATCGTTATTACACAGAGTTAATTGATGATTTAAAACTTATTAATATTATTTCTAGTATTATAATTTTCTTTGTTCTAATATTTGCCATTAAAGATTTAATAAATGAAGAAGAAAAAGATATATTAATGTTAAAAGAGCTAGGTTTTAAATCTAGTATAATAAATCTTATTACATTTGAAAAAATAATTTTGTTAGATATTATAATTACCTTTATTTCAATAGCAGTGTCTATAATTATATCTTCTATTTTAAATAATTTATGTAATATTAGTTTAAAAATAGTAACTTATGAATTATTTATTTTCATTTTTATAATATTAATTATAGAATTGATTTTTATAGTTATAAGAAATAAAAAAATTTAAAATATGTCGAAAGAATATTTTGATTATACATTAAGGAGAATAATTAAACAAAAACTAGTAGATTTAATATCTACTAGTTTTCGTTTTTTAATTATTAACTATATTAAATTATTATGACTCAACAGGGTTTTCAACTATAATTTTATTATTTTTATCTAATAAATAATCACTTATATCTTCTGTTTCTTGATAAGTAATATAAGTACTTTGTATTAAAAACATAAATTCATCAAATCCATTTACTACAACATGTAAAAATCTTGAGTGACTACTATTTTTCCCGATACGTAATTCATCTTCATAATATATTTTTAAAATATCTTTATATTCGAAATTATATATTTTTCTCTTATATTTTACAATCATATACTTTTCAGTTAAAAATAAATTATTTTCATTCCAATAATCTATGTTTCCCATTTTATCTCTTAAATTCTTTTCGTCAATATAGGAAATGATTTCTTTTATGCTGTAAAAAGTACTTATTTTATAAAATATTCCTATAAAAACATAACCAGCAAGTAAAAAAAATAACGGCATTAAGCTATTTTTTAAAATTACTCCAACAGATTCAATAATACTAAATAGTATAGAACAATATCCCATTTAGCAATATTATAATATTCCTCCAAAGACTTTTTACTTTTTAATTTCTTCATAAAATCACCAATAATCAACATAATTATAACATAAAAAAGTCAACAAGTTGTTGCTTGTTGATTTTCATAAATTTAATTTTCATACATTTCTTTAAAAACTGTCTCAGTATTATAATCTTTATACTCGCTACCATTAACATAATAAAAAATACTTGTTCTATTATTATCATTAGTTTCTTCACCTGTAATAGCATCTAATGGAACACCAACAACATTATTAGGCATCTCATACCATTCTTTTTCAATACTAAGATTTTCTACTGTATCTACCCATACATTCTTAGATATTGTACCATCTTTAACAGCCATCTCGCTATTATCATCATAACCATTCCACACCATCATTAACATATTAGGATTATATCCAACCATCCAGCAATCAGTACCAGAAGATCCAGTCTTTATTGCATACTTATTCGATATCTTAGAAGCAATACTCATTACAGTTGGTGTATTATAATCAATAAAATTGGAATTATAAGTACTTGTCATCATTTCATTTAAAATATAAGTATAAGATTCATTTAATACCAAATTATCATTATGTTTCTTTTGGTACAGAACATTACCATGAATATCTTCAACTTTTTCAATAAAAGTTAAATCTCTTTTATACCCCCCACTAGCTAAAGTAGTATAACCTCTAGCAAAATCAAGCATACTTAATTCACAAGTGCCTAAAGCTAAGGAAGGTAAAGCTTCCATATTACCTTCAATTCCCATTCTTTTGGCAGTATTAACTAAAGTTTCTTCTCCTAAGAATAAATGTGTTTTAACAGCATAAATATTATCAGAATAAGATAATGCTGCTGCCATTGTTATATTTTTATTACCATATTTATCATTATAATTAGCAGGAGAATAGCTATTATTTGTTGAAAACATAAATGTCGTAGGTTCAGATAAAAAAGTAGAACTAGATACCATACCATTTTCTAAAGCCGAATAATATAAAAATGGTTTTATCGAAGACCCAACTTGTCTAGTACTACTAATAGCTCTATTATATTGACTTTTAGCATAATCAGTACCACCAGTTAAAGCCATAACTCCACCAGTATGAGGGTTAACTATAATACTCGCAACTTGTATATCACTATCTTCCATATAATTATTTATATTCTTTTCCATTAAAGTTTGTGCTTCCATATTTAAAGAAGTATAAATCTTAATTCCTCCAGACTCTATTAACGAATCAGGAATTTCATCTAAAGACTTTAATTCTTGTTTAACAGCATCTTGATAATACATCAACATATTCAAATTATTTTCAGAACGTTTCCCATAAATATCAATCTCGCTTGTAAATAATTTATTATAAGTATCATTATCAATAGCTTCGTTATTTAACATTAGCTTAGCAATAACTTTAGCTCTCTTAATTGTCGCATCATAATTAGTAACAGGATTGTACTTATTTGGTGCTTTAGGGACTCCAGCTAAAATAATTGATTCTTCTAGATTTAAATCTTTTGCACTCTTATTAAAATAAAACTGGCTAGCATTTTCAATACCATAATTACCTTGACCGAAATTAATTGTGTTTAAGTATCCTTCTAATATTTCATCTTTACTATATTGAACTTCTAAACGCAATGTTAAAAATGCTTCATTAATTTTTCTTTTCCAAGTCTTATCAAAATCTAAATACATATTTTTAATATATTGCTGACTTATTGTTGAAGCTCCCTGTACTATCGAACCGTTTTTTATGTTTGTATACATAGCTTTTGCAATTCTTGGTATATCAAATCCATAATGTTTGTAGAAATTTTTATCTTCTGTATTTAAAACAGCATTTATAAAATACGGTGAGATATCATCTAAAGATACCCATTCATTATTTCCTGAGCCTTGATAAACTAACTCATTTTTATCGTCATAAATATAAAACTGGTTAGCATTCTTTATATCTAACTTAGGACTGAAATAAGCATAACAATATAATCCAACCCCAGCAATAATTCCTAAAATAAACAAAACACTTACCAATTTAAAAAGTTTCTTTATTAATTTCATATTAACACCCACTAATTAGTATTAAATAAAATTCTTAAATTATAAGTGCAAACATTCTAATATTATGTTATAATCACAAGCAAAAAGGAGATGAATATGTATGAAAAGACCAATAACATTAAATTTATATAAAGAGCGTCGGCTAGAAATATCATATAAAGATATCAATGCTCTTGTTAATAATTCTACATATTCATTTATAATTGAAGGAATAAAAACTACTTTAAATAGCGAAGAATTTATAAGAGAAAATAATGAATTTAAGTTTTATTTGGATATCAAAAACAAACAAGCAAATTATTTATTAAAAGAACAAAATACATTATTTGACATTGATGTCGAAAAAATTGATTTTAAAAATGAAGATAATAATATAATATTAGAGTATAAGATCTCTAGTGACGAAAGTGAATTGAAAATTGAATTAATAGATAAGGATGAATAAAATGAGTAGTTTTATAGAAAAACAAGAAGAATATATAAAAAATAAAATAAAAGAATGTGGTTACAATGTACAAGATGTAACTTTAAATGTATCATCACGCCCAGAATTTGGTGATTATCAATTTAATGGTGCTATGGCACTAGCTAAAGAATATGGAAAAAATCCTCGCGAAATAGCCGAGTCTATAGTAGAGAGCATAAAAAAAGATAATAAATACAAAGATATAAATATTGCCGGTCCAGGATTTATAAATATAACATTTAGTGATGAGGAATTAATTAATCACGTTAATGAACTAAAAGAAAATATTAATTTGAATTATGAAAATGACAATCCTAAAAAAATATTTATGGATTATGGAGGAGCAAACGTGGCTAAAGCTCTACACGTTGGTCACTTAAGAAGTGCAAATATTGGAGAAGCTCTTAAGAGATTAGCAGTTGCATTAGGCAATGAAGCTATTGCTGATGCTCATTTAGGAGACTGGGGAAGGCCAATCGGTTTAGTAATGCTAGAAATACAAAAAAGAAATCCAGAATTACCATATTTTGATGAATCTTTTGAAGGAGAATATCCTAGTGCATCACCAGTAACAAATGATGACTTAATGGAATTATATCCATATGCTTCAAATAAAGCTAAAGAAGACGAAGAATATATGGAAGAAGCTAGAATTATGACAGCCAAGTTCCAAGATGGTGAAAAAGGTTTAATGGCATTATGGCACCATATAATGGATGTTTCTAAGACTGATATTAAAAGAATTTATGATAGATTAAATACAACATTTGAAGTTTGGGAAGGTGAGTCAGATGGAAATCAATATATACCAGAAATGATGGAATATATTGAAAATAAAGGATTAGTTGAAGATAGCCAAGGTGCTAAAATTATTAATGTAGCAGAAGAAGATGACGATCACGAAGTACCACCATTATTACTAGTAAAATCTAATGGTTCAGCTTCATACGAAACAACAGACTTAGCTTGCATATGGGAAAGAATGAAATTATTTAAACCAGATGAAATATGGTATTTAACAGATGCTAGACAAGCTCTCCACTTTGAACAAGTATTTAGAGCTTCTAGAAAAGCTGAAATGGTAAGTGAAGATATTAAATTAGAATTTATTCCTTTTGGTACAATGAATGGTGCTGATGGCAAACCATTTAAAACAAGAGATGGCGGTGTAATGACCCTAGAAAGCTTACTAGACTTAGCTAAAACAGAATGTGAGAAAAAAATATTACCTAATATAACAGGAGAAGAAAGAGACTTAGTAGCTGAAAAAGTATCAGTAGCAGCCGTAAAATATGCTGATCTTATTCCATTTAGATTAACAGATTACAATTTTGATCCAGTAAAATTTAGCGACTTGCAAGGTAAAACAGGACCATACTTATTATATTCAACAATAAGAATGAAATCTTTATTAAAAAAAGCTAAAGAAGCAGGAATAGAATATAAAAAATACACTACAATAAATAGTGATGTAGATAGACAAGTAATAATTGGTTTACTGAATTTAAGAAATGTACTAACTAAATCAATGAATGTAAAATCACTAAATGATATAACAGACTATCTATACAGAATAACAAATTTATATAATAATTTCTATTCTAATCATCATGTTTTAACAGAAGAAAATAAAGAATTACAAGAGTCTTGGTTAACATTAACTAGTGTAATTTATGAGAACAATTTTAAACTATTGAATATATTAGGAATAGATGTCCCAGAAAGAATGTAAAAAAAATAATAAAAAATGTTCTTTTAGTATTGTCATATTATGAAAAATATGTATAATGGTGACTAGTGAATTATTTTGGAGGTCATTTCAATGAAATTAAAAGATTTATCAAGAGAAGAACTAGAAGCAATGTCATACGATGATATAGCACTAATGGTTCTATCAGAAAGTAATCGTCAAATGAAAATAAATGAACTATTTAAAGAAGTTTGCAAACTTATCGGATTATCTGATGATGAATTTGTAGATAAGTTACCAGCGTTCTTTGAAGTACTATCAACTGATCATAGATTTATAATGTTGGAAAGCGGACTTTGGGATTTAAAAACTAAACATGCTACTAAGATTGTTATTGATTCTGAAGATGATGAAGATTTAGATGAAGAAATAGAAATAGATGATAGCGATTTAGAAGAAACAGAAGAAGATATCTTCGCTGATGACGATGATTCAGACGATTTAACAGATGATGATGACGATTTAAAAGACTTAGTAATAATAGATGAAGATGAAGAACAAATGGCTTAATAAAAACCATTTGTTTTTACTTTTAAATTAGATATGATATAATACAAAACGAAAGGCGTGAATTATCATGTTTGAAAGACTTGATGCAATTAAAATAAAATATGAAGAATTAACTGAAAAATTATCTTCTCCTGAAGTATTAGGTGATTACAATCAGTTAAAAAAGCTATCTAAAGAGCAAAAGGATTTAGAGCCAGCTTATCTTAAATATAATGAATATAAGAAAATAGTAAATAATTTAGAAGAAGCACAAATGTTAATAGACGATCCTGAAATGGGAGATATGGCTAAAATGGAAATAGAAGAATTATCTGCTACTAAGGAATCATTAATTAGCGAATTAGAAATTCTTCTAATTCCAAAAGATGAGAATGATGATAAGGATATTATTATTGAAATAAGAGGAGCAGCAGGCGGAGATGAAGCTAATATCTTTGCTGGTGACTTATTTAGAATGTACTCTCGCTATGCTGACAAAGTTGGGTGGAAGATAGAAGTAATAAATTCTGAAGCTGGTACAGCTGGAGGATTCTCACAAATAGAAGCAAAAATAAAAGGAGAAAATGTTTATTCTAAATTAAAATATGAATCTGGTTCTCATAGAGTACAAAGAATACCAGTAACAGAATCAAATGGACGTATTCAAACATCTACTGCTACAGTACTTATAATGCCTGAAGTAGAAGATGTTGACATTGATATAAATCCTAATGATTTAAGGATTGATGTTTACTGTGCTAGTGGACATGGCGGTCAAGGAGTAAATACAACCCCATCAGCAGTTCGTATTACCCATTTGCCTACAAATACTGTTGTAACATGCCAAAACGAGCGTAGTCAGCTTCAAAATAAGGCACAAGCTATGGAAGTATTAAAAGCTCGTTTATATCAAGCAGAACAAGAAAGATTAGATGCAGAAGTCGGTAATGAAAGAAGAAGTAAAATAGGTACAGGAGATCGTTCAGAAAAAATAAGAACATATAATTATCCACAAAATCGTGTAACAGATCATCGTATCGGTTATACTACAAATACTTTAGATAGAGTAATGGATGGTGCCTTAGATGATATCATCGAAGCTTTAATTACAGAAGACTTACAAAGAAAATTAAGAGGAGAATGATTCTCCTTTTTTTAGAAAGAAGAATAAATATGAATGAATTAGAATATTTAAAAAAATATATTCATCCAGAAGATAGCCTTGAAGAAGGAATAAAAAGATTAGAAGCCGGAGAACCAGTACAATATATTGTAGGAGATGTCAACTTCTATGGGAATATTATTAAAGTAAATAAAAATGTCTTAATACCAAGAAGAGAAACAGAAGAGCTAGTAGAAAAGACTATAATATATATAAAAAAATATTTTCCCAATAAAAACTTAAATATTCTAGATATTGGCACAGGTAGTGGATGTATACCAATTACTATGAAAAAACACCTACCAGATTCTACTCTTACAGGAATAGATATAAGTAAAGAAGCATTAATTGTTGCTAAAGATAATGCAAAATGTAATGAAGTAGATATAAACTTCGTTGAAAGTGATATCTTCTCTAATATTAATGATAAGTATGACATTATAATAAGTAATCCTCCATACATAAGAGAAGATGAAACAATTATGGATATAGTAAAAAATAATGAACCTCATTTAGCTTTATATGCTCCAAACAAAGGATTATATTTCTATGATAAGATAATAAAAGAATCTTCTAATTATTTAAATGAAAAATTTATACTAGCCTTCGAAATAGGACAAAATCAAGGAGAAGACATAATAGATATTGCCAAAAAAAAATATCCTAATGCTAAAATATCTTTAGAACAAGATTTACAACACTTAGATAGATTTATTTTTATCATAAATGAATAAAATATAAAAAAGTCACCCAATATTAAATTAGGTGATTTTATAATGAAAAAAATAATTTATATTGGATTAGTATTATTCATATTATGTTCATTCTTTAATTGTTCTAAAAATTATCTAATACCAGAAGATTCAATAAGATTCAGAATAATAGCCAATAGCAATAGTAATATAGACCAAACTACTAAGTTACAAATAAAAAGAGATTTAGAATCAAATTTATTTAAGTTATTAGAAAATTCAAAATCTCCAGAAGAAACAAAAAAAATATTAGAAGATAATGAAAATGTAATCAAAAGCACTTTAGATAAATATAATATACCATACACAATAAATTATGGTAATAATTATTTCCCAACTAAAGAATATAAAGGAGTTACTTATGATGCTGGTAGCTATGAATCATATGTTATATCATTAGGAGAAGCAAAGGGAAATAATTGGTGGTGTGTTATGTATCCACCTTTATGTCTTCTCGAATCACAAGGTGATAATTATAATGATGTTGAATATAAGTCATATTTTCAAGAAATAATAAAAAAGTTAACATCATAAAGACAAACATCTAACTAATTAAATTGACAAACACTCCAGTTAATTGTATATTAATTTTTGAGAAGAGATACATATAGAAGTATGAGAGTGATTTTATGAAAAAATTAGTAATTAGGGGCGGACAAGAATTAACTGGTGAAATTAAAATAAGTGGTGCAAAAAATAGTGTCGTAGCTTTAATACCAGCAGCAATTCTTTCGGATGAAGAAGTAATCCTAAATAATGTCCCAGATATTTCAGATACAAGAGCTTTATTAAATATTATTGATTTACTAAATGGTAAAGTAGAATATAAAAATGAAATAATGAAAATAGACACTAGAAATATTGAAAATAAAGTAGTGCCAGAAGAATTAGCTAAAAAATTAAGAGCATCTTATTATTTTATGGGAGCTTTATTAAGTAAGTTCCATTATGCCGAAATATATTTTCCAGGAGGATGTAATATTGGTTCAAGACCTATAGATTTCCATATTAATGGGTTTAAAAAGTTAGGTGCAGAAGTAACTATTGAAGGAAATAAATATATTTTTAAAGCAGAAAAATTAAAAGGTGCTAGAATTTATTTAGATTTTGCATCAGTAGGAGCAACAATTAATATTATGTTAGCTGCTGTAAAAGCAGAAGGAACAACATATATTTCTAATGCCGCTAAAGAACCAGAAATAGTTAATATAGCTGATTTATTAAATAATATGGGGGCTAAAATAACAGGAGCAGGTACTAGTGAAATAGTAATTGAAGGAGTTTCTAAGCTAGGTAAAGCTACAATAAATGTAATACCAGATAGAATAGAAGCAGGGACATATACTATAATAGGAGCACTATTAGGAAAAAATCTAAAAATATCAGGAATAATAGAAGAACATATAGACGCTTTATTAAGTAAGTTAAAAGAAATGGGAGTAGACTTAGTAATTGAGAATAACTCAATAATTATCAACAGGCCAAAAGAATATAAACCTATTAATGTTAAGACATTAGTTTTCCCAGGATTTGCAACTGATTTAGGCCAACCAATGAGTGTTTTATTGACTCAAGCAAATGGTACTTCTATTTTTGAAGAGACTATCTATGAAAATAGAATGGGACATATAAAATATTTAAATAGTATGGGTGCTGATATGACTGTTAATGATCGCACAGTTATTATAAAAGGTTGCACTAAATTAAAAGGTAATGAAGTAGTAGCAACAGATCTTCGTGCTGGAGCAGCAATGGTAATATCTGGTTTAATAGCAGAAGGGAATACAAAAATAAATGAAATTGATCATATATTAAGAGGTTATGAAAATATTGTAGAAAAACTAACAAATGTTGGAGCAAGAATAGAAATAGAAGAAAGTTAGATAAATTTGACTTTCTTTTAATTTTTTGATAAAATGTCAATCATGTTGTGGTGCATTATCCTAGTCACAAACATTATTTGAAGGTAGGGCTAAAAATCTACCAATTGTACTGAAATGACACTTTGTATACCTGCTTGATTCGCCCAGATTTGGGTGGGTATATAATTTAAGATTTAAGGATAAGTTATAATGGCATATAACTGATGATTCCTTTTATCCCGTCAGTATTAAAGATTTAAGGTGCATGTCGTGAGTGGTTATGTGGGATAGAAATTGAAAACATAATTGCAAAAGCGAATAAGAATAATCACTTTGTGTTAGAGAAATTCTCTAGGGTGTATGTATTATAAGGTTTGAAGTGCGGACTAAGTGGTAATCGAGTAATCGAACCGGTAACATTCGATTAGTTCCTTCAAAGAGAAATCGCCAAAGAGTAATCGATGGTAGGAATCAGAGAAATTCAACTCGACCAAAGCCGTAAAATTAATTTATAATACTACCATATACCAATTTTAATACTTTATATAAGGAGAGTTAATATGAAGAGTAATGTTAACTGGATATATAAAGTTTTTTTATTATCTTTTATACTTTCTATAGTATTTAGTGGAATTTCAACAGTAATAGCAGATACATTCAATACTATAATTCTAGTAGTAATTACAATCCTTGTTATATCAATTGGTATTATATTTGATATGATAGGAGTTGCGGTACTAACTAGTAATGAAGCAAGTTTACATGCTAAAGCTTCAAAGAAGTTAAAAGGTGCTAAAGAAGCTATATCCTTGTTAAAAAATGCAACCAAAGTGTCATCAGTATGTAATGATGTAATAGGTGATATTTGTGGTATCGTCAGTGGTAGTTTAGGAGCGGTATTGACGTTAGCAATTGCTGAGTTTTTTAATTTTCCAGCTACAATAACTACAGTAATAGTAACAGCAGTAATATCTGCTTTAACAGTAGGTTGTAAAGCAATATTTAAAGATGTTGCTACTAAAAATAGTGATACCATAGTATTTACTGTAGGAAAAATCCTATCAATATTTAAAAAACAATAAAAAAGTGTCTAAAAGATGTATTTTATATCTTGATAAGTTGAATTGTTGTGATATAATACATAAGACGAAGAAAATTACTATGTCTTAAAATATTAGACATGGCGGAAGGAGAATAAAAAATGAGAAAAGATATTCATCCAGAAATGAAAGATTGCAAAGTTACATGTGCATGTGGAGCTACATTTAATGTTAAGTCAACAAAAGATCAAATCCATGTTGAAGTTTGTAATGAATGTCATCCATTCTATACTGGAAAACAAGGTAAGACTAAAAAGACTGGTGCAGTTGAAAAATTCAATCGTAAATTTGGTTATACTCAAGAAGAAACTACAGAAGAATAGTTTCTTTTTTACTTAATTTTGTTAAATTAAACAAAAGGTGTTATAATAATCCTCACATTTAAGGGGGAAATTTATGACAACTTTTTTAACAGAAGAATTAAAAACTACTTTTGCACATATTTCATTAGATTATACTTATAAATATCCATTACATTTCTTTGATAGAATTAAAAGAGGAATTTCATCAACAAGTGATAAAGGTCATTATGAAATATTATTACATTTAATGGACCATGATTGTATAGCATATGATACAGTAGCTTATGAATATTTACAAGATATGGATATGTATAAAGGAGCTAATCGCTTAGCTGAACTGGGAGATATGATTTTTCATAATATTAAATCCACTAAAAGCTATTATAGTAGTATTTTATATTGTCCTCAGACTTTAACAGAATATCAACAATTACGCTTACGCTTATGGTATGAATTTTTAAATAGTATAAACGTAAAACTTGGAATAAGCTGTAAAACAGAAGAAAGAGAAGTAACTTATGAACAAGATGATGTTATTCCATTCTTAGAAGAAAAAAGAATATTCGATGACGAATACATTCATAGTTTAACAAAAAAATTTCCCGACTATAAGGGTTAAGTAAATATTTTAAGAACTCTACGATTTGTGAGCTCTTATTTTTTTTAATATAAACTTAATTAAATAAAGGAGTATATATATGGATCAAAGCAAAATAGGAAATTTTATTTCCACAGAAAGAATAAAAAATTAACTCAAAAAGAATTATCGGAGAAACTTAATATTAGTGAAAAGACAATATCTAAATGGGAGTGTGGTAAAGGTCTCCCAGAAGTATCTTTTAATGAAACCATATTTATAAAGAAAGTAGAAGTACTTTCTTTTACTTTACAGAAAAATATTTATTAAATAAAAAAATATTTTCCCAAATTAATATTTATAATAAAATAAAGATAGAAAATGGTGAAGTAAAATGGAAAAAAAGGACAACAGAATATTTTGGCTAGATTTAATACGCTGTATAGCTATTTTACTTGTAGTATTATGCCATAGTGTTGAAGCTTTATATGATATTCCTTTTTCTAATTTTAAAAATCTAAGCACTTTTTCGAAAATATTTAGAAATACTTTTTTTACTTTGGGAAGATTAGGAGTCCCATTATTTTTATTCTTAACAGGGTATCTATTATTATATAAAAATATAGATAAAACAATAAATTATAAGGAATTTTGTAAGAAAAAGATTCTCCCACTTCTTATTAAAATAGAAATGTGGATATTGATCTATAATATATTTTTGTCAATCTTTTATCATTCCATTTCACTTTGATAATTTAATAATGAATATGCTATTTATATCAAATATTTCTCTTCCTCATATTTGGTATTTACCAATGATTTTAGGAATTTATATATTTTTACCATTAGTTGCAATAATACTAAAAAATATTGATTTTAAATTTTTAAATAAATTTATGTCTTTTATGTTTATATTTGTCTTTATTATTCCAGCATTACAATTAACTACTAAGTTAGACTTATCTTTTTTCGGAGGTTTATACGGATTCTATGTATTAACAGGTTATATTTTAGGCAAAGGTACTTTAAAAAATATTAAAAAAATTTATTTATATATAATTTTAATTTTATCTATAATAACTTCATTTTATTATCAAATAACGTTATCGTATTATGACATAAATAGTAAAATATGGTATTCACATTTTTCACTATTTATTTCTGCATTAGTAATATTTGAATTAATATCACGTTTAAATCTCCATAATTTATCAAATTTTACTAAATTAATAGAACACATATCTAAGATTAGTTTTAATATATATTTTATTCATATTGTTATTCAATATATTCTAGTAAAATATATTTCTTTTTCAACCACTCCTATTTCAACATTGCTTTTAATGTTCTTAGTATTATTTTTTAGTATCTTTATAGCGTCAATATTAGAATATCTAAAAAATATTATAAGCAAAGTAAGAAATAAAAAATTATTAAAAAGAAAGTTAATATTAGCTTTCTTTTTTATATGTAAAAATAGCATATATCGGCATAAAACTAAACTTGCTTCAAAACATTTGTTCAAATATGTGGTATAATATTTACAAGTAGAAGGTGATAACTATGGGAAAAATAGGATATTTAGTAAAAAGAATAAAAGGAATGGATTATAGTAAATTCTTTGATACTATAAATTTTGTCCACGAAAAAAATGGTAAAAATAAAATAGGAATTTTCTTTGATATAGTTCATTGTGGTCTTAAGTATCAAGCTGGTTATATGGACTACAAAGTATTTGAAATGTATAATTTAAATGAAAAACAAAGAGCAACCATAGTAACTCGTGGTATTAATAACGAAATAGTAAAAAAATATAATAATCCAGAATATTATAAATATTTTAAAAACAAGATTGAATTTAATAAACGTTTTAATAAATACTTATTAAGAGATTGGATGGAAATAATTGGTACAGAAAAAAATTTCGAAGAATTTAAAGAATTCTGTAATAAACATACCAAAATATTAGTAAAACCTTTAGATGAATGTTGTGGTAAAGGTGTTGAAATATTTAAGGTAAATAAGAAAAATGTAAAAGAAATATATGATAATTTAGTTGAAACAAAACGTCCATTAGTTGAAGAAGTAGCAGTTCAATGTGATGAGATAGGTCGCCTTCATCCCTCATCTATTAATACAATAAGAATAGTAACATTAAATGGTGAAATAGTGACTGCACTACTTAGAATTGGAAATAATAATGATGTAGTAGATAATTTCAACCACGGTGGTTTAGTAGCACCTATTAACATAGAAACAGGTATTATTGACTACTTGGCTATAGATAAAGCTGGTAATATATATGAAAAACACCCAGTAACTAATGAACCAATTTTATGGTTTAAAATACCTAAATGGCCAAGGATAAAAAGATTTGCTAAACAAGCAGCAAAAGAAATCCCAGAGATTGGATATATTGGCTGGGATGTATGTTTAGGATTAAAAGATCCTTTCTTAATAGAAGGTAATGAATTTCCAGGACACGATTTATATCAGTTACCACCTCATAGAACAGATGGAATCGGTTTATTACCGATATTTGAAAAAGCAATGAAGAAGAGTAAAGAGAGTGAAGACAATGAAGATAGCAATAGCAACTGATCATAATGGAGTAAATGAAAAACAAGCAATTATAAAAGCATTAAAAGACTATGAAATAGTAGATATGAGTACTGATAATACACCTATTGATGACTACCCAGATTTTGCATATAGAGTATCTCAAGCTGTTATAAATAAAGAAGTAGAATTTGGAATACTTATGTGTGGTACAGGAATAGGAATGAGTATAACAGCCAATAAAATTAAAGGAATACGCTGCGCTCACTGTTCAAACGTAGAACAAGCACATTTAGCGCGTGAACATAATGATGCTAATATAATAGCTTTAAGCTATAAACAGGATAAAAATGAATTAATTGAAATGATTAAAGAATTTCTTAGTACACCACATTCAGAAGATGAAAGACATCATAGAAGAGTAAATAAAATCATAAGTATAGAGGATGGAACATATAATGAACTATAAGGCTTATATTTATGTTATAACGTTATTTGCAAGTATTTTTGCCATATCAGGAATAAACTTTGATGGATTTATTAAAACAAACAAAGTTTTAGAAGCACGTCTTCTAGTTATTCTACTAAGTATTGCAACAAGTTATCTTGTAACTAACTTTATAACAGATTTTATAAGTGTAAGTAGTATTATAAAGGGTTGATAACATTGAATAAAAAGTTAGCATATCTAATAGTACTACTATTACCATTAACAGTAATTAGTTTCTTTTTTAAAAAGGAAACTAATTTTATTATGCCAAAAAATAATTTACCTGAAGATAAACAGTATGTTGATAAAAAGAATATAACTATTAATTTAGAAAAAGATAATACAAATATCGATTTAGAAGAATATGTTATTGGTGTAGTAGCTGGAGAAATGCCAGCTTTATTTGAAGACGAAGCTTTAAAAGCCCAAGCTATAGCATCTCGTACATATGCTATTAATCATCTAAAAAATAACTCATCAATTTCGGGTACAATTAATGATCAAGTTTATTTAACAAAAGAAGAAATGCAAAATAAATGGGGAGAAAACTATGAAAAATATTATGATAAAATAAAAAAAGCTGTTGAAACCACAGATAGTCTGATAATGTATTACAACAATGAGCCAATAAAAGCTTACTACTATTCAATGAGTAATGGTTATACAGAAAGCTCATTAAATGTATTTAACGAACAAAATGATTATTTAAATATTGTCGAGTCTCCTTTTGATGAAGATAATTCATATGATCAAGTTTTCCAAAAAGAGATATTTTGTCAAAAGTTAGATATAACATGCAACTCAATAGAAATATCTGAAATAAAAAAAGATGAATCAAATAGAATAGAATCATTAACCATAAATAACAAAACATTTACAGGTATTGAAGTGCGAAAAAAGCTATCATTACGTTCAACAGATTTTTCTATTTTAGAAGAAAGTGATATTGTTAAAATAACCACCAAAGGATATGGGCATGGAGTAGGAATGAGTCAACATGGCGCTAATAATATGGCCAAACAAGGATATAAATATGAAGAAATATTAAAATACTATTATCAAAATATTGAAATTGCCAAGTTATAGGTATATTTCTTTTTTTATTGTCCAAACTTATTATTAGAAAGGTTGGAAAAAAATGACAAAAAGAAAATTGAAAGAATGGGTGATACCTACTTTAGGACTAATCGTTATGTGTGGAGCTATACTTCTATATTATATTCTTGGTAACATGATAAATTATAATTTAGTACCAGAAGATACTTATGTAACAAATTCTTTAGTTGAGGATAAGGATAGTATAGAAGTTCAAAAAGAAATAGAGAATAAAATAATAAAGCCATTTAATAGCAATGAAGTTTCAATAAGTAAATATTATTACCAAACAGCAGATGAAGAAGCTAGACAACAACAATCATTAATTAAATATGAGAATATATATATGCCAAATACAGGTATCCTATATTCATCAGATAACGAATTTGATATAGTATCCGTCTTAGATGGAAAAGTAACTTCTACAAAGGAAGATGAAATATTAGGTAATATTATTGAAATAGAACATAGCAATGGTCTAATTACAATTTATCAAAGTGTAAAAGACGTTAAAGTAAAAAATGGTGATGTTATTAAGCAAGGAGATATTATAGCAAAAAGTGGTTCAAATAAACTAGAAAATGAAAAAGAAAATTGTCTACATTTTGAAACATATAAAGAAGGTTCTTTAATCAACCCAGAAGAATTCTTTAATTTATCAGTTTCTAATTAATAAGAAAACAAAGATATTCTGTAAAAGGAATATTTTTTTAAATAATTTATAATAATTAAATATATAGCAAATAGTAAAAATTGTATGATATAATAAAGTTACGGAGGATGATGAATATGAAACTAAATATTCGCGGTGAGAAGATTACAATCACTCAATCAATGAAAGCTTACATAACAGAAAAGCTAGATAAAGTGGATAAATACTTTGAAAATCCAGAAGAAATAAACGCTAATGTTCTTGTAAGAATAAAAGGTTTAGAACAAATCATTGAAGTAACTGCTCCAACAAAAAGATTCACTCTAAGAGCAGAGGAATCAAACGAAGATTTTTATGCAGCAGTTGATTTAGTAGTATCTAAACTAGAAAGACAAATTAGAAAGAATAAAGATCGATTAAATAAAAAATATAAAAATGTTGAAACTATCGAATTTAACTTAGACTATGATGATGAGGAAACAACAGAAGAAAATAAAAGTTCAATTGTAAAAAGAAAAAATATATCAACGAAACCAATGGATGAAGAAGAAGCGATTTTACAAATTGAATTATTAAACCACGATTTCTTTGTATTCAAAAATATAGATGAGGAATGTGTTTCTGTACTATATAATAGAAAAGACGGAAATTACGGAATAATTAATATGAAATAAGGAGTTTTACTCCTTTTTCTTTTGTCAAAATCCATAAAATTAGGTAAAAACAACAATATATTCCTATTTTCGATTGCAATTAGTATTAAAATAAATTACAATATATTATACAAAAAAAGGTAAAGAGAAAAATGTTTAATACTTTACATATTTTTGGTATAATATAACTCGTGGAGGTATGCGCAATGGGATTTTTAAGAAAATTAATTGACTCAGAATATAAAGAATTAAAAAGGTTTGAAAAAATAGCTAATAAAATAGAAGAACTTAACGATGAAATGGAAGCATTAACTGATGAAGAGTTAAAAGCAAAGACTTCAGAGTTTAAAGAACAATTAGCAAACGGTACAGATTTAGAAGATTTGGTAGTACCAGCATTTGCTGTAGTAAGAGAAGCAGCTTATCGTGTAATTGGTGAAAAGCCATACTTTGTTCAAATTCTAGGTGGTTTAGCAATTCATTATGGTAATATAGCTGAAATGAAAACTGGTGAAGGAAAGACATTAACAGAAACAATGCCTACTTATTTAAATGCCTTAACTGGTAAGGGGGTTCATATCATAACAGTTAACGAATTCTTAGCAAAACGTGACTCTGAATGGATGGGGAATATTTTTAGATTCTTAGGATTAACTGTTGGTCTTAATATGCGTGAAATGTCTCCTTCAGATAAAAGAGCAGCATATAATTGCGATGTTCTATATTCTACAAATAATGAAATAGGTTTCGACTACCTAAGAGATAACATGGTTGTTAAATCAAGCGATAGAGTACAAAGACCACTTAACTTCTGTATTGTCGATGAAGTAGATTCAATTTTAATCGATGAAGCAAGAACACCATTAATCATCTCTGGTGGTAAATTTGAATCAAAAGATTTATACACATCTGCGGATAGAGCTGTAAAAAAATTAAAAGAAGAAGATTATACAATAGATGAGAAAACAAAAAGTGTTTCACTTACTGATAGTGGTGTAGAAAAGATAGAAAAAACTTTCCATTTAGGGAATTTATATGATTTAGAAAACGCTGTATTAGTGCATCATTTAAATCAATCTTTAAAAGCAAATTATGGATTTAAAATAGATGTAGATTATGTAGTTGAAGATGGAGCTATTATAATTGTTGACCAATTTACAGGTCGCTTAATGCATGGACGTCAATTTAGTGATGGATTACATCAAGCAATTGAAGCTAAAGAAGGCGTTAAGATTAATGAAGAAACAAAAACAATGGCAACTATTACATTCCAAAATTTATTTAGAATGTATGCTAAATTATCAGGTATGACAGGTACAGCTAAAACAGAAGAAGAAGAATTTAGAGATATATATAATATGTATGTTATTCAAATTCCAACAAATAAACCTGTAATAAGAGAAGATTTACCAGATTTAGTATATGCAACTGAAAAAGGTAAATTTGCTGCAATAGTTAGAAAAATTAAAGAAATACATGAAACAGGACAACCAATACTTGTTGGTACAATTTCAGTAGAAAATAACGAAAAATTAAGTGCACTTCTAAAAAAAGAAGGATTAAAACACGAAGTATTAAATGCTAAAAATCATGAAAGAGAAGCAGAAATTGTAGCCAAAGCTGGAGAAATTGGTGCAATTACAATTGCTACAAATATGGCTGGTCGTGGTACAGATATTAAACTAGCAGAAGGCGTTAAAGAACTTGGTGGTTTATGTGTAATTGGTACAGAAAGACACGAATCTCGTCGTATAGATAACCAATTACGTGGACGTTCAGGTCGTCAAGGTGATCCAGGTATGTCTCAATTCTTTGTATCATTTGATGATGACTTAATGAGACGCTTTGGTACAGATAAGATTAAACAAATGTTAATTAATGTTGGATTTACAGATGAACAAGCAATTCGTTCAAAAACTTTCACAAAGAGCATTGAAACAGCTCAAAAGAAAGTTGAAGGAAATAACTATGACACTCGTAAATCATTACTTGATTATGATAATGTAATGAATGAGCAAAGAGAAATCATCTACTCAAGAAGAAATGAAATACTAGATCAAGAAGATATTTCAGAAAGAACACAAGCAACATTTGATAGTAATATTGCTAACTTAGTAGATAGTCATATTGAACCAGAAGGATATTTAACAGATGATGATAAATCAGAAATTATTGAATATTTAAATACTAATTTAATTAAAACAACTAAATTAGAAGTATCTGAAATAGAAGATATGAAAGATGAATCAGAAGTAAAAGCATACTTAACTGAAAAAGTAAAAGAAGACTATGCTGAAAAAACAAAGAGTGTTCCAAAAGAAATTATAGCAGAATTCGAAAAAGCTATTGCTTTGCGTGTTATTGATGAAGCATGGATAGATCATATTGGTGCAATGGAACATTTAAGAGAAGGTATTGGACTTCGTGGATATGGACAAACTAATCCATTACAAGCATATACAATGGAAGGTTATGATTTATTTGACGCTTTAATGAGTAGTATCGAGTCAAGAATATCAATTTTCTTACTTAAAGCAGAAGTAAGACAAAATACTGAAAGAAAAGATCAAAGAAATAATAAAATTGTTCATGATACACATTTAAAAACTAAAGGAACTCCTGTTAAAAATGATAAAAAAATAGGAAGAAACGATCTTTGTCCTTGTGGATCAGGTAAGAAATATAAATCTTGCTGTGGTAAATAATATTTAAAACTCTTATAAAATAAATATTTATAAGAGTTTTTTTGACTTTTTCACCCAAAAAATAAATAATACAAAATATTATGAAAAGATGAAGATACTATTTTAGTAAGAAAAGATAATGGTCTAACTTGGAACTTAGCTAATTTCTAAAATAAAACATATATGGATTCTATTTTTGGAACATTAATATTTTCAATACTCTAAAAAGGAAATAATGAAAATTATTTACTTTTACCTTATCTCAACAAAAAAAGAACAAAACAAATGTTTAGACTTATATTTGATATGATATAATAATAATGGTGATATAAATGGAATTAAGAGAAATAAAAAATAAATTAAAAGAACTAGAAGAAAAATTAACAACAATAGGGAGGTCTCTTTGACATCGATTCAAAGAAGTCTAGAATTCTAGCAATTGAAGAAGAAATGCATAATCCGGATTTTTGGAATGATATAGAAAAAGCTAATTATTTAAATAAGGAATTAACTTTATTAAAAAAGGAAACAAGTACATACAATAATTTAAATAAGGAGGTTGAAGCCAACAAAGAAGTCTTAGAATTATTAGAACTAGAGTATTCTGAAGAACTAGCAGCAGAGTTAGAAAATGAATTAAAACATCTATCTACTAATATTGATGATTTAGAAATTGCTACTCTCTTAAATGGTGAATATGCTAGTAGTGATTGCTATTTAGAAATTCATCCAGGAGCAGGAGGTACAGAATCTTGTGACTGGGCCAACATGTTACTTCGTATGTATCAGCGCTTTTGCGATAAAATGAATTACAAATACGAACTTATAGAACAACAATCAGGAGAAGAAGCAGGTATCAAATCAGCAACTTTACATATAAAAGGAGAATATGCTTACGGCTATCTAAAATGTGAAAGTGGTGTTCATAGATTAGTAAGAATATCTCCATTTGATTCCAATAAACGAAGACACACTTCATTTGCTTCTGTATCTGTAGTTCCAGAAATAGATAAAAATATTAATATAGAAATAAAAGATGAAGATATCAGAATAGATGTATATTGTGCTAGTGGACATGGTGGTCAAGGAGTAAATACAACCCCATCAGCAGTACGTATAACTCACTATCCAAGTAAAATTGTAGTAACATGTCAAAATGAACGTAGTCAATTACAAAACAAAGAACAAGCCATGAAAGTATTAAAAGGAAAATTATATCGTTTAGAAGCAGAAAGAAAAGAAAAAGAATTAGCTTCTTTAAAGGGAATTAATACAGGAATAGATTTTGGAAGTCAAATAAGAAGTTATGTTCTAGAACCTTATACACTTGTTAAAGATACTCGAAGTAATTTTGAAATGGGAGATGCAGATAAAGTACTAGACGGCGATATAAAGCCATTTATCGATTCTATATTAAAATTAAAATAATGATTGATTTAATAATATTTATAATATAAAATACTCAAAAAGAGGGAAAACTATGAAAGAAACAATTGCTTATTTAAATAGTTTATTAAAAGATAATGATGTAGTTGTAATCGGACTATCAGGTGGCGCAGACTCAATGTGCTTATTAAATATTATTCGTACAATTAATAAAAAAGTGGATATAGTATGTACTCATATAAATCATAATATTCGTGAAGAAAGCAAAGAAGAAATGAAATTCATAAAAAAATATTGTGCTGATAATAACTTAAAATTGGAAACGACTACTTTTGAAAAGAAAAGTGAAACAGAAACTTTTAACGAACTTGAATTAAGAGAAAAAAGATATGCTTTTTTTGAACAAGTTATAAAAAAGTATAAAGCTCAATATTTATTTACTGCTCATCATGGAGATGACTTAATAGAAACAATATTAATGCGTATATCTAGAGGTTCAACATTAAAAGGATATACTGGATTTCAAATAGAAACAAATAAAAATAATTACAAAGTTATAAAACCATTAATTTTTATGACAAAAAAAGATATCCTTGATTATGCAAAAGAAAAAAACATACCATATGTTCATGATAAAACAAACGATGAAGATAATTATACAAGAAATAGATATCGTCACAAAATATTACCATTTTTAAAAAATGAAAATAAGAATATGCATTTAAAATACTTAAAATTTAGTAGGGAATTATTAAAATACTATAATTTTGTTGATGAAATTATAAATGGAGAAATATCAAAGAGATATGAAAAGAAAACACTCGATATAAAAGGATTTAGTGAACTAGATAAATTAATTCAAACAAAAATAATTGAATATATTCTTGATGACAATTATTACGATAATTTATATCTAGTAAATGATAAGCATATTAGTTTAATTTTAGATATTATTAATAATCCAAAGCCAAACATAGAAATAAATTTGCCAGATAAATTAAGAATTACTAAAGTGTATGATAAGCTAAAAATCAGTAGATCTAAAAAAGCTCCAGAAAAATATCGTATACCTGTTGAAAAAGATACATATTTACCTAATGGGAGACATATTAAGATAATTGATAGAACAGATAAAAATAGTAATGATTATATAAAACTAAACAGTCACGAAATAGAGCTTCCCTTATATGTCAGAAATAGGGAAGAAGGAGATAAAATGATTGTTAAAAATATGAATTCTCCAAAAAAAATTAAAGATATTTTTATAAATAGTAAACTTTCTAAAGAAGAAAGAGAAAAACAACCAATTGTAGTTGACAGTAAAGGGCAAATAGTTTGGATTCCAGGGTTAAAAAAATCTAAATTTGATAAAGCAAATGACGAATTATATGATATAATATTATGGTATAATTAAATTTATGTAATTTTATTAGAAGGAGAAATATAATGAAAAGAAAAAACAATGCTTACATGGCAATGTCGCCTTATGTAATAGTTGCTGTTGTTCTTGTAGCATTATTATTCGTTTTTGGTGGTAATAATACTAAACCACACGAATTTACTACAGGAGAATTGATTCAAAATATAAAAGAAGAAAAAGTAACAGAAATTACTATAACACCAAAGAGCAATGAAAGTATTTATTTTATTGAAGGAAAATTAGAAGGTTATGAAAAAGGAGAATCCTTTAAAGCTCAAGTAATCAGTGAAGAAATAGATACAATTATTGACTATGCTAAAGAGCAAGACATAAAAGAATATAAAACAAATAAAGATCCAGGATCTAATAACTTTCTTTATGTAATAGTAAATGTTTTACCAATACTTATATTAGTTGTTGGTGCTTACTATATGTTTAGAAACTTATCAGCAGGAAACAATAAATCAATGGACTTTGGAAGAAGTCGTGCAAAATTAAGCGAAGATGGTGGACAAGTAAGATTCAGCGATGTTGCTGGATTAAAAGAAGAAAAAGAAGAAGTTCAAGAATTAATTGATTTCTTAAAAAATCCAAAGAAATTCCAAAAGCTTGGAGCTAGAATCCCTAAAGGAGTATTGCTAGTTGGTCCTCCAGGAACAGGTAAAACTTTACTTGCTAAAGCTGTTGCAGGTGAAGCAAACGTTCCGTTCTACTACATAAGTGGTTCAGATTTCGTGGAATTATTCGTAGGTGTAGGTGCATCTCGTGTTAGAGATATGTTCAAACAAGCAAAACAAAGTGCACCATGTCTAATCTTTATTGATGAAATCGATGCTGTTGGTCGTCAAAGAGGAACAGGATTAGGTGGAGGTCATGATGAACGTGAACAAACACTTAACCAATTACTTACTGAAATGGATGGATTTGGTGCTAATGAAGGTATAATAATTATAGCTGCAACAAATAGACCAGATGTTTTAGATCCAGCATTATTAAGACCTGGTAGATTCGATAGACAAGTTACTGTTAATCTTCCAGACGCTAAAGAAAGAGAAGAAATTTTGGGAGTACATGCCAAAAATAAAGTGTTTGCCCCAGAAGTTAATCTAGAAAATGTAAGTCAAAGAACTCCAGGATTTAGTGGAGCAGATCTTGAGAACTTACTAAACGAAGCAGCTTTATTGGCTGTTAGAAGAGACAAAGAATCTATAACTATGGATGAAATAGATGAAGCGACTGATAGAGTTCTTTTAGGACCTGCAAAAACTTCACGTAGAATAACAGAAAAAGAAAAACGTCTTGTAGCAATACATGAAGCTGGACATGCTGTAATAGGTATTAAACTTCAAGAAGCACAAGAAGTTCACAAGATTACAATCATTCCTCGCGGAATGGCTGGCGGATACACAATGATGCTTCCAAAAGAAGAAAAAATTGGTATCATGACAAAAGAAGAATTAATAGGACAAATAACAGGATTACTAGGTGGACGTGCTAGTGAAGAAAACTTTATTGGCGAAATTACAACTGGAGCATCTGATGACTTAAAACGTGCTACTAAAATTGCCCGTTCAATGGTTACTGAATATGGTATGAGTGACTTAGGTCCTATTCAATTAGAACATAAACAAGAAGGCGTATTCTTAGGTAGAGATTATGCAAAATCAAGAGACTTTTCTGATCAAGTTGCTCTTGAAATAGATAAAGAAGTAAGAAAAATTCTTGAAGAATGTTATAAAAATGCTAAAAAACTTTTAGCTAAACATGAAACATTAGTGCTATTAATAGCAGATGCATTAATGGAACATGAAACTCTAACTAGAGAGCAAATAGCTTCATTAGTAGAAACTGGGAAACTAACTCCAGAGGATACTAAAGAAGAAACAACACCAGAAGAAATTAAAGAAACAAAAGAAAGTAAAACAAAAGAAGAAAAATAAACCTTTTAAAAGGTTTTTTTCTTTGGCTAAATAAAAGACTTTTAAATAATAATATAAACATGTATAATAAATACTTATAAAAGATGTGATATTTATATTAATAAAACATAAAATAAAAAATAGAAAATGTACTAGATTTACTACAAGGTTTAAAGAAATATAACATACAAGCATTTAGTGGCAGAAAAAAAGTAAAGAATAATCATTCAAATTTATATGAATAAAGTAAGGTTTGATATTCTAATATCAACTTTTTTAAATTAAAAAAGTAATGAATTCTAAAAAAATATTTATTTAATAAAATCTATGACATTTGAGCATATATATGGTAAAATTATTAAGAGAATTAATACATGAAAAGGTGGTACAAAAATGGCAAAAGTAATTTCACTCGTAAATCAAAAAGGTGGAGTTGGTAAGACAACAACAAGTATAAACTTAGCTGCCGCTCTTGGAAAAGAAGGTAAAAAAACTTTATTAATAGATTTAGACCCTCAAGGTAATGCCTCAACAGGCTTAGGATTTAACAATGGTGATTTTAAACATGATATTTATGATGTAATGACAGGTGACTGTACTATAACAGAAGCAATCATAAAAACAAAATTTAAAAATCTATCTTTAATTCCATCAACTATAAATCTAGCAGGAGTAGATGTAGAATTTGTTAAAAACATGTTAGAAAATTCTGAATTCAGACAAAACGAGCAATTAAGAAGTGCAATAGCAGAAGTTCAAGAAAAATATGACTATATAATTATAGATTGTCAACCTTCTTTAGGAATAACAACTATGAATGCGCTTGTAGCAAGTAATTCGGTTGTAATACCTGTACAATGCGAATTCTTTGCACTAGAAGGAATTACCCAACTATTAAATTCAATAATTATGGTTCAATCTAATATGAATCCAGAACTTCGTATTGAAGGAGTACTACTAACAATGCTTGATGGAAGAACAAATATTGGTTTAGAAGTAATTGAAGAAGTTAGAAAATATTTTAAAAATAAAGTATTTAATACAATAATACCAAGATTAGTAAGATTAGTAGAAGCACCAAGCCACGGCAAACCAATAAGTGATTATGATCCAACTAGTAGAGCAACACTAGCTTATCAAAACTTAGCAAAGGAAGTGATTAGTAGAAATGGAGACTAAAAGAAAAGCATTAGGTAAAGGGTTAGAGCAACTATTTTCTAATGAAGTAATTGACTTCGATAATTTTGAGAAAAAAATAGTTAATGAAACAAAAGAAAGCGATATTGTTGAAATTCCTCTAACAGAAATAAGAAGCAATCCATATCAGCCACGTAAAGAATTTGATGAAAAATCCTTAAGTGAATTTGCTGAAAGTATTAAAGAACACGGTGTGATTCAACCTATAATCGTTAAAAAAAGTATTAAAGGATATGAGCTTATAGCTGGTGAAAGAAGAACAAGAGCTTCAAAAATGGCTGGTAAAGATACAATTCCAGCAATAGTAAGAGATTTATCGGATCAAGATATGATGGAAATAGCTTTGATAGAAAATATTCAAAGAGAAGATTTAAATCCAATTGAAGAAGCACAAGCATTTTCTAAAATTATTGAGTCAAATAATATAACTCAAGAAGAAGCTGCACGTAAATTCGGTAAAAGTAGAAGTTACATAACTAATATTTTAGGACTATTAACTTTGCCAGAAAAAACAAAACGCTTTGTTCAAGAAGGCAAAATAACAATGGGACACGCTAGAGTTCTTAGTAAATTATCAGATCCAGACCAAATTGATGAATTAGCAAATCAAATTATTGAAAATGGTTTAAGTGTTCGTGAAACAGAGAAAATTACTAGCACAACTGAATTACCTAAAAAAAATAAAATAAAAAGAGAACCAATTTACAGTGCAAGACATACAATTTATGAAGGAATAATGCGTGAGAAAATAGGTACTAAAGTAAAAATAGGAGCAAAGAAAATAGAGATTCCATTTGATTCAGATAATGACTTAGATAGAATTCTTGAACTACTAGGAATAAATATGGATGGTGAATAATGATTAGTTTTTTAAAAGTAATTTTAAACATAATCACCAAGAAAGAAGTATATGGAGTAGTAGTAACATTAGCTATTGCATACTTTGTTTACAGAACAACTTCCATTATTTTAGAAGACGTAATTAATTACGGAAAAAATAATTACGAAAAGAAAAAAAGAAAAACGATAACAAAATTATTTCAAAATATAGCAAAATATTTAATCTTAATTATCGCAGCATTAGCTATCCTTAGCATATATGGTGTTAATGTTGGAGGTATGATAGCTGGTCTAGGAGTTACTGCAACTATCATAGGATTAGCGTTACAAGATACTTTTAAAGATATTATTAATGGAATAAACATAATAGTTGAAAACTACTTCATAGTTGGCGATATTGTAGAATATAATAATTTTACAGGGGAAGTAATAAGTTTTGGATTAAAAAGTACAAAAATTAAAAATGCTAAAGGCGAAGTTAAAATAGTAGCAAATAGAAATATAATGGAAATAAAAAATTTATCTCAAGAATCTCAATCAATACTTATAAATATTCCTCTTCCTTATGAAGAAGATATAGAAAAAATGGAAAATATCATAAAAAAAGATATTTTACCTAAAATTTCTAAAATAGATAATGTTGATCCTAAATCACCTACATATTTAGGGATAAATGAATTAGCAGAATCTTGCATTAATTATTTAATTTCATATAAATGTGGCAGAGAGACACAATGGCAAGCTAAGAGAGATGCTAATCGTATAATTATAATGGAATTAAATAAAAACAAAGTTAGTGTTCCATATCCACAATTGGAGGTTCATAATGAAAAATAACTATAAATTAAATGATATTGTTGAAATGAAAAAACCACATGCTTGCCAAACAAATAAATGGCAAATAAGCAGAATTGGTGTAGATATCAAAATTAAATGTTTAAATTGTAATCGAGAAATTATGATGGATCGATTAGAATTTGAAAAAAAACTAAAGAAAATATTAGGAGGAAATAATGAATAAGTTTAAAGAACGTATGACTTTAAACCCAGTTATGACCTTTTTGATTTTAATTTTACTTACAATAATCTTAAGCGGTTTTTTAAACCTCATCGGGTTTGAAGCAACATATAATAAAGTAGATATAGCGACAGGAGAATATATAGCCACATCAGAAAGCGTAGAATCATTGCTCAGTCTAAGTGGTCTTAAATATATATTTACTTCAACTGTATCTAATTTTACGGCATTCACTCCTTTAAGTATGATAATAATTGTTCTAATAGGTATAGGAATAATGGAAAAAAGTGGCTTTATAAAAACAACTTTTACCATTCTAACAAAATATTGTAAAAAATATACTATAACATTTTGGCTAGTTCTAATTAGTATAATTTTTAGCCTAGTGGGAGATATGGGATATGTCGTAATGATACCATTAGCTGCATTAATGTTTAGTTACGGGCGAAGAAATCCAATATTAGGAATTGTTGCAGTATATGCTGGACTAACATGCGGAAGTGGATTAAGCATATTTCTTACAGCGATTGATAGCGAAATGCTAAATTATACATTAGCGAATGCTAATAACATAGATGCTAATTACGTTCTAGGAACAACATGCTTTATATTTATAATGACAATAGCTGTTTTCTTAGTAGCAGCAATAATAACAATAATCACTGAAAGAATAAGTGTAGATAATGTCGCAAAATATGAATTCAAAGAAGAAAAAAAAGAACTTAGAATAGGAAAAAGGGAATATAGAGGATTAATTTTCTCAATAGCTGCAGGAGCTTTATATTTATTAATATTTATATATAATATAATCCCAGGACTACCATTCTCAGGAAATTTTCTAGATTATTCACAAGAATTCTATATTGACAAATTATTTAGTTATAATTCATTTTTTAGTAATGGTTTTGTCTTTATAGTAACTATATTCTTTGTTATTTTAGGTCTATTTTATGGTATTGGTGCCAAGACTATAAAAAATAATAATGATTTTTGTGAAGACTTAACTCATTCACTAGATGGAACAGGTCGTACTTTAATTTTGATTTTATTAGGTTCCATCTTAATAAATATATTTAAAAAAAGTAACATTGGAACAGTTTTAACAATATCTTTATCTAACATAATAGGAAATATGTCATTAAGCGGTTTAACCTTGATAATAGTCCTATTCTTAGTAAGTGCAATATCGACATGTTTTCAAACTGGTTCAGTAACAAAATGGGCTATAATCTCAACAACGGCAGTTCCAGCATTTATGAACAATAGTTTAAGCCCAGAGTTTGCTCAATTAATTGCCAGATTTGGAGAATGTGCTACATTAGGAATAACACCATTGTTAGCATATTTTACAATATATTTGGCATATATTGAGAAATATAATCAAGACGAAAATCCAATTAGTTTATTTAGAACATTAAAATATCAAACAATATATAGCTTAGTAATAGGACTTGTTCTAGTGGCTCTAATTATAGGATGGTATCTAATTGGAATTCCAATTGGTATAAACGGAACAATAACAGCATAAAACAATTGAACTATCAATTGTTTTTTTATATAATAAGAACTGAATTGAGGTGTTTTAAATGTCATTAAAAGCAGGAATTGTAGGATTGCCAAATGTAGGTAAATCAACATTATTTAATGCCATAACTAAAAAAAATATATTAGCAGCAAACTACCCATTTGCAACGATAGAACCAAATGTTGGAGTAGTTACTGTTCCAGATAAAAGATTAGAAAAATTAAATGAAATGTATCAACCAAAAAAACTAGTTCCAACTACGTTTGAATTTACTGATATAGCAGGACTTGTAAAAGGTGCTTCAAAAGGTGAAGGTTTAGGAAATAAATTTTTATCTCATATTAGAGAAGTTGATGCGATAGTAGAAGTTGTTAGATGCTTTGAAGATGGAAAAATAACACATGTTGAAGGAAAAATTGATCCAATAAGAGATATTGAGATAATAAACACTGAGTTGATTTTAGCAGACTTAGAAATTGTAGAAAATAGAATTAGTAAAATAGAAAAAAAAGCAGAAACAACAAAAGAAAAAAGCGCAGTACTAGAACTAAACGCTCTACGAAAATCAAAAGATGCTCTTCTTAAAGGCGAAGCATTAAGAAATGTTGAATATACAGAAGATGAACTTTTATCAATATCAGGATTCAATTTTATAACTTTAAAGAAAATTATTTATGCAGCAAATGTAAACGATGAAGACGCAATAGCAGGAAGCAATAAATATACTGATATAGTAACTGAATTTGCTAATAAAGAAGGCTCTAAAGTAATAATAATGTGTGCTAAATTAGAAAGTGAATTATCAGGATATGAAGATGAAGAACGTGTATCTTTTATGGAAGATTTAGGATTAAATTCTTCAGGGCTTGATATGTTAATAAAGGCAACATACGATTTATTAGGGTTAAAAACTTTCTTTACATCTGGTGCAGATGAGTGCCGTGCATGGACATTTAAGAATGGAATGAAAGCCCCTGAATGTGCTGGGATAATTCATACAGATTTTCAAAAAGGCTTTATCAAAGCTGAAGTAATGTCTTATGATGATTTAGAAAAATATAGTACTGAAAAAGCAGTTCAAGAAGCAGGTCGTCTTCGTTTGGAAGGAAAAGAATATGTTATGCAAGATGGAGATATTTGCTACTTTAGATTCAATGTATCTAAATAAGGAAATTTATGGAGTATATAAGAGAATTCTTTGTTAATGAACATCCTTTTGTTCCTTATAAACCATTTGGCTTTATCCATAGTATATGTATTCTATTAGTAGTAATATGTTTGATTATTATATACTTAAAACGAGATAAAATATCAGCCCTATCAGAAAAAACTAAAAGGAAAATATTAAATGCAGTAGCAATTATAATGTTAATAAACATGATTATATATAATATTGCTCCTCACGTCTTTGGTTATTTTGATTATAAAATACATTTACCTTTTCAGTTATGTTTTATATCAGGATATATTTTTATGTTTGCTATTCTTTTCAAAAAAGATAATTTACTTAAATTAACTTTGTTTCTTTCATTTATAGGACCTATTCCAGCTATACTATGGCCAGATATGCCTTCTACGTTTGATGACTTTAATTTTTGGAAATATTTTATATCTCATCATATATTTATATGTGCATCATTCTTTTCATATTTTGCCCTTAACTATAAGGTAGGATTGAAAGATATAATAAGAGCATTTTTATTTGCTAATATGTTAATTTTTATAATGATGCCATTTAATCATATATTTAATATGAATTACATATATTCTAGTGAGATACCAACTAATATAGTAGAAATGTACCCATTCATTGCAAATTTTCCTCCTTTTTTAGTAATAGAAGTAACAGGTTTAATAATTGCAATCTTTTTATACCAATTAATTAGAAAACGTAATAAAGAGCTGTCAAATGTCTGATAGCTCTTTTTCTTAAGAAAATAAATGTTTACTTATTTTTATAAAAGTGCTACAATACTAGCGAGTAAGAAATTTACTCCTTGCTTTATACTGGATATAAAGCCGAAAAGACCATAAGGAGGTGTAAAGAATGAACAAATATGAAATGATGTTTATCGTAAAAGCAACTATGGAAAGTGATCAAGTTAAAGCAACAGCTGAAAATATGAAAAAAGTTGTTAGTGAATTAGGCGGAAACGTTGTTGAATTCAAAGAACAAGGCGAAAAGAAATTAGCTTATCCAATCAAAAAAGAATTAAACGGTTATTACTTCGTAATGCAATTTGAAGCTTCTAAAGAAGCTGAAGCTGAATTAAGACGTAAAGCTGGTTTAGACGAAAACGTTTTAAGACATTTAATTGTTAAATTAGATGAGGAGTAAGATAATTTATGAATAGAGTAGTCTTAGTAGGAAGATTAACAAGAGATCCTGAAATGCGTACAACATCTAGTGGAATAAGCCAAACTAGATTTACTTTAGCCGTTAACCGCCGTTCAACAGGCCAAAATGGTGAAAGAGAAGCAGACTTTATTAGTTGTGTTGCTTGGAGAGGAACAGCTGAAGCAATAGCTAAATATCTAACAAAAGGAAGAGAATTAGCAGTTGAAGGAAGAATCCAAACTGGAAGTTATGACGCACAAGATGGAACAAAAAGATATACAACAGATGTAGTTGTAGACAATTTCACTTTTATTGGAAGTGGAAATGGTTCTACAACTCCTACATATCAAAATAATGGTGCATCAAACGATATAGCTACAACAGACATTAGCGAAGACCCATTTAAAGATTTCGGTAGTGAAGTAGCTCTTAGTGATGATGACCTACCATTCTAAAAAGGAGGATTTATAACATGGCTGAATTTTATCGTAAAAAGAAGAAAATATGCCAAATGTGTGCTGGTAAAAGCGTTGACTACAAAGATGTTATGATTGTTTCTAAATACATTAATGAAAAAGGAAAAATCATGCCTCGTAGAATGACTGGTGCTTGTGCAAAACATCAAAGACATATAGCTCAACAAATTAAATGGGCTAGATATATGGCATTACTTCCATACGTTAAGTAATAAACTAACACTCTTAAAGAGTGTTTTTTAATGCCCAAATATAGATTTACTTAAAACTATATTTAGCTTAAAACCTTTAATCATTTACAATAATATGTTATTATTATATAGAGTAAAGTAGAGGTGGCAAAAGTGAAAATTGAACTATATTTAGCCGAAAAACTAGTAGAATTCTTCTTACCATCGCAAATATCTGGTAGCTATAGTTTCGATTCGAATCCAGATGAAGAATCAAAATTAATAAATATAGAATCTAGAAAAAACGAATGGGTAATTTATTCAACATCAGACGTAATGATATTAAATGGAAACCAAACAGTTCAAGAATTACTACTGTTGCCTAATAATTATTATCATCTTCAAAGAGGTGGAAAAAATTATTTAATATATGTAAACGCAATATGTGAAAAAAAATTAAACACATATGTTTATAACTCAAATAGTAAGATAATAATTGGATCAACTCCAGAGTGCACAATAACTTATCCATGTGATTATATTGGTAATATTATTGTTGAAATAAGAAATAATAACGGACAGATAGTAATAAATTGTAATAATCCAAGTTTACTATATAAAAATAATGAAGCAATTAAAAAGAATCAAGAAATTGCCAGAGTAGGAGATAAAATTAATATTCTAAATTTAAAGGTGATAATATTATCTAATATATTTATTATTAATAATCCAAATGACATAGTGAATATAAATATTTTAAAAGCTCAAATTCAAGAGTTTAAATATGCTCAAGAGGAGTATCAAAATAATGAAATAAAAGATATTGACTTATACAAAAAAGACGATTATTTTACAAAATCACCTCGAATTAGAAGGATAATAGAAGAAAAAACAATAAAGTTAGATGCACCACCAAAACAAAAAGAAAGTGAAAAGATGCCACTAATTTTAACAATAGGCCCAATGCTTTCTATGGGTGTGACTTCCTCAATGATGGTATTAAATACTATTATACAAATCGGAAATGGTCAAACAACAATTTCTCAATCTTGGCTTCAAATTGTATCAGGAGTTTTAATGTTAACAACATCTTTGCTATGGCCATCAATAACTAAACTATGGAATAAACATCAGGATAGAAATAATAATAGAAATCTGTATGAAAAATACTTGAATTATCTACAAGAAAAAAGAGTTGAACTGGAAAAAGAAAAAGTATATCAAAAAGGAGTAATAACAGAAAATTCTTTAACATACTTGGAATGTTTAAAAATCATAAATAGTAATGCTAATAAATTTTGGGATAAAAGACGCGATCAAGATGATTTTTTAGAAGCAAGAGTTGGAATTGGAAAAACACCTTTAAAAGTAAATGTTGAATATCCTGAAGAAGGATTCACAATAGACGAAAATGAGCTTAGAAAAGCTGCTGATTCTATGGTTGAAGCATACAGATATATTGAAGATGTACCCGTAAATTATTCTTTTTATGAAAACTATTTAACGGCAATAATGGGTAAAGAATCAGCTTGCCAAAGTTTTATTGATAATATACTTGTTCAATTTATGACTTATTATTGTTATGATGAATTGAAAATTGTTATTTTTACAGATAAGCATAGTGAATCTCACTGGAAATATTTAAAGTATTCAAATTATTCACTTAGTAATGATAAAAGTGTAAGATTTTTTGCATCAACAATAGATGAATCAAAAGATTTGTGTGATTATTTAAATGTAGAATTAAACTATAGATTATCAATTAGTGAAGAAGTACAAGGATCACTACATAAACCTTATTATTTTATTATTTGTGAAACTTATAAAGATGTAAAAAAGTTCAACTTCTTTAAGACTCTAATGGAGGCAAATAAAAGTGTTGGATATAGCACAGCAATTGTAGAAAGAAGCTTAAATAATTTGCCTAGTAAATGTGTTAACTTTATAAATTTATCAGAAGGACAATCTGGAATATTAAAAAATAGTTATGAACATCAAGAAGTTATAAATTTTAAAGCAGAGATGGAAAATAATATAAATATGATGGAAGTAACAAGAATCTTATCTAATATTCCGGTAGAGATAGAAGGCACAGCAGCTCAATTACCTAACGCCATATCTTTCCTAGAAATGGAAAAAGTAGGTAAAGTAGAACAACTTAATATTCTCAATCGTTGGAATAGTAATGATTCAACAACAAGTTTAAAAGCAGAAATAGGTGTTGATGAAGATGGAAATTTAATGTATTTAGACTTACACGAAAAATATCATGGTCCACATGGATTAATAGCGGGTATGACTGGTTCAGGCAAATCTGAATTTATTATAACTTACATTCTTTCAATGGCTATGAACTACAGTCCTGATGATGTAGCATTCATTTTAATAGATTACAAAGGTGGAGGTTTAGCATTTGCCTTTGAAAACAAATTAACAGGAGTAATGCTTCCACATCTTGCAGGAACTATTACAAACCTAGATAAAGCAGAAATGTCTAGAACTTTGGTAAGCATAGATAGTGAAGTGAAAAGACGTCAAGGAGTATTTAACGAAGCAAGAGATAAATTAGGAGAATCAACTATTGATATATATAAATATCAAAAGTTTTATCATGAAGGTCGTATAAGTGAACCAATACCACATTTGTTTTTAATAGCAGATGAATTTGCTGAGTTAAAATCACAACAACCTGATTTTATGGATAATTTAATTAGTGTAGCTCGTATTGGTCGTTCTTTAGGAGTACATCTTATTTTAGCTACCCAAAAACCTAGTGGTGTAGTTAATGATCAAATATGGTCAAACACAAAATTTAGAGTATGTTTAAAAGTTCAGGATGAATCAGACAGTAAGGAAATGTTAAAAAGACCTGATGCAGCAAGTTTAAAACAAACAGGAAGATATTATCTTCAAGTCGGATTTGACGAGTTATTTGTTTTAGGTCAATCAGGATGGTGTGGAGCAAAATACTATCCATCAGAAAAGATAGTAAAACAAATAGATAAAAGTATTAATTTTATAGATAACCTAGGCAATCAAATAAAAAGTATTCAAGCTAGCGGTGGTAAAGCTCAAACAGAGGCCCAAGGTGAACAATTAGCAGCTATTATGAATGAAATTATAAATGTTTCATCTCAAACAAATAAAAAAGCACGAAGATTATGGCTTGAAAATATTCCAGAATTAATATTAGTCGATGAGTTAGAACAAAAGTATAAAATATTACCAATTCCATATAATGTTGAAGCAGTTATTGGAGAATATGACGCTCCAGAATTACAAGAACAAGGATTAGTAAAATATAACTTTCTTGAAAATGGAAATACTATAATATATGGCATGGATGGCGCCGAAAAGGAAAAGTTAATAACAACAATAATCTACTCATCGTCAAAAAATCATACTTCTGAGGAAATAAATTATTACATTATTGATTTTGGATCAGAATCATTAAGAAGTATTATGAAACTTCCACATGTAGGAGGAATAGTCTTTGCAGGAGAAGAAGAAAAATATAGTAATTTAATAAAATTAATGTTTGAAGAACAAAGAAAAAGAAAAAAAGCTTTTGTAGACTATGGTGGAGAATATAAAAATTATATAAAAAATAGTCAAAACAAAATGCCAATAAAAGCAATAATTATTAATAATTATGATTCTTTATATGAAAATGACCCAAACCTTTTAGATGTTTTACCAGAATTAATAAGAGATTCTGAAAGATATGGAATAGTATTTATTATAACAGCAAATAGTGAACGCTCTATTCATAGCAAGATTAACCAAAACTGTCAAAATGTATATGCTCTTAAATTAAAAGATAGTTCAGATTATAGTTCTATGTTTACACAAAGAACAAGTCTAATTCCTAGGGATATGTTTGGTCGTGGTCTGTATGAAGATGGAGTTGTACATGAGTTTCAAACAGCATCTATTACAGAAAGCATAGAGCATCAAAATGAGTTCTTGATTAACTTTGTTAACAATATAAAAACAAAAAATACTACAAATGCAATCCAAATACCAGTACTTCCGAAAAACGTTACAATAGATTTTGTAAAAGAAGAAATAAAAAGCTTAAAGGAGTTTCCTGTTGGAATAAGTAAAGACTCATTAGAAGTGTTGAAATTTGATATAGTAAATAATATTGGAACATTAATATCTTCTAACAAATTGGAAAATATGACACCTTTTGCCCAAAGTCTACTAACAGAATTTTCAACTCTTAACATTGGTACCATATTAATAGATCCATTAAGCTTACTTTCTGATTTTAAAGGAAAAGTATCAAATTATTACGATAATAATTATGATGACGTATTTGATGTGTTAAACAACTACATAGATAAACAAATAGAAAAACCACAAGAAGACGTCAAAGTAGTTATAGTTATTAATGGAATATATAAAGTAATATCTAAATTAAATGAAGGAAGCAAGCTAGAAAATTTATTTAAAAAAATAAAAAAATATGAAAAAATTGGTGTAGTAATTTTAGAAGATGCAACCAAAATAAAAAATTATATATATGATGATTGGTTTAGCATTTTTAATTTAAATGATGGTCTATGGATTGGTAAAGGAATGTCAGACCAAAGCGTATTCAAATATTCAAACTACACTAAAGAAATGACATATGATTATAAAAATGATATGGGATTCTATATTAACGAGGGAACAGCAACATTATGTAAAGTACTGAATTTCTATCCAATAGAAGGTGAAGAAGATGAATAATAAAGTATTAATAAATCTTGATGTTCCAGAACTAGATTTATCTTTTGACTTGTTTATTCCAGTAAATGAGTTAGTATGGAGAATAAGTAAACTAGTTGTGAAATCTGTTTCCGATTTATCAGGAGCAGGATTAAATCCAAACGACTCTTATATATTTATTAATAAGATAAATAATAGAATTTATAAAAATAATGAAACAATAATTGATACCGATATAAGAAATGGAACAGAATTAATTTTACTAAAGCAAACTTATGTAAAGTCGACGCAAACAATATTGTAAACTAAAAATATGTTTGATAGAATAAAATCAGATAAAGTAATATGATTTAGCGTAAGTATTAATTTATCATTATATTAACGTTTAAATTAAGGAGAAATGTAAAAATGATAGGATCAGGAGCAGCAGCCAAAGGAATATCAGCTGCAAAAAAAATAGGATTAGATGGAAGACAAGCAACAGATTCATTAAGAAAGATTGAAAGTTCTTATAATGAAATTATGTCTCAAATGGTAGACTTTATGCAAAGCGGAGTTATCGGAGCATTAAGTGATGTATGGTATGGTAATGATGCAGTTAAATTCATGAGAGAAAAATTCCAACCAGCAATCGATAGTGTTGTTGATAGTACTGAAAGAGTTTTCACTAGTGTAAACGAAACAGTTAATCAGGCAGCAACAAACTATGATAATCAACATCAAACAAATGTGTTCCAAAAAGTATCACATGTTGTAAAAAATGGTAAAGTAAAAACTGACGGATTTAAATCTGATAATAATGGATTTGTTGGTATTACAAATTCATCATCATTTGAAGCCGCAAGAAAAGCTTTAACTCAAATTTCAGCAAATGTTGATGCAAAATTAAAAGAAGCTAAAGAAGCTGCTGCAAATAGTGGATTCCATGGAGGAGAACAACAACAAAGACTAGTAGAATCTATGGAAAAAATCAAAGAATCATTAGCAGGATTAACTAATGAATTAAATGAAGCAGCAAAAGAAGCTTTAACTAAAGCAGTAGAAAGAGAAGAAGAACTTGCTAAAGCAAATGCTGATTCATTTACAGCATAAGTTTAGTATTAACTATTTAGAAAAAATATAATTTTTTCTAAATATATGGTAATCATAGTCATTATAATTACCATATACTTGGAAAAAGTTGGTGATATTATGATATCAATAAACTCTTTTGAAATTGAAAAAGAACTAATATATTTGAATAAATTATTAGAAGAATACGAAAGCAACTATCTTATGTTATTTAAGGAACTTAATTCCTCTTCTTTTTTTTGGAAAGATGGAAAATCAGACTTATTTTATAAAAACGTACCTAAAGAATTTGAGAAAAACAAGAATTATTATGATGAAATTAAATCTATAAAAGATTTTTATAACATAATTCTAGAAAAATATCACAAAATAGGCGATAAAATTGAAATAGAAATGTCCTCTCAAGAAAGTATTATAGAGAAATTTAATAAAACAATCGAATTATCAAACGATATTTTATCTTCTTATAAACATCTTGATTTGTCATTTTGTGAAGAAGAAAGAGAAATAATAAATGAATATAAAAACGAATTGAAAGAACTTATTATAAAACTAAAAGAAGAAAAAAATAAAATTAAAAATTTATTTAATAAGATAGAAGATATTGAAAATCAAATAAATGAAAAAATAGTTAGTCTAAAAATAACATATTTTAAGGAATTAGAATTCGAATCTTATATTTAATGAAAGGATGATAATATGATAAATGAAAATGATCTTTCTAAAAGTGCAAGTAAAATATCTTATTATCGTGCTTCAAATATAAAAATAAGTCGAAACATATCCTTGGTTTTCAATAGGCTAAACGAATATTATAAAACGCCAAACTCACTAAAATTTGAAAAAAAAATTACAGAACTTGAAAACCTTAATCATATATTAGAGAATAACTCCGATAAATTTATTTATATCCTTCAAAAAAATATTGCTATATACAAAGAAGAAGCAAGAAAAAATGCCCAATCTTTTAAAAATATTTATAATAGGAGTAATTCAAATGTTAGATGAAAATATAATAAAATATCGTAATCTTTTAAATGAACTTCATCGTATAAATACCAAGATTAATAGATTAGATTTAGAGTATAAAGAATTAGATAAATTTATTGAAGATAATATAGCAATAGATGGCAAAAAGCCAAATCAAGAACAGTTAAGTGAAATAAAATCTAACATAGAAAATCTAAAAAATAGCTTAAATAATGTTTTAATAAAAAAGGTTTCTAAAAAAATATAAAATTAGGAGGGTATCTATGGAATTAAAAGTTAATCAAAATATAAATTTAGATTTAGAAAATAATTCCATTGGTCTACCTAACGGAATAAATAATAATACAAATAATAATTCAAGTGTCCCTGTTTATCAACAAAAAAAGCAAGCAGAAGACGAAGACATGAACTTAGATTTAGATTCATTAAGTGATCAAAAAGTTAATTATTCATTATCTAAGATTGGTGAATCTCTTAAAAATATTGAAAATATAAAACCTAACTTAAAAAATCTTTTGGAAAAGGCAGCAAATCCTTTTAAACCAACTAAAAAAGAACTTTTAGAAGCTATATATATCGCAATGACTAGTCAATATATTGATAATGTCGATTTGAACTTTAGTAATCTAAGAGAAATGGAAAATAAAATAGATAATTTAACTAAAGAAATAGAAGAAGCTAGAGAAAAAGAATTATATTCAGATATGTCAGAAGCAGATGCTACTCAAAGATTTATTAGTTATTTATTTTCTAGTTCAAAAAATATTGAATCAACAGCAAAAAATTGCCCTATAGCTTATAAATGTAGAGATAATAAAGGAGATATTATATATGTTTATGGTGAATTAGGACAGATATTAGGTACTGATTATGAAATTATTGAAACAATCAGTTACATGGATATGTATGGAGATAGCGAAACTTTCAAGAAGATTCAAAATATATTTTCTAGCCAAAGTTCAGGAAAAGATCTAGAGTGGACTGATGACTTTAAAAAATTATATTATGAAATAACATCAACTTTAACATCTGAAGGATATCATGATTACAATAATGATAATGAAGAGATAAAAAAATTAATAGAAGAAAGAGATAACTTAAAATATGTAAAGGAATATATTGACTCAGAAATAAATTTCAATTTGAGGAGGTGTTTTATGTTTAATGAAATATGCATATATGAAGCGAAATTAACCAAATTAGATGAAATAGAAGAACTAATGAAAGAAGTTGCCGAATTTTATTTACAACAAGATGGGGTCATTGATGTACATTATATAAAACGTACTCATCGACAAAAAGATTTTAATGCGGTTAAAGAGGGGGAATTGCCTGTTCGACTCACGAGAAATGTAGGCAAGGTAACATATGTGTTGTATTGGGTGTTAGAAAATGAAGAAGCTCATGCAAGAGTATCTAAACTTGGTATAGAGAAGTTTTACAAACGTTGGAACAGATGTTTAACTACAATGCCTAAAATAATTTTGGGTGAGAATATCGTCTAACCACAAATTCCAGTTTGTATGACGAATTTTTTCAAACAGCCTCATTGCATAGGAATGCCAAACAGATTATCCTTAAAGTAGGAGGTGGCAGAAATGGCAAACGAAGATAAAAAAGATTTTAATGCTATGTTGCACGATAATAAGAATATGCCAAAATTTCAAATTATCACAGACCAGAAAAGTATTGAAAAATATGGTGGCAGTAAAATGTATTTTGCACCGCCAATCGACTATGACAAAGTAATGAAAAAAGTTCCGTATGGTAAAGTAATTACCGTTGGAGAAATACGAAAATACTTTGCAAAATTGAGTGGTGCTGATTTTACAGAACCAATTACAGCGGGAATTTTTGTTTCCATTGTTGCATGGGCGAGTTATCAGCGTTCCGAAGATGAAACGCCTTATTGGAGAACATTGAAAGCAAACGGAGAACTCAATCCTAAATATCCCAATGGTATTGAAGCACAGAAAGAAAAATTGGAAGCAGAGGGACACATCATTATTCAAAAAGGTCGTAAAAATATACGATACTATGTAAAGGACTATGAAAGTTCTCTCTTTGATTTGAAATAGGTAAATCTCTGTCAATGGATTTTTTACGCTGTCTTTGCGGTGGTTGCTGCTTGTTGCGTTCCTGTATCTCACGCAGATGTTTTAACACGCTCTGCTTTTCGGGCGGTCTGTGCTGTTCTTTGGCGGTAGCTGTCGGTTTCCTGCTGACTTGGTATTCCCACTCCGCAAGGTCACGGTTATACTGTTCCACAACGCTTTCCATTTCACGGAAAGTCCGCATAAATACCTGCACATCGGGATAACCGTCCTCTTTGAGTGTATCGGGAATTTTATCCAACCTGTCAGCAATCTCCGCTTCGGTTTTTACTTCCAACGCTTTTCGCTCTTTGCCTTTGAAAAGCCCCTTTGTATCGGCAAGCTGCTGTTTCAACTGCGGCAGAACTTTGTCCTGCAAGTTTTTGATTTTTACCGCCTTATTCTGTACTTTTATCATCAGGTTTCGCATATGGCGGAATTCTGCCATATCAATATCAAGCGTAGGCTTGGGCGGCATATCTTTTTCTCGGATAAGGTTTTGCAGAAAATCTTTTGCTTTTGTTACAATCCCACGGAACAGATTAGGCAGCCAACCCTTGCTCTTGATAGACTGGCTTGCTTTTTCGTGTATCTCGGTCTGTTTGATTTCTAAAATCTTTGCTTCGGAAATACCCGATATGAGCGCCATATCCGCTGTTCTGTTCCATTCCTGCCTTGCGGTATTGTCCGCTTCAATCTCGGCGGCTTTGGGATTGTTCTTGCCGATTTTTTTGGTAGGAAGATAAACGCTGTTCTTATCAAATACCTTTAACTGCTGTTCGGGATCGGAGATATGCCGATTGATAAGGTCGGTGTAACCGAGAAATCGGTTGCGATAAGCCAAGTATAGCATTAAAAGCTGTAAATGATTATAATTCTTATGTCAGTCAATTAATGAGTGGAAGCGTAGATTTTAATATTGATTCATTAAATCACATTCACTATTTAATGAATATTATGGAATACTTTTGTAACAGTGAAGAATTTAACGCAGTAGAAGAAAAATATAAAAATTTAGTAAAATATTTTATAATTGATCAAGAATATGATTTAACTAATATAGAAAAAAACTTTTCTGATTCATCATATTTTATAAAATTATGTAAACAATTAAAATTAGAAAAAAATAGTAAACAATAGATTTTAAATATGTTAATCTATTCAATAGAATATTTTATAATACGAAATAAAAGAACTAAAATTTAATTTAGTTCTTTTAATTTATTTGCTATCTTAGTAACATTACCAGCACCCAATGTTAAAACGATATCTCCCTCTTTAACATTGTCTTGTAATAATTTAATAATTTCGTCATGGTTACTAATATGAGTAGATTCTTTACCATATTTTTTCAATTCTTCTATTAAATCTTCTTCATGAATATTAAAAGTATTAATTTCTCTTGCTGCGTATATATCAGTGATAATAATATGATCAAACTCTTTTAAAGCTTTAGCAAAATCTTCTAAGTGTTCTTTTAATCTACTATATGTATGTGCTTCAAATACTACCCAAGATTCATTATATTTTTTGTTTTTAATACCATTAACAGTAGCCATAATTTCAGTAGGATGATGACCATAATCATCATATACTTTAGCTCCATTTAGCATACACTTATATTCTAATCTTCTAGAAGCCCCATCAAACTTTAAAAGCGCTTTAGCAATAGTTTCTACATCTATGCCATATGCATCACATAATGCTACACAACATAAGCTATTAAATACATTATGTAAACCAGCAACTTTTAAAGTTATAGTACCCTTATTTTCACCTTTACTATAAACATCATAAGTAGCGAAACCATCATTATCAAATGCTACATTTTTATAAGTCCAGTCAGCCTCACCCGTTTTACCAACAGTAATTACTTTAGCTTTTGTATAATTTTTTAAATTATAGCATCTCTCATCGTCTCTATTTAATATTAAATATCCACCTTCTGGTAATAATGAAACATACTTTTGAAAACTCTTACTGATATTATCGATATTACCAAAATAATCTAAATGATCATTATCAATATTTAAAACAATTGCACTTCTTTGCTTAAAATTCAAATAACTTTCACAATATTCACAAGCTTCTATAACAAAGTAATCACTATTACCAACACGATAATTACCGTCAATAGCTTTTAAAACAGCACCAACTTGAATAGAAGGATCTAAATCAGCTTCCAAAAAAGCACTAGCAACCATACTTGTTGTACTTGTTTTACCATGTGTACCAGCTATACCAATAGTATCTTTATATAGTTTAGTTATTTCTCCTAAAAACATTCCTCTTTCAACACAAGGAATTCCGAGTTCTTTAGCTTTTACTAACTCAGGATTATCTTTTTTAATAGCAGCTGTATAAACTATTAAATCAATATCATTAGTAATATTATCTGGATTATGCCCAATGTTAACACTGATACCATTATCTTCAAGCCATTCAGTTTGATTAGACTTTTGACCATCAGAACCACTTACTTCAAAATTCCAAGATTTAAGTATCTCGGCAATACCACTCATACTTATGCCACCAATACCAATCATATATATTTTTTTATAGTTATTTATATTCATAAATATTCCTCCTATTTAAATTAATTATATAAAACCATAAACTATAAATATTTTCAGTAATAAATATTTATAAATAAAGCATTTCAATAAAATTATAGCACAACATCTAAAAAAATATCACTTTATTAAAATATCTTTTAAAGGTATAATATATATAGAAAGTAAAGGAAGTATGACTATGGAATCAGTACAAACTCAAAAAAATATAAACTTAGGCATGAGTCAATCATCAATTTCAACAACTAATTCCATAGCAATTGATAGTAATACTACCTCAAAACAATATCAAAAGCAATACAAGTCAGACTACGATGTAGAAGAAATGGATTTATCATTTGCAACACTAACAGGTGCAGTTCAAAATGTAGCGAATACGACAAAAAAAATAGCAACATCAGCAAGTTCTTGGTTAATGGATAAATTAGAAGATGTTGGAGGAACAATAGCAGAAAATATCACTCCAGCATTAACTACCGCTTTAGATAATGCTAAAGAAGTAACATCTGATATGGTTAATAATATAGATAAAGCACTAAATGATGCGAGTTGTGAAATTGCCAGTAAATCAAAAAGTGCATTAGATTTTATAGGTGAAAAGTTTAATGAAGCAAAAGATGCTACATGGTATGGAATAACACATCCCCTAGAAACACTTGAAAGAACAGGTGCTTCTATAGCAAATACAGCAGTCGGATTAGTACAAGGAGTAGGAGAATTTGGCGAAGCCTTAGTTGATACATCTGCAATTCTTGGTTCAGTTATTGAAACGCCAGTATTGGCTGTATTAGATGGTGCAAATTGGTTAGGAAGCAAAATATTTGATTATGAATTTGAATCAGGAACGAAGAAAATGTGGGGAGAAGTAATGGACTTTGTTGCTACCAAACATGTCGCAGATGCATTCGATAGTTTTCACGAAAATAATGTAGTGGGAAAATGGTTAGACGAAAAGTCCTATTCTCCATTTAAATCCACTGGAGCAGTATATAAAATAGCTGATGGTGTTGGATATATAGGTGGAATAATAGCTTTAAGCTTGGCAACAATGGGAATAGGAGGAGCAGTAGCAGGAGGGACAACAGGAGCCACTGCAGCGGGTACAAGTACTTTAGCTACAATAAATATTGGTAATATAGCAACCGCAGAAATAACAAAACAATCAGTTATGAATGCTGGTATGGCAATGTTTGCAGGTCTCGGAAAAAATACTCAAAACGCATGGGCAGACGGAGCATCTCTTGGAGAAGGATTAGGCTATGGAACAGCAATGTCCTTATGGGAAGGATTTGAAATGTTTCTTGGGTCATCAATAAATTCTTTAAAATTAGCGGGAGTAGAAGGTGTAAAAGGACAATTATTAAATACATTATCACACGTAGCCCTAGATACTATAGATGGCTCATCAGCTTCATTTGTAAATCCAATATTTCAAATGATATATGCCCCAACAGAAGAAAATATGCAGCAAATAATGTATATGATTAACTATGATGACAATGGAAATCAAATAAGTAATAAAAAATGGGAAGATTTAACTTTTACAGAAAAATACAATGCTTTATTTGAATATAATGGTGGATGGAGTAGCGTTGGAATAAATGCTATCACTGCAGGAGCAGTAAGTTTTTTAAGCGAAATACCAGATATAATGAAAGCTGTCAAAAAATCAAAAGCAAAAGCACAAGCTGTTAATTTGGGTGACACTCAACCACTACCAGTAGTAGACGAAAAATTAGAGACAACTCAGTCTCTACCTAAAATAGGAGATGAGGAATTTGTTACAGAGGAAATACCTATAATAAAACATTCACAAGTAGAATTAGATAGTGAACTAAAAGCAGCCTTAGATAAAATTCAAGCGCATTCTACAATAAATGCAGCTACTATGAAAAAAGAAATCCTATCTTCAATAGAGGGAATTGATGATCCGATATTAAGAGCAAAAAAACTATATAACGAATTAAATAAAAGACTCAATTATAGTTTTACATATTTTGAAAATGTAGATAACGATATAGGAAAAGATATATATAATCAAATACTATCTTTTGATTCTTTACAATCAGACTCAGTAATATGTAAAGGCTGGTCAGATTTATATAGAGAATTACTTTTAGAATCAGGATTTAGTGAAAGTCAAATTAAAATATTGGGTAAATCTAATATGGGTAGTCATAAATGGATTTCAATCGATTTGGGAAATGGTCAAAGTATAATTGCTGATGCCACAGACGCCATAAAAGGTCAAACAGACTTATATAATTCCAAAATGGGATTACCTACTCAGGGATTTATGATATTGGATTCTACTAATAGTAACGTAAGACCAATAAGTTTATATAAAAATGGTCAGGTTAATGAAGAGATTTTTTCTAGTTATATAAGAGATATAGATGAACAACTTGGATATGCAGATGGTGGATATGAATATGAGCAAATAATTAATGCAGAAAAAATGTTTGGTGATTCGACTATAGCTAAAGAAATAGCTGCAGACCCAAAAGGATTTGCAATAGATCAAATTTTAAATAGTAAAATGCCAGAAAATATGGACGGATTTGAAGCATATGTATATAATAGAAAATTAATAAAAAACATTACGGAGAGTGATGACTATTGTAGTGGAACATTAATGCCTCAATTATATAGTAAAGTATTAAATGGAGAGGAAATTCCACTAAGTGTTGTAAGAATACAGACAGACACACAAACATTATTTCAAATATACAGCAAAAGCACTGGCAATATTTTTATAGATTCTGTAGAACAATTTAATGAATTTATAAAAGAATTTAAATTTGTTAGAAGTGGATAGGAGGAATATATATGGATGAACAAATTACTTATCTTTATGATTTACTAGAAGAAAAAAAGAAAAATGTTTCAACAGAAGAAGAACAAGCAAAAGTAGATCAAATAGAAGCATTATTAAAGATACCAGGAATATTCTTTAAATTGAGTTTAAACGCTTCTATAGGAATTTTGGACTTTTTAGGAATACCTAGAGAATCTATAAAAGAAATATATATGAAATTAACTAGTCCAGAATCTTATCAAAAGTCATCAGTAAAAGAGTATGATGTAATTGAGATACCGCAAAGTAAATAATAATTTATAGACTTTCTAAATTTTTTTCCAAAAGGTATAATGTAGATAGAGTAAAGGAAGTATGGCTATGGATTTAACAAGACAACAACAAAATCAAGAATCAGAAGAAAATATTACTATTAAAAATAGAAAGTAAATATTTACATCTTATGTTATAATAAATGCCCGAAACACGGGTATTTTTATATTTTTCCAAGTATTTATTATTTTCCAAATATTTGATATAATTAAATACAGACATTTTATTTGAAAAGGAGTGAATAATCATGAAAGTAATTTTACTTCAAGATGTTAAAAAACAAGGTAAGAAAGACCAAATAATTGATGTAAGCGATGGATACGCTAGAAACTTTCTTATAAAAAATGGTCTTGCTGTTGCTGCAACAACAAGTAGCAAAAAAGTACTTGAACGTGAATTAGATAAACGTAAACAACAAGAAGATGCCTTCATCGAAGAATGTAAGATGATAGCAGAAAAACTAAAAACAATTCAAATAGTAATTAAAGTAAAAACTGGTGAACAAGATAAAGTATTTGGAACTGTTTCATCAAAACAAATCTGCGAAGAATTAGCTAATCAAGGAATTAAAATAGATAAAAAGAAAATAAATATTGAATATCCTATAGATGTTTTAGGAACACATAAAATAAAAGTTCAACTGCATAAAAAAGTTGAAGGAGAAATCAACGTTGTATTAAAAAAACAAAACTAACACTTAGAAGTAGGTGATATTATGCCAACAAGAAAAATGCCTCAAAATCTAGAAGCAGAAATGAGTGTTTTAGGAGTTGCATTTTTAAATAAAAATGCTCTAACTAAAATATGTGAAGAACTATATCCAGATATGTTTTATAGTGATGCTAATAGAAAACTATTTGAAGCTATTAAAAGTTGTTATGATGAAAAAATACCTGTTGATATTACAACAGTTAAAGATGCTTTAGATAGAAAGAAAAACTTATCTGCCATAGGCGGAATAGACTATATTAGTGAAGTAATAGATTCTGTAGCTACAGCTGCAAATCTAGAATATTATATAAAAATAGTTAAAGATAAAGCCGTGATGCGTAATCTTATTGAAACAGCAACAGATATAGTAACAAATGCATACGAAGAAGACGATGATATCACTCATCTTTTAGACGATGCTGAAAAGAAAATATTAAATGTTGTTAAAGAAAGACAAACTAGTGACTTTATTCACATAAAAGATGCAATTGCTATTGCTCAAGAAAATCTAGAAAAACTATCACAGAATAAATCAGACATAACAGGTATTCCAACTGGATTCATAGATTTAGATAAAGCAACAGCAGGATTACATGCTGGTGAAATGATTATTGTTGCCGCTCGTCCAGGTATGGGAAAAACAGCTTTTGCTTTAAATATTGCTACATACGCAGCTCAAAATACTAAAAAAGCTGTTGCAATATTTAACTTGGAAATGCCTGCTGAACAATTGGTTAACAGAATGCGTTCTGCAGTAGGACAAATAGATTCATATAAAATTCAAACAGGACAAATGACTCATGAAGATTGGAAAAGGATAAATGAAGCTAATAGTCAACTAGCAGAAACTAATATTCAAATTGTTGATGATGCTGGTATTACAGCAGCAGAAATAAAAGCTAAATGTCGTAATCTTGCTAATAAAGAAGAAGGACTTGGCTTAGTTATAATCGACTACTTACAATTAGTAACAAGTGGTGGAAAAAGACCCGAGTCTCGTCAACAAGAAGTTTCAGATATTTCAAGATCATTAAAGACCATGGCAATGGAACTTAAAGTACCAGTAATTGCTTTAGCCCAATTATCACGTAGTGCCGAAAAAAGAGAAAATAATCAACCAATGTTAGCCGACTTACGTGAGTCAGGTTCAATAGAACAAGATGCCGATATGGTATTGTTCATAAATAGAAATGATTATTATAAAGCTAAAGAACAGCTTGATTCACAAAAAAATGTAGTAGCAGATATTATTATTGCGAAGCATCGTAAAGGATCAACTGGTAAATTTCAACTATTATTTGAACTGAATATGAGCAACTTTAGAAATTATCTAGCCACAGAAAGGGAAGATATAGATGAATAAAATTAAAGGATTAATAATAAGTTCATTTTTTATTATAATATGCATCGTATTATTAACAGTAGGTTTTTTTACTAACGAGGCATATGACAGTCCTTCATCATTCTATCAGGTATATTTAGATGGTGATAAAATAGGATTGATAGATTCAAAAGATGAATTATATGAGCATATAAATAAAGAACAAATAGAAATAAAAAATGAATATAAAGTCGATCAAGTATATCCTCCAAAGGGATTCAAGCTAATAAAAAAAACAACTTATGATGAAAATATAAGTACAGTAGAAGATATTTATAATGTTATAAAAGATAACAAAGAATTTACTATTAAAGGATATACAATAATAATTAAAAGTAGCCAAGAAGGAGTAGAGCCTCAATATTTATATGTCCTTGATCAGAATATATTTGAACAAGCAATAAATAACGTCGTAGAAACTTTTATAGGTAAAGAAAGATATAATCAATATTTAACAAATACCCAATCTCAAATTTTGGATACTGGTTACATAATTGAAAATATGTTATTTAATGAAGAAATAAAAATAAAAGAATCGTACATAAGTGCTGAAGAAAAAATATTTACTGATGTTACAGACTTAACAAAGCATCTATTGTTTGATGAAAATCAACCAACAAAGGAATATACGGTAGTTCAAGGAGATACATTAGAAAAAATTGCTGAAAATAATGAATTAAACGTAACAGAGCTTCTTATAGCTAATGATAATATTCAAAACGAAGACACACTATTAGCAATAGGTCAAAAAATAAATGTTGCCTTAATTAATCCAATGTTAAATCTTATGTATCAAGAACTTATTGTATCAGATGTAAAGAAATTCTACGAAACAGAATATATTGACGACAATACTCAATATGTTGGGTATAAACAAGTTAAGACTCAAGGAGAAGCCGGAATAGAAAGAGTCTCAATGCGTGTTCAATTTGTTAATGGAGTTGAAAGTCAAAATTCAGAAGAAGTTGGAGAACGTAAAGTTATAAAGCCAGTAGTAAATGAAGTTATTGTAAGAGGAACTAAGAAATATCCAAGTGGTGGAAGTGGAGATGTAAATATTCCAATACCATCAAACTCAAACTGGGCATGGCCAACAGATTCTACATATTATACTTCATCAAGTTTTGGTTGGAGAACATTAAATGGATATCGTGAATTCCACGATGGATTAGATATCCCACGACCAGCAGGGTCACCGATATATGCCTCATTAGATGGAACCGTTATAAATGCCAATTGGGGTGGACCAGCAGGATCGGCTGCTGGACTTAACGTTGTTATAATGCATGATAATGGATATTCAACGGTGTACGCTCACTGTTCAAAAATTTATGTAAAGAACGGTCAGAGAGTAACAAGAGGGCAAACAATTGCAGCAGTAGGACAAACAGGAAGAGCTTTTGGTAACCATCTTCACTTTGGTTTATTTGTAGGTGTACCTTATTCAAATGGTAAGGGAATTAATCCACTACAATTATGGCGTTAAAATGAAAATATGTAACTTAGCAAGTGGCTCAGAAGGAAATGTAACTTATGTAGAAACAGATCATCATAAAATTCTTCTAGATTTAGGAATGACTGTTAAATACATAAAAGAAAAGCTTTCTGAGCTTTCTGTTGCCATTGAAGATATTGATTATATCTTTATAACTCATGTCCATGATGACCATATAAAAGCTTTAAAAGGTTTTATAAAAAAATACAATCCTACAATATGCGTAAGTCCAAAAATGTTTTCTGAACTTGAGGTATTAAGAGACTATGAAAACATCATTTTATATGATGATGCTGTTTACCTTGATGACACAACGATAGAAATAATAAAGACTTCTCATGATACATCAGATTCTAGAAGTTTTATATTAAGAAATAACGGCAAATCTATGGTATATATGACAGATACTGGTTTTATAAATACTAAGTACTTTAAAAAAATAGAAAACATAAATGTTTATTTATTTGAAAGTAACCATGATATAGAAATGTTACTACATGGACCATATCCTAAATGGTTAAAAGATCGCGTTATGGGTCCATATGGCCATTTATCAAATAAAGATAGCTCAATTTATCTTGCGAAGATAATTGGCCCAGATACTAAAAAAATACTTCTAACCCATTTATCACATAAAAATAATACAGAAGAGAAAGCCTTACAAACAATTAAAGAAATATTTGATGAATATGAAGTAAAATTCACTGATATACAATGTGCTAAACAGAGAGAAAAAAGCGAGTTGATTGAAATATGATAAAAATAATTTGCTTAGGCAAAATAAAAGAAGAATATTTAAATAAACTAATCGAAGATTATAAAAAAAGAATTTCTCGTTATCACAAAATTGAAATAATTGAATTAAAAGATGAAAATGACTTACTTTTAGAAAAAAATAATATTGAAAAATATATTGGTACACAAGATTATGTAATAGCTCTAGATATTGATGGTAAAAATATTGATTCCGTATCATTAGCTAAGAAGATAGACGAGACATTTTTAAGTCATGGAACAATAACTTTTATAATAGGAAGTAGTTATGGTTTACATGAAGACATAAAAAAAAGAGCAAATTATCGCTTATCTTTTTCTAAATTAACATTTCCTCATGGCTTATTTAGAGGTATCCTTTTAGAACAAATATATCGTGCATTTAAAATATTAAATAATGAAACATATCATAAGTAATTCTAATAATAGAATTACTTTTTGTTTTTTTGTAAATTTTCTGCTATAATAATTTTCACTAAAAAGGGGAGATTTTTTATGAGTATTTATGGAATAGAAAAAATATGGCTATATTTGCATGATAATCCTAAAGTAGTAAATCCTAATATGTTTGTAACTAATACTTACCAATATACTAGTAAACTAGTTGAAATGCTTACTTTAAATCCTGAGTATATAGGAGAATTAAACTTAAGAATGCTTACAGAAAGAATTAATGATAATGATTTTTTCTTAAAAGCAAGAAATGGATATGGCAAAACAGAATATCGACTAGTAAAAATGATGAAAATAAAAGGGCTAGGAGATATTTTAAAACGCTTGTTTCCTGAATTAGTACCAGAAGAAAAACCTGAAAATAAATTTACTTATTAACAATTGTTTATAAATATGATAAATTTATAAACAGGAAGTGATATAATGATTGGCAACGATTGGGATAATAAGCTAAATATAATATGGGAAAGTGTAGGATTTAAAAAATTTTTAAATATTATCGACAATGAATATAATACAAAAACAATATATCCACCAAAGAACTATATATTTAATGCATTGAAACTTACTTCATATTCAAATACCAAAGTTGTTATAGTAGGACAAGACCCATATCATGGAGAAGGAGAAGCACATGGACTTTCTTTCTCTGTACAAGAAGGTATAAAAATACCTCCATCCTTACAAAACATCTATAAAGAACTTAATAGTGACTTAGGAATACCTATTGCCCAAACAGGTGATTTAACAAAATGGGGTAATGAAGGAGTATTAATGTTAAATGCAGTTTTAACAGTTGAAAAAGATAAACCAGCTTCGCATAGAAAACTAGGATGGGAATTACTAACAGATTATATAATTAAGGTTTTAAATCAAAAAGAAGACCCTGTTGTTTTTATCTTATGGGGAAACTTTGCAAAAGAAAAGTCAAAATATATAACAAATCCAAATCATTTAGTTATTACATCTCCACACCCTTCACCCTTCTCAGCTAATAGTGGTTTCTTTGGCAGTAAGCCATTTTCAAAGACAAATAAATTCCTAAAGTCAAAAGGCTTAAGAGAAATTGATTGGGATATTAATAAAAAATAAAAGAGCTTAAATTTGAGCTCTTTTTTATAGCTTAAAATCATCAAATATTTCATCTTCCATATTTTTACCATCAAAGAATGGCTTTATTATAATTCCATGCATTCTAGCAACAACATTAGATGGAAACTGTCTAATTAGATCATTAAGTTCACTTGTATACTTATTATAATAAGATTTAGCAGCCTGTAACTTCTCACTAACTTTTTTATTTTCACTAACTATTTCTTTAAAACCTTTATTTCCAGTTAAATTTGGATAGTCTAACTTTATTTGTTCTAATATATTCATATATTCAGTTAGCTTTCTGTCTAAATCAAAGTTACTAATATTTTCATTTTTAACTTTATCAAGACCTTTAAAGTAAGTTTTATCACTTTCAAGCTCATTCTTGATTAATTTATCTGCTCTAACTAAAATATCATATCGATCTCTTAAAGCCTCATCTATTAGACATTCTGCATGGTCTATCTTAGTTTTTGAATGTTGAAGTTTATTGTATTGATAAACATAAAGAATACCTAAAGCACCTATTAAAATAATAATAAATAAAAAACTATATAATATTGCCATACCTATAACCTCAATTCTACTTAAATTATAGCATATTATTAAATTTACAAAAGAATTTATTTATATTAAAATGTAAACAGGGTGATTATATGGATATAAAAACGGTAGTAGTTGGATCACTAGAAACAAACTGCTATATTGTTAGTGTTGATAATGAATGTATTATTATTGATCCAGGAGATGAATTTAAAAAGATAAAAGAAGCAATCGGAGATAAAAAAGTAGTTGGTTGTTTAGTAACTCATTTTCATCAAGATCATATTGAGGCTTTAGAAGAAGTACTAAGTGAATATGAAGTATCAATAAACAAAGTATCAAGTACTAAATTTGAATTTGAAATAATTGAAACTCCAGGACATACTAATGAATCTAGAACTTTCTATTTTAAGAAAAACAACATAATGTTTACTGGCGATTTTATTTTAAAATATAGTATTGGAAGAACTGATTTAGGTGGTAGTGAAAAAGATATGAAAGAAAGTCTAGAAATGATAAAATCATATCCAGACGAAATAATTGTATATCCGGGTCATGGACCACGTACTATTTTAGGTGAAGAAAAAAAGCGTTTTAGTTTATATTACTAAACGCTTTTTATTTATCCAATAATATATCCTTTTTCAGAGTATTCTATTTTTTCATCAAATTCTACATAATCTAAATAAATCATTAATATTAAATACCAATGTCCATCTTTAGGATCTCTTATAATTAAATGATCTCTCCCAGCTTGCTCAATAGTTCCTTCAAAAATCTTATCTCTCCATTCGTTAGAGTCGGGAAAACTTACATAAGCTTTTACTTTTTTTCCTTTATTATGTCTTAAAATATTTTCAATATAGCTTTGTTGCATTGGTACATCAGCTAGTTGTCCAGCTTCATAGCCAGATTCAAAAGAGTTTCCATATCCAGAATTATCTAATGTTGGAAAAGTTGGATTTTGATAATAATTTCCATTCATATTATTTTATTTCACCTCTGTATCAATATATGCAAAATAATAAAAATATAGTATAATTTATAATAGGTGACAAATATGAAATTTGATTATAAATCTATAATAGATGAAGTATCCTCTAAAAATTTTTGGCCAAGAACTATTATTGTTATTTTGAGTATCCTCCTATTAGCTATAAATTACAACATGTTTTTATTACATAACGATTTAGTTATAGGTGGCACTAGTGGTTTAGCCACAATTATATATTCTATTACTGGACTAGAACCAGCTATTTTTATCTTTTGTTTTAACATAATATTTATAATTATAAGTTTTATATTTCTTGGACCTAAAAATACAGGATTAACTATAATAGGATCTCTTTTATATCCTTTATTTGTTTCAATAACAAGTACTCCATGTGAATATATAGCTAATAAATTAGTTTTTGATAATTTTATACTAGTTGTTATAATAAGTGGTTTCTTATTTGGTATTGCAAATGGTTTTATATATAAAACCGGTTTTTCAACAGGAGGAGCAGATATTGCCATTCAAATTGTTAATAAATATTTTAAAATTCCGACAGGAATAGCATCCTTTATAATAAACTCTATTGTAATAGCATCAGGTGGAGTTATATTCGGTATAAGTAAAGCTATATATGCAATTATAGTAATAATTATAAATAGTATTTTAGTAGATAAAATAATGTTAGGTATTTCAGATAGCAAAATGTTTTATATTCATACTAAAAAGCCGGATGCAGTAAAAGAGTTTATTAATAAAATAAATAGTGGATATACAATAATGCATACAGAAGGTGGATATACTAATGAAGAGAATAACCTTATCATGTGTGTTGTATCAACAAAAGATTATTATATGTTTAAAAATGTCGTTACTGAGATTGATCCTCAAGCTTTTTTTATAATAAGTGATTGCTATGAAGTATATGGTGGCCGTCGTAAGGAAAAATTTCCTTTCTTCTAAAACTGATGATATATCAGTTTTTTCTATCTAAAAATGTCAAATTCAATTTATAAGTGTCAACCATTTATTCCCATTTAAGCCTATAACGTTTTTTTCTTAGGATATTTCTGCTATAATTAATATACTAAGGTGGTGTAAAATGAAATTTATTGATATAAAAAATTGTTACAAAGTTTATAAAAATGGTGTAACAGCAATAGCAGATTTAACTCTATCGATTGATAAAGGAGAATTTGTATTCATAACTGGCGCCTCAGGATGTGGAAAATCTACATTAGTAAAATTACTATATAGAGAAGAGAAACCTACTAAAGGTATTGTAATGGTAGGAGGAATAAACGTTGTCAAATTATATAATAGTAAAATATATAAATTAAGAAGAAAGCTAGGAATTGTTTTTCAAGACTTCAAACTTTTACCTAAATTGACTGTTTATGAAAACGTAGCATTTGGATTAGAAAACTTAGGTATGAAAAGTAAAGATATAAAGATTAAAGTTTTAAAAGCTTTAGATAGAGTTGGATTGAAAGAAAAAACTCGAAGTTTTCCAAATGAATTGTCAGGAGGAGAACAACAAAGAGTATGTATAGCTAGAGCTATAGTTAATGAACCTAAGCTACTTATTTGTGACGAACCTACAGGAAACCTAGATCCTAAGACTTCAAAAGAAATAGTTAAAGTAATTAATAGTATAAATAAAGATATGGGAACAACAGTTATAATGGTTACACATGATAAGGAAATAGTTAACTCTATGAAGAAACGTGTCATAACTTTAGAAAATGGAGTTTTAACAAATGATTCGACGAAAGGAAGTTATACGGCCGATGAAAGCAATTAGAATATTTAGAAGAAATGTTGCCAATGCTTTTAAAAGTATCTTTCGTAATTTTAGTTTAAGTATTGCATCAATAATCTGTACTACAATAACGTTAGTAATAGTATCAATCGCTATGATAGTATCAGTAAACGTTAATAGTTTTACTAAAGATTTAGCTAGTACATTAACAATCTTAGTATATGTAGATAAGAATGCAACAGAAGATGATATAAATTCAATAAAGAGTAAATTATTGGAAATAAAAAATATAAAAAGTGATGAATTGTTATATAAAGATAAAGAGACTTTAAAAGAAGAAACAATGCAAAAAACGGATAAGAATTCATCTTTATATTCAATTATGAAAACTTGGACAAAGGAAACAAATCCACTAGAATCTGAATTCATAATATCTGTAAAAAGTATTGAAGAATTAGAAGAAACGGCTACAACAATTGAAAAAATTGATAAAATAAGTAATGTTCAATATAGTGAATCAGTAGTAAAAAAAATGATTCCTGTATTTGATATAGTAAAAAAAGTAACAATAGCTATTATTATAGGACTTATTGTAGTAACAATATTCTTGATATGCAACACAATAAAATTAACAATATTTGCTCGTAAAAATGAAATAGAGATAATGCGCTTGGTTGGAACAAGTAACTTTGTTATCAAGTTACCTTTTGTTATAGAAGGATTATTTTTAGGAATAATTGGATCAATAATACCAATTATAGCAACTATATGGGGATATATAATTTCATATGATAAATTAGAAGGTTATTTCTTTACAAACTTTATCAAAATGGTTAATCCAATGCCTACAATGATCTATATTTCATTAGCTTTATTACTAATAGGTTCACTGGTTGGTATGCTTGGTAGTTACACAACAGTTAGAAAGTATTTGAAAATATGATGAAGAGAAGTATAAATATAATTTTAATATTAAGTTTATTAATTGTTACATTTTGTCCAATAACACAAGTAAATGCAGCGGCTAATACGTTAAAAGAATATAAAAATGAACTAGCCAAGGTAAAAAGTCAAAAAGAAGAAAACAATCGTCTTACTAGTGAGAGTATTGCGGAAATAGACCAAAAAAGAAATGCCATAGTAAACGCCAATAATACTATTACATCAAATGAAAATAAAGTAGAACAAGCTAAAGTAAAAATAGCAGAAAGCCAAGAACAAATAAAAGTAAAAAATGAAGAACTAAAAGATGTTATAAATGTCTTACAATATTCACAAATTAATTCAGATGAAATATATATGGATTACTTATTTGATGCATCATCTATTTCTGAATTAATGGAACGTCAAGCAGTAGTAGGACAAATAGTAAGTTATACACAACAACAACTTGATGATTTGGATGCGCTAATAAAAGAAAATGAAAAATTACAGGTAAAACTAGCAGATGACAATGTTAATTTAACAAATTCAATTTCAGAATACGAAAAAAAAGTTGAAGAACTTGAAGCGTTTATTGAAAAAAGAGCAACAATTGGAATGGGCTATGACGATAAAATAAAAGAAATGGAAGACTGGGTTAAAAAATATGAGAAAGCTGGTTGTAAAGACAATGATTCGTTAAATGCTTGTTATTATGATAAGCTTGCATCAGGACAAATACAATCTGGATTCTTTTCAAGACCACTTAATTATGGAAAGATAACACAAGCATGGGGAAACAACGGCCATAAAGGAATGGATATTGGTGGAAATGCAAAAGGTACTCCAATATATGCTCCTGCAAACGGTACAGTAGCATCAGTTGTTTATAAGTCAAGCTGTGGTGGAAACATAATATATATGCATTTTACCGTAAACGGAAAAGCATATACAGGAGAATTTGCCCACCTTACTTCTATCAATGTAAAAAAAGGACAATATATTACAAAAGGAACCGTAATCGGTACAATAGGAGGAGACTCAAGTACTTGGTATTATGACAAATGTACAACTGGACTACACTTACACTATGCAATCGCTTATGGATACTATTTAGGCGGAGGTTCAAACGGATATACAAGTTGGTCAACTTTTACAACAAATACTAAAGCTACAAGTGTTGAAGCAATTACTGGAATTAAAAATCAACGTGGTTGGACGTGGCGCGGAAGATAAAAGAAGCTTATGCTTCTTTTTTCTATGTAAAGAGAATATCTTTCTAATTTAATTAGCAATAATTTTGTGTTATCATAACTTGTAATGGAGGCTATATATGAAAAAAGTAGTAATATTTGGTGGAGGTAGTGGACTATCTCAATTATTAAAAGGTATAATCAAATTTCCTATGGATGTTACAGCTGTAGTAAGTGTTTCTGATAACGGTGCTAGTACAGGACGTTTAAGAGAAGAATTTTCTATACCAGCTGTTGGAGATATAACAAAAGTATTAATGGCAATGTCAACTGAATCAAAAGGAGTTAAAGATTTATTCAATTATCGTTTCGATAATAATAGCAGTATAGGTAATCATTCGATAAAAAATCTAATTATGACTGCTCTATTAGAAATGAAAGGAGACTTTGCTCATTCGTTACCAATTTTGTGTGACTTATTAGATGTTAAAGGAAAACTATTACCTTTAACAGAAGACAATGTTGATTTAATAGGTGTAACTGCAGAAGGATATGAAATAATAGGTGAGGCAGAAATAACAGAAGCAAGAAGGAAAATAAGAGACTTAAAATATAGTAAAAAAGTTGATGTTACACCAAAAGTTCTAGAAGAAATAAAAAAAGCAGATTTAATTGTATTTAGCTCAGGTTCTCTTTTAACTAGTATAATGCCACACATTATTGTTCCTGAGATTCAAACTGCAATAAAAAAATCAAAAGCAAAGAAAATGTATATTTCAAATATGATAACTCAACCAGGAGAAACTGATGGCTTCAGCGTAAGTGATCACGTAAAAGTATTAGAAAAATATTTGGGCAAAAATACTATCGATGTTGTAATTGCTAATAACGCAGATATTCCAAATAACATGGCATTATTAGCCAAGTCAGAGGGAAAAGATCCAGTTTTGATTGATGAAGATAATTTGAAAAAAATGGGAATTGAAGTTATTGCAGAAAAATTATTTAAAGTAGAAGATGGTTACATAAGACATAACTCATTAAAAACTGCATATTTAATATTTTCTTATTTAATGGAAGGTGAATAAGATGACTTTTACTACAAGACTAAAAGAAGAAGTAACTAGAAATGAAATAGGTAAAATAGAATCTCTTGTAGAATTATCAGCTTATATAAGATTTGCAGGTCAAATTAAAAAAAATAAGATAACTTTGGTTATGGAAAACGCTTCTGTAGCTAGAAGAATATATAAAGATATTAAGAACAATTTTGGTATAAATATAAAGATTACTATTCGAAATCAAAAGAGATTTAGAGTAACTCAAATATATATTCTAGAAATAAATGATAAAGTTGATATTATCCTTGAAGGTTTAAACATTTTAAAAGATAACAAAAAAGTTTTACCAGAGGATTATTTCTTGAATAGTGAAGAAGAAAAGGCTGCTTTTTTAACAGGAACTTTTCTTGCTTGTGGTAGTATAAATGACCCTAGTACAGCAGGCTATCATCTAGAATTTACAACATCTACAAAAAAAGATGGAACATATATTTCTAGTTTATTAAAGCAATTTAATATTACAGCCAAAGTACTAAAAAGAAATAATCATTATATGACTTATATTAAAAGTGCTGAAATGATAAGTGATCTAATAAGATTAATTGGAGCTACTAATTGCTTTTTCTATTTTGAAGATATACGAATATATCGTGATCATAAGAATATGGTTAATAGATTAAACAATTGTGAAATAGCAAACCAAGAAAAAATATTAAAATCTGGTATGAAACAACTAGAAGATATTTATTATTTAAAGCAAAATGATTTAATAGGATTACTTGATGAAAATGTTCAAGAAGCAATAAGATATCGTGAAGCTTATCCCGAAACATCATTACAAGAATTATCAGATATTATATCTACAGAAACGGGACGTCAAATAGGCAAATCTGGAATAAATCATTATTTTATAAAAGTAAAAAAATTAGTTGAAAAACATAAAGAAAAAAATAATCAGTAGAACACTTGTTGATAATTTTACATTTATCAACAGAAAAAAGTTATAAGAATAATTCTTATAACTTTTTTTACCACATATTTGTATAATTTCCATCGCTTTTATAAACATCATCCATTAAAATAATATATTTATAAATACTGTTATGTACAAGTTTATTTCTAGAAACAGTTGTAATAACGACTCCTCCAGTATTATTTAGAGACTCGGCAATATAGTAATTAGTATCATCCCATCCTACCAATATTGCCATATGACCATTAAGTCCAATTAAGTCTCCAACTTTAACTCTTCCTGAGTTCATTAATTCATCTGTAATATACACTTTAGTTCCTAAATCATCTAAATCTTCATGCTCAACGTTTTCTCCAGCACCAATATCACCAATATCGAAGCCACCATTTAATAAAGCCCATGTAACAAAACCAGAACAGTCTAATCCATTAGGATAATATTTACCATATGTAAATTCGGGTAATTCTGTAAATGTTTGTAGATTGCATCCCCAAATACAAGGACCTACAAAACTAGATGAAATATCTTTAAACTTATTTTCATTTAAATATAATCCTCTATGATAATATCTTCCTTCTCCATCAACATGCTTGTATGGTGCATAATTTTTAAGCCTCCCATTTTCTGCAAAATAAGGAATTCTATAAGAAAATTCTAAAGCTAAAAATCTTGCAGCTGCAATAACGCCAGCTCTTGTTTGATAACCAGCACTATCAACTCTATCAAATAATATGCTATCAATAATATTGGCTTCTGTTTCACTAAACTGTTTACACTTTATATAACTCTTGTTAAAATCAATAACTGGTTTTCTAATTAGATTTGTCACAATAACTTTAACGGCTCTCGATTTACCTTCACTACTAATCGCCCTTACATATGTTTCTCCATAATCTATGCCAACAACATTTCCATTATTATCAACAGTAGCTATATTATCATTATCAGATTTCCAAGTAATTTCTGTTTTTAATTCGCCAATAGTTGATAACTCATATGTTAAAGTTTCACTTCTTCCTTTCCACATATATACAATATCTTTATTTACCTTTATATCTAATAATTTATTTATAGTAACTTTTTGAGATTCAATATCATTAATATTTCCATAACTATCTTTAACAAAAACATTATAGTTTCCATTTTGGACAGTAAATGAACAATATCCATTTACGGCCTTTATCCATTCAACATTTGAATCACTAATTTTTTCATCCTCTTTTGCTAATGAACACCAAGTGTTTTTATTATACTTGAAGAAATGATTTGAAACTTCAACATTAAATATTACTTGATCTTCAAATCTTTTACTATCAGTTATTTCTATATTAGTAATATAAGGAGGAATTTTAAAATTAGCGTAAACTAAAAAAGCAATCAAAGTAATACATATTAAGATAATAAAAATATTAAAAATTAATTTCAATTTACGTTTCAATTTACCACCTCATTTATTAAATCACTAATCATCTATAGTAAATAAATTATATCATAATATCTAAGTGTATAAAAAGGTCAATATCATTTATATTAATAATATTTTTTTCCAAAAAAACTATATTTATAGTATAATTACTTTAGAATATGAGGGATTTATAATGGCAACAAATAGAACTAACGTTACATTTAATGATGGAACAGTAATAGAAATAGAAAAAGGAACTTCAATATATGAGTTAAGTAAAGTTTATCAACCTAAAATGAATTACAATATAGTAGGTGCAGAAATAGATAATGAAACAGTTCCTATGGATACAAAAATAACACGTGCAACAAAAATTGATTTTATTGATGTCACTACTGTAAATGGTTATAAGATAAACAAATGTGGTTTAAAATTTGTAACAGAAGTTGCATTAAAAGAAACATTTGGTGAAGGATATGAAGTAACTTTTGATCATGCAATAGCAAATGGCATACATATGACTATCCAATGTGAGAAAAAATTTACTTTAAATGATGCTAAAAAATTAAAGACTAAAATGAATGAAATAATTGCTAATGATGAAGTTATACATAGTCTTAATGTTGAGAAGAAAGAGGCAATAGCTTACTACAATAAAGTAAAAGCTGTGGAAAAAGCTCAAAATATTCACAACTTAACTAATAAAATAGTTACTGTTCATAAATTAAGAAATTATATAAATTATTATTATACAGAATTACCATATAAAACTGGATGCTTAAACAGGTATGATTTAATCTTTTTGGGAGATAATAAGTTAGTACTATTGTTTCCATCTCCTAATACTAAATTTAAAGTCCCAGAGTACATTCATTATCAGAATGTAATTAAATGTTTTGATGAAAGTAAAAAGTGGATAAATACCCTAAATATTCCATATATAGCAGACATAAACAAAAAAGTATCGGACTGCAAGATAGAAGATCTTGTTCAAATTGTCGAAACCAATTTTAATAATCAAATACACGATTTAGTTGACGATATCTTGAAAAAAAAGGCACGTTATGTCCTTTTTGCTGGACCATCTTCATCTGGTAAGACAACAACTACTAAGAAAGTAGCACTTCAATTGCGTAGTAGAGGTTGTGAAGTATTAGTAATATCTGTTGATAACTATTTTAAAAACAAAGTTGATTCACCAAAAGATGAAAATGGTAATTATGATTTTGAATGTTTAGAAGCTTTAGATTTAAAATTATTAAATAAACAATTAAAAGATTTAATAGCAGGAAAAAAAGTCTCATTACCAGAATATAATTTTGTTACAGGTGAAAAAGAATATAATGATGAACCCGTAAGATTAGGGGAAAATGCAATCATATTAATGGAAGGCTTACATAGCATAAATGATGCCATGACACCAGATTTAGAATCTGAATTAAAATATAAAGTTTATTTAAGTCCTTTTATTCCATTAAATATAGATAGACATAATTATGTATCGACTACTGATTTACGTTTAATGCGTCGTATAGTAAGAGATAATCGTACTAGAGCAACAGATGTAGGCAAAACTATTATGTATTGGAATATGGTTCGTAGTGGCGAAGAAAAGCATATTTTCCCTTACATAAATAATGTTAATAAAATAATTAATACCTCATTAGTGTATGAAGTTGGTGTTCTTAAAGTTTTTGTAGAACCACTATTATACTCTGTCAAGAGTAACTCACCAGCATATAATGAAGCACGAAGATTAATTGATTCTTTACGCGTCTTTTTCCCAATTCCATCTGATTATGTAACAGATGAATCTATATTAAGAGAATTTATTGGTAAAAGTGCGTTTGAAACATATAAATAGTTAAAGAAAGAGGAATATAAAAATGATAAAAGTAGCAATTAATGGATTTGGTCGTATTGGAAGACTAGCTTTTAGAGAAATGATTACAGGAAGTGATTTTGATATCGTTGCAATAAATGATTTAACAGATGCAGAATCTTTAGCATATTTATTAAAATATGATACTAATCATCGTTCATTCCATGAAAATATAATTAACTATGAAGGCGATGAAATCGTAATCAAAGGAACAAAAAGAGTTAAAGTATATAGTGAAAAAGACCCTGCTAACTTGCCTTGGGGTGAATTAGGTATTGATGTAGTACTAGAATGTACAGGATTATTTACTAGTCTTGAAGATGCGTCAAAACATATTGAAGCTGGTGCAAAAAAAGTTATTATCTCTGCACCAGGAAAAGGCGATATGAAAACTATCGTTTATAATGTAAACTCAGATATATTAGATGGAAGCGAAACAGTTATTTCTGCTGCGTCATGTACAACTAACTGCCTAGCTCCAGTTCTAAAAGTAATTGAAGATAATATTGGTATTGTAAAAGGATATATGACGACTGTTCATGCATATACAAATGATCAAGCAACATTAGATATAGCTCATAAAAAAGGAATCTTAGCTCGTCGTGGTCGTGCATGTGCACAAAACATCGTTCCAGCTTCAACTGGAGCAGCTAGTGCTATCGGAAAAGTAATACCAACATTATTAGGTAAAATGGATGGCAACGCTTTTCGTGTACCAGTATCAGACGGTTCTGTTATCGATGTTACATTAGAATTAACAAGAAATACTTCAGTAGAAGAAATCAACAATTTGTTTATTAACAATCAAAACGAAACATTACGTATTACTATGGATCCTATAGTTTCAAGTGATGTTTTAGGTAAAAAGGTTGGCGCTCTAGTAGATGGGCTTTCTACAAGCGTTTTAGAAAGTGAAGGACGTCAACTAGTAAAAATTATTGCATGGTATGATAATGAAATGGGTTATACTGCACAAATGATGCGTACAGCTAAACAATTAATGACTATAAATAAAAGTGTCGAGTAGGCACTTTTTTTGTGTAAAGATGTAAATATTAAAATTGAAGATAATATTCTATTAATTTATAATAAATGAAGGTGATGCTATGAAAAAGAGAATTCAAGATATGGATGTAAAAGGAAAAAAGGTCCTATTAAGATGTGACTTTAACGTACCAGTTAAAGAAGGAATGATTCTTGATGATAGTAAAATAGTAGCAGCATTAAATACAATTGATTATTTAGTTAAAGAAGGAGCAAAGATAATAATTCTTTCACACTTTGGAAAAGTTAAAACCGAAAGTGATAAAGTCAATAATTCTTTAGCACCAATAGCTGCTCACTTACAGAAATTAGTAAATACAAAGGTTATATTTTCAAAACAACCAAGAAGTTTATATTTAGAAGCAAAAATAGAAAATATGAACCCTGGAGAAATAATAGTTTTAGAAAACACACGTTTTGAGGATGTCCCAGATAAATTAGAAAGTGGAAATGATCCTCAATTAGCTATGTACTGGGCTGGTTTAGCTGATATATATTGCCTAGATGCTTTTGGTTCATCTCATAGATGTCATGCATCTACATATGGAGTTGCAAACTATCTACCAAGTTGTGTTGGTTTTTTAGTTCAACACGAAGTAGAAATGTTAGATGAATATGTTCTTAATGCAAGTCGTCCATTTACAATAGTAATGGGGGGAGCGAAAGTTGAGGACAAAGTTGAATTAATTGAATCTTTACTACCAAGATGTGATCATTTATTAATAACAGGAGGCATAGCCAATTCATGCTTAGCAACTTTAGGTTTTAATGTGGGAAACTCATTAAGAACAAAGGACCCAGAAGTATTATCTAAAATTAAGAATATTTTAATTCAGTACAAAGATAAAATAATGTTACCAATAGATGCAATAATAGGAAGAGTATATAACGAAGACTTTATTGAACATGTAAATATAGATAAAGTTGAAGAAGATGACATAATATATGATATTGGTATGAAAACAATAAAGAAATACAAAGAAATAATAGATAATTCAAAGACCATTTTTGTAAATGGAACAGCAGGCAAATATGAAGATAAAAGGTATGCTACTGGAACAAGAGAATTATTAGATACAATTAGTAAATCAAATGCAATAAAAATAGTTGGTGGAGGAGATGGTGTAAGCGCTGTTAAATACTTTAATATGGGAGATAGATTTAGCTTCCTTTCAACAGGTGGTGGAGCAACATTAGAGTATATTATAAATGAAGGGTTACCAGCAATAAATAATATTGAAGAAAAGTAATATGAAATATTTGATATGCAATTTAAAAGCCAATAAGTTAAAAGACGATATAACTTTATATGAAGAAAATATTAGAAATATTGCCGATGATTCGAATATTGAATTTATAATATGTCCCCCAACACCGTTTTTATATCTCTTCCAAAATAATAACTATAAATTAGGCAGCCAAGATGTATCGCAATTTAGTAATGGTTCTTATACTGGAGAAAATACCGCTGAACAACTTTCTTCTTTAAAAGTTAAATATGTTTTAGTTGGACATAGTGAAAGAAGAAATCTTTTAAATGAAGACGAATCAGCTATTATTAATAAAATAAAAAAAGCATATCATTCTCATATGCGACCAATATATTTTATTGGTGAACAGAATACATCAAAAGAAGAAAGCGAAGCAAATAAAATACTAGAAAGACAAATATCTCATATAATCAATGAAGTACCCGATTATAAAAGAGAAAAACTGATAATTGTATATGAGCCTTTATGGGCAATCGGAACAGGACTAACTCCAACATTATCAGAAATAACAACAAGAATAAATTTCATAAAGAAAATAATAAAAGAGTACTATGATTTATCGTTGCCAGTTCTTTATGGTGGTAGCGTTAATGAAAATAATATTGATGAATTAATAACTGTAGGAATGCTTGATGGTTTTGTCGTTGGAGGAAGTTCTTTAGAAACTGAAGCCTTGAGAAAAATTTATAAAAAAATTCAAAAAAATATTTAAAACGACAAAAAAAAACATAATGCCATTATAAATTAATATAAAATAAGTAACATAGAAAGAGACAGGATATATGAGATATAATATTAATACATTGGTAGTATGCAGTAATGAAGAATTAGTGAAGTTAAAAAGTGAAATAAGTAAAATAACAACAGAAGTAAATATAAAATACGCTGTTGAAACGTATAAAGAAGCCTTAGAAATTATTAATGATTCTAAATCTAATCTTGATGCTATAATCATCGATGGAACTATACCTGGAGAAAACATTTTAGCATTATTAACTGGATACAAAAATGAAGTATTATTGTCAAGAAGTATAATATTAGATAATATAAAACTTGATTGCTATAATTTGTCAGCATCAAATTATCAAATATTTAACGTAATTCCTAAAAACTATAAAACAGAGGAATTAGTTATATCCTTAAGAGAAATAAAGAATAAACAAGAAAAGTATAATTTTCTTAAAATATCTATTTATGATAAAGTTGCAGAAATTTTAAAGAAATTGGGAATAGCACCAGATAAAAATGGCTTCCATTATCTTAGAAAAGCTATATATGAGTGCTACTTAGATCCATCATTACTAACATCGATAACAAAAGAAATATATCCAATGTTAGCTGAATCGTTTTCTAAAAAAGAAAGTTGTATAGAAAGATCAATTCGCAGTGCAATTGAAACTGGTTGGGATAGAGGAAACTATGAATATTCAAATGAATTATTTTCAAATTGTGTAGACTATTATAAAACCAAACCAACTAATGGAGAATTTATAGCTATAATTGTTGATAAAATAATGATGGAAGAAGGAAGAACAGCCTACTAATTAAAAGAAATGAAGAAGTCCTTGTAATTTCTTTTTTTTTTATGCTATTATGGTACTAGGAGACTTGCAAAATGAAGAAAATATTAACGATAATACTAGATGGATTTGGTATGAGAGAAGACATATATGGTAATGCTATAAAAAATGCTGGTATGAACAACTTTATTAATCTTTGGAATACGTATCCTCATTGCCTTTTAAAAGCAAATGGACAGTATGTTGATTTACCAGATAAGCAATGTAGCAATAGCAAATTAGGCCACGAAATCATAGGTACAGGAAGACAAATTGACAATAAGCTATCAGACCTTAATGATGTTTTTAAAAAAGGACGTTTAAAATATAATAAAAAATATAGTGAGATGATTACTAAGCTAAAATCACATTCGGAAATAAATCTTCATATTTGTCACTTATTATCTGATGGAGGAGTTTCATCACACATTACTCATTTAAAATGCTTCTTAAATGAATTAAGTGAAAGTAAAGTTGAAAACAAAGTGTATTTACATTTAATATCTGATGGCAGAGATTCAAATAAATATAGTGTAAAAGATTATATAAATGAAATTAAAGGATATATAAATAACAATGTATATCTATCATCTGTTTGTGGACGTTATTATGCTTTAGATGAAACAAAAGATTTTAAAAGAACTAAAATGTATTATGATTTGCTATTTGATGGACGTGGGGTAAATGCTGTTAATCTACCTCTTGTTATTGATAAATGTTATGAAAAGAAAATGTCAGATGAATATTTGCCTCCTTTAAAAGCAAAAGATTTTGCTTATATACAAGATAATGATATTTTAATGCTACTTAATTATGACCGAGAAGGTCAAATGCAAATATTAGATTCAATATGTAATAAAGATTTTATTGAATTTGACCCATTTCCTGTAGATATAGAAGTATATAGTCTTTATGAAATAGATAGAAATTTAAATAAAAATTACTTATTTGAGGCTAGCAAATATAATAAAACACTAACAGAATATCTTTCCGGTTTAGGTTTAACTCAAGCGCATATATTTGAAGATATAAAATCTTCTTCAATGAATTACTATTTAAATGGTGGAAGATATTTAAAACTAGAAAATTGTGATATATATAGTATTGCATCGTCACATATTGATAGTTTTGATATAAAGCCAGAAATGAATGCATTATCTATTGCCAAAACAATAATAAAGTGCATGGAAAAAGATTATGATTTTATTCTTGCAAATTTTGCTAACCCAGATGAAGTAGGACATACTGGAAACTACCAGGCAACAATAAATGGTCTTCAAGCTATAGATGTTTGTCTAGGTAAAATAATCGAAGTAGCAGAAGAGAACTTTTATAAAATTGTAATAGTATCAAGTCACGCTAAAGCAGATACCATAATAGATCGTGAAAATAATATAGTTACAAAGAATACTTTAAGCCCAGTTCCGTTTATAATAACGGATAAGAAAATAAAACTCAAAAACGGGAATTTAACTAGTTTTACTCCAAGTCTACTAAAGTATATGGATATTGCCGTTCCAAAAGAAATGAAAGAAACAGAAATTTTAATCGAAAAAAATAGAAATAATTAAGAAAGTAAAAATACTTTCTTTTTTTATAAAAATAAAAAAAATAAAAAAATGTAACTTTTACTTGATTTTATGGGACATGCTTGCTATAATGGAAACTGTATGACTGCGTAGATGTGTGAGGTTGCCGATACACTAGGAGATGTTGTTAAACTTTTTCTAAAAATCGGGTAATTCATTACGGAGCGAGCCTATACTAGATATAGACGAAAGGAGAAATGACAAAATGTCAAGTAACAAAGTTCGTATTACTCTTAAAGCTTATGATCATAGAGTTCTAGATCAAGCTTGTGGAAAAATAGTTGAAACTGTTAAAAGAACTGGGGGAGAAGTTGTTGGTCCAGTACCTCTACCTACTGATGTAGAACGTGTAACTGTACTAAGAGCTGTACACAAATATAAAGACTCTAGAGAACAATTTGAAAGTCGTACTCATAAGAGACTTATAGATATTAAAAACCCTACAAAAGAAACTGTTGAAGCACTTGCTCACTTAGATATTCCAAGTGGTGTTGCTATTAACATAAAATAATAAAATATACGGAGGTAAAGAAATGAAAGGAATCTTAGGACGTAAAGTCGGAATGACTCAAGTCTTTACAAAAGATGGAAAACTTGTTCCTGTAACTGTTGTATCAGTTGAGCCTAACGTTGTAACTCAAGTTAAAACAACTGAAACTGATGGATATAATGCTATCCAATTAGCTACAGTGGACAAAAAAGCTAAAAACGCTACTAAAGCAAGCATTGGTCATGCTAAAAAAGCAAATACAACTCCTAAGCGCTACTTAAAAGAAATTCGTGATTACGAAGGTACTTATAACTTAGGAGATACTATTAGCGCTGATGTTTTCACTGCTGGTGAATATGTTGACGTTACTGGTACAAGTAAAGGACATGGTACTCAAGGTGTTATCAAACGTTGGAATCAATCAAGAGGTCCAATGGCACACGGTTCACGTTATCACAGAAGACCAGGTTCAATGGGAACTATGCTTCCAATGCACGTTCTTAAAGGTAAGAAATTACCAGGACATATGGGTGTTGAAACTACAACAATCCAAAACCTAGAAATTATCGAAGTAAATGCTGCAGAAAATTACATTTTAGTAAGGGGAAATATTCCAGGAGCTAAACAATCTTTAGTTTTAATTAGAACAGCTGTTAAGAAAAACGGTTCAACTGAACCAAAAGAAATCTTAAGCTATGTTGAAGAAACAGTTGTTGATGAAGTTGTAGAAAGCGAAACTACAGAAGAAGTTGTAGAAACTGAAACTGTTGAAGAAACTGCTGCTACAGAAGAAAACCAAGGAGAAAGTAAGTAGTTTACTTAGAAAGGTGATCTAATATGGCAAAAATACAATTAATTAATGTAAAAGGCGAAAAACTAAAAGATTTAACATTAGCTGATAGCGTTTGGAATATCGAAGCAAATGACATCGTTCTAAAAAAAGCAATCGATTTACAATTAGCTGCAACTAGACAAGGAACTGCAAAAACTAAAACACGTTCAGAAGTTTCTGGTGGTGGAAGAAAACCATGGAGACAAAAAGGTACTGGTAGAGCTCGTCAAGGTTCTATTAGAGCTACTCAATGGCGTGGAGGTGGAATCGCTGGTGGAGTTACTCCAAGAGATTACACATTCCAAATTAATAAAAAGGAAAGAGCTCTTGCTCTTAAGAGTGCATTAACTCACAAATTCCAAGATAAAGAATTAGTAGTTGTTGACTCAATCACATTAGATACATTAAAAACTGCGTCTGTTAAAGAAATAATGGCAACATTAAAATTAACTGGTAAAGTTTTATTTGTAACTGGTGAAGATAATGAAAACTTATACATGGCAACAAGAAATTTAGGTTATGCATATAACATTAATGCTGACGAAATTAATTGCTATGACTTAGTAAATGCTGACATCGTTGTTTGCGATGAAAAAGCTGTAGAAGTAATTGAAGGGGGACTTAAATAATGAAAGATTATACTGATATTATTATTGCACCTGTAATTACAGAAAAGGCTGCTATTCAAGCAGAAGCAAATGTTTATACTTTTAAAGTAGCAGCATCTGCAAATAAAATTGAAATCAAAAAAGCTATCGAAGAAGCTTTTGGCGTAAAAGTAGTTAAAGTTAATACTTTAAATACAAAATCTAAAGCTAAAAGAGTTGGAAGATATGCTGGAAAAACTAAAACATATAAAAAAGCGTTCATCACTTTAGCTGATGGCGAAAAAATAGAACTATAGGAGGAAATAAGTATTATGGCAATAAAGAATTATAAACCTACGACTAATGGTCGTCGTGGTATGACTACTTTAGCAAACAATGAAATAACTACTAGAACTCCTGAAAAATCATTAGTTGTTTCTAAAACTAAAACAGGTGGAAGAAATAACCAAGGTAAAATGACAGTTCGCCACATTGGTGGAGGAGCTAAACAAAAATACAGAATAATCGATTTCAAGAGAAATAAAGTTGGAGTTACTGGTAAAGTAGCTACTATCGAATATGATCCAAATCGTAATGCAAATATTGCATTAATAAATTATAGAGATGGTGAAAAAAGATATATCATCGCTCCAAAAGATTTAAAAGTTGGATCTATTATCGAAGCTGGTGAGAATGCTGATATCAAAATTGGTAACGCATTACCACTTATGAATATTCCAGTTGGTACAACAATTCATTGTATTGAATTACAACCTGGAAAAGGAGCCGCATTATGTAGAGCAGCTGGTACAAGTGCACAAATCCTAGGACGTGAAGATAAATATGTACTTATCAGATTACAATCTGGTGAAACAAGAAAAGTTTTAGGAACATGTATGGCAACTATCGGAGTAGTTGGAAATGAAGACTACGAATTAGTAAACTGGGGAAAAGCAGGACGTACACGTCACTTAGGTATAAGACCTACAAACCGTGGATCTGTTATGAACCCTAATGACCACCCACATGGTGGTGGTGAAGGACGTACTCCAGTAGGACGTAAAGCACCAATGACTCCATGGGGTAAAAAAGCTATGGGTGTTAAGACTCGTAGTAGCAAGAAAAAATCTAGCAAGCTAATTGTTAGTCGTAAGAAAAAATAGGAGGAAATAAATAATGGCAAGAAGTTTAAAAAAAGGACCATATGTATTCGAAAGATTACTTAAAAAGGTTCAAGAATTAAATAAAAATAATAAAAAAGAAGTTATTAAAACTTGGTCTCGTCGTTCAACTATTTATCCTGATTTCATTGGACATACAATAGCTGTTCATAACGGTAAAGAATTTATCCCAGTATATATTACTGAAGATATGGTTGGACACAAATTAGGTGAATTTGCGTTAACTCGTAAATTCGGCGGACATGCTGGACAAAAGTAGGAAAGGAGATATAAGTAAATGGAAACATATGCAATACATAAAGGTGCTATGATCGCTCCTCGTAAAGCAAGAATGACTCTTGACTTAGTTAGAGGAAAAGATGTTCAAACTGCACAAGGTATTTTAGAAAATACAAATACTAAAGCAAGCAGATTAATTCTTAAGGTTTTAAATTCTGCAGTTGCAAACGCTGTTAACAATTTCGGCGCAAATGAATCTGATCTTGTTATCTCTGAATGCTACATCAATCCAGGACAAGTTCTAAAAAGAATCAAATTTGGTTCAAGAACAAAAGTTGATAGAAGAGATAAAAGAACAAGTCATATTACTGTAAAAGTATCTGATAATAAGGAGGCAAAATAGTATGGGACAAAAAGTTAATCCAATAGGACTAAGAGTTGGCGTTAATAAAGATTGGGAAGCTAACTGGTTTGCTGAAAAGAAAGACTTTGGTACTTTATTAAATAAAGATAACAAAATTCGTAAATATTTAGCTGACAAAATGAAAGACGCTGCTGTTGCATCTGTAGTAATCGAAAGAACTGCAAAAAGAACAGATGTTAAAATCTATACTGCTAAACCTGGTATTATTATCGGACGTGGCGGAGAAGATATAGAAAAACTAAGAGATGAATTAAAGAAACTAGTAGATGAGGAAATTTATGTTTCAATCATCGAAGTTAAAAATCCAGATTTAAATGCTAAATTAGTAGCAGAACAAATCGCACAACAAATCGAAGCAAGAGCACCATTTAGAAGCGCTCAAAAGAGAGCTATTAGAAATACTATGAAAGCTGGAGCTAAAGGTATTAAAACTGCAGTTTCAGGAAGATTAGGTGGAGCTGAAATGGCACGTACTGAAGGTTATACTGAAGGAACTGTTCCATTACATACTATAAGGGCTGATATTGACTATGCAATCGCAGAAGCAAATACAACTTATGGTAAAATCGGTGTAAAAGTTTGGATTTACAAAGGCGAAATTCTTCCTACTAAAAAGGCTGTGAAGGGAGAGAGTAAAGATGTTAATGCCAAAAAGAACTAAGTATCGTAAACAACATCGTTTATCATATGAAGGTAAAGCAAAAGGAAATACTGAACTAAATTTTGGTGAATACGGTTTAATGGCTCGTGAAGGTGCATATATTACAGCACAACAAATCGAAGCTGCTCGTATCGCAATGACTCGTTTTATGAAACGTGGTGGAAAAGTATGGATTAACATCTTCCCACATTTACCATTAACTAAGAAACCTCTTGGTGTTCGTCAAGGTAAAGGTAAAGGTAACGTTGAACAATACGTAGCTGTTGTTAAAAAAGGAAAAATAATGTTTGAAGTTGGTGGCGTAAGCGAAGAAATCGCAAGAGAAGCTTTAAGACTTGCATCACACAAACTTCCAGTAACTTGTAAAATAGTTAAAAAAGACAATGAAGGTGGTGAATCTAATGAAGGTTAATGAAGTAGTTAAAGAACTAAGAGCTTTATCTGATGAAGAATTAGTTGCAAAAATAAAAGAATCTAAAAAAGAATTATTCGATCTTAGATTAAAACAATCAACTGGTTCATTAGAACAACCATCTAAGATTCGTGAATTAAGAAAGAACGTTGCTAGAATGAAAACTATTCTAGCAGAAAGAGAAAATGGAGGCGAAAAATAATGGCAGAAACTAAAAAAACAACATTAGTTGGTAAAGTTGTAAGCGCAAAAAATGACAAAACTATTACTGTTTTAGTTGAAACATATAAAAAGCATCCACTTTATGGAAAAAGAGTAAAATATTCTAAAAAATATACTGCTCACGATGAATTAAATAAAGCTAAAGAAGGAGATACAGTTAGAATTAGTAGTACAAGACCATTATCTAAAACTAAAAGATATGAACTTGTTGAAGTACTAGTTGAAGCTGTAGTTCTATAGGAGGTATCATTATGGTAATGCAAGAAACAAGACTTAAAGTTGCTGATAACTCTGGAGCTCGTGAATTACTTGTTATCCAAGTAAAAGGCGGAAGTAAAGTTAAGAGCGGTAACATAGGTGATATCGTTATTGGAACAGTTAAAAAAGCTATTCCAAACAGTAATATTCCAAAAGGAAAAGTTGTTAAAGCTGTAATCGTTAGAACAGTTCAAGGTGTTAGAAGAGCTGATGGTTCATACATTAAATTTGATGATAATGCATGTGTACTAATTAAGGAAGATAAGAGTCCAATCGGAACAAGAGTTTTAGGACCTGTTGCTCGTGAATTACGTGAAAAAGATTTCATGAAGATTGTTTCACTTGCACCTGAAGTATTATAGGAGGGGCTAATATGAAAGTTAAAGTTGGAGATAACGTTAAAGTTCTAGCAGGAAAAGATAAAGGAAAAACTGGTAGAATTATTAAAACTCTTAGAAAAGACGACAAAGTAGTTGTTGAAGGAATTAATATAGTAAAAAAACATATAAAACCAAATCGTATGAATGAAGTTGGATCTATCGTTGAGGTAGAAGCACCAATTCATGTATCTAACGTTAAAGTAGTTGAAGAAACTAAAAAAGAAGCAAAAAAAACAACAAAAAAATCAGAAAAGAAAGCTAGTTAGAAGGTGTTGATATGAGTACATATAAAAAGTTATATAATGAACAAATCATCGACTCTCTAATGAAAAAATTTAACTATTCATCTAAAATGGAAGTTCCAAAATTAGAAAAAATAGTTATAAATATGGGAGTTGGAGAAGCTTCACATGACACTAAGTTTATTGAAGCAGCAGTAAAAGACCTAGAACTAATCGCTGGTCAAAAACCTGTAGTAACTAAAGCTCGTAAATCAATAGCTGGCTTTAAAATCAGAGAAGGCCAAGTAATTGGAGCTAAAGTTACATTACGTGGTGAAAATATGTACAATTTTATGGAAAAATTAATTAAAATTGCACTTCCACGTGTTAGAGATTTCAGAGGAATATCAAAAACTGCATTTGATGGAAAAGGAAACTATACATTAGGTGTTAAAGAGCAAATAATATTCCCAGAAATAGAATACGACCAAATCTTAAAAATAAGAGGTATGGATATCGTATTTGTTACAACAGCAAAATCAAACGAAGAAGCATTCGAACTATTAAGTGGATTCGGAATGCCATTTAGAAAGTAGAAGGAGGAGGAAAATATTTATGGCAAAGACTAGTTTAAAAGTAAAACAACAAAGACCTGCAAAATTTAAATCAAGAGCTTATACTCGTTGCGAAAGATGTGGACGTCCTCATGGAGTTCTTCGTAAATATAAGTTATGTCGTATTTGCTTTAGAGAAATGGCAAATAACGGACAAATCCCTGGCGTTAAGAAGTCAAGTTGGTAGAAAGGAGGAATTTAGACTATGGTAGGAGATAGAATTGCTGATATGCTTACAAGAATACGTAATGCAAATCAAATGAGATATGAAACAGTTGAAGTTTTAGGTTCAAAGATGACTTTAGGAATCGCTGAAATACTAAAACGTGAAGGTTACATTGCAGATTTCAAATATGAAAAAAATACTAAAGGTGATAAATTAACTTTAACACTTAAATATGGAAACAAGAAAGAAAGAGTAATTACAGGTTTAAAAAGAATTTCAAAATCTGGATTACGTGTCTATGCCAAAAGTGATGAAATTCCTCGTGTTCTTAACGGTTTAGGAATTGCAATCATTTCAACTTCAAAAGGATTAATGACTGACAAAGAAGCTCGTGAAGCTGGTCTAGGAGGAGAAGTACTTGCCTATATTTGGTAAGGAAAACTAAGTTATGAGTAGAATAGGAAAAAGAGAATTAGTAATTCCTGCTGGAGTTACTGTAACTGTTGAAAATAATACTGTAACTGTAAAAGGTCCTAAAGGTGAATTAAAGCTTGAAAAAGCTGATATCATCACTGTTAAAGAAGTTGAAGGCAAAATAATTACTGAAAGACCAAATGATAACAAAGTATCTAAACAATTACATGGAACAACTAATGCTTTAGTTAAAAACATGATTATTGGAGTTACTGAAGGATATTCAAAAGGTTTAGAAGCAGTTGGAGTTGGATATAGATTCCAAGTTCAAGGAAACAAAATCAACGTAAGTGCAGGTTTTTCACATCCAGTTGTTGTTGAAGTACCAGCTGACTTAAAAGTTGAACAAGTTAATAATACTGAAATTACAGTTTCAGGTATCGATAAGCAAAAGGTTACTGAATTTGCGGCTAATATTCGTTCAATAAGAGAACCAGAACCATATAAAGGTAAAGGTATTCGTTATAAAGGTGAATATGTTCGTCGTAAAGAAGGTAAGAAAGCAGCTAAATAAGGGTAAGGAGTCGAGATATTATGATAGTTAAAGAATCAAAAAATGAAATGCGTAAAAAAAGACATACTCGTATCCGTAATAAAATAAGCGGAACAGCTGAATGTCCAAGATTAAACGTATTTAGATCAAATACACAAATATTTGCTCAAATTATCGATGATGTTAAGGGCGTTACTCTAGCTAGCTCTTCATCTGTCGAATTAAAAATCAAAAATGGTGGCAATGTTGAAGGTGCAAAACTTGTAGGTAAAGACATTGCTGAAAAAGCTAAAAAATTAAATATAAGTGAAGTAGTTTTCGATAGAGGTGGATACCTTTACCACGGACGTGTTCAAGCTTTAGCTGAAGCAGCACGTGAAAATGGACTAGAATTCTAAGAGGGAGGTACAGATTATGCCAAAAACAAAAATGGACTCTAAGAAAAACTTGCTTGAAGAAAAAGTTGTTTCTATAGGCCGCGTAACAAAAGTTACAAAAGGTGGACGTCATTTTAGATTCTCAGCAACAGTAGTTGTTGGTAATAGAAAAGGACTAGTAGGAATTGGAACAGGAAAAGCTAATGAAGTTCCTGAAGCTATTAAAAAAGCTATTCAAGCAGCTAATAAAAACGTAACAAAGATTGCATTAATTGATAATAGAACAATCCCACATGAAGCTATAGGAAAAGTTGGACGTGCACAAGTTCTTATTAAACCTGCTAAAGAAGGTACAGGAGTTATCGCTGGTGGATCTGCCAGAGATGTTCTTGAACTTGCTGGTGTTCGTGATATAGTTTCTAAATCACTTGGATCAAATACAAAAATAAATGTTGCAAAAGCTACATTAGAAGCATTAAAGATGCAAAGAACTCCAGAGCAAGTTGCTGCTCTAAGAGGAAAGAAAGTAGAGGAATTATAGTATGAAATTATACGAATTAAACTCTGCTCCAGAAGCAAAATCTAAAAAAAGAGTTGGACGTGGACCTGGATCAGGAATGGGTAAAACTTCAACACGTGGACAAAAAGGACAAAAGTCTCGTTCAGGTGCTAGTATCCCAGCTTGGTTCCAAGGTGGTCAAACTCCTTTATATAGAAGAATACCTAAACGTGGATTTAGCAATGCTAAATTTAGAACTGAATTTGCAACAATTAACTTAAGTGATTTAAATAAACATTTCAATGATGGAGATGTAGTAACTCCAGAATTATTAAAAGAAAAGGGAATTATCAAACAACAACTTTGTGGCGTAAAAGTCTTAGGCAATGGTGAACTAGAAAAGAAAATAACTGTTAAAGCTAACAGATTCTCAAGTTCAGCCGTTACAAAAATTGAAAGTGCTGGCGGAAAAGCAGAGGTGATCTAGATGTTTTCTAATATAAAACAGCTATTTAACCGTTCAAATAAAGATTTAAGAAAAAGAATATATTTTACACTATTCTGTTTAGCAATATTTAGCTTTGGAAGTACTATTACAGTACCATGGGCTAGTACAGTATATGAAGAACTAGGATTCCTAGAAATCTTCAACTTAATGACAGGTGGAGGATTAAAATCCTTCTCCATCTTTGCATTAGGTGTTACTCCATATATTACAGCTCAAATTATTACACAATTATTACAAATGGATATAGTTCCATATTTTAAAGAACTAAAGGAACAAGGTTATACTGGAAAACAAAAAATAAATGCAATAACTAGATACTTAGGTGTGTTATTCGCTTTTGTACAAGGTTTTATATTTACAATTGCATACTCAGGAATGACAGATCCATTAGTTATTATTAAAACAACAGTAGTATTAACTGCTGGAACATGTTTATTATTATGGATTGGTGATCAAATTACAAAACATGGTATTGGTAATGGATTGTCATTACTAATCATGGCTGGTATACTACAATCAATGCCATCTGTATTCGTTACAGCTTTTAAAGAATTGGTTATGGCAGAAGCATTTAGTACAGCAATAGGTTCACTATTATTTGCAGCCTTTGTAATAATATATCTAGCTATAATAGTTGGAATGGTATGGATTCAACTTGCTGAAAGAAGAATTCCTATCCAATATGCTAACAGAACAAATAGTGCTTATGGAGGACATCAAAATTTCCTTCCAATAAAAATAAATGCAGCTGGAGTTATACCAGTAATATTTGCATCTACTTTAATAACAATTCCTGTTACAATTGTTAATTTGATAAAAAATCAAGCTGCAATTGAATTTGTTAATAAATATATTGTAAATACAAGCGTAACTGGATTTATATTATATGTTGCTCTAATATTCTTCTTTGGATATTTCTATACATTTTTACAAATGAATCCAGAAGAAATGTCGAAGAATTTAAGCAAAAGTGGTGCATATATTCCAGGTGTTAGACCAGGAAATGATACAATTGAATACGTAAGTAACGTATTAAGTAAATTAACAATAGTAGGTTCCTTATTCTTAGTAATTATTGCAGGATTACCAATACTATTCTCAAATTTTTCAGGACTATCTAGTACTGTTACAATTGGAGGAACTGGATTACTAATAGTTGTAGGTGTTGCCATTGAAACATATAAACAGCTAGAAAGTAGTTTAATAAGTAGAAATCATAGAGCAGGAATTAAAAGATAATGAAAAATATAATATTTTTAGCAGTACAAGGTGCTGGCAAAGGAACTTTTGCTAAATTACTAAAAGAAAAATATGGTTATGCTCATATATCAACTGGCGATATTCTTAGAGAAAGAGCTTCAGTTGGTGATGAACTTGGCACAGAAATAAAAAACTTGATTGATAATGGGATATTTGTTCCAGATGACATTATTTATCAAGCAATAGAGTATAAAATTACTCAACCAGAATGCGAAAATGGTTATATCCTAGATGGCTTTCCTAGAAACATAGAGCAAGCTAAAGGATATGATAAGATCCTAGAAAAATTAGGAAAAGAATTAGGCGTAGTAATTAATTTAGTAATTCCAGGTGAAATACTAAAAAATAGAATTATTGGTCGTAGAATATGTAAAGATTGTGGAGCCATTTATAATATTTACGATGAATCCTTACAACCTAAGGTTGAAGGAATATGCGATAAATGTAATGGTGAAATATATCAAAGAGCTGATGATAACGAAGAATCTATGAATAAAAGAGTAGAGACTTATTTCAAAGTAACTGAACCAATAATTGATTATTACAAGCAACAAGGCGTATTAAAAACAGTTAATTCAAATCGTAAGATTGAAGAGACTTTTAACGAAATAATAGAAATTCTTGAGAGTGAGGGTGTGGATAACTAGATTGTTTTCCACATCTAACAATACTCAAAGGTTATGGGAGATATAGATACATGGCTAAAGAAGAAAAAATCGAAGTTGAAGGTAAGGTTGTTGAGATCCTTAAAGGTGGAACTCCAATCGTAGAATTACCTAACGGACACACTGTAGAAGCCTACGTTTCTGGTAAAATGCGAGTTAACATGATTCGTATCTTACCAGGTGATACAGTAACAATCGAATTATCGCCTTATGATTTAACACGTGGGCGCATAATATGGAATAAGAGATAATGGAGGTACAATTATGAAAGTTAGACCATCAGTTAAAAAAATTTGCGCAAAGTGCAAAGTTATCAAAAGAAAAGGAAAAATAATGGTTATTTGTGAAAATCCAAAACACAAACAAAAACAAGGCTAATAGGAGGTAAAATATGGCACGTATTAAAAATATTGAATTACCAGGAGAAAAACATACTTGTATAGGATTAACAGCTATTTATGGTATAGGTAGAAGTCTAGCTAACACTATCTGTGATGAAGCTGGTGTAGCAAGAGATAAAAAAATCAAAGATTTATCTGATGAAGAAGTAGTTAAATTACGTTCAGAAGTAGATAAACATATGGTTGAAGGTGACCTTCGTCGTGAAGTTCAAATGAACATTAAAAATAAAATGGAAATTAACAGTTATCAAGGTACTAGACATAAAAAAGGTCTTCCTGTACATGGTCAAAGAACTTCAAGAAATGCTCGTACAAGAAAAGGTAAAGGTAAAGTAGTTGCTAACAAGAAGAAAGCTACTAAATAATAAATAGGAGGTTAGAAGATTATGGCTTATAATAGAAGAAAAAGAAAAGTTAAAAAGAATATTCCTGAAGCACAAGCTCATATTCATTCAACATATAACAATACTGTTGTTACAATTACAGACAAAGAAGGTAATGTTATAAGTTGGGCTTCTGCTGGTACAATCGGTTATAAAGGAAGTAAAAAGAAAACTCCATTTGCTGCTGGTATGAGTGCTGAAGCTGCTTCAAAAGCTGCAATGGATAATGGTGTTAGAAAAGTAGAAGTATTTGTTAAAGGTGTAGGTGCAGGACGTGAAAATGCAATTCGTTCATTACAAACTGCAGGATTAGAAATTACATCTATCACTGACGTAACTCCAGTTCCACATAACGGATGTCGTCCACCAAAACGTCCAAGAAATTAATTGAAAGAGGGGACTTAAGGATATGTTAAGATTTGAAAAACCAGAATACAAAATTTCAGAATATATAGAAAGTAACCACTATGGTAAATTTGAACTAGAACCACTTGAAAGAGGTTTTGGTACTACTATAGGAAATGCTTTGAGAAGAGTAATGTTATCTTCATTACCAGGAAGTGCAATAACTTCAGTAAAAATTGAAGGAGTTATGCATGAATTTCAAAAAATTGATGGAGTAGTTGAAGACGTTACTGCTATCGTATTAGCATTAAAAAGTGTTGTAATTAAAAACCATTCAGAAGAAGATAAAGTTATTAGACTTTATGCCGATAAAGAAGGTGCTGTTACAGCAGGTGACATCGAAAGAGATGCAGATATAGAAATCGTAAATCCAGATTTAGTTATCGCTAACATAGTTAAAGGCGGAAAACTAGATATGGAAATGACAGTAAGTAATGGAAGAGGATATGTTGATTCAAAAACTAATCAAAAATTACTAGGCGAAAACAAAGTTGGTGTAATTGCTATCGATTCATTATACTCTCCAATCGAAAGAGTTAGTTATGAAGTTGAAAGTGCTCGTGTTGGCCAAAATGAAAACTTCGACAAACTTGTTATGAATGTTTATACAAATGGTTCAATAACTCCAGAAGAAGCTATGGCTTTATCTGCAAGAATTTTAATAGAACATTTCAACATCGTAACAGACTTAAATTCAATTAGTGATGTTTCTGGCTTAATGGCTGAAAAGAAAGTTGATACAATCACTAAAACATTAGAAACACCTATTGAAGAAATCGAATTCTCAGTTCGTGCATATAACTGCCTAAAGAGAGCTGGAATAAATACTGTTCAAGACTTAATTTCTAGAAAAGAAGTAGAAGTTACTAAGATCCGTAATCTAGGTAAAAAATCTTTAAAAGAAGTTATAGACAAAGTAAAAGAAATGGGACTTAAGTTCCGCGATTAAGAAAGTATAATTAAGGAGGTAAAATACTTATGGCAAAATATAGAAGATTAAATAGAGAAAAAAGTATACGTAGAAGTATTTTAGCTGGTTTAACTAAAGATGTTATTCTAAATGAATCAGTTGTTACTACTGAAGCAAGAGCTAAGGAAGTAAGAAAATTCGTTGAAAAAATGATTACTTATGGCAAAAGAGGAACTTTAGTTTCAAGAAGAAAAGCATTAGCTTTCGTTAACAATGATAATCAAGTAGTAAGTAAAGTTTTTGATGAATTAGCTAAACGTTATGAAACTAGAAATGGTGGATATACTAGAATCATAAAACTTAAAGAAAGAGTTGGAGACGACGCTTTAACTGTAAAATTAGAACTAGTTTAATAGTTCTTTTTTTATTAATAATTTCTTTATGGAAAATATAGTTTTATTGAAAATAAGTAAGCTTTATGATATTATTATCTTAGACTAGAATAAAAGGGTGTGTAATTATGGGCGATAAATTGAAGGTGTTTTGGAATTTAGATGTTTTGGTGAAAATGTGTCGTTCAAAAAGCGATGGTCCATCATTACGCATTGAAGAAGAAGAAATCGAAGAAAAAATAAAAACATATGCTTTAGAAATAGAAGATATTAAATCATTATCAGAAGAAGATAATTATGACACAAGTGCCGAAATGGCAGATAGAAACATAGAAATAATTACCAAACGCCAATTACAAATATTAAAAAATGATTTAAAAGAGAAAAATAAAGAATTAACTAAACTAAAAGAGACTGAAACAACTTTATATGAAAGAACATCATTATTAAGAGATAATAAATCAAGCCAAGAAAAATACATTATTAGTATGCAAGAAAGAATAAGTGAAACAATTGAAAGTGAAATAATCGACAGATATAATGCATTAATTGCTGAAACAAGCGAAAAAATTGCGGCTATTAATGAGGATCTTTCTGAACAAAGCAAATCTTATGAAAATGTTCAAGAAGAAATTATCGAGGCAACAGAACAAATTGCAGCACTAGAAGATCGAATCAATAAAAAGAAAAGACTATTAGAGGAAACACAAGCAAACTTAGAAAATAAAGAAAATTATATTGATAAAAGTAAAAAAGAAAAAAATAATAAACGCATTGTTGATTTAGAATCTAAAATAGAAAAATTAAATAATCGTATTAACGAAATAAAAAACGACCCTAAATATATAGAAACAAAAATAAAAGATGTAATAAACAATAAAGAAGATATAAATAATGCAAGAGATTATTTATTACAACTAATTAATCAGGTTATAAAAATAAACTATATTAATGTACCAGCAGATAATGCTTTAGAAGAAGAATTGTTAAGAGCTACACAAGCTAGAGATTCTTTTGCCAACGAAATCGATCAAAAAAGTTATAATATTTTAGAAGCTAATACTCCAGAAAAAGTTCGTATCGAATTTTTATCAGAACGTATTGAAAAATGGCAACAAGAATTAGAAGAACTAAAAGCGAAAATATCTTTAGTTGACAAAGATCAGCAATTCTCTTATGAAGACAAAAACCTAGTATTAGCTGAAATGATTAATACTATGAAAAATGATTTAAAAGAATTCCAAAGAGCATATGACGAAGCTCCAGATATTAATATTGGAGCAAAAGCAAGTTTAAAAGCTGCTTTAGACGAAAAGAAAGAGGATATAGCTGAAGCAGAAAAAATAGCAACAGCTTTTAAAAATGATGAAGCAGAGGATATAGCTGCGGCAACAAGAACAATTAAATATGAGTGTGAAAACTTAAATAATCATATTTTAAACGCTCAATCAGAAATAAAAAATATAAAAAATAGACTAACTTCAAAGAAAACTGGTTTAATAGATATAACATCACGAAATAAAGATAAGGACATATTAAAAGAACTAGCTCAAACAGTTATAGATATTAAACATCGTCGTCAATTTCCTGAAACTCCACTTGAGATAGTACAAAGGCTAGAAGAAGAATTAGGAATAACATTAACGGATGGAATAGATTTAGAATTGATAAAAAATACATCAAATATTGTATCTAAAGATTATGAAGATTATATTGTTGAAAATAATAGCGAAGATGTAAGTGAAGTAAAAAACATTGAATTAAATAATGAAGATATTGAGGTATTATCTGAAAGTAAACGAGGAATCAAAGTTATCGATGAAACAGAAATAACACAACCTACAGAAATTCAAACAGAAGCAACAGAAGAAACAGATAATGGGGCAGCTCAAAGATTAGAAGCAGCCATTCAAGAAGTATCGAATAATGAAGAAAATAACTTAGAAGAATATAATCAAATGACATCAGAAGCTCCTCAGCAAGTTGAGTATGATGAAGACGAAGAAGAGCCACTTGATATAGAAGAAATAATAGAGCAACCTGTGGAACCAAGAACTCAAGCAGAAGTAGACCAGCTATCTATTAATACAATGTTTAGTCAGCAAAATATTGACAACAAAGAGCAAAATGAAGATAATATAGTAACAAGTCAAAACTTAGAAGATGAATTAGACCAATATCTAAGTAATCTTGATAAACAAGACTAATCTAGGAGATGATAACATGAGTTTAAGAACTAACACTATAATAAGTTTGGAAAATAACGAAAAATATGTTGTATTAAATGAAACAATGTATGGTGGAGTAAAATACTTTTTAGTAATGGGTGTAGATGAAAATAAAGATATTATTCCTACGAATGTTGCCATTGTAGAAGAAATAATTGATGGTCAAGATACATATGTTGACAGAGTAAAAGATCCAGAATTAATTATAATTCTAACTAGAATACTTAAATCACAAATATAGCAGAACTTTTCTGCTATTTTTCTTTGATCATTGACTTTCATTTATTTTTATAGTAGTATAGCAATCAAAAAGGAGAATACGTATGAACCTAATAACATTAATAATTCAAATGATACTTACTATACCTTTGACAATAATACTTAATTGTTTTAAAAGCAAAGAAAATAGAAGATTAAATCAAATACTTATACCTTCTATTTACATAATTATCATTGCAGCTTTATTTCCAATGGTAAAAGAAAATATTTACTTAATTGTTATATTTGAAATTTTTATAAGAAACTTCTATATAACAAATATAACGAACCAAGATGTCGAGATAAGCAACATTATGTTTATTTTTGAAAACTTAATAAGCATTGCACTAAGTTTATTTACATATAACTATTTTATTGGAGCTGTTGAAACAGTAATACCAACACCAGAAGATATTAAACCATTTGTATGGTTTTTAATGATTCTTTATATAGCTAATCTTTATAAAATATCATCAAAAAATAAAGTAGAAAAAGAAAAAAATAAAACAAAAACAAGAAAAAAAGAACAAATCATTATGCAGTATGCAAAATACAAAAACATGTATTCTCCATACATAAAAAGTAAAAATGCAACTATAAATAATCTTACGTATGCTATTATGATTCATAACAACTATCAAACTCCAAAATTCTATAGAAACATTAACGCTTACATAGGAGCAGTAACAAAAAAAGAAACTGAATATGGAATAATGAAAGTAAAATCATATAATCATATCTCAGATGAAGAAAGCATTAAAATTACTATAAGTAATTTCGAAAAAGTACTAAAAAATACAAAGTTAAAAGAATCAGAACAAATAGATAGATTATTAAAAGACTATAAATTAGAAAATCAACAAGATATAATATCAATTTATAAAAATATAATAGAATTTGAAAAAAAATAAAACTTTTACAAATGTAAAAGTTTTTTCAATATTAATTTGCTTTACCTGGTTTAATATGTTAAAATACATTTTAGAAAAACGTTGAAGACGAACTAAGTAATTATATTGAGTTCTTAATTTAGAGATTAAATGTCACCGGCTGAAAGCATTTAAAGATAAACAATATGATGAAATTCATCGTTGGAGTTAGACCCGCAAATAGATGCGTTATATCTATACTAAAGAGCTAGATTTCTAGAATTAGGGTGGTACCGCGGAATATAATTTCGTCCCTTGGTTTTAGATTTTTTTTATTGGAGGTAAAAAGATGAAAGAAAAAGTAGAAAATTTAAAACTTGAAGTTGCAAAAAAACTAGAAACTACAACAAGTCTTAAAGAAGTAAACGAAATTAAAGTAGAATACTTAGGAAAAAAAGGTCCTGTTAATGAACTTACTTCTCATATGAAAGAACTTAGTGTAGAAGAGAAAAAAGAATTTGGTAAACTACTAAACGAACTGAAAAATGAATTGACATCAAGCATTGATGCTAAAATCAAATACTATGAAGAAGAGGAACTAAATAGAAAACTATCTAGTGAAAAAATTGATGTTACATTACCAGCTACTAAAATACCAGTAGGAGCACCAAACATCTTAGAAAAAATCGTTGAAGAAGTTGAATCTGTATTTATGTCAATGGGATATGATGTAGTAGATGGTCCAGAAGTAGAAGAAGATAGATATAACTTTGAACTTCTAAATATTCCAAAAGGACACCCAGCACGTGATGCGCAAGATACATTCTATATTGAAGATGAATCAATTCTATTACGTAGCCAAACATCTCCAGTGCAAGTAAGAACAATGCTAGCAGCAGGTGGTAAAGAACCAGTTAGAATGATCTGTCCCGGAAAAACATATCGTCGTGATGCTGACGATGCAACACACTCACATCAATTCATGCAAATAGAAGGCCTTTTAGTTGATAAAGATATTAAACTATCCGACTTAAAAGGAACTTTCGAAGTTATGGCTAAAAAACTATTTGGTGAAGATTGTGTGGCAAGACTTCGTCCAAGTTATTATCAATTTACAGAACCATCAGTAGAAATGGATATCTCTTGTTTTGCTTGTAAAGGCAAAGGTTGTTCTCTATGTAAAAATACCGGATGGATTACAGTAAGTGGAGCAGGTATGGTTCATCCAAACGTTTTACGTAATGGGGGATATGACCCAGAAGTATGGTCAGGATTTGCATTTGGATTCGGAGCAGAACGTTTAGCAATGCTTAAATATGGTATCAATGATATTAGAACATTCTACCAAGCAGATTTAAGAGAGTCTACAAACTTTGATAGAAAGGAAGTGTAAGTACATGATAAGTTTAAATTGGGTAAAAGATTATGTTGACATTGAAAAAGAAGATTTAAAAGAATTAGCTGTTAAAGTAACTAAAGCTGGTGTTAATGTTGAAAAAGTTATAAATAATCATATTGACAACTTAGTAATAGGTGAAGTCTTAGAATGTGCTATGCATCCTGATAGTGACCACTTACATATTTGTCAAGTTAATATAGGTAGTTCTACTACTCAAATAGTATGCGGAGCACCAAATGTTAAAGCAGGAATTAAAGTATTAGTTGCACTACCTGGTTGTGTTCTTCCTGGCGATTTTGAAATAAAAGCAGGTAAAATACGTGGTCAAGAATCTAATGGTATGATTTGCGCTTTATTTGAGCTAGGTGTTGAAGAAAAAACAGAAGAAACTTATGCTAAAGGAATAGAAGTTCTTGAAACAGATTTAGAGCCTGGTACAGACGCAAACATCCATTTAGGTACAGATGACACATTATATGAGTTAGACATCCACAAGCACCGTAATAATGACTGTTACTACCATATCGGATTTGCATATGAAATAGCAAGTATTCTAGGTAAAAAAGTTACATTACCAGAAGACAAACATAATGAAATAGCGGATGATGTTAATAATCATATTGCACTTAAAGTTGAAACAGAAAAATGTCCATATTATACAGCTAAAATGGTAAAAGGTGTTGAAATAAAAGAGTCACCAGATTTTATCAAAAAAAGACTAATCTCTGCTGGTATGAGACCTATAAACAACGTTGTAGATATTTCCAACTACGTAATGCTTGAATATGGTCAGCCACTTCACTTCTTTGATAAAAATAAACTGGGAGATAATATCTTAGTAAGACAAGCAAAAGAAAATGAAACAATAATTACATTAGATGGTCAAAAAAGAGACCTTCTAACTAGCGATATAGTTATTACAGATGGAGAAAAACCTGTATGTATAGCTGGAGTCATGGGTGGAGAAAATACAGATGTAGATGAAAATACAAAAGATATATTAATTGAATCTGCTATCTTTAATGCAGTAAGCATTAGATACACATCATCTCGTCTAGATTTACGTAGTGAAGCATCAATTAGATATGGAAAAGGACTATCTTTTGAGTATACAGATGCTGCAATGGAAAGAGCTTGCTACCTATTAGAAAAATATGCTAATGCAACAGTTCTAAGCGGTATAGCTAAACATGACACTATAGATAAAAGAGAAAAAATAGTTAAATTCAAAACTAAAGAGGTTTCAACTCTATTAGGTCTTGAACTAACAGATCAAGATGTTGAAACAGAGCTAGATCGTTTAATGTTCGATTATAAATTAGATAAAGATACATTTACTGTCACAATACCTCGTCGTCGCCTAGATATTGATCCAAATGTTAATGATATTGCTGAAGAAATAGGTCGTCTATATGGATATGAAAACTTAAGTAGTACTTTACCAAGAATTCCAACACGTCGTGGCGTATATGTAGGAGATGTAGGTATAAGAAAGGAAATATCTAGAAGATTAAGAACATTAGGACTTAATGAAGTTAAAAACTATACATTAACAAGTCCAGATATGGCATCTAAATTTAGATATGAAGAAAAAAATCAAATAACTCTACCAAATCCTATGAGCAGTGACAAATCAGTTATTAGAACTTCTTTATTACCTTCATTAATTAATAACTATGAATATAATAAAGCTCGTAATATAAAAGATATTAATATTTATGAAATAGCAAAAACATATGATTCATCATATAATGAAGATACTAAAATTTCTATTCTTATGAAAGGTAATTACTTAGTAAATGAATGGCAGCATACTATCGTTAAATGTGATTTCTATTGTTTAAAAGGAATCGTAGAAAACTTACTTGATTATCTAGGATTCAAAAATAGATATACTTTCGAAGCTTGTGAAGCTCCAGAAATGCATCCTGGAATAACAGCTAAAATATTATTAGATAGAAATGAAATAGGTATTATTGGTCGTGTTCATCCTTCATACAAAAAAGATGAAGTATATATAGCAGAAATATCTATGACAGCATTATATAATGCAAAAATTAAACCATTAAAATTTAAAGAAGCTTCAAAATATCCAGAAATAATTAAAGATGTAGCATTTGTTGTAGAAAACAATGTAGAAAGTGAAGTTATTAAATCTCAAATAAAGAAATCTGGCGGAAGACTATTAGATAGCATAGATGTATTCGATCTATATGAAAATATTGAAGCTGGTAAAAAATCTATTGCTTATAAATTGGTATTTAAAGATTCTAGTAGAACATTATCAGACGAAGAAGTTATGGAAATATTTAATAAGATAATAAGTGAAGTAGAATCTAAAATAGGAGCTAAATTAAGAAGTTAAGAGTGAATAAAATTCACTCTTTTTTATGTTCAGATAAAAATAAAAAATAACCATAATATATATAATAATCAAGATAAAACTATAGCTGAAATGCATAATGAAACAAAAGTTGAAAAGAATAAAGAAGAATATTCTATATGTTCAATAGATAACAAAAAGGCATTACGTATAAAAGAAATAAAAAAAGAAGTATAATACTTCTTTTTTTATTAATTATAAGCCTTTTAAACTATATTGTTAAGTAAAAAGATAAATTATACATTTTAAATAAAACAATCTTTAAAAAGCCTAAAAACATACAAAAACTTGATATTTCTATCAAGTTTTATTTATTAACTATTTTTGACCTGCTGTATAAGATTTAGTTTGAGTTTTAGTTTTACCAGTAAACTCCCAACCTTCTAAGTAAGACTTCTCACTCCATGTATATTTATATGAAGTATTAGTTTCAGTAGAAGCATTAGCATCAATAGTTATTGTAGATTGTTTAGTACACTTATCACCATTTAAAGTATAACCCTCAGGACAAGTATATCCTTTAAGTTCCCCCTTAACAGTCTTAATACACTTAGTACCTTCTAATTTAGCATCAGCATCTTCACAATAATATCCTTCGCCTTTTATAACTTTTGTACAAGTCATATTTTCTCCTTCTCCATTAGATTCGTATCCAGAAGGACAACTATATGAATATCTCTTAACTGCATTAGCACTAATCTTATATTCACATTTCTTTAATGATGAATTATATGTATAACCAGAAGGACAACTATAAGTAGATTGACCTTGACTAGGAGTAGCATTTGTAGTAAGTGTACAAGTAGAACCATTTAATGTACCACCATTAGGACAACTATAATATCCTTTACCAGTACTTGGAGTAGCACTATAAGTCTTTGTACAAGTAGTACCATTTCTAGTATAACCAGAAGGACAACTATATGTAGTAGATGGTGTAGCATTAGCTGTTAAAGTACAAGTAGAACCATTTCTTGTGCCACCATTAGGACAACTATATGAAGTACTTGAACTAGCAGCTTGTGTTTGAGTAGTAGTTTTACTACAAGTAGAACCATTCTTAGTCCATCCACTAGGACAACTATATGTAGTAGAAGTACTTCTAGTATAATAAATATATTTATACCAAATACCTTTATTTCCACAAGGACTACCACAAGTAGCACCAGAAACTGCACCTTGAAGTACTAGTTTAGAAGTATTACCAGTATATCCTTTTGAAGATGAAGTATAATATTGTGTTCCTTTATTTACCCATCCACCATAAGATGTAGAAGCACTAGCAGCTTGAGTTTGAGTACTAGATTTACTACAAGTAGAACCATTTCTTGTCCATCCACTAGGACAACTATATGAAGTACTTGAAGTAGCATTATAAACTTTATAACAACTAGAACCATTCTTAGAATATCCAGAAGGACAACTATATGTAGTATTTGAACTAGCATTTGTAGTTAAAGTACAAGTAGAACCATTTAATGTACCACCATTAGGACAACTATAAGATGTTGAACCAGAATTATAAGTAGCAGTATAAGTTTTTGTACAAGTAGTACCATTTCTAGTATAACCAGAAGGACAACTATAACTTATATCACCCTTTTTCTCAGTAGCATCAGTATATTTAATACAATATGAACCATTAATTACATATCCAGAAGGACAACTATAATCAGTTCCAACCTCTTTTTTAATTGGTTCAGCCTTAATAATTTGATCTTTACCATATTTAGCATCAGTAGTAACTACTCTATCAGGATCATATAGTGGAGTAGCATCTATTGTAGCTCCAGTAGTAGTCTTTATACATTTTGTTCCATTCTTTACATAACCCTCAGGACAAGTATAAATAGTTTTTGAAGTAGTAACTGCTTTTCTATGTTGATATAAAGTAACAGTTATTTGATATCCATTACCTTTAGAGTCTCCAACTGGATCATCATGATCAACTCTTTCAGTATCTGTTCCTCCTGAAGGAACTTCTGGGTTAGTAGCTATTTGACCAGAATTTGAATTATTTCCGTTATTTATTATTGTTGTACAAGTTCCATTTGAACATATATTAGTACATCCAATAGTATCAAGAATATAATCGCTTTGATCACCACAATTTAACTGAACTTTTAAACTATATTCAGAATCTGATAGTTTAGTAACTTCTACTTTACTATTAGCTTCATCACATGTCTTTCCATCTTTATCAGTAAATCTGATAATCATTTTATTATCTATCATTTCTTTTAATGTCATTGAAGATTTATCTCCAACATTTTTTGGCAATTTGTCAACAGTATAGTAATTTCTAGCCGCTTCTTGCATTGTTTTTATATTATTACTATAAACTGAATCATAAAATACATCTAGATTAGGTTTTGGGAATAATACTATTAATAATAAAATAAATAATGCGAACATAATTATTTTAATTATAATATCTTTCCAATTAATACCAACTCTATATGTAACGTTTTCATTATCGTACATAACTATTCCTCCTTCATAAATTATTTAGTAAGTGTTTGACCAGAATTCATAGTGTAATTATTTAATGCCATACCTTCCATATCGCCTTGAATTCTTTGACCAAAAGTTTGCCCATCAATTAATACATCTTCGATTCCCCATTCGTAATCACATCCATTATTTATCCATGCTTGAATTTCATCTAATGAAACATGATCTGGTTCATCTCCTAAAAATTTATTATATACTTCCCAAGAAGTTTGAGTAGAAGCAATAACCTTATTGTTTTCATCTCTTACTTCATAGTGGTTAGCAAATATTAATTGTGCATCAATTGTAAGTAACATTGCAGATGCGTGGTTAGCAAGAATTTGTTCACTTGTAAATGTATAAGTATATTCTTGTTTATCTTCATATATAGTAATAGTACATCCATTACCTTTCATAATGTCTGCCATTACTTGACCAACTTCAGCATAAATCTTATTAATTTCTTCTCTATCAGTTGTTGAATAAATTTGTTCACGTTTTTGTTGCATCCATTGAGTTAATGGATAAACACCATTTTGTTCATATTCAGCAAAAGCTCCAGCAAAGTTAATAGGTTTTACATTTGTGGCAGCTTCAACAGCCATATCTTTAAAGTCGTCGTTGCCAGTTGCATAAACAACATGATATAAGTATTCATCAGTATTTAGCGGAGAAATCAATAAATTCAATAGATTTAAATGAAGTACATCAATTTCTTCCATTGTTTCAGGAGTATAAACACCATTTGCATACAATATTAAAGTAGTAATTTCTTCTACAGAATATAGTGATCCAGAAGTTGGATTAATAATATTCATAGCTTTTAATTCATTAGCTAAAGCAGTAGCTCTTTCTTGAACTAAAGCACTATCCTTTATACTACCATACTGTACAGCAGCAGGAATGTCCTTTTCTTCTGGTTCTTGACCTTCTTGTTCTTGTCCTTCTGCTCCTTGACCTTCTGATTGACTCTCTCCTTGTTCTTGAGATTGTTCTGGTTCTTGACTAGGAGTTTGACTTTCAGGAGTATCTTTTTCAGCAGATGTTTCATATCCTACTTGATTTGATTCAGCATTAGAATTACGTTTAGTTAAAGCATAAGTACCAGCAAATATAGAAACAGCAACAGCCGCAGCAACAGCACCAGCTACTATTTTTACACCTAAACCACTACGTTTACGAGTTGGTTCTTCTTCACCATCTAAAACTTCTTCAAACTCATCAACTAAAGTATCGTGAGCATAATTTAACTCATCAAATAATTCATTAAATTCATCTCTTGTAATTTTACCTGTATTTCTCTCGATATAAAGTTCTGTCATTTTATCATTATAAGCTTCTTCGATTTCTTCATAAGTAGCATCTTTTTTTAATCCTAAAATTTCATATAATCTTTTTAATTTCATAAAATTTCCCCCTTTGAAAATAAATTTCTTTTCGAGAAACTACACTACCACATACAAAGATAAAAGTCAACTTTATCCTATTATATATAAGCATAAATTTGTTTCTCCAAAAGTCCATACTTTCCTTTGATTATTGAATTATAACATTGACATATTATATTGTCAAAATTTGCTAAGTTCTCTCAAATAATTTCTTTTTCTTTTAACTTATGTTATAATTACTACACATATGGGGCAGACTTGGTTTCGACAGGTTATATCCCGGTATGACTGCAAGTGGTTGAATACCTAAATTCAAAAATTAAAATAAAATGACGAAACTTCATATAGTTTCGCTCCTGCTTTTGTAGCAGCCTAATATAAGGTATAGGAGCACTCTTAATTACTTTTATCTATAGGGTAATATAAGGGTTAATATATATAGAGTATATTATTGTATTTCCTAAGTTACAATAATGAATATTTATTAGGATAGTTAAGATTATTTGGTACGTTATAGCCATAATCTTAATGAAATTAAAAATCTAACTAAACTTGTAGACGTTGTATTAGGGAATATCTTGGACAGGGGTTCAATTCCCCTCTGCTCCACCAGATTTGATTGATACTCGAGCTTATGTAGTTCGAGTTTTAATATACTTAAATTTATGATAAAATATATAGGAGTTAAATTGATAATGAAAATTTAATAAACACACTTGCATATTGACAAAATCAATATCCATTACAGAAAGGTACATGTATGAAAAAGAATTTATTATTAGTAGGTGCAGCTGATTCTATTGGCGTTCCTTATACAAAAGACAATTTCGATCATAAAGTTTTTTTCGAAATGATAGAATGTACTTTGGCAAATAAATACAATGTTATTTCAATTAATTGTTTTCATATGTCAACTAACAATGACAATAAATATATTGATAGTTTTATTTCTAATGATATATCCTTGTTAGAGATTAAAAATACACAAAATAAAATGCTAAAAAAATGTAAATATTCAGGTATTTATCCTTATTTAGAGTTGCCAAAAAACTTTTTAAATCATTATCAAATAAACAAGGATGATGCAAGAGTTATAGTTAAAGATTATATCCAAAAAAATGAAACAATTTTTATTTATTCAGCATTTGTAAATGATTTATTAAAATCTAAAGGCTTGAGTCTTTTTAAACTACTTAGACCAGGAAAAATAAAAAAAGAATTAAAAAAAATAAATGTAAATAGTATTCTTTATGATATAGAAAAAAATATTGAAAAATTAATAAATATTAACCCTAATATTGAAATTTATATTATTGGACTATTTGTACCCACAAAAATATCATATATTAGAAAAAATGTCCGTGAATTTATCTCTAGCATTAATGATAAATTTTATACAATCTCAGAAAAATATCATAATGTGTTTTTGATTAATAACGATAATTTAGCAATAGAAGATTTCAATAATATAGACTTTCATCCTAACAGAAAAGGACATAAAAAAATATATAATAATTTTATTAAACAGTATGAGAAAAATAAAAGTTGTTGAGCGTCCTTTCTTAGGGGCACCAGAAGAGGATACATTCGAACTCTTAAAATGAGTTAATTTTAAAAGCAAAACATAATGTTGTTAAAATATTAATATTGAAATTGTAGAACTTTATTTTCGGGAGTATTAGAAAATTAGAAAGACAAATTAACTCATCAAGATATTGGTCAAATGAATTTTTACGTAAGATATTTTGATAATGAAATTAAAGATAAGCAAGATAATCCAACTAGTGGTATAATTCTATGTTTAGACAAAAAAGACACAATAGTTAAATATTCTGTTCTTGATGATAATAAAAATTTATTTGCTTCTAAATATCAAGTATATCTACCAACAAAAAAGGAATTAGCGTTGGAAATTAAGAAGCAAAAGGCTGAATTTAATGAAAAGGAAAGTAACTAAGTATGAGAGAAACTTTAATTAATAATTTTTTAAGAATTTTAAATAATTTTAGCATTTTGTAAAAAACTATAAAAGTTGTAACGTGGCTGTTTCTCGCACCAATTAGATATCACACTCGAGCTTATGTAGTTCGAGTTTTTATATATTATAATTTTTGTTATAATTAACTTTATAAACAAAATGAATAGGAAGTATACAATGAAAAAATTATGGGAATATAAATTAGATTTACTATATTATGGAATTAGAATTACAGAAGAATGTTATAAACTATTAAAAAAAGATAACAATGGAAAAGTTACTTTTAACGATTATATAACAACAAAAGGCTTATTCATTATTTTAAATGATACTATATCGGTAAATGTTCTTATTAATACAACAAGTTCATATTGTATAGATTTAGAAGATTCCAACTTTATACTTAAACATAACAGTAATAAGATTTGTAATATAACTATAAAACAAGCACCAGAATTCGCTCTTAATTCGTTAACTTTACCAAATGGTAGACTAATTACTGATTTAATAAATATCCATGGAGACAGAATAAGAATCCAACCAATACAAGGATGTGCAAATAAATGCCGTTTTTGTGACTTAAACCTTTTAAAATATCATCTAAATTCCATAGAAGATTTAGAAGCAGCATTTATATATGCGAAAAAAAATGTTGGCTTTAGACATGCTCTTATTAGCGGAGGAACACCTTTAAATAATCAAAAAGACTTTGATTATCAAAATAATGTATATAAATATTTTGGAGAAAAATATGGTCAAGATTATCCTATAGATATTATGTTAGTACCAAGAAGTATTAATATTAATGACAATAGTGAACAAACATATAAAGAATTTTTAAATAAATTAAAAGAATGGAACATTAGTGGAATATATATAAACCTAGAATTATATAATGATTTTTATCGTCAGGATTATATTCCTCAAAAAGATATTGTCGGAAAAGATAAATATTTTAAATTTATAAAATTAGCAGTAGAAGTATTTGGCAAAGGAAACGTTAAATCATGTATTATAATCGGTATAGAAGATATTGAAGATAGCTTAAAAGCTGTTGAAGAATTGAGCAGTATTGGTTGTCTACCAGTATTATCCCCTTATATTCCTAATGATAATGAGACATTTTTGCCAAATCCTCAATTTATGAAAGATATTTTATTAAAAGCCAAAGAGATTACAGATAAAAATAAAGTAGAGTTGGGACCTACATGTGATTTGTGTAAGCACAATACCATCCATTTTAAATAAAAAATAGAAAGGATTGAAAAATATGGACAATAATAACTCTAATGATTTAATAATTGTAATAGTAGGAGAAACAGGAAGTGGAAAATCATTTGTTTCAAGAGAACTAATTAGTAGATATCCTAATATAGAAATTATTACTAAATATACTACTCGTAAATCAAGAACTGATGAAAGAAATGTTAAAGATGTAAAAGGGGACGTCTCACTTGAAGAAATTAATAGAATGAACTACCAATATATTAATCGTCTTAACCAAGAACATTATGCATTCAAGAAAGAAGAAATAGATTCTACTTTAGCAAGAGGAAAAATACCATGTATTGATTTATCAAATGAAGACTCATATCTTCAAATTGTCAATGATTATCCTAATAGAGTATTATTATTAAAAGTTGTTCCTTATCTTGATGAAGAATCAATGAAAAAATCATTTGAAAGACAAGGACGAGATGAAAAAGAATTTAGAGAAAGAAAAGAAGCGTTAGCAAATCCTTTAACAGATTGGGCATATAAATATCAAAACATACGCGAAATAATCAATCCATCATTTTTAAGAAAATGTCCTATAGAGGTTTCAATTAATGTGTTATATAAAAGATTAGAAAGTATTATTAGAGAAGAATGTAATAAAGATTTAGGTTTTACTTTTGCATTAGATAACAAAATTTCAAACGGCTTATATGATTACTTGTACTTTTTATCCAAAAACAGACCAAAAGATACTGAACTAACTTTAGTCTGTAGAACATTAAAATAAGGTAAATTGACTTTACCTTTTTTAGTTGTTATAATAGCCACCAAGTTATTAAAGGGGGAAATATTATGACAATTTTAGAAAAAGTATATTACAATTTATTAGGAGCTTCTTATGAAAATCAAAAAAAAATAATTAATACTTTAATAAATTCTTTATGCGAAGGTAAAGGTAAAAAAGTATCAAGAGAATTAAGAGATTTATTTGATGGATACTTTGAATCTGTTGATGATTTACTTAACTTTAAGAACTTATATCAAACATTTAATAGTACTCAAAAAAGAGTGTCAAGAAGATTTACTTTAAAAGAACTTATGGAATCTGTTAAAGATCATCATATCAATAACTCAGACTTGAGAATTACCCAGTACTTTATTTATTCTTCTGAAGAAATTACAGATTTTGCCAAGAAACAAGAATACATGAGTTTCTTCAAACCACAAAGAGTTTTAGACGAAGAAGTAAAAGAATTCTTAACAGCTTATGAAAGTTTAGACGAAGAAAAAAAGGTAGATTATGTGGATGATATAACTATACTTTATGATAGAATAAGATATTTTGCCTTTTTCCGTAGTATTAGAGTTCCTATAGAAAATAGTCTTCTTGATCAATATAGACCAATTATTGAAAGTCTTATAGGGATAGATATGATGACATATTACGATTCATTATATCCTAAAGAACAATTAAGTCTAATTGATAATATAGTTAGAATGTGTCATAGTCTATCTGACAAAGAATACTTAGCCCGTAAAAAAGAAGAAATGAATGGGGACCCTGAGTATATTAGAAAACTAAAAAAAGAAGCTAAAAGTACTTGCCAATTTTATAGAGAATTAGAAGATTTAAGTGAGCAATAGAGAAAATTTGTTTAAAAAATTTTGAAGCTTTTATATAGTATTAGAAGAATTTTTGTATAATTATTATAATAAATAACAATTTAAGGGGGATTTTTATGGAATTTTATAATATACCAAATGGTAATGGAACGAAAATTTATGTCGATCCACAATTTGTTTCAGAAGAACTTATTTCATATTTAAATGAAAAATGTTATGACATAATAACTGATAGTTCTTTAGCGTCAGATGATATTTTCTTCTTTACACCATGTTTAGATGAACACATAAATAGTTGCAAAGATGATTATGTATCAAAAAAAATAAAGAAATTAAGAGCGTGTTTCGAGGGAGAATTAGTATCAGAGCCTTTAACTATCACTTTTCCCAAGGATCACTTCCCAGAAAATTTGCCACCTCTTCCATTTGTTTTAAAAAATATAGATGAAAATGGCGGAATTGAAAAGTTTATCTTAAGAACTCCAGAACAATTAGAAATCTTAAAAAGGTTTTATGATGAAGTAAACGACTATGATTTTAATCGTCGTGCCCAAAAAGCTAATGAAGAATGGAAATGTTTAGGAAAACAAATTATCTTCGATAGAGAAACAGGAAAATCAAATACATCTATATGTATGTTTATTTTAGACTATAAAGAAATGTTTAACGAAAAAATGGTGATTCAAGAATATATTGAAACTCCTACTAAATATAATACTTCAATACGTGTTTTAACTTCTTCAACAGGAGATGTCTTCTGTGGTAGTTTAAAATATATGGAACCATCTAATCCAGATACAAATTATTATGGAGACTTTGATATTTATTTAAGTGATCCATCATCTCCATATTTCTTAGGAAATGAATCAATAATATCAAATACAGTAGCTGGAGGTAATAGTATTGTTTTTGGAAAAAATAATTATTCAGAAATAGAAAAATCTGTTTTATGTGAACATGGCATTAATCCAGCAAATGCTACAATCCCAGAATCAGTTAGTAAAGTAGCAAAGAAAATTGCTGTATCTTGTCGTCGCGAAATAGGAGCAATAAGTGGCATGGACTTTATCTATGATAAGAATACTAAAACATGGAAGTTCTTAGAGCAACATGAATTTCCAATGTTAACAACATATGCTGAAGCAAATAACATTCCTATTCCAACTGATAATATTGAAGAATATGTCTTCCATAAAGACTTGGATTTAAATGTTAGGTTACGTGCTTTATCTTTATTTATGGCAAAAAAGAAATTAACAGAAGAAGAACAAAAATCTTTAAAATTAAAATAAGTTCTAGAAATAAAGTCTAGAACTTTTTAATTATTAGGAATGAGCTTTTTTACATGAGAAGTTTCTCCATCAGTATCTATAGCCAACTGACAACTAAAATTAACTAATTTAGTAAAATCTATCTTACCATCTTCATCTCTTGGTGCATTCAAACTTATTTCACCAATTTCTCCTGTTAAAGTATTTAAAAATTTTGTATCTTTTCCTTTTGTAATTTGTATAAAATTACCAAGAGGATAACATTTATGATGAATAGAATCTAAAATAATTTCACCATTACTATTCACAATTATTTTTCTATATTGGCATTGCCCATATCCATCTACAAAATCAACAGTAATACAAACATAACCATTAACAATAAAATAACTAAAACCACCTAAGTTAAAATTAAAACCATATTCTCTAAATTTAAAATCAGGAATTATAACGTTTAAATTCTTATCAAAAAAATCCATAGTTTCATCATCTTTATGAACACCATATCCATAAGGAGCAGAAAAATGATATCTAACTAACACATAATCTGTTTCTTTTATACTGCCATTTTCTGTATTAATAAGTACTTTTTTCTCGCCATTTTCAACAATAAATAATGACTCATTCTCATCATCGGCAGAATAATATTGAGTCCCTTTTTCTTTTGTTATAAATTTAAAGTCTTTATCATAAAAATAAAAATCAATAATTTTTTTATAATCTTCTAATTCATCTTGACCTACAAATGACTCTTGTACCCAGTAAGGATATCCACTAATTCTTAAATGTTCAATTGTTTTACCTGTTCTAACATTTACAAATATATGTTTACCAGTTGTTTGACCATTATGGATAGTAGGAACACATAGCTTTAAAACATCCCCTATACGTTCACTATCAGTTACCTTATTAATTCCATCAACATCAATACTTCTAATTAATTCGAGATTAGGTTTATAAATATTTATTTTATTCTTTAAAACAATGATAATCTTCCCGTCATAATATTCAGGGGAAGCTAACACCTCTTCATTCTTACAAATAATTTTTAAAGATTTAGCATTTCTATCATTTAATTCTAAAATAGATAATTCCTTATCTTTATGAATAATTAAATATCCGTTTTCGTAATAGATCCATCCTTTAACATTATTAAGCACAATAAACAAATCACTATTTATAACACATCTTTTCTTTTCATAAAATGGAATATTAATATCTGATTCTGCAAAAACATATAAACCATTTCCTAGTGAATTTTCAAATTCATATCCTTCAGGTTTCGGCAAATATACCTTTCTTTCAATATCATATATCGTATTTTCACCACTCCCAATTTGCATTATAACATGAAGAGTTCTATCATCTTGTTTACTTATTGAATAAGCGTCCTTATCATTAAATAATATTTCTTGAGTATTTAAGTCTAGCAAACAAGGGCCAAATCCTTTACTTAAAATTGCACAAAGTCTATCTCCCATCATAACAACTTTTTGAACATATCCAAAAGAAGACAAATCAAATATTTTTTTGCCATCAGTTAGTATTTTTTGATCGTTATCAAAGATAATATATAAGTATTCGTCAATATGAGAAATATCTCTTATTTTTATCTTTCTAATATCTAAATCAGAACTTTTATTAGTTATATCTAAATCTGTCATAATAAACCTCACATAATTAATCATATTATACTTAAATATTTAATTAATTCAATATTTTGTCATTTGTATTCTTCTTTAATTATAAAAGAAAGAGTGATAAAATATTTAAAAGAAAAGAGAGATTTATATGACAGAAGAATTTTTTGATATTCTAGATGAAAATGGTAAAAAAATAGGAAAGATTAAGTCAAGAAGTTCTGTACATCAGGATGGTGATTGGCATAGAGCTGAACACATATGGATAATTAATGAAAATAATGACATCTTACTTCAAAGACGTTGCCAAAACAAAGACAGCGATCCTAATATGTTAGATATTTCTTGTGCTGGTCATCTAGTAGCAGGTGATAAACCATTAGATGGAGCTCTTCGCGAATTAAAAGAAGAATTAAATTTAGATGTAAATATTGAAGATCTAAAATATATAACTACTCTAAAAAGAAGTCCCAAACATGACAATGGGTTTATTGATAATGAATATGATGATTTATATATATTAAGAATAAATAAAAAAATAGATGAATTAACATTTCAAAAAGAAGAAATATCAGAGATTTTATTTGTACCGTATCAGGAATTTAAAAAGATGGTAAGAGATAAAAGAGAAGACTTAATTATATATCCAGATGAGTATAAAATACTTTTTGAGATTTTAGATAAAGAGGAAAATTTATGAGTTATAAATTATTAAAAAAAGAAACTACAACAAGTTTTGATAAAAATGGTGTAGATTTTATAGGATATGAAAAGATATCTGATGATATTTCTATTGTCATTGAGGAAGTGAAGAGGGGACATTTTGAAGAATTTGTTCATGATAAAAGTACATTTACATATTTATTTTTAGAAGGAGAGGGAATCTTCTACCTAAATGATGAAGAAGTAAAAGTTAAGGCAGGAGATGTTTTATCAATAAACCCCGGTACTAGAATTTATTTCTTTGGAAATTTGAAACAAGTTCTAATTACAACTCCAGCATTTAATCCTAAATATGAAAGACATATTAGAAATATTGAAGAAAAATTAAGCCCATACTATAAGAAAGAAGATTAGTATATGAAAAAAAAATTTAAAATCTATATTATCTTGTTAATAAGTTTATTTTTATTAACAGGTTGTGGAGAAACAGAAGAAGATTATAAAAATGCTGAAAATCCTGAAAAATTTGTAAAAGAGTCATTAGAAAATTATTATAAGAAAGAAATGGAAATAATGGAGACTATAGAAGTAAAGGATGATGAAAGTCAGTCAGCTATTTTTATGAGTCTTCGTTTAAAAGATGATGAAAATTTCATATTTTCAGCTTGTTCATATTGGGACATTAATGCGGGAATTCCAACAAGACATTACAGCTATATTAATAATTATGAATCAACATATAGTGAAAAGTTCTTGAAAGAAAGCTTTAGCTCAGGAGAATATGGAACCATTCTATCGGAAAAAAGAAATTATTCATATAATAAAAAATGTGATTTAGATTTTAATAAAATAACATTAGTTTTATCCGACTTATCAAAATTAGACAACCTTCAAGACTATCTAAAAGAATTATATGCTAAAAAAGAAATCTATTCTATTGCTTTTGATATAAAATATAATGATAAAACAGTTACAGTTTTTTTAAATGAAAATACCAAAGAGCAAGAAAATATTGATAAAATAAATTCATTAAAAAACTCATAACCTATCAAGTTATGAGTTTTTATTATCTAATTATCATATCTTCATTATCTGGTCCAGTACCAATAAATTTAACAGGAACACCTAAATGTTTTTCTATAGTTTCAATATACTTCTTTGCATCATATGGTAATTTATTATAATCTTTTAAACCAGCAATATCAAAATTAGTATCCAACTCAGTATATATAGTTTCAACTTCACTCTCGTGACCAATAATATCATCGCTATATTCATCATAAATTACATCTTTTAATTTATAACCAACACATAATTTAGCTTTTCCTAATTTACCAATTGTATCTAAGTGATTAATAGCAAGACCAGTAACACCATTAACTCTAACAGCATATTTAAGTGCTACTAAATCAATCCATCCGCATCTTCTAGGCCTTTTAGTAGTAGCTCCATATTCATGCCCTAATTCTCTTATTGTATCTCCAATATCGTTATTTTGTTCTGTAATAAATGGTCCTTCACCAACACGAGATGCATAAGCTTTACATACTCCATAAACATCAGTAATATCGCTAGCTCCTAATCCACTACCAGTTTGAATACCACCAATAGTAGGGTTAGAAGAAGTAACCATTGGATAATCACCTAAATCCATATCAAGCATAGTAGCTTGAGCTCCTTCACAAACAATATTTTTATTATTATCTAAAGCTTTATGCAGATAAGAAACTGTATCCATAACATAAGGCTGCATTTTATCCCTATATTCTAAATATTCTTTTACAATTTTATCTTCATCAAGTACTGGAAAACCATATAAATCAAATACCTTATTTTTATTATTAATATTTCTTCTTAGTTTTCTTTCAAAATCTTTGCAATACATATCAATAACTCTGAAACCTATTCTATTTGCTTTATCCATATAGCAAGGACCAATTCCTCTAGCTGTAGTGCCTACCTTGTCATCACCTTTTAAGAATTCTTGTAACTTATCTTCTTCAATATGATAAGGAAATATAATATGTGCTCTTGTACTAATGTGTAATTTAGTTAAATCAACACCTTGTTTATCAAGTGCATCTAATTCTTCAAATAATACTTTTGGATCAATTACAACACCATTACCAATAACAGCGTCTGTATTTTTATTTAATATACCAGAAGGAATTAAATGAAACACTATTTTCTCTCCATTAAATTCAACTGTATGGCCAGCATTATTACCACCTGTACATCTAAGTGCAATATCACTAGTTCCACCTAAAAAGGTAGAAACTTTACCTTTACCTTCATCCCCATAATTTAGTCCTAAGACAACAGAAACCTTACTCATAACTTACCTCCATATTAATAATATCATACTTTTGGTACTTTTGACCATAAATATTTTTTATAAAATAAAAAAGTAATTAAAAAATTACTTAATAGGAAGTACTGGCATATATCTTTTCATTAACGAATGTTGATTATTCATAATAGTCGCTACTTCATAATATTTATCTTTGTTATCGTTATAAAATTCTTCAAATAGATAACGATTGTCTCTAATCGTTTCTAATGTTTCACGATATAATCGAGCATATTCATCATGAGTAATTGTTGGCATATTAATATCTTTTATTCCAAGAATTCCTTTAATATCAAAATTTATCTGTCCTAATAAGAAAGGAATAAAACTTATAACTTTATCATGCTTTACAAAAGAATCATGGGAATCAGAAACATAAAGCTTTCCATTTTTTTCTGTTAATAGAATATCATTGGTTGGATCAAAATCATACTTTAATCCATTATAAGAAACGTGAGAAGTGGCATGATTACCAACAGGAAGATAAGGGATTATTTTACTAGCAAGATTATCTTCACCACTATAATTTAGTTCAGCTGGATTTAATTGAATTAAGTTATTAAACTTTTTAGGAATAACTCTTATGGGAGTAGTCGTCGCCTTCATTCCAACTTGATTACATATATCTGTAAACATTGAAGAGATAGCTCTGCATACTCCACGTCCTGTAACTACATCAGCTCCTAATAGTCTAGAGAAGTCCTTGCTAAATTGACTATAATAAAATTGATGATTACATGATAGATAACCTTTACGATATAAATAAACGTATAGTGCAAAAGACTTAACGGGATTATTATCAACTTCCAATATTTTAAACAAATCACCAGTATTTCGTATTATTTCATTGTATACAGCTCTAACTTTTTTATGTTCCTCAGTTATAAATTCTATATGACTAGTTCCAAGTACCATTATATCTTCAAGAATAAAAGCTAATTTATTTATATCTTCTATAGTTACATTATAATTAGATAAAATTTCATTAATTTCTGTACTACTCATTCTAGTAAGAAAAGAAGTACCATAAGCAACTATAAATAATAAAACTCTTAAATTTTCTTGTTGTCTTAATTTCATATATTACCCACCTTATTTTTTAAAGCTAACAAATACTCATTATCTTTTTCCAAATATTTTCCCAATGCTTCAATTATATTTCTTATTTTTGTTAATTGACTAGTGTCTAAAGTATTAGTTTTTAATACCCATCCTAATTCTCTGGCTACTCTCTCATAATCATCGTCATCTAGTTTACCTTCACTAACATATCTTAAAACCAAATCAAAATTCTTAGAAATACATAAACTCTTAACATCTAGAGCACTTAAGTGTATTAATTCTTCACGTTGCTTAAATACAATATCATAAGCTGGAATATCTTTAATTCTTTCTAAATAGGAATCCATGCCTTCTAATACACCATCAAATCCGTCAGTCAAAGTACTATAACACATTAAATTATCTCTATTTAAATCTTGAGGTTTAGATTGAGATGGCCTTATAACGAAAACAGGATTTGTATCTTTAAATTTATTTACATAATCAGGAGTAACAGAATCATCTATTATTCCATGACATAATACTTTATATTTACCAAAGTAGTTATTTTCAAACACTTCTGTTTTTCTTAAATTATATCCAAATCCTTTTTCTTCTGTACATCCAGTTTCAAAATTATAAGTTCCATAAAGATAAGTAGCATCATCTAAAATAATATTTGGCTTTAAATTTCTATGTAGTATTTCTAAATATTTTATTAATCTATCAACAGAATGCATATGTGATGATAGATTAATTATTGCTATATTTGCATTATATTTAAGTCTTATTCTATGTAATTGATTCATAAATATTTGCGATTTTTCATCATCAATATTATCTATAGTGCCTTGTAAATCCAACATTATAACAACAGCAGTTTTCCTTTTATCAGTTAATAAATCTTCACCTAAAAGTTCACTTCTTTTGCGATGAGCCTCTAAGAACTTTTTTTCTCTGTAAGGGGAAATCCATGTATACTTTGTCATTTTTAATCACCTCATTGGTAAATTATTATATAATAATTTTCCCGTAAAAAAAAGCAATCTTACAATTGCTTTATTATTTTTTAGGATCAACTAAGATCTTAACAGCATTATCTTCTCCAGATGTTAAACGTTTAAAAGCACTTTGAACATCATCTAGACCAACTATATCGTCAACAAATTTAAGCATGTCAATTTTTCTTGAAGCCATTAAATTTATACATTCTTTGAATTCATCTATTGTATATCCAACAGCTCCTAATACTTTTAGTTCATGCATTACAAGTAATACAGAAGGAATAGTTATACTATCCATTGATACACCAACCATAACAACTGTTCCGTTTGGTCTAACACAAGCTAGAGCACTAGAAACAGCAACACTATTACCAGAGCAATCTATAACAACATCATATCCGAAAGGACACTCTCTTCTTACATCATTCATGAAAGTTTCATTTTTAGCATTAAAATATTCATCAGCACATTTTAATGATACGGATTTTTTACCACGTTTCTCATTTGTTTCAGAAATAGCAACATAAGAAGCTCCACTCATCTTAGCAAACATCGCACAGATATCACCAATAATGCCAGCACCAATAACTAATACTTTATCCCCAATTTGAATATTAGCTAAATGAACAGCATGTAATCCAACAGCAGTTGGTTCCACCATAGCAACTTCAGCATCTGTAATATTACTAGGAACTTTTATAACCAAATCTTGTCTTAGAGATGTTGATTCTGCAAAAGCTCCAGGGTTAGTTAAAGATAATCCAACAGCTTCATTCCAAGTATCTGGACAATATTGTGGATTTCCACTTAAACATGAAGGACATTTTCCACAAGGAGAAATAGGTAAAGCAGTAACTCTGTCTCCAACTTTTAAATCCTTTCTTGATCCAGGGTCTGTTACAGTACCACAAAATTCATGCCCCATAACAAGTCCTTCAGGCAATCCAGCATCCCAATAATGAATGTCAGAACCACAAATACCTGCTTTTTTTACATCAATAATAACACTTCCGTTTTTTGATTTTGGTGCATCCATAGAAGACAATCCTAAGCTCTTTTGACCTTTAATAGCAACACACTTCATAAAAACAACTCCTTTATCATAAAATAAATTATATCATTTTTTATTAAAAAACAAAATAGTTTTAACTTATTTTATAAAAAGGTGTATAATCTTATTAAGCCGACTTAGCACAGTGGTAGTGCAACGCCCTCGTAACGCGTAGGTCATTGGTTCAAGTCCGATAGTCGGCACCATTTATAAATTCACTCAAAATTTTACATTTTGAGTTTTTATATATTAATAAGAGGTATGTATGATAATAGAAAAACGCATAAGACTAAATAAAAATATTTACTATATATTAATAAATGTTGAATATAAGAAAAAAAATAATATCCCTGTGCTTTGTCTTCAAAATTCCAATGAAGATTATTGGGATGGCGGAGACTGTTCACTTTTAATAGAAAAAGTAGAAAATAATTATACCAAAGAGCAAGCTCAAAAATATGATTCTAATATTGGTTTCATGGGTGATGTAATATATATCTATGATAGAATACCATTTATTAGTGGAATTAAAGATATATATATTTCTTCAATAGACAATTTACCATACTCTATTGGATATATATCAAAAGAAGAAATAGATAAATATATTTATGATAACAAAATAGAGATATCTTATAATCATAATTTTAAATTATATGATGAACGTACGTGGAAATAAATCGGAGGAATAATTATGGCTTGTGCAACAATACATTTAGCAATTGCTAAAAAGTATTTAGAAAAAAATAATACTTTAAATTATGATAAGTTTATAGCAGGCACCTTATATCCAGATGCAGTAAATGATAATGATAAGTCACATTACACTGATAAAAATCGTGGTAGAGATAATGTAAGTCATGTTCGTGGTAAAGTAAACTTATATTCATTTTTACAAGATCATAATAACCTCGATGACTTTGAACTAGGATGGTTTTTACATTTAATAACTGATTACTTATTTTTTGAAGAATGTTTTACAACTAAATACTTATTAGAAAATAGTTATGAATCATTTTGTAAAGATTTATACTTTGCTTATTCTTGCCTAAATACATATTTATCAGAGGAATATAAAATAGTCGAAGAAGACTATAAAAGTTATCCAAGTGAATTATACCCTGGAATTCTATATCAAGACTGTATCTTATCAAAAGACGCAATTAATATCTTTATAAAAAAAGTTAGCTCTATTGATATTAATAGTTACATTATTAAAATAAAAGATAATAAAAAAAATGTAAAACCATAAATTAGAGAATGACTATATGTTATAATATCAAAATAAGAAGGAGAAATACTATGAAATTAACTGTCTTAGTAGATAATAATACTTTTATAGATATGTATTATTTAGGAGAACCTGGAGTAAGCTATTATATCGAAGATGAAGGGACAAAAATTTTATTTGACACAGGATATTCAGATATTTATTTAAGCAATGCTAAAAAACTAAATATTAATTTGGGGAAAATAGATAAACTAGTTATATCTCATGGTCACGATGATCATACAAAAGGTTTAAAGTATTACTTTAAAGATAAGAAAAATATAGAACTAATTGCTCATCCAGATTGTTTTAATTACAAAGAAGATTCAACTGGATTATACATAGGCAGTCCATATAAAAGGGAAGAACTATCTAAGTTATGCCAATTAAATTTATCTAAAAAACCAATTGAAGTAAGCAAAAATATAACATATTTAGGGGAAATCCCAACATTAAATGATTTTGAACCAAGATATTCAATTGGCAAGAGTATAATTGAAAATGAAAAAATAGGAGATACTCTTCTAGATGACTCAGCTATTGTATATAAAAGTAAAGAAGGCTTATTTGTTATAACAGGATGTTCACATAGTGGAATATGTAATATTATTGAATATGCCAAAAGAGTTTGTAATGACAATAGAATTTATGGCGTAATAGGTGGATTTCATCTCTTTGATAAAAATGAAAGATTATATAAAACTATTGAATATTTAAAATTAAACAATATAAAATATTTATATCCTTGCCATTGTGTATCACTAAAAGCTAAAGTGGAAATGGCAAAACAACTTGAAATTAAAGAAGTTGGAGTAGGATTAGAAATTGAAATTTAAAAAACTTAATCTAATGAATTAAGTTTTTTAAATTTCAATAATAACTTATGTTATAATAGCAAGCAACATTTAAGGAGCGATAATTATGGAAAAACTAAAATATGGTTCAAAAGAAATAGAAAAAATATTAGATGAAGTACGTATAAATTCTTTATTATTTATTACTCAAAATGGCAAGATATTTAGTTCAGAAGCTAAAAAATTTATCGAGTGAATAAATGAATATTCAAAATATTGTATACCTGAGAAAAAAGAAAAATGGCAACAAGAAACAAGAAAAATTATTTATAGTCCACTTGTTCCTAAACCAGAGCACAAAGATAAACCAGAAACACATGAAATAATAAGATATAATAATTTTGCTATAATAGATTCATTATATAATTTCATTTATGCAGGTAGAATTATGGAAATATACGATAAAACAAAATCTTGGAAAGAGGTAGAAGAAGAATTACATGAGCAAGGTCATTCTGGTATGACTTTTGCAGGTCTTATATTTACATTAATAGAATATTCATTAATTGGCCCTGAATTTACTGATTTATTTGATTATTCAAGAATAGAAAGAGATAAAGAATTCAAAAAAGTTTATTTAAAAAAGAAAAAATATTTAGAAGAAAGAGAAGACTTAAATAAAAGACTTGTATATTCATTATCAAATAAATTAAGTCAAAAAAATAATCAGGGAGAATTATAATGCCATTTAATTTAGAGGATAAACTTTTTCATACACCAGTATCTAATCTTAATTATAGATGGACATTCGAAAAAGATTTAGAAATAAAATTATTAAAATTAAAAAGAATTTTTGATTCTAAAAAAATTATGTGTCGTAAATCACTATTAAAACTTTACCCAGATAATGCTTATTTATCTTCGAAAAATAATAATGGATTAAACTATGTATCTTTATCAAAACATATTTCCCAAAAAGCTAGTGAAGATAAAGATTCTAATAATATTATTAAATCAGATGAGAATGCTTTTGAAATATATCCTTGGAATGATATATCTTTAGTTTTAAATAGCGATTTGTATGCAGAAAATCCCAAACACTTAGAAGGGACAAGAATTCCTTTAGAAGTACAAGTATTAGGAGATATAGATATAAAATATGTTGAGGCTATATCTATTCCCGCTATATTAGGAATTTAACCATTCTTTCCTGGAAAAAATAATGATTTATATGATTGCTTAGAAAGTTATATCAACACCCACAAATATTATCATATGTTAACTGCTCTTCTTAAACTTTTAAAAGATAATAACATTATATTGCCCATTGTTGATATAGAAACAGGAATTTATTATTCTGATAATCCAGAATATAGAAATCTTCTAAAAAAACATTTGTAAATGTAAAGCACTTATTAACGTGCTTTTTTATATTATCTTAAATATGATATTATAAACATAATAGGGAGGAAGAAACATGACTAAACCAATAATAGGAATTATTGCAAAACATTATAGAGAAAAACACATAAGACCTGATACATATATTAGAGATGAAGTTAAACAAGCTATTATAGACAATGGTGGTATTCCCATTGGAATAGTTCCTCCAGATCGAAAAATAAAACATGTAGCAGACAAATGGTCTTTTAATTTGAGCAAAGAGGAATATAAACTTTTAAAAGATTCAATAGATTTATGTGATGGTATTGTTTTTCAAGGTGGTGGAGCTTCCGACAATTATGAATGTATCGCTGCTAAATATTGTTATGAAAAAGATATACCTACGTTAGGATTATGTTGTGGTGAAAATATAATGGTTAGAGCTTTAGGTGGAACAACGAAATATTTACCTAATCCTGAAAAACACTATAATCATTATAAAAAACATGTACATAAAGTTAGCATAGACAAAAGCTCAAAGTTTTATAAAATAGTCAAAGCAGATGAACTTAAAGTTAATTCAAGACATAAAAAAACAGTAGCAACATGTCCTAATCTTGAGCGAGTAGCTTTCTGTGAAGATGGTTTTACTGAAGCCGTCGAATCAAAAGCTAAACTATTTTACATAGCTGTTAGATTCCATCCAGAAGGACTCTATTTAGAAGATGAACATATGAATAAAATATTTACTTCATTTATTAAAGCTTCAAAAGAATATAAGAAAGGAAAGTAATATGAAAAATCCTTTACGTTTTCAAGTTACAGAGTTTGACTGTGGAACAGTATCTCTGTTAAATGCTTTCAGTTATTTGTTTGAAAGAGAGGAAATCCCAGCTGAACTAGTAAAAGCTATTCACAAATATACTTTAGATTGCTATGATGAATTTGGCAATATTGGTCAAGGAGGAACATCGAGAGAAGCAATTGATAAGTTAACTCATTGGATTACTAGATATGCTAATTCTAAAAATTATCAAGTAAAATGTGAACGTCTAGAAAAAGATGAAGTAACTTATGAACATATATCAGAATGTATAAAAAATAAAGGGTGTGTTCTAATAAGATGTTGGCAAGAAGTAGAACACTATTCTATTATTACAAATATAGATAAAAAGAAAACTTACATATTTGATCCATATTATTTAGAAAAAAATTATTTTGATAAAGATAAACAAGTAAAAATAATTTTAAATAAACCATTTACTCATAATCGCATAGTTACTTTAAAAAGATTATTTGGTCAAAGTAAAAGTGACTTTTCTTTAGGCGAAATATCAAGAAGAGAATGTGTCCTTATTAATAGAACAGATAAGTAATATTTGAAATACAAAAAAATCTCAAATAATTGAGATTTTATTTTTCGTTAAAAATACTTGTAAGTCCTTTGTATTGCATAAATTTTCCAGTAAGCAAGTCTTCCTTATCAACATCTAAAGAAGTAGCTATATCAAAGAATAGAAACTGATGCATATACATAGAAACTTTTATTATTTCTAAAAACTTATTCATTGCTTCAATTTTATTAATATTATATTTCTCTTCAATTACATTTATACAACCCCTAACAAATAGATATGAAGACACATAAGCCTTATCAAAAGAGCATGATGCATTAGGTAGAAGTGAATACCCAGCAAATTCATTTTTTTCTTCTAAATCAAGTAATTCTTGAACTGTTAAAATATCTTCTTCTGCTAATGATAAAATACATTCACGATGTTGTCTAAATTTTTGCTCATAATCTAATATATATAATGGTAGCAGTTCAGCAAATCCTTCACATAAATATCTATCTCTCGAATAAAACATATTATGTATCATATGTGATATCTCATGTATGCCATTAACTTTCTCCATAATATTAGTTTCATTTTGCTTTATCATAATATTACTACTAACTCCATAAGCACTACTAAACCCATCTAAGTCATAACAGTTAACTATCTTCCCGCCACCTTTAGTAGATCTACTAGTAGGATAGTTTAATAGTGTTACAAAATTATCATCAGGTACTATATATACATAATAAATAGGTTTAGCATTACTAGGATATTTTATATTAAGATTTTTTATTTCATTAATAGCATCAAGTATATTACTTATACCTTTATCATATAAACTATTTTCGTAATTAGAAAGTAGTTCTTTACTTAATCTAATATTTAAATCATCATTAATCTTTATTACTTCAGTTTTATCTATATATTGTTTTAACTCATCTATCTTATAATTATTCATATTAACACTCAATTCTATTTTCATTATATCAAAACTCCAGATATTTTTGCTAAAATCCAGTATTTATGCTATATTTATGAACAAGAAAGACAAAAATCAAATATGTTAGGAGGGCTATTATGCTAAGATATCCACGTAAAATGCATGGCGGAGAATTATGGGCTATAATAGAGGTTCTCGCACAAGTATAATCTCCTTTATTTTAAAAATATTATAAGAATGAAGGAGAATAAAATTATGAATTATGAAGATAAAAAAATAGTAGGAATAATAGCAACAAATGTCGACCCAGCTGTTGCATTAAATGTTATAGGACATTTATCTATTTCAATAGGTAAATATTCAAATCAAGAAATAATGGGTCAAAAAATAATTACTGATGCATCAGATATCAATCATTTAGGAATAAGTAGATTTCCATTTATAATTACCAAAGTAAAACCGAGTAAATTAGCCTCTGCTATTGAAAAAGCTAAGTCTAACCCAAATTTGTTAGTAGCTGATTATCCTCGTGATATGTTAGAAACAAGAACAGATGAAGAATTAGTAGAATCTATCAGTAATAAAGAAAATGAAAAAATAGAGTATCTTGGAGCAATTATTTATGGAAATACCAAAGAAGTTAATGAAATAACTGGTAAGTTTCAATTATGGAAATTAGATTAATATAAATTAAGCAACATTACGTTGCTTTTTTTCTTTACCATAAATGTCCTATTTATAAATTCTAGGTTTGTGGTATGTTATATTAAATAAGAAATTATTATAATTGCATCAAGGAAGTGATAATTATGTATCCAGAGAGTATTGGAAAATACATAGCTAAAAAAAGAAAAGAAAGAAAAATAACTCAAAAAGAGTTTGCCGAGAAATTAGGAGTAACAGATAAAACAGTATCTAGATGGGAAAATGGTCATTATATGCCGGATATAACTCTTCTTCAAGACATAGCGACTATCTTAGATGTAACAATTTCAGAATTACTAAATGGTGAGGATGGAAAGAAAGATAATGTAGATGAATCTATAACAAAAATAGTTGAAGTATCCAAACAAAATATTAATATAAGTAAAAGAAAATTAATAATGAAAGGTGCATTAATCATAAGTATTGTAATACTTTTGCTTGGTATTTTATCTGCTTATTGTATAAAAAAGATAAAAAATAAAGTCATAAATAATGAACCACAATATGAATATAAGCCAGGAGCTAAGTCAAGTTATGGATCTAGTGTAGGTATTATAGAAAAAGAAGATGGTTGGATTTGTGAATTTGATTTACAATATGATGTAGATTTTAATCAAATAGAATCATATGGATATGGCTGTGATAATTATAAATATGAAAAAATAGAGAACTTTCCTATGTCAAATGGAGCCGAAAAAGAATATTTAGTTAAATTTAATCATCCAAGTACATTATTTAATGAAGATTATCAAAAGGACTCAAGAATTGTATATGAATATTTTAAAAAATATCAGTTTAATAAAGAAATAACAATAAATGATTTGAAAGATATGAAGGTTAAATATTATAAAAAAGAAGACATAGCTGAAGCATTTAACAAAGCAATAAGAGGAGAAAAAGTTAATACCTTAGGCAATTATGAAAACTTTTATGACAACAATCATTTATTAAAATCAGAAGAAATAGATGATATGCAATATTTTGTTGGTTATTATTTAAATCAAGGACATATAGCATATGTAAGTATAGAGTTAAAAATAAAAGATGAATAATTATCAGATAAAGTAAAGAATAATAAAGCAACATCAGATGAAATAGAATTATATAATAAGATAAAACAAGTAGAAAAAGACATGATAAAAACGCAAATGTTTATTCAAAATAGAGATAACATAAAAGATAAAAGATTGCGTTTGCTAGACTTAGTTTGTTTAAAATTAAATAATCCAGAAAAAATGAAATATGAAGAACAGATTTGGATGGAAATAATGAATCAGTATTACTAAAAAGGCGTCATAATTTGATGCTTTTTCTATATATAAAAGGTATCTATGCTATAATATTTCTAATAACAAGGAGGATTATATATGAAAATTTATATAACATATACAAAAGATAGTTTTACAGAAAAACAATTAAAACAATTAAGCGAAGTAGGAGAAGTAATTATTCTAGAAGACTTATTTGAATTAGACAATGCTCCATACTTGAAAGATGATAGTGAAAAAATATTAGTTGCAGATCCAGATTGGTATAACTGGGATATTAATGCAGAACATTTAAGTAAAATAAAAAGTCTAAAAGCAGTATGTTTATCTACAACAGCATTTGATTGGATAGATTTAAACTATTGTCAAGAAAATAATATTATCGTAACTAATATACCTAAATATTCAACTGATTCAGTTGCAGAATATGCTATATTTTTAATGATGAGCCTAGCTAAGAAATTTCCAATTCAAATAAAGACTAATTATAAAACAGATTATTCATTACCAATGTTAACAACAGAAATAAGAAATAAAACTGTGGGTATTATAGGACTTGGTCATATCGGCTCACGTGTTGCTGAAATCTGCTCTGGTTTAGGTATGAACGTAATTTATTGGAATAGGAAAGAAAAAGATGTTCCTTATAAATATGTTGATTTAGATACTATTTTTACTAAATCAGACTTTATAATACCAGCATTTGTAACTAACGAAGAAACTAAAAAGATAATTACAGATGAACTTATTAATAAAATGAATAATAATGCTTTAATTAATATTGTTAACAATCCAAATGAAATATATAATCATAATTTAATGCTTAAAAAAGCTGAAGAAGGAACAATTAGTTACGCTTTTGAAAAATACGACGATAAAGTTATGGACGACTTTAAAGGTAATGTAATGGTAACAGCTCCATATGCCTTCTACACAAAAGAAGCAATTAATCGTTTAATAGAAATATGGTGTGATAATGTCATTTCTGTTACAAAAGACAAGCCACAAAATGTTGTAAGTAAATAGGTGTAATATGTGGCGTAATGACGTAAAAGACTTTATGAATAAAGTTAAACCTAACATATTATATAAGGATACCGAAATATCTTTTAGAATTAAAGAAAGTACAGATACTTTAGAAGTAAAACTAAATCGCCCAGATTTAATTTACGGAATAACATATATTTTAGTTCCACATTCTATGGAATATTTATCTAAAAAAATAGCTATTCATCCTTTAACAAATGAAGAAATTCCAATTATAATAGAGGATATTACTGAACCCAAATCTTGTATACCAGCCCATATTGAAGAAGATTATCTATATGCAAAAGAGAAAAATCTTCCAATTAAACAAGTAATAATGCCTGTAAATGCCAGTCTTGATGAAAACAAACCTCGTGAAGACAAAGAATGGAAATATCGTAGCAATATTGTCTTAATCGTAAAACATTGGGAAGAAAATAAATATTTATACATTGACTACAAACATCAAAACTGGAAATGTTTTATTTCTGGTGGAGTAGATGAAGGAGAAACTTCTAGTGTTGCGGCCATAAGAGAACTAAAAGAAGAAAGTGGATACACAAGTATAAAGAATATTGAAGAACTTCCATTTAAAATGGCTAATGTTTTTTATGCTGCTCATAAAGGCGTAAATAGATATTCAATAGTAACATCATTTTATATTGAACTTGCTGATAATACTAAAAATATGATTTCTGCAGAAGAACAAGATGAACATGAAGTAAAATGGGCAACAAAAGAAGAACTTTATGAAATATTAAAAAATGGTTTTACAGATCAAATATGGTTATTAAAACAGCATTCTAACGAAATAAGTGCCTATACAGGACAAGGTAAATATATTAATTCAGGTATTTTAAATGATTTAGAAAATCAAGAAGAAGCATTAAATAAAATATGTAAATACTTAGAAAAAATATAAAAGATATGTTATAATTAAATTACAATTTAATTAATTCCAGTTATGTGAACTGGACCCAGAGATGGATATCATATGATATCTATCTCTTTTATTTTAGGAGGAAATTATATGAAAGAAAAAATACTTGTTGTTGATGGTCATAATTTATTATTTAGAATGTTTTATGGCATACCATCATCAATCAAAAATAGTGAAGGTAAAGAAATAAAAGGATTAGTCGGTTTTTTAGGTAGCATAAAAAAGCTTATAAAAGAATTCAACCCATATACAATAATTGTTGTATTTGACTCAGATCAAGCACATTTTCAAACAAACAACTAGACAGTGAATATAAATCAAATCGTCAAGACTATACGAGTATTCCAGATAATGAAAACCCCTTTTCAATATTGCCTACTATAAAAAAAGCTCTAGATTATCTAGAAATACCTAATATTGAAGTTATAAACAATGAAGCAGATGATTACATAGCATCATTAACCAACAATGACTTATATGAATACATAATAGTTTCAACAGATACTGACTTCATTCAATTAATAAATAATAATATAAGTTTATATATACCTAGAGGTAAGAAAAGTATTATTCTCAATAAAGAAAAAGTATATGAAAAATATAATATTTATCCAAATCAATATATACTATATAAATCTCTTATAGGAGACAAGTCTGATAACATTAAAGGAATAAAAGGAATAGGTAAGATAACAGCAATAAATATATTAAAATACAAAAGTATAAATTCTTTTATAAATAGCAATAAGTTTAATAAATTTCTAAAATACTTATAGAAGATAAAAATAAGCTGTTGATAAACATAAAGTTAATAACACTTAATAAACACTTAGACACGACAAATATTAAAATAAATGTTTATAACTCATTACTTATAAACAAGAAAGTATTCGAAATAATATCCCAAATTTGTGAATTATAATTTCAAATAATGTCATAAAAGTGTAAATACTTATCAAATATTAGTATAAATTATAGATTTTATGCTATCATATTAATGTACTTGAAATAAAAAAAGTACATTTACGCCGAGGTAGTTGTAACGTTAGAACGTATACTTTGTTTGTATAAGATGACTTGTTTAACTCAGTCCCTCGGCACCAATTGTCAACTAAAAGACCAATTTGGTCTTTTTTCTTTTCTTAAATCAACATTTTGTACATTTTTATATACCAAAATCAACATTTATTTGATATAATTTTCTTATAGACTAGGAGCAGTTATTATGGATAAGAAGTATACAGATGAACAATGTTATATAGTATCCCTTGATAATGGTATCCGTAGAGAGGAGCCAATATCTATTGATGTAATCAATAGCTTTAAAGACAACTCTCAATTAGTTCAATTAAATAAAACAGTTTTTGGCGTTTTTAAATCAAATAGTTTAAATCCAGAAACGATGTATATAGATGACTATGATATTATAAAATCAGATATAGCTGAGCTATTAGATATTGACCATGAAGAAATAAAAAGAATTGTAACAGAAGACAAAACGTTAGGTATATTTACTACTTTAAATTATAGTAAAGATATTGAAACACGTATTTCAGCTTCTACAGTTATTAAACATATTATTGAGTATGTTAATAAAGGTCTTCTTAGTGAAGAAGAATCATCATGGATAAAAAATGTTTTACAATATCAAAACGGAACAAAGGAAAATACTATCACTGATGAAAATCAAATTGAAGATATAATTAGATTTGGCATATATTCTTTAATCAAAGAAGTTGAATTACAAGCTGGTCAAACTTTAGACCCTAAAGTTAAAAGAGCAATTGAAAAAAATTATATAAGAATGATATTATTTGATTATTTAATAGGTCGTAAATACCGTGGATTAGACTATTACTTAATCAGCAAAATTAATGAAAATGGAAAGCCAGTATGGATAGATTCATATTTAAGCCCAATATCAGTTTCAAATAGTTTAGAGAGAGACTCTCAAATAGGAGATAACGCCTATCAATTAAATAATAAAGTAATTAATCGAGACGCTTTAATAAAAGTATTATTTGGTAGATTTTATAGTGAATTAAGAAAACTTACTGAAGCAATAAAAGATGCAAAAAAATTATATGATGATGCTATAGTAAGAATTATATATAACAATACAGATATTAATTCTGCAATTCAATTAGAAAAAATTGTTATTACTAATTTGGAAAAAATAGCAGGAATGCAAAAAGATATCGAATCTAAATTAGATAAAGAACAAAAACAAAATAAAGTGGAAAGAACTATGGCAACTCAAAGCTTTAATGTTAGAGTAACAACTAAATTAGACTTAATTCAAAAGAGATATCCAATTAATCCAAAAGATCACCCAGAATTGCTAGAAAAAGCTAAAAAAGCCCAAACTAGTGAAGACATTAAATTAATTGTCGAAGAGGAAAATAAATCAAAAAGTGGCTTTGCTGCTACATCCGTTCTAATATCTGCAATTTCTTTGATTTGTGGTATTGGAATTGGTATAGCATATGTACTTATGACATTCGGAAACTAGAGATAGTTTCCTTTTTCTTGAATAAAAACCCAAAACATTATAAAATAAAAATATGCAAAGGGTGGGTTAAGTTGAAAACAAAAACCAAAAAAAAATATAAGTATAAATTAAGTTTTATCATAGCTTCTATAATTGCTACTATTTTGCTTATAATAAATATTTATCAATTATATATATATATAAATGTTAATAAAGAAGAAAAAGTTATTGAAGAAGTTCTATTTACTCAAACTGATGAAAAGTTTAATGAAAATAAAAAGTACTATGCCAATATTAAGTATAGTAAGTTTAAATCATTATATAAGAGTAATAGTATATCAACTATTGCAATTGTAGATAATACATCTAATACATATAATAAGTTTTTAGAGTTAGTAAACAAGACAGCTTATTATACTCATACAAAAATATATGTTTTAGAACTTAATAAATTATCAAGAAAAGATGAAATAGCTTTTTATAATATTGATGATAGATTATCAAAGCTAGATTCAAATTACATAATAACTATTAATAATAATAAGATAATATCAGTTACAACTTATGATAATACAAATTTAAATAGTTTAATAAAAGGATTAGGTGAATAATATGGGAAAAGTATATGATCAAGTATGTATGTTTAAATCAAAGTATCCTGGGACAATAACATGGTGGAGACTAAAAAAACATGCAAAGGTAATTGAGCAACATTTAAATGCTGATGAAGAACCACTTTATTCTTTTGCAGGTCAAAAAAATGATGATATGCTAGATATTTTTTCAACTTCAGTATTATGCTTAACAAATAAAAGAATATTAATTGGACAAGATCATATTTTAACTGGATATACTTTAAATTCTATAACACCAGATTTATTTAATGATATGCAAGTATATAGTGGTATTCTGTTTGGTAAAATAACTATAGATACTTTAAAAGAAGTTGTAGTATTTACAAATCTAGATAAAAGAAGTCTTCCAGAAATAGAAACAGCTATTTCAAATAATATGATGGAACAAAAAAAGAAATATGGCAACTTAGGAAGAAATAATTAAAAGAAATAAATGGAGTAATTATGAAAAAGAAATACAGATTAAAAAAGAGTGCTATACTCACAATAGGTATCTTCATAATAATTATAATAGCGCTCCTTATATTAGCTTTTACTAAAACACAATCATATAGCCTTGAATATAATTTAAATGAATTTGCTATAAGTGAAAACTTTGACTCTTCAAAGAAACTTTTCTATTATGAAATAACTTATAATGATATAGATTATAATTTTATTTATAATCATAAACATTTTAAAGAAAAAAAACTAATCAAAGATATAAAAAAGTATGAAAAAGATGAATATATATGTATTTTAATAGATAGTGATTATATATCTACATATCCATTATGTAGTAAAGATAATACTTTGATAGATTTTCATTTAATTCCTGAAAATTTGAAAGAAGATATTGATTATAAAATAGAAAGCAGTAATGAACTTGATATAAATTATGGCAATTATAAAATTTATAATTCTGATAATAAAATTTTAATATGGTCATATAAAGGATTTAATTATTTAAAAGGAGATAAAATAGATTTTATTGAATTATTTAGTAAAGATATCTATGATATCCCTCATGCAACAAAAATAAATAATTATATTGTAATACCCAATTATGAGCAAGAATACAATTTTAATCAAGTATATATTATTAACTTAGATAATAGTGAAGTAAAAAAGTGGACTTTAGATTATGAAATATCTTATGATAGTTATGTATTAGGTATTAATGATAAATCTATATTTATAATAGATAATAAGAGTAAACGAGAATATGAACTAGTACCACATAAACAAAAAATGCGTATTGTGGCTACATCTAATAAACAAGGTGTTGTTTATAATGAAGGCGTCTTAGAAAAAGTATCAATGAAAAAACTTGTATCGTCTATGTATTCTTTTATTCAGAAAAATAATTATCATTACGAATTAGAAAATAATACTTTATATTTATCATATTTAAATAAGAAACCAAAGATAAAAGTATCTGATAATAAAATAACTTCGATAATATATATAAATCAAGATAATGTTTACTACCTTGTAGAAGATACTTTGTATAAATATAATCTTAAATATGGAGAAACTAAACTGATTACATATTCAGAATGGCAATTTAATAATAAAAACTTAATATTTATTAATGACTAATTTAAATTTTTTACATATGTTATATTAGGAGTGATTTTATGTATGACAAATACCTAATAAAGGATGGAGAAAATTTAAGTGATATAGCTAAGAGATTTAATACAAAAGAAAGTATTATACTGGATTTGAATAATATTCCTTTTCCAGATATGATAAGAGCTGGTAAGGAAATTATTGTTCCTATTAATAAAGAAAAATATTTTGAATATTATACTATAAAAAAAGGAGATACATTATATGGTATTGCACGAGAGTATAATATTAATCCAGAATTACTTGCTATTTTAAACGGTCTTAATAGTGGAGATTATATATATCCTAATCAAGAGATTTTAATTCCAAAAAGTAATTATAGTTATTATGTAACAAAAGAAGGAGATACTATAGATATTGTTTCTAATAAGTTTAATCAGTCCCCTTCTATGATGTTAGATAATAATGAAACAATCCATTTATTACCAGGACAACTATTAGTAAAAAAGAATTAACTTTTTAATTCTTTTTTATTTTAAAGAAAAAACAAAAATTCTTATTGTACAAAAGTACAATATGCAAATTAAATAAATTGAATAAAAAAACGATCACAATGGTCGGAGATTGGTCTACGGATGAACCCAAGTTCTTGCGAAGTAGAAAGTTCGAATCGTGAGATTTAGAAGGAAATTAATTTATTAATTTCCTTTGTTCTTTAATAATATGATATAATAAAAAAGAATAGGAGGGATATCAAAATGATAATAAGAAACCCTTATGGTTTCGTAGTTAAACATTTTAAACTTATTAATTTAATATTAATAATTCCAATGATTTATTTAGCTTTTAAATTAGGAGACATAACCAGTTTTTTTAATAGTTATATAGCAAATGGATATTCTACTCCAGAAACAAGTTTTGCTGATATGTATGTTAATGGTACTATGTATTTAATTATTATAGCATTATTATTTGCCAATATTTTCTTATATGTTATTTTTACTTCTAAAAAAAAGAATGGACTAATATATTCTATAAATATAATTTATTTTATTATTTTAATTGTTGCAGTTTTCTTATTCCATACATCTATGAGTAATATTGAAAAAGATAGCCTAGATGCAACTTTTGCAAATTTTGTTAGAGATTGCGCTATAATAGCCCAAATGCCAATATATTTATTAATGATTGCCAATATAGCTAAAGGAGTTGGATTTAATTACCGTACTTTAAGATTCGATAACAATTCAGATTTAAAGATTAGAGAAGATGATGATGAAGAAATAGAAATTAAAATAGGTAATAATGATACTTCTTTAAAAAAAGTTTTAGTCCACACAATTAGAGAACTAAAATATTATGTACTAGAAAATAAGTTTGTATTTTGTTGTATTGGTGCTGTATTTTTAATTTATATAGGATATAATTTATATATGGATTTTCAAGTATATAATAAAACTATTAATATAAAGCAAGCCTTTAACTTGAATGATTTTACGTTAGCTTTAAAAGAGAGTTATATTTCTGACGTTGATTATAGAGGAGAAGTAATTACTGAAGGTAAATATTATTTAGCAATAAAAGTAGGAATTCAAAATAATAATACTCAAGAAGATTTCACTATTAGCAATTCGGTTTTCAGAATATATATTGGAAATGATGTAATCTATCCAAGTTATGATAAGAGTCTAAGATTTTTAGATATAGGAGAAGCATATCAAGGTGAATTAATTCGTGCAGGCACAGCTCATGATTATGTATTTGTTTATGAATTAGACAAAAATCAATTAAAGAGTTCATATCAGTTAAGAATATTAAATGGTTTAAGTGAAAAAAACGGAGCTTTATTAAAAAACTATAAAAAAATTACAGTTAAACCACAAAATGTCACTAAAACAGAAAGTCTAGGAGAATTAAAACCTAACCAAGAAGTAAGTTTAAAAAAGACAACTTTAGGAAATTCAAAATACATATTAAAAGATATAAAATTAGTTACTTCCTATCCATATTCATATGAGTTATGTGACAAAAGCGGTTGCAAAAAAGTAAACGATACAATAGTAGCACGTGGTGGCAAAGCTTTATTAGTAATAGAAGATAATCTTTCTTTAGATGAAAATACTGCTTATTATAAATATAAAAGTAAGGACTTTTATGTTGATTTTACATATTTAAATTACGAATTTAAAGTAGAGGGTGGGAAAGATTATGGAGATAAAGTAAGAAATGTTTCCTTAAAAAATATTACTCCTCAAAATATGGAAAATTACAGAGTATATGAAGTTCCTAGTACTATTTTAAGTGCTGATAAAATAAATTTAGTAATTAGAATAAGAAATAAATATATTACAACAATTATTAAATAAAAAAACTTCATAAAAATAAAAATGTATCATATAAATTTAATAGAAACACTAATTGACAAAGATATATTATTAGTGTAAAATACTAATTAGTCGTGGGGCTTTAGCCAAGCGGTAAGGCAAGGGACTGCAACTCCCTGAGCACCGGTTCAAATCCGGTAGGCCCCTCCAAATTAGTATTTAAAAGAGACTTCAACTGAAGCCTCTTTTTTGTTGTAATATTTTAATTTTACAATTATTACTTTGATAAAGAATCCTTGCCTTGTTTTTTATAAATTGGATATAAAGATAAAGGATTAATAAATGTTGCTATTGTTATATTTTCTGCAGGTATTTTTCCTGATTCTACTATAAATCCTTCTCCATTTGCACAATTAAAATTATTAAGTCCATACATAGTAATTTGATAAAACAATTCAAATTCGACATTATTCTTTAAAATTCTTGTTTCTTCTCGATTTGGATATCTTTGATTCATATAATCTAGAAGTATATTTAACATATCAATTCCTTCATCTTTTTTATCTTGCAATAATATAGCTGTTCTTTCATATAGAGATTTAAATCTCTCGTCTTCTTTAAAAAGATTATTAAATGGAAAATAATTGCTTAAAACATATGTAAAAATATATGGAGATTCAAAAGTACTGGAATTAGATTTATTTTTACTATCCATAATAGCGATACAACATTGGTCATTAGTGAAATAAAAATCATTAATTTTATTTAATAGTTCTTCTATTGTTACAATATTTGGATTATTGCTATGATTATTTATAAAATCATCTATTACTCTTTTATGGTACTCATAAACAGATTCGTCTTCTCTTTCTTTCATATTACTGATTCCACTAAAAGCCATATGAATTTTTTCTGGTGATGAAAGAGCATATCCCATTGATTGATACGACAAATCAGTTGTATATAATAAACCTGTCTGAAATAATGATCTAAAGCCATACTTTGACAAGAATGCTATTTCATTTTTAAAATATTCTTTATCAATATCTAGACCATTTTTTGAAATATCATCAAATAAAACTCCTGGAAAAGAATGTGTTACAAATCTATTTGTTTTTGAAGTTCTTATCATTTCATTACATATATCAATACAATTATTTAAAGAAATATCACCCGAAATATTGTGATTTCTTTTATATTGTTCTATTACTAATGGAAAAATATATTTTTTATAATAAATTGCAGAGCTATCTAATGTTCCAAATCTCCCATCTTCATTTGTAATTTCGTTATGATTTTTAACAAAATCAGCCAAAATCTTATGCATACTTTCCATTGATAAATCTCCTACAGATGTTATATATGTCATTAAGTATTTACTCAATTGCATCATATATATATTTAGTCTTGCTTTACTTTCAGAAATTTTTACCAATTCTTCAATTTCATTACTATTAAAAGCAATTGACAAATAAATAGCTATATCCTCTTTTTTCAAATTCATTTGTTATCACCTAGTAATATAATATCATTTTTTAAATTTTTCATATATACCTTAAAATAGTAGCTCGTAAAAGAATAACAATATTATTATAAAATATGTTAAGTTTTAGAGTGCATTTATACATTATGTAACTTTATTTATTTAAGAGAAGTATAGTTTTTATCAAAATATTAATAACACGTGATATAATACATATGAAGGTGATATAATGAGAATAGGATTAGATATAGATAATGTTATAAGTGACTTTGATTCATTATTATATGAAGAATTTAAAAAAGAAGATAAAAACAAAAGAAATAGAGGAATAATTAATTCTGATATAAATTGGATTAAAGATATGTATGACTGGTCTTCAGAAGAAGTAGAGGAATTCTATGTAAAAAATATGGAAGAATTTGCTAAAAGATTTCCTGTTAGAAAAGACTCTAAATATTATATGGACAGATTATTATCTGAAGGACACTCTCTCTATCTTATAACTAATCGTGTTTCTCCACATTACAAAGAACCATACGAAGTTACTACTAAATGGTTAAATGATAATAATATCCACTATACTAAATTAATTTTATCAAAATCAACAAATAAAACTAAGGAATGCAGAGAAAACAATGTAGACATAATGTTTGATGATTCAAGAAGAAACTGTAATCGACTCATCGAAGGTGGAATTAATTGCTATATGATGGGCACAGATTATAATAAAAATAGAATGAAAGGTATAAATTCTGTTAATAATTGGCAAGAATTATATAAGGTTATAAAAAATATGAAAAAGAAAAAAGTTATATTAGATACAGATATAGAAAATGAAATAGATGACCAATTTGCTCTTACATATCTCCTAAAATCTTTAGATATATTTGATTTACAAGCAATAACAATTGCTCCATTTTCTAAAAGTGGATATAGTGAAGCAAAAACTATAAGTGAGGGAACAGAACTAAGTTATAATACAACATTAAAATTATTAGATATGTTAGATCATCCAGAATATAAAGAAAAAGTTTACAAAGGTGCTATAAAATATACACATGAGTCAGAAGAAACTAATGAAGCTGTTGAAAACATAATAGAAATAGCTCGAAAGAACGACAAGACAATTATTTTAGCAATCGGGGCGTTGACAAACGTTGCATTATCTTTAAAAAAAGCTCCCGATATTATTGAAAAAGTAAAAGTTGTATGGCTCGGCGGTAATACTTTTTTGACTAAAGATAATAATGAATTTAATTTTATTCAAGATGTTAAAGCAGTACAATCAGTATTTAATTCTAAAGTTGAATTAGTAGTCATTCCATGCCGAAATGTTGCTTCTAATCTAAATACAACTATTTATGAACTAGAACATTATTTAAATGATGATATAGAATTAAATAAGTATTTACTCCAGATATTTAGAGAATGTAAAAAAGCTTTTTTAAAAGAACCGAAAAACTATATTGGTAATGGCAAAACATTATGGGACTTAAGTGTCATAGCATATGAAATAAATGCTGACTGGTTTAAAAGTGAATTAATTAGTTGCCCTAATATTCTAAATGATGGAAACTATGAACAAACTGATAATAATCATAAAGTTATTTTTGTTAATGATTTATTTAGAAAGAAAATATATCAAGACTTCTTTATAAAAATGAATCCAAAATTGATAGAAAAATAAAAAGACTTATATGAAGTGAACTACTTAGGGTTCACTTCAATAAAAGTCTTTTTTTATCGAAGATATGATTTTTCAACTTGTATAGGATGATGTCCATCTCTGGGCCAAATAAAACTTTCCTTTATCCAATTCTACTATTGAATCATGATATTCAGTTAATATTTTTCCATCATTAGTACATAAACACACCCTAGAAATATAAAGTGGCGATTCTTTTTTTATAAAAATTTTTTTATATTTTATATTTAAAGCGTTTTCCAAATATTTTTTATACATTTTATTTAATTCTACATTTATATCATTGTCATTTTCCATAATATCAACCTACCATATATCTATATAATACAATAATATTTAATTAAATAGCAATAAATGTTAATTTATTTAACACTTCAAGTCATTCCTATATTTGATTAATTTTGCATTTTATTAATACTATTGTTATAATACACCATTAATGAAGAGGGGGACTAAATTATGAACATTTTAGAAGAAAGTGAAAATATATATTTAGGTAAAAAATCCCACGCTCAAAGTTCACAACGTTTTGAACAAGTTGATACGGCATATCTTTTTACAAATGAAATAATTAATGGTTATATGCCAGAATTACATGAAAAAAATATTTTAGCTGTAGGAGGATGTGGAGATCACTATTTTAATGCTCGCTTAAATGGTGCTTCATCTGTTGACTTATTCGATATAAACTATTTAAGTAAATTCATAATAGCTTTAAAGAAAGCTGGTTTTGAATATTTGGATTACGATGTATTTTGCACATTTTTTGGTCTATATAATATTTATAGGATTTTTGATTATGATATATTCCAAATGTTTTCTAAATATTTATCTGATGAAGATTATATCTATTGGCAGCATATTTATGGAATCTCCAAACAACAAGGATATTCAATATATGAATCAGAACTTATTTCCAAGTTTCATCATCATATTGATGAAATAATGACTTCTAACAGATACTTTAGCGAAGATGAATTTTTAAAATTAAAACAATTATTATCTAATACGCCAGAAATAATATTCTTTCATACTGATATAAATGAATTACCTATACTTTTAAGAGGTAAATATGATACAATGTTTTTATCCAATATAAGTACTTATCAAAATAATGCAAAGTTTATAAGATTATTAAAAAAGCTTGCAAGAAATCTGAAAGAAGATGGAGAAATTTATTTTGCTTATATCTATAGTAATATAAGTGATAAAGCATCATTCTTTGATAAACTTTTACAAAGCTCGCATTATCGTAAGGAAGAAGTAACCAGCAAAATAGATAGTTGTCAAAATCATAAAGTATACATATATAAAAAGTAATAAAAACTCTGTTAAAAAATTAACAGATTTTAATTTGTAACATTATTTTTTATTTAATTCTTTACCTTTTTCTTCTTCAAAATTTTTAAATATTCTAATTATTTCATTATGATCATCATCGAGTGATTCTAATGCTTGTTTACTAATTTCAGGAAATAAATCATATAGTGAACACCCCATTTTATCTTCTAATCTTTTCTTTAGCTCCATTACTTTATTAAAGTGAGGTTTAGTCGTATCATAAATACCTTTTCTTACATAAATATCAAGCATTCTTTTTTCCACTGTAGTAAAACCTGTTTCCAAGCAAAATAAATCACACATTTGAACAATATTATCATATGGGGTCAACTCTATAGATTTTAAAAAGTTGTTCATAAAATTAAATCTCTCTTGCGGACCGCTTACCTTATCAGCTGCATTATAAATATTATTGTCTATAAAAGAGTGTGTTAAACAACTTCTAGCTTCTTCAACATATCCATGTTCAATCATATAATGATATCCATCTATAACATGATTAGGATGACTTATCTTTCTTCCAACATCATGTATATATCCCAAAGCTATAGCATAATCACCATCAAGTCCCAATTTTTCTGCAATTCTTCCAGCAGCAATTCCAACATAAATACAATGTCTAACCCATCTGTTTTTATCAAGAGCTAAATCTTCTTTTTTTAATATAACGTCTTTAAATAATAAATCTAACGCCGTTTGAGAATTAAGTTTTTCCATAACATCACCTCATAACAAGTATTAAATCATAATAATGATTATTAATCAATTATAGGCATATATATTTAAAATTTAACTTTAATTAAGGAAAATTTTACAATATAAAAGAAGTAACTTATAATTAATTTCATTAGGGGGATATACATGGCTGATTTTTTAAATCAAATAGTAAAAAATATTTTTGCTAAAAGTATTGCAAAAAGAAAACTAGAAAGTGGAGTAGAGCTTACTGACATAGAAAAAGATGAACTTTTACAAAGAATCTATGAAATAACTATGACAAGTTATATAAATGCAAAAAAAGCTAATTCATCAACAGGTGCAAAGAAAATTAGAATAGGAACAATGATTTCTTCAATAGGAGGAGTAGAACTTGCAGGTTTTCATGATGCAGCTAAATTAATAGGAATAGGTCTTAAAGAAAATAAAAATAATTATGGTTTAGTTTTACAAGGAGTAAAAAAAACAGCAGCTCATCAATCATCAAAGAATTTTATAACTTTAATAGAACAATCAGATTTGGCAGAAGAATATTCTGAAGCGTTATTAGATTTAGGAAATGGTTTTCAAAAAGCACAGCAATCATATAAAAAGGATTTTAAGACTCCAATTGAGCCAGATATACAAGAATTAATAAAAGAAAAAAGAAGATTAATTTTAGAATTAGCATCTCAATATGAAGAACCAAAAAAGATGAAGTAAATCATCTTTTTTATTTTCTATTATTATTAACATGTTATAATATTCATATAAAGTAGGTGTAAAAATGGCTAGATACAAAAAATATTCTAAAAGTCCAACTTTTACTATTTTAGTAGTAATTGTATCAATTATTTCTTGTTATTTGGCAACAAATAATGAAATAGATAAATCATATTCTGTAAGCAATAGAAATACAGTTACAACAGATTTAAAAGTATATTATCTTGATGTAGGTCAAGCCGATAGCATTTTAATTTCTAATAACAATCACAATATGTTAATAGATGCAGGAAATAATGAAGATGGGCCTAAATTAGTAAAATATATAAAAGAAGAACTAAATATAACTAAATTTGACTATGTAGTTGGAACACATCCTCATGAAGACCATATCGGAGGACTAGATGATATTATTAATAACTTTACTATAGATAATATTTTATTACCAGAAGTAACAACAACATCTAAAACATTTGAAGATGTTTTAGATGCTATAGCAAGTAAGAATCTCGAAATTACTATTCCTAAAATAGATAGTACATTTAAATTAGGAGAGGCTGATTTGAGTGTTATATATTCAGGTACTGATGAAAAAAATCTAAATAACAGTTCAATAATAATAAAAATGGTCTTTGGAGATTATTCTTATCTATTTACAGGAGATGCTGAAAAAGAAGTAGAAGATATCATTTTAAAAAAGAATATAAATATTGATGTATTAAAAGTAGGTCATCATGGGTCATCTACAAGTAGTAGCGAATCTTTTTTAAACAAGGTAACACCATCATATGCAATTATTTCAGTAGCAAAAGAAAACTCATATAATCATCCCTCTGAATCAACTATTAATAGATTAAGGAAATATACAGATAATATTTATATGACTAGTGAACTAGGTACTATATTATTAACAAGTGATGGCAAATCAATTAATATAGATCACTTTAATACAGATACTAATGGATAGGAGAATTTATATGAAATATTCAATAGATAGAATAGAGGGTACTATAGCTATATTAGAAGATATAGATACCAAAGAAAAAATAGAATTAGATATATCTTTATTACCTAAAAATATTAAAGAAGGAAGTATTATATTACTAAAAGATAATATATATATAATAGATGAAACAGAAGAAGAAATAAGAAGAAAAAGAATTATGGATAAGTTTAATAAACTTAAGAAATAATTCTTTTTTTACTATAGTTTTCATAAATTATAATAGGTGAATTATATGAATTTTAATTTTGACTTATTTATTGACATTTTATGGTTAGGAACATTATCTGGAGTAATATCAACAATCTGTTTACAAAAGTTAAAAAATACCAAGATTCTCTTTAATCATCGTTTGTTATATATAATAATCCACATATTTATAGGATATAGTATAAGCAGATTATTTACTAATTTATCTATCAAATTATCTATAGCAACAGGTATAATAACATGGATAGGAGCAGAGACTATATATGATAAATTAAGTGAAAAAAATCTTTTAACAAGCAAAATATCTAAAAATAATGGAGAAAATATAAGAAATGAGAATGATGATAATCAACCTAATACAAACATTTAAGTAAATAAAAAAGACCATAAGGTCTTTTATTTTAATTTAACTTTGTACCACAATTAGGGCAGAAATTTGCACCATTATTTTTTGTACCACAATTAGGACAGAAGTTTGAAGCAACACCATCACTAGTACCAGTAGAAGGTGCTGTTTGTTGAGCTTGAGCATTTTGATTAACGGCTCCCATTAATCCAGCTCCAGCATTACCAGCCATATTCATACCAGCAAATCCCATTAGAGCACCATTTTCGTTTGATGCAGCATTTTTTAATGCTTCTGCTGAAGCGTTAGCCATTAAACCAGATTGTAACTTAGCATCAGAGAAAATAGTTGCGTCATCAATCTTGTTAATTCTTTCCATAGAAGCTTCTGTAACATTAATATCAGCCATAGCTACATCAGTTACAATTAAACCATATTTTTCCTTCCAAGAAGAACTTAATATTTCATTCATCTTGTCAGAAATATCACTACCATATAATCCCATATCTCCAAAAGATACTTTTTTTACTCTCATAACTTCAGAGATAGCCTTAGTAAGTTGTTCAACAAATTCTTGCTTTAATTGACTTCCCATTACTTCGTCAAAAGTAACTTGGTCTTTAGCATTTGCTCCCAAAACATTACCAACTAAAGCAACTGGATCTTCAACTTTATAAGAATATTCTCCAAAGAATGTAACTTCTATCATTCCATATTTTTCATCTGTAATTTTCTTAGGTTGAGCAGAACCAAATTTATTTCCTAAAACATTTAGTAAGTTAACATAGTAAACTCTTTGGTCCCTTGCAGTCTGACCGCCAAATGTAATACGACTTCCAATAGTTTTAATAGTATCAACTAATCCTTTTCCTAAACCTTCATGGAAAATACTTGGTTCACTACCATTATCATAAATAAATTCACCAGGTTCAGATGAGAATTCAGTAATCTTACCATTATCAACTAACATCATCGCCCATCCTTGTGGAATAGTTATTTTACTTCCGTTAGAAATAACTCCCTCTGATGGATGTTTGTTTCCGTCACCATATTTTACAACACCTCTTGCAATTAATACATTTTTTTCAACAGCAGGACATTCAACATACTCCTTAAATTGATCTCCAAATGCACTACCAGTAGAACTAGTTAAAGCTTTAATTAAACCCATTTCTAAATACCTCCAATTTTTAACTAATTTCTAATTTAGTTAGTATCCAATCATAATCCTCTTGATTGTAAATTGCTCCACAATATTCACACTTACCAGAAGCGTTAACATTTAATGGTGCTCCACATCCAATACATTTTTTTACAATACCTTGATTATTTGCATTAACTTTCTTTGTAAAAGTAAGCCAATAATTAACTTGTATTCTTGAACTATCATTTCCTGATACTATACTACCATTACTTAAATTCATTATATAATCCATATACCTTGATTGCAAGTAAACTTTAATTATGTAGACACTTTCATTTACTTCTACTTCTTTTATAATTGTACTTTTTACATTTAATTCATCATACATTTGTCGCCAATTATTATTTTTATTATTATTTACAATATTTTCTGCCCAGATATAAACATCATCACTAACAAAATGTTTTATATTATTTAACTTATCTAACATAATTGAACTCAATAATTGAACAAAAATATTGTTTACTTTAGATAAAAACATACTTTCATTAAATGTACTTTCAATTTTTTTAAATTCTTCTATAGTCATTTAACCAATCCTTCTATATTACTAATAAAAGTATATCACACGAAAAAAGAAATGCTTTTAAACATTCCTTCTTATTTACGTTTTATTTTATAATATTTTTCTTACTAAGTACAAAATCGTTAGAATCAAATACTATTGTACTGCCACAGTATTCACATTCTTTTGAAGTAACAGTATTTACTGGCGCACCACAATTAGGACATTTGACTGATTCTTTTCTCTCTTTACCCAAAATAAATTCTAAAATATAACGATGGTGACATCCTATTCCTGTATAGTTTTCCTTCTTGACTATATCTTTGACAACATCATCATAGTATTGAAAATCCACCATAAATTTAAAAGTGTACAACTTTCCAATTATCATCTACATCAATAAGACGAACATCATTGTTTTTAAATCCCCCAATAATATGCTTTTCTTTTCTTTTTTTTAACAAGTCTAACTCAGTAACATACAATTGATATAAAGCCTCAGAACAAAGTTTTCTTAATTGAGCATAATCAAATAATTCTAAAGCATTCATAATCGCAATAAATCGTTCATAAGCCATTTCTTTTAAAGATTCTACATGATAGCTATCTAATATTTTGCTTAGTTCTTCATTACTAACTTCTCTCTTTTTATCATTTTCTCTATGATAAGAATTAGAACAAACTCTAATAAGATAGCAAAAGAGTAAAAGGCCCAAAATACCCAAAATAACAATAACCATCTGTTCTATCTCGCGCTCCCAAAGATAACGTTCAAGATAATCCAAACCATCATAAATAACATTAATCATATTTTATCCCCAACTTTATAAATAACTTATATAAAAAAGAAATGATAGTAAAAATCATTTCAATTACAAAATACCTTTATCGCTAAATCCAAGTTTTTCTTTAACAATATAAACAGGTCTATTTTTTACTTCTGCATTGATATTAGATATATATGCACCAATAACTCCAAGTAATATAAATTGAATACCAAACATAAATAACATTAGTATGATTAGAGCATAAACTGCATTCATCTTATATCCTAAAGCTAATACTTGAATTAAAACTACAATAAAATAAATAAATGAAGCTAACAGAGATAATATTCCTAAGTTTGTAGATAACTTAAGCGGCTTACTAGAAAAAGCCAAGATGCCTTCGAAAGCATATTTAACACTAGCAATAAAACCAAAAGAAGAATTTCCACTAGTTCTAGGCTCAACTTCATAAGGTAAGTATTTTACATTAAATCCAACCCAAGAGAATATGCCCTTTGTAAATCTGTTTTTCTCAGATAAGCTTATCATAGCTTCTTTTACGTTATTTCTAAACATTCTAAAATCTGAAGCAGCACTTTCTAATTTAATATCACATAAAGAATTCATTAATTTATAGAATGCATTTTTTCCTAAATTCATTATTCCTTTATGATTAACATTTTTCATAACCATAGATACTTCATCATAATTTTTATTATTTTCTAAAAATTCATACATTTCTATTAAATATTTGGGATTTTGTTGTAAATCTGCATCTATAAAACAAGTATACTCACCAGTTGCATGTTCTAATCCAGCTAGCATAGCTGCTTCTTTTCTAAAATTTCTAGAAAAAGATAAAACTTTTACATGTTGCATATCTTTCTCATATAATTTATGTAATTTTTCTAAAGTTTTATCAGTTGAACCATCATCTATAAAAATAGCTTCATATTTTATATTTTTTAAAGTATCATTTAATTTTTTGAATAAATCTTCAATATTTCCTTCTTCGTTTTTACAAGGAATAATAATACTAAGTTTCATAAAAACACCTCAAAGTAATTATATCACATCTTAACTATATCAAAAGATATTTTACATTAATAAAAGTAAATCTTACATGAAAAAATATTTATTCAGACCAATTCAAAGTATTAAATATAACTTGATAACGGCCTATATTTTTGTTATTATTATATATAATAAAGGGTGATTGGGATGGACAAAAAGTGGATGATACTTACATGTTTTTTTTCTGTGCTTACTTTTATTTCATCTATAATATGTTCGTGCCTAGTCTTTTATAATGAAAAAGCACGAACAGAAGTAAACAGTAATAAAGTGCTTGCAACAAGTAACACATACAAAAGTGCAACTATTTTGTATAATCAAAATAATTATTTAAGTATATCAGGATTAAGTCCTGGAAATACTATTGAGCAATCTTTTTCTATTACTAATAATAATTCTAATACAATTATTTATGATATAGAATGGGATAATGTAACAACAACATGGAATTATAACAATGATGGTCTTGCTTCTCATCCAGAAGAATTCAGTTATACTATTACTTGTAGTAATGGTGAAAAAGTTGAAAATAAAGTAATGCCAGTCGACTCAAATGACTATACTATTTTTTCTAATTTAGAGTTAAAAACAAACAAATCTAATGAGTGTAATATTAGAATAACATTTGTTAATACAGGAAATGATCAATCATATAATTTAAATAAATCATTCTCTGGTATATATAAGGTGGTAGTAAGAGAATAAAGGAAGTGATAGGGATGGAGAAAAATGAAAATTTTAAATCAGAATTAGAAACTCAATATAGTATCCTTATCCAAGCTAATGAAAAGAAGGAACAGAAAAGATACATATTTGTCTTAACTATATTATTAGTAACTTTTATATCAGTGTTATGCAGCATTTTCTTTTCATATATAGCTTTTAAAAATTCTAAAAATATTAATGTTGAAAACAATAAGAATATAACATATTATCAAACTTTATCAGTCAAGTATAATGATAGTAATAATTTATCATTAAGTGAAATAAGAAATGGCTATGAATTACAAACTCCTAAAGTTATAGAGATAACTAATGAAGGAACAACTGATATTTCATTCGATATAAAATTAGCATCAATAAATACAAATTTATTATCAACTAATAAATTAGTATATACGTTGATGAAAAATAATGATAACGTAGTAAGTAAAGAACTTCCTTTAAATGATAAAGTTATAGCAGATAATATAAAAATTGCTCCTAAAGAAACCTTAACATATATTTTAAAAGTAACATTTGTTGGAGCAATAGAAGAAAACAATAATAATTATTATAATTCTAAAATAATAGTAGAACAAAAAGATAACAAGTTAAATTTATTAGATTAGAATCGAGGCAAAGAAGTGGCTAGAGAGAAGAGTAATAAAAGTTTTTTATCTAAGATATTTAAATTACTATATTATTTAGTGATTTCTTTTGTATGTTTAATTGTTGGATTTTTAATTTTCTATATTATATCCTCTCAATTGCATGCAAATGATGAAGATTATAAACCAGGTGTTTCTATTTATACAATTGTCAGTCCAAGTATGACCCCAGTTATTAAAGTTTATGACGTTGTAGTAAATGTTAAAGTAAACGACCCTACTGATATTAATGTTGGAGACATAATAACATATAAGTCAGCTGCAGCTAATTCAGAAGGGATGACAATTACTCATAGAGTAATTGATGTTTCAACTTTGCCTGATGGCACATATGAGTATATGACTCAAGGAGATAATAATAGTGAACCTGATAGTGTATATGTAACTTTTGATAATGTTATTGGTAAAGAAATCCTTATTATTCCTTATCTAGGAAAAATTCAAATGCTAATAGCTAATCAAAAAGGGTGGTTATTCTTATTATTAATACCAGTATCAATTTATTTAATAATTGAAATAATTAAATTAATAGATTTATTTAGTTTAAGAAAAAAAGTAAATAAAGTAGTAGGAACAACTGAAGATAACTTCATTGAAAAGAAAAGAATTGAAAAATTAAAAGAAGAAGAAAGAAAAGAAAAATTAAAAGAAGAGTTAGCTTATATAGAAGTAAAGAAAGATTCTAAACAAAAGAGTTCAAATGAACCAGATAGCTTCTTAGAAAAATATACAGAAACACTAGTTAATGTTAAAGAAAATAAATATGCAAATATTATTAAACCTAAGAAAGCAATTAATATTGATTCTGAACCATCAAAACCAAAAGAAACAAAAGTCAATGTTCCAAAAATAAAAGAAACAATAAAGAGTGGCTTAAAACAGACTCCATCCACATCATCAGTAGAACAAATAGCACCAGTAGCTTCAGTTATTGAAGAAAAGATTGAAATTCTTGATACAGATGAACTTACAAGTAAAATAAAAGAATATGATGATAAAATAGAAGAATTAGACAATCTAATAAAAGATATGGAAACTAGTAAAACAGATAAAAAAACTAAAATAGAATTAGAAGAAGACTACTTAAAAGGAAATAAAATTAAAGTAACAAATATTGAAGATGCTAAAAAACGTAAGAGAAATCCTAAAAATACAGATCTTAAATTAGAAGATTTTGTTGATACTCTTATTCCATTAAAAGAAGAATCGAAAGCATCAGAAAGAAAAACAATAGAAAGACCTGCTGGTGAAGATATAGCTGAAATAAGAGCTAAAGAATTATCTAAAGCTATTCCATTAGTAGAAAATACATCGTCAATAGTAGATAATAATAAGAAAGAAAAATTGAATTTAAACCCTAATAATGTTAAGAAAATAAACCGTCCTAATAAAAAAAGAAAAGTAACAAAAAATGTAGATATAAAGATTAGTTTGAATCCAAATACAATAAAAAAAGTAGAAAGACCTACAAAGAAGAAAATAGTTCAAAAGTCATCTAAGAATGAATCTACTAATAAAAATAAAAAGCCTTTAATTGTCATTGAAAAGAAAAAATAAAAATGTTGATAACTAAAATGTTATCAACATTTTTTGTATATATAAGCTATTATCCGTGTCTACCACTACCACTAGAATGTCCACCACCAGAAGAGCCTGATCTACTACCACCACTAGAGTGTCCACCAGAACTAGAAGAACTAGTATATGAACTAGTATGAGAAGTAATAAATCTATCTTCTTTTCTTGTATACGATACACTATCTTTAATAAGATATTCACTAGCTTTATATTCTTTTTTTATCATCTTATTATTACCAATTAATATAATCATTATAATTGATGTTGCAATTCCAGATATGATAAGAGCAACACCCCAAGGTGCATGGTATTTTTCTTTCAATTTTCCATTAGCATCTATATAATTATACTTATATTCTGGCGCATACCCTTTTTTATAATATCTAATTAATTCACTATTTAATTTTTCTAAGCCACTATAATAATTACCACTATGAAAATCATTATATATATAATCTAATATATCATCTGCTCTTTCCACAGAATAATAAAGTTGAGCCTCGCCAAACATATATAAATTATAATATGGATCCAATGAATAAGCATTTCTAAGTAATAATACACCACTATAATGTTCTATATCTATTCCAAAATCATTATAATCATAAAAATCACTAGCTATATCTTCATTAAAACTATCATAAGTATAAGAAGAATTAATTGTTAGTATTATTAATTCCATTCCAGTTTCTTCTAAGAATTCTTTTGTTAAAGTGTAAACCTTTTTCTCTTCTTCTTGAGTTAATATATCTGCAAAGTCATAAACTTTATCATCAGCATTAACGGCTGGAGTATTTAATATATTATATAAATTATCATCTGTTACTTTCCATTTCTTATTTACACCATAATTACTCAATGTATTTCTATCATAAGTAAATGTACTAGCATTGACATTACCAATGCAAAACATAAACAATATTAATATTATAATAAATTTCTTTTTCATAAACTACCTCGCATAAAACATTATTAAACTTATTAATATTATAGCTAACATAATACCAACAAATATTAATATTCCCCATAAAATAGCTTTCTTTTTATCTAGAGGTATATCTCCAATAAATTCTCCAGTTTGACCATTCATTGCAAATATATACATTTTATCTTTGTATTTGACATTTACCATCCAAACAGGAAGTAGAGCATAGTACTTATTTTCTAGTGTTGGTACTAAAGTATTATTAGTAACCAGCTTACCACTATATCCAGGGCTAGAATTAACCATAATATCTTTTCCAGATTCTAATGCTCTATCTTGAGCATCCTTAAATGCTCCTTCACTATCAACATCATACTTTTCAGCAAAAAAACCAGATAAATAAGCATGATTGTATTGAATCATTTCTTCATAATTAAAAGGTTCTATTGAATTCATTATATCATTATCAAATCTCGTTGATCCATCAACAGGAATTTTAGCAAATTTCATTGAACCAGATCTAAATATTTTATAGATATCTGTTTTTGTATAATGTGTATCTCCTCTTGACCAAGAAGTAACTCTTTTTGCATCACAGTCTACATCACCAGCTACACCTACATCATATAACCAAAATGGAATATATACACCCTTTATTTTTTCTATATTGTTTTTATTATTAAAGTCTTTTGGTACAAATGGTCTTCCTTTAGATACATTTTCAAAAGCTTTTATAGCATGTTCTTTTTCTGTCTTAAAAGGAATTATCAAATTCGGTTTAAACTCACCAGATAATTTATTTTTAAGTATTGCAGTGTTTCCACAATATACACAGAATGTTGCAGCTGTTTGTTCATCAGCCACAATTTCTGCTCCACAGTTTTGACATTTATATGATACATATACAGTATCATCAATTTCTTCAATTTTAGATGCTTCACCATTTTCGTTGTTCTTAACGTTACTAGCATTATTATGCTTTTGCATTTCTTCTAGCGTAAATTCACTTTCACAATACTCACATTTCCATTTGCCAGCAGTCGGATTAAACTTAATTGGAGCTCCACAACTAGGACATTTATTATCCAAAGCCTTTTCTTTTCTCTGTTTTTTTCTCTCACTCATTTATACCACCTACTATAAAAAAATTATATCATAAATTAAATATATAATATTTAAGTAATTTATAAAAAAGCACTTAGTTAACAGAATAATCGATTAAAAGTTTCTTCATGATTTCACAATATCATTTTTTGTGCTCCAACATTAAGCTTAATCTTACCAGAGAATAATAATCAACTACTAAAGTCAGAAATTATTTGTTTTGAAGAAGTAACTGAAAAAAGTATAAAGTAAAAACTAGGTTATTAAATTACAATTGAACTTATTGATAGAAGAGAATAATTTGAAGTTAAAGTAAAAGAACTGGATATCCAAATAGATTCTGTATTAACATTAGAAACACTAGATGAATTGTACAGTCAAAAAAATAAATAAAATACGTATAAAAAAGACACGTATTTTTAATACGTATCAACTAAGTAATTTTATTTACCAACTAATATATCTTCTATGTACATAACTGCCTTATAAAGAATATAAGATATCATAACTAAAAGTAAAATACCACTAACAACTAAATCTAAATTAAATACTTGAGTTCCATAAATTATTAAATATCCTAACCCAGCACGACTTACTAAAAATTCTCCAGATATAACACCTATAAGACTCATACTTATTCCCAACTTAAATGAACTTATTATTGTCTTATAAGAACTAGGAATAACTAAGTACTTAAGTATTTGATACTTATTAGCCCCAAATGAGTGCATTAATTTTAATCTTACTTTATCTGTTCCATAAAAGCCATTAAGTATTACAGTAGTAATAACTATTACATTGATTAATACTGCCATAACAATAATACTTTTTACATTGGCTCCAGCCACAATAATTATCATAGGGCCTAATGCAACTTTTGGTAATGAGTTTAAACAAGTTAAGAAAGGATCAATTATTTTATATATCTTATTATATAGATAAAGTATTACAGATATAACTAAACTTATAAAAAGCCCTATAACAAAAGCAATTAATGTTTCGTAAACAGTTACCCATATATGATTAAATAAATTACCATCTACATATAATCCATATATAGTTTTTACTACTTTTGTAGGACTACTAAATATAAAAGGATTAATTATATTATATCTACTTAGTAACTCCCAACCAACTAATATCAAGATAACAATCATAACTTGACTTAATAAAGTAATTCTTTTATCAAATTTATACTTACGTAAGAACTCTTTTTGTTCTTTACTCATCTTTATCCAAGTCTCTCCATATTAAATCATAATAGTAATTAAATTTTTCATCTTTTCTATTTTGTGTTGGCAATTCTTTGTTAATAAGTTCGATGTTATAAACACTTTTTACTTTAGCAGGACTTTTACTAAGGACTATAACTTTATCAGCCATACTAATAGCTTCGCCAATATCATGAGTTACCATAATGGTAGTTTTCTTTTCTTTTTTAATTATCTTGTAAACATCATCACTTACTTTTAACCTCGTACTAAAATCAAGAGCACTAAATGGTTCATCTAAAAATAGTATATCTGGCTTTATAGCAATTGTCCTAATAAGACTAACTCGTTGCTTCATTCCCCCAGATAATTCATGTGGCTTTTTATCTATAAACTTATCTAAGTTATACTTTTTTAATAGATTTATTGCATATTCTTTACTTTCATCATTTAACTTATTTTTAATTTTTAAACCTAGCAATATATTATCTAATATAGTGTAATGTGCTAGTAGAGCATCTTCTTGTAACATATATCCGATAACAGGTTTATCAATATAGTAATTGACATTTCCAACACTTTGTTTATCAAGTCCCGCCATTATCGATAAAAGCGTACTTTTACCACACCCTGAAGAACCAACTAATGCAACAAATTCTCCTTCCTTTACATCAAAAGTTATAGATTTAATAGCTTCAATTTCACCATTAGTAGTATTATACTTTTTACCAACATTATCTATTGAAACTATTTTATTCATTTAAATCGATAACTAAATCTTTAAAGTTTACATAATCATCAAGTAATTCATTATCTATCATTATATTCTCTAAGTTTTTATAAGTATCTTCACTTATAGAAGTTGTATCTAACCACGAATCAGCATCTCTATATCTTTTAACAATTGTTTCTACATCGTTTAGTGAAATATCTGGAAATTGTGCTAGTATTACTTCTGCAACTTCTCTATCACTATGATTTCTAACATACTTTAATCCTTTGTTTATTGCTTTATTAAATTTTATAATTATATCTTTATTATTTTCTATATAACTTTTTCTAGCATAGAAAGCTGTATATGGCATTTCACCAGATAACTCACCAACACTACCAACTACATATCCTAATCCTTCTTTTTCTAATTTTAAGGCATTAGGTTCAAATAAGTTAACAGCATCTCCAACACCACTAATAAATGATCCTGATAAAGATGCAAAATCTATACTAGAATTAACGTTAATTTTTTCTAAATCTCCATTTGCATTTTTAACTCCATTCAAGAAGTTTAACATTGGCATTCCACCAACTCTACCAGCAAGTATCTCTTTTCCATATAAATCTTCAATTTTAAAGTCTTCTTTTTTTTCTCTAGCTACAATAAACTGACCATCTCTTTTTGTTAAACCAGCAAATGTAACAAGGTAATCTTTCTCACCATTTTTATATACATAAATAGCTGATTCTGGTCCTGCAAAGCCTATTTCTACGGTATTTGATAAAACAGCAGCACTAACTTTGTCTGCCCCACTAGTTAGAATTAAATCTAATTTAATCCCTTCTTCTTCAAAATACCCTTCTTCTATAGCTACATATAATGGGGCATAAAAGATACTGTGAGTAACCTCTGCTAATCTTACATCTTCTAACTCAGTATTTTCCTTTTTACTTATCTTTAATAAAATAGAAAATACTAATATTATCAATATTAAACTCGTTACAATAATAATATTTCTTTTCAAAATAACACCTACTTTCATAGTAGTATATTCTTATATAAAAGCATTGTGTCCTTTGAAAGCCTATTAATTTTCATGGTTACAATATGTAAAATACACTTAATCATAGTTTGTGTAATAAAAATTATAATGATATAATCATCATATAAGAGGTAAATATGAAAAAAATAAATGATTATATAAAAAAATATATTTTATATATAGTGATAGCAATGCTAATAGTTGTCATAATATCTATAGTACTAGTTATAATAGGAGGAAGAGGAAAGAGTATCAAAACTGAATTAGTAATTGAAGACAGATGCGATATAACAATTCAATCTTTGGAGACTTTTTATAGCGATGAAAAATATGATTATCAATTTTCAAGTGATAAAAGTGAATGTACTTATGCCATAATAAATAATGAAGAATATTTAATAAAAGATGCTCTAAATAAAGGATTAATAACTATTGAAGAAGCAGAGAGAGCTGGTTTAGAATTTTATAAAAGTGAAAAGTAAATTAAAAGTTCTAGAATTATATCTAGAATTTTTTTTGCAACAAAAATATTTTTGTGTATTATTTAGTATTATACTAGTTAAAATATTTTCGCAGAAGAATGCTTAAAAATGATTTACACTCACTAAACTTTTTGCTATAATTGATACATAATAAGCGAGGTGTGTATTGTGGCAAATTTAACCAACAAAACAATAAGATTATTAGATAGACTATTTAATCTTCAAGGGGAAGATAATGTCATATTAGCGGATATAAATAAAAGAATAGAGGAAACAAATAGTTCAATAGAAGAAACTTCTGCCAATCAACGCGACAATGAAGTAAAAAAATTAGATTGTGAAGGAAAACTATCAGTTTTCCAAAATCAAAAAGAAGTTTTCGAATCAGCCTTTGAAGGGTTGGATGATGAAACATTTGCTGCACTACGAGATATAGATGTAAATATTGAAATTGGTACTATGTTAACTCAAATAGCTGAAAAATCACCAGCATATATTGATTCGCTAAATTCACAAATAGAATCATATCAATCAGAAATTGAGAGAAACATTGCATCAAAAGAAGAATTAGAAACAATTTTATCAGAATTAAAAAGTGACAAAACTAAGTCAGAAGAAGACAGAAATAAACTAGTTAGTTTGTTAGAACAAAGTTTATCAACTGACGACTTAGAAAGAGAATCTTTGACTACTAGTTATGTTAAAAAAATATTATCTTTATTTGGTGTGTTTAGTGATGAAGAAGTTAAAGAATTAGCAAAATTGATAATATTCCCTGATGAAGGTTTATATGAATATCGTGAATCATATGAAGAAAGACGCGCTAACGGATTAATTGATTTAGAAGCTGAAGATCAAGAATTTGAAAATGACTATGAAACAGATGGATTAGAAGCTGAGATTATTCCTCAAGAAGAAGTTGTAGCATCAGAAGCTGTTAAGGATACGTCAGTAATTCTAGAAAGTACAAGACGTGCTGAAGAAATGTATCAAGTTCCAGTAATTCCACCAGCAGAAGATTTAGATAAAACAACATATTTTGACTTAGATAGATTAAATGGTGTAAGAGGCGAACTAGCTGAAATAGCAGACATAGTTCCAGGTGAAGTAGTTTCTCGTGACGCATCTGATTTAGGAACCAAAGAATACCATAACGATGAGGAATCAGTTCCACCTGCTGAAGAAGAAAACCAACAAGATATAGCATTACAAAAATCAGCAAGCCAACAAAGTGAAGAAGAAACAATTGAAGCATATTTAACTAGTATTGGATTAAATGTTGAATTATTTAAAGAATTAAATGATACACCAATAGAAACAATTATAGCTGAATTAAATTCCGTATCACATAAAACAATTGAAGATAACTATGAATTGCTAAGAAGTATAAATGTAGATACTAGTGTTCCATACAAGTATCGCAAAGGTCATATGTATTTGACAGACTTAGACTTATCTAAAAAAGTAACTTTACTAAGAGCAAAAAATATTTCTGAAGCTAAAATAAAAGAATTATTAGAAATATCAGGTAGTGGCCTTAGAGAAAACTTAGAATTAATTGAAAGACGTGTCCAAGCTATAGAAAATATCAATGGTAAATTAACTGATGATAATGTTGATGACATAGCTATTGACATGATTAGATACGAAGAAAATTATAATGTTCTTCAACATAATGGCTTTGAATTAGAAGAAAAAGAACTAAGAAACTTTAATGCTGTTCTACTAAAATCACCATATATAACTGCTGATATGGATATCTTAAAAAATTATTTAATAAGTATAGTAAGAAAAAATGGCAAATATGCTCTTTCAGTATTCTGGAAAAGACCATCTGAACTAGTAAATGGAATAGATGATTTAATTGAAGCAGGTTTAGAAGACGTTATCTCAACAAATCCAGAAATACTTGGTCAAAGTGAAGATGCGATAATAAGAAGAGTAAAATTCTGCGAAAGTAATAATCATTCTGTATATGAAGAAGGAAATATTTGCGATTATATAGTAGATTTTTCTAAATTTGCAAAAACATTTGGAACAGAAGTTGAACTTCCAACTCTTCAAGATCGTGAAAATACTAATAATAATTTAGGTAGTATTATTGGAAATGGTGACTATGTTGATATTTTAACAAATATGTTACATAGTTATTATGACAAAGAGTTATTAGAAGAAGTAGACTTAACAGCTGAAGAAAAAGAAAAAGTAGAAGAATTAAATCAACAAGCTACTACTAAACTGTTTGCAAATCCTACAGGAAAATACACATATAAAATAGGTAATGTAAGTATATCTAAAAATAAATTTGAAAGACACTTAAGTATCATCTTAAAAGCTCTATTAAATAGTGGACAATCACCAGAAGGTGTTGAAAGAGAAATTCTATTAGTTTCTGCCTTATATAATGTTCGTCAAGATGAAGAAATTTTAAGAAAAATGGTTTCAGAATGCTTGGGTTTTAATAATGGCGAAGCGATAGGAGGTATGACACTATGAGTTATTTAAAAGAATTAGGATTTGAAGAAGAAACAATAAAGAATCTAGAAAATAATATTCCTAAATTAGCAATAAAGCAATTAGAAGAAAATAAAGACACAGTTACAGCTAATATAAATAACTTAAGAGAATTAGGTGTAACTAATTATGTAGATGCATTTGTAAAATTTTACAATATGTTCTTAATCGATACTAAGATGTTTGACGACATATTTTCTAAATATGATAGAGAAGATTTAATATCTAAATTAGAAAAAAATGTTGCTATAATGGAATATCTATAGAGCAATACAAAGATAGAAAAATAATTTTCTGTCTTTTTTCTTAAAACACAAAGGAGTAAATATATGCTTAATCAAAAGAGAAATACTGCTTTTTTAATAATAATGTTATCTATAATATTAATGATAATAGTAACAACAGGAATAATGTTTATTGTTAATAAAGTAGATAATAAAAAAATGACTAAATTAACAAATAATATCTGTGATATAAATTTAAAATATATGCCCATAGGAGATAAAACTAATACTGAAGAAATAAAACTTAGTTCAGAAGAACATGCAAAACTAAATGAATTATTAAATAAACTAGAGTTTTCAGAATCTTCTGCGAATATTTCTAATCCTAAATATATTATAAAATTTTGTGAAACAGAATTAATAATAGGAGAAAATGAAGAAGTCGTAAAAAATAATGAAAAGGTCAAAATATCAAAAGGTTATGACGATATAATAAATTTTTTAAAGAAACAAGAAGAAAAATTAAATAAAGTCTACTTATATAAAATGGATAATATTCAAATTTCTAGTACATCAGAAGAGAATGGTACAAAATTAGATATAAGTGATGAAGACAAAACTAAAATTAGGAAAATATGGAATAATCAAGAAAAAAATATTGAATATATTTCTTTGGCAATTCAAAAAGAATATAAATTAATTATAGATAATGAATCATTAATTGTATCTACTGAAACACCATATGTCCAATATAAAGATGGTTATGTTTTATTAAACCAAGAAATTATAAATATTATAAATAAATATAATAAAAGTTCTGTAAAACAAGTAAAATATACTATAAATAATGATATTACCTACTATAACCAAAAATATAAAGAAAGAGGAGTAACTTACGAAACTCTAAATACTCCTAATGCACCAAGTTTTTACTTTATATCTAGTGGTGAAAAAACATCTGGAGGATATTCTATATCAATTAAAGAAGTTATAGTAAACAATGAAGGGAATATTGAAGTAATTGTAGAAGAATCTTCACCATCGTCAGATGACCTTACAACATTTGCATTTACATATCCTGTTTGTTATATTAAATTTGAATCATACCAAGAAAATATTGTATTTAAAACAGAAAATGGCGAAATATTTAAACATTTAAATTTTTAACAGTTAGTAAAATTAACTGTTTTTTTTAATTAAGCCTTGATAAAAAACAAAAGTTCGCATTAAAATGGTTAAATACATACCTAAAAAATAATATACATGATATAATATTCTAAAGAAAGCAGGACACAACATGAATTATTTAAATGGACTAAATGACAAACAAAAAGAAGCGGTTACTCATATTGATGGACCATGTTTAGTAATAGCAGGTGCTGGTTCTGGTAAAACCAAAGTACTAACTACCAGAATTGCTAATTTAATAAATAATGGAGTACCTTCATATAACATATTGGCTATAACATTTACAAATAAAGCAGCTAAAGAAATGAGAGAGAGATTAGAAAAATTAGTTCCAAATAACAATGCATTTGTCGGAACATTCCACGCCCTAGGAGTAAGGATAATAAGAGAAAATGCTCCATTACTTGGACTAGATAGAAGTTTTTCTATCGTTGATAGCGATGATGTATTATCTATTATAAAAAAAATTATGAAAGATAATGGATATGATCCAAAACTTACTACTCCAGCATATATAAGAAACAAAATAAGTAACATAAAAAATGAAATGCTAACTAGTGATGACATTGCAAAATTTTATAATACTCCACAAGATAAAATAGCAGAAAAAGTTTACTACGAATACATAGATGTCTTAAAGAAAAATAATTCTGTCGATTTTGATGATTTATTAAGACTTCCTGTAAAATTATTTATGGAAAATAAAGATGTTCTTGAATCATACCAAGACCGTTACAAATATATTTTAATTGATGAGTATCAAGATACTAATGAGGTACAATATAAATTATCTAAACTGTTAGCACGCAAATATAAAAACATCTTTATAGTAGGTGATCCAGACCAATCTATATATATGTTTAGAGGGGCTAATTTCCGTAATATATTAAATTTCGAAAAGGATTATAAAAATGCTAAAGTAATACCTTTAGAAGAAAATTATCGTTCAACTAAATATATATTAGATGCGGCCAATTCTGTAATCAAAAATAACAAAGAACGTAAAGAAAAAAATTTATGGAGTAGCAATGGGGAAGGAACAAAGACTAAATATTTAAGAGCTTATGATGGCAAGCACGAAATTCAATTAGTCTTAGATGAAATAAAAAGATTACTAGAAGATGGCTATAAAAAGAACGACATATCAGTACTTTATCGTACTAATGCTCAAGCACGTCTTGTAGAAGAAATGTTCCTAAAGTCTAATATGCCTTACAAAGTAGTAGGAAGCTATTATTTCTATTCTCGAAAAGAAATAAAAGACCTAATTTGTTATTTACGTTTAATTTTAAATAATGATGATGAAATAAGCTTAAGAAGAGTTATAAATGTTCCCAAAAGGGGCATCGGTGAAGCAACAATTGCTAAGCTAGAAGCAGAAGCTAAAGAGCAAAATACTTCCGTTTTTCAAGTTATTTCTAAAGGTAAAGAACAAATATTTAAAGAATTAATCCTTCATTTAACAGAAGAAAGTGAAAACTTAACACTTACTGAATTAATAGACTTAATTTTAGAAGAAACAGGAATGCGTTCAGAATATGTATCTGACAAAACATTAGAAAGTGATTTAAGATTAGAAAACTTAGAAGAATTTAAATCTATTACAAAGACTTTTGAAGACCGAACAGGTTCAGAATCACTCGCAGACTTTTTAGAAGAGATTAGTCTTATTGCTGATATTTCTGAGCATCAAGAACAAGAAGATGTAGTTACTTTAATGACAATTCATAGTGCAAAAGGCTTAGAATTCGAAGTGGTTTTCTTAATAGGCATGGAAGATGGCATCTTTCCTCATCAAAACTCATTCTGTGAAGAGGGTGGTCTTGAAGAAGAACGTAGATTATGTTATGTTGGTATTACAAGAGCAAAAAGAAGATTATACATATCCAATGCCAAAAGAAGAATGTTATATGGTAAGGATGTTATAAATCCTCCAAGTAGATTCATTAAAGAAATAGCACCAGATTTATTAGAAATAGAAAACGAAAATATGATGCCAGAAGAAAAGATAAACAGAGAAGAACTATACCGCAACGATGAAGATGTTGAATTTAATGAAGGCGATATTATCATGCATATGATTTATGGTAGAGGAGTTATTGTTGAAGTTAAAGGAGACTTTATTACTGTTGCTTTTGCAAAAAATTATGGAATAAAAAAATTACTAAAAACCCATAAAAGTATAAAGAAGATATAAGAAAGAAGGAAAAGATATGGAATTACTAATTATGGCTGCAGGAATGGGCAGTAGATTTGGAGGATTAAAACAAATTGCTCCAATGGGACCAAACGACGAATTTATCATCGACTATTCAGTTTATGACGCAATTAAATCAGGATTTTCTAAAGTAGTATTTATTATTAAAGAAGAAAACTACGATATTTTCAAAGAAACAATAGGTGCACGTGTAGAACCACATATCCCTGTAGAATATGTTTTCCAAAAAATGGATAATATACCAGATTTTGTTAAAATTCCTGAAGATAGAGTAAAACCTTGGGGAACAGCTCAAGCAATATATTGTGCAAAAGAAGCAATTACAGAACCATTTGTAGTAATAAATGCAGATGATTTTTATGGAAGAGATGCTTTTAGAGTAGCTAAAGAATTTTTAGAAAACGCCAAAGAAAAAGAGTATGCAACAGTTGGGTATGAGGCAATCAAAACTATGACTGAAAATGGATCTGTTAAAAGAGGAGTCATTGCTACAAAAGATGGAAATTTAGAATCAATTACTGAGAGCTCTATAATTAAAGAAGGCGATAAAGTAGCCTGTACACCACTTAGCGGTGCTGAAATATTCTATATCGAGCCTTCTGCGTTAGTATCAATGAATATGTTGGTATTCGATCCAAGTATCTTCTCATATATTGAGGAAAAAATGCCAATATTCTTTAAAGAAAATGAAAATAATTTAGATAAATGTGAATTTTTAATTCCAGATATTATGGACGAAGCAAATAAAGAAAATTATGCAGATGTTAAAGTATTACATACAGATGCAGCTTGGTATGGAGTAACATATAAAGAAGATACAGATATGGTAAGATCATCAATTAAAAAATTAGTAGAAAACGGAGAATATCCAAATAATTTATGGGGGTAATTTATGAATCCAAAAGAGAGAATAGAAGAATTAGTTAGTACATTAAATAGAGCAAATGTTGAATATTATTTACATGATAATCCAACATTAACAGACAACGAATACGATAGTTTACTAATGGAACTATTCAAATTGGAAGAAGAATACCCAGAATATAAACTACCAGAATCACCTACATCTAGTGTTGGAACAAAAATTCTAGATTCGTTTGACAAAATAACTCATGGAACTCCAATGTTTAGCTTAGCAGATGTTTTTAATGAAGATGAGGTTGAAGCATTTGTTACAAGAGTAGAAAAAGAAATAAAAAATCCTGAGTTCGTATGTGAACTTAAAATGGATGGTCTTGGAGTTAATTTAACTTATAAAAATGGTTTACTAGTTTCAGCAGCAACCAGAGGAGATGGAGTTACTGGTGAGGACATTACAAATAATTTTAAAACAATTAAATATGTCCCAATAAAATTAAAAGAACCAATTGACTTAGAAGTACGTGGAGAAATATACATGACTAAAAAGAGCTTTGAAGAGGCTAATAAAAAGCGTATAGAAAATGGTGAAGAACCATTTCAAAATCCACGTAATGCTGCAGCAGGTTCTGCAAGACAATTAGATAGTAGAATTGCAAAAGAAAGAAAATTAGATACAGTTTTATATCATGTGCCTAATACTACATGTGATACACATTATGAAACACTAGAGCACTTAGAAAAATTAGGCCTTCCTATAAATAAAAATAGTCGTAAAGTTCATAATTTTAAAGAAATAAAAGAGTTTATTGAAGAATGGACAGAAAAAAGACCTTCTTTGCCTTATGAAATTGATGGCATAGTTATAAAACTTAATGATATTAAAGGACAAAGAGCAATGGGAAATACAGCCAAATATCCAAGATGGGCTGTTGCCTATAAATTTCCAGCTGAGAAAGTTGTAACTCAATTAGAAGACATAATATTTACTGTTGGAAGAACAGGACAGATAACTCCTAATGCAGTTTTATCTCCAATAAAAGTGGCAGGTAGTACTATTAGAAGAGCAACTCTTCATAATGAATCTTATATTAGAGAAAAAGATCTTCGAATTGGCGACTTTGTAGTAATTCACAAAGCTGGTGATGTAATTCCTGAAGTAGTGGAGTCAGTTATCGAAAGAAGAAAAAATGTTTCGTATTTTGAAATGATAACAAATTGTCCTATTTGCCAAACTAAATTAATTAAATCAGCATCTGGAATCGATTATTTATGTCCAAATAACCATTGCCCAGCACGTAAAATAGAGGGACTAATTCATTTCGTATCTCGTCCAGCTATGAATATAGATGGCCTTGGTGATGCAATTATTGAAGACTTCTATAATATGAATATAATTACTAAAATAGAGGATATATATAACTTAAAAGATCGTAAAGAAGAATTAATTGAATTAGAAGGATTTGGTAATAAAAGTGTTGATAACTTAATTACTTCCATTGAAGCAAGTAAATCTAATTCTCTAGAAAGACTTTTATTTGCCTTAGGTATTCCAGGAATAGGAGCCAAAACAGCTAAAGTTCTGGCTAAAAAATATAACACTATGGATAATTTAATTGCAGCAAGTAAAGAAGAATTAACTGACATTAAAGATATTGGTGAAATACTTGCATCAAATATCGTTGATTATTTTGGTAACGAAAAGAATCTTCTTTTAATCAATAACTTAAAAGAAATTGGTATAAACATGGAATATAAAGGTGAAAAAACATTAAATAATCCATTAATATCAAATAAAAAATTCGTAATAACAGGGACAATAAGCTTTATGACTCGTGACGAAATCAAATCCTTATTAGAAAAATACGATGGCTCTGCGGTTGAATCAGTTAGCAAGAAAACAGATGTCGTAATAGTAGGAGAATCACCAGGAAGTAAATATGAAAAAGCTCAAAAATTAGGCATAGAAATTTGGAATGAAGATAAATTAAAAGAAATTATAGATAATCTGTAATTTCTTTTTTTTACTCTTTAAACCAAACATAACATTAGGTTCGACAAAAAAAGAAAAAATTCTAATAAAATATAGATATTTTTGGTAAATATGTTATAATTAATATTGAATAGCATATGGTAGTATACATGGAATTTAATAAAATAAACAAAATCCCAATAGCAAGGACGCGTCATGTGCTAGAAAGGTAAGACAGGAGGTGAAAATATAATATGGAAAAGGATAGAAGTTCAAAAATAATAGCAGTTATAGCTTTATTAATAGGTATAATGGCCTTAACAGTAGGTTTCGCAGCATTCTCTAACACATTAACAATTAAACCATCTGCAGAAGTTAAAACAAGAGGAGATTTATTCAACATTGATTTCTCATCAAGTGATACAGTATTTGAATCTAATGATGTACCAGGTACTGCTGAAATAACAAATGGCGCTACTTTATCAGAAGATCAATTACCAACAGCTAGAAATGCTAAAATCGATAATAGTGGAGATCCAGTTATAACAGATTTACATGCAGTATTTACTGCTCCTGGTCAAAAAGTAACTTATAGATTTGCTGCAGCTAACGTTGGTCAAATCGATGGTTTCTTAAGAAAAGTTGAATTTAAAAACGTAAATGGACAAAGTGAAAAGAAAATTTGTACAGCTAAACCAGCTGCAGACGGTGAGAACCCAGCTAGTGCTGCATCAGTAGCAGACGCTTGTGAACAAATTACAATAACTGTTAAAGTAGGTACATCAGATGAACTTGATGACGATAATGTTGATTTTAAAGGACATGCATTAACAGTTGGTGCATTTGAAGCTATTGTAGTTACAATTGAATATGCTGATACAGAAGGTGTTCAACCAGCCGATGGTGACTTTGATGTTGAATTCGGAGACATTATGTTGACTTATGAATCAGTAGACAATAACGCTGCATAATAATTATCATATATATTAAGGCACAGCAAAGTACTTTGCTGTGTTCCCTTAATATATTTTCACAAGATTATTTAGGAGGATAGAATGAAAAAGAGTTATGTAAAACTATACTTGATTGAATTACTACTATTTTTCATTTTTATACTAAATAGTTTTGTATCAAGTATATTAAATCAATATAATATGGTAATCTTTTTAGTTGTTGCAATAATTATAATAAAACTAATGTTCGGCATTGAAAGAGACCGACATAGATATACGAAAGATATAATGATAGAAATAATTATATATTTACTTTTTTATTTCATTTTATATTATCTTTCAGGATTATTTTTTAGTTTTGCAAGAACAAGTAACTACTATACTTGGTATGGTTTAAAAAACTTCATAGTTCCAGCAGCATTGATAGTTATAACCAAAGAAATACTAAGAAACATGATTTTGACTAAGTCAGAAGGAAACAAAATGCTGATTATAGTAACTTGTATTTTATTTGTCTTTTTGGATATTACAAATGCAATTTACTATAATCGTTTTGAGACAAAATATGAAACATTCTTATTTGTAGCATTATACTTACTTCCTGCAATTAGTTCAAATGCTCTATGTACTTATATTTCAATCAAAAATGGATATAAACCAGCAATACTATATCTAATTATTTTAAGATTATATCCATATCTTCTTCCAATTGTCCCAAATCCAAGTAAATATATAGTATCAGTAATTGAATTTGCTGCACCATTCTTATTATGGCGTAGAATATATTTATTTTATCAAAAGGAACAAGATAGAGAAGTATCAAGAGACTATCATCAAAAAAGACATATTCTTCCATTGATAACTGCTTTAATATTAGTTGGAATTATGGTTTATTTCACAAGTGGATATTTTCATTACCATGCAATTGCAGTAGCAAGTGGTAGTATGAATCCCAATGTAAAAAAAGGCGATGTTGTAGTAATCGAGAAAATTGAAGGAAACTACGATTTACTACAAGAAGGACAAGTTATAGCGTATCGATATGACGGGGTAATAATTGTCCATCGTTTAATAAAAATTACAAAGTATAAAGATCATTATTATTTTTATACAAAAGGAGACGCAAATAGTCGAGAAGATAATTGGACTGTTGAAGAAGACATGATAATTGGAATCATAAACTATAAAGTTTCGTATATTGGTTGGCCAACCGTATGGCTAAATGAGTTATAGGAGGAAAGAAGTATGGCGAAGAGTGATAAAACAGAATATGTTTCTGACGATAATGTTAATGCAGATACAATAAATAATTCAAACACTAATCTAAATGAAGAGCCTGAACTTTCAATGGATTTTTTAAGACAATCTTTAGACATAACTTACAAAAAAGATGTCAAAGAAAATGCAGAAGATAACTTAGATAAACGTGATTCAGAAGAAAAAGAATCAGAAAATCAAAAAAATAATTACGAAGAACGTAATTTTAAACAGGAAAGTAATAAAAAGGAAAATAATCAATCAGCTGAAAATCATAAGAATAAAAACATTAAAAAAGAAGAAAACAATGTAAATAAAAATAATAAGCAAAATAATGAAATCAGTAATCAAAATAACCAAAAAGAAAACATTGTCCAAATTGAAAGAGAAAATTTTGTTCAAAGTGAAAAAGAAAACGAAGAACAATTAGGAAAAACTCAAATAATAAGAAACGAGTTGGACTTAGAAAATGCTGAATATGTAAAAGTAGAACAAAAGCCTATTGTTGAAACAAAAAAAGAAAAAAAATATATTGGCTATTCAACAAGGTTTATTGGAGCTATAGTTTCATTTTTGATACTAATCCTAATTGGAACGTTATCTTGGTTAAATGCATTCAATTATGAAGAAGAAGCATCTATAAACTACGAAGAAAAAAGTAAACTAGATTATAAAGTATATTTAAAACCAAATGAATACTATGAGACTGAATACTTAGAGAAAAACTTACTTTATGTTGCTAGTTTAATTGATAGAATAAAAGTTGACTTTACTTATTTATTATCTATTGATGAGGCAACAGATATAGACTTTAATTATGGTATTTATGCACAATTAGTAATTGCTGATGAATCTGGAAACAACAATTACTTTGAAAAAGAATATACACTTCAAGAAGATAAACAAATAAAAATGAAAAATGCAATAAGTCAAAGTATAGTTGATGAAATTTCAATAGATTATGATTACTATAATGATTTAGCAAACAACTTTAGATCTTCTTATGGTCTAGAAACTACAAGTTATCTAAAAGTATTCTTAAAAATCAATAAAATAAATGGTGAAAATGCTAAATTTACTCTAAATGATAGCAACGATTTATCAATTACTATTCCATTATCATCAAGAGCAATAAACATAAAGATGGATTATAAAGAGATAAATTCAAAGAATAATGTAATAAAAGAAGCAGAAGTAAGTGTAAAGAGCTACTTATTAATAGCTTTATCAGTAATATCATATATTGTTGCTTTAGTAGCACTAATATACATAATTAGATTATTACTTCTACTAAAGCCAAGAAATTCAGCTTACGATAAATATATTAAAAAAATATTAACAGAATACGATAGATTGGTAGTAGAAACTCCAACATATCCAGATACTAAGAAATCTAATATAATAAAGATTCGTAAATTTGAAGAATTACTAGATGTAAGAGATAACCTAAAGTTACCAATTATGTATTATAATCTAGTAAAACATCATAAAGCATATTTCTATATTAAGCATTATAAAGATTTATATCTATTAAAAGTAAAAGCTAGTGATATAGAAAAAGAGACTAAAAAAGATAAATAAAAAAAGTGCTAGACTCTTAGCACTTTTTTGTTTGAAAATAACTATTATCTGTTTGTTTAAAGCCCTAGATTGTAGTATAATAGAAATGATAGTATGATGACTAGAATACTGAATGGAGTAGATGGAAGTGAAAATAGATATAAAACAACAAATAGTGATTCTCTTAGTTTTAATAGTGGTTGTTTTTTTAACCATAGGTTTCTCCTCTTTCCAAGATAATCTATTTGTAGATAGTGCATCCGTAACATATAGAGCAATAAAAGATATACGTGTTACTGGAGTAGCAATAGAAAATATCGAGAATAATGGAGTATCAAACTATGAAGACTATAACGTAAATAATATACATGGATCAGTAAACTTACCAAATGAAAATTCAACAGTAAAATATAAAGTTGAAGTAACAAATTTTGGAAACGTCTTAATGGGAATATATGAAATATCAAATATACCTGAAAATATAGATATTATATTAGAAGATTATGTTGTAAAAACGAAATTATGCGATAGTGAAAATACTTCAAAATGTACTAATGGCTCAAAAACAATTTTTTATATAACATTAAAATATAAAGAAGGAGCTTATAATCCAGAATCAACTAATACAAACTTTAGAATAGATTTCGACTTCCAGCCAATGTATACAGTTGAATATAGAGATATAGTAAATAGAGGATATCCAGTTGAAGTAATACGCAAAGACACTTTAGATATAACTTTCACATCACATCCTGACGATAATAAGATAGCTGGAAATGTTCCAAATGACGTCAAAGTTAATATGAATGGAATCCAATTAAATAATGAATTTACTTATGATTCAACTCATCGTTTACAAGTACCTAACGTAGATGGAAATATAATAATAAACAGAGTGTTTGACTTTAATGAAAAAATAATATTTGATAATACGCAGAAAGTAAATAATGTATTAGTAGACAAAGCTGTTGAACCATGTAGTTTACAATTACCACTAGGTGGCAAAACGTCAGACTATCCAGGAGGATTATATATAACAGAAGACCACTTCTGTGGGGTTGAGGACGATTATACTGCATCGACAGGTAATCTTTCATATTATTATAGAGGAGACTCTAAGAATAACTATGTTGAATTTGGTGGTTACTATTGGCGAATAATAAGAGTCAATGGCGATAACAATATTAGAATGATATATGCAGGAAAAAAATCTGAAGTTGATAAAATAACAGGAGGTCTTCCACTTGCAAATGGACAAGGTGTAGTTAATACTAATACAGGTAGACTTCAGGATATTGGAATATCATCATTTAATGATGAAAAGATGGATAACGCTTACGTTGGTTATATGTATGGGACGCCAGGATCTTCAACTTATGAAGCAACACATGAAAATTTACATGATAGTGCTATAAAAACGTTTGTTGATGATTGGTATAAAAGTAGTGGGCTATTGTCTTTACAACAACAAGGATATATTGGCGATTCAGTTTTCATAAATGATAGAAGCACTTATACTGATGAACTGGGAAAATTCGTTGGGCTTGAAAGAGAATATTATCCGGGCTTTAGTTTATGTCCTCAAAAACATACAACTGATCCAAATGCAGCATTTGAACAAATTAATAGTGATTGTGTAAAAATGCAAGACTATAGAGATTATTATTATGATACAAAACTAGGTTATGGTCAAAATGTTACCTATTATGCAGCTTTCTACAGAATTAGATTCGATTCATATCAAGATGTGGCGATTCACTATCCATCATTAAAAGCTGTTCACCAAAATGATCGATTTACTGTAAATGATACAAGTATAGGAAATGGTAAGCTTACATATCCAGTTGGGTTAATAACAACAGGAGAGATGAACTTTGCTGGTGGAACAAGATTACCTTTTACGCATGACACATACTTAAGATGTGGATCAAGATTCTGGGCTATGAATGGTGGAGCATATACCAGACAAGGTGCAATGGGATGTACTATGATTTTTAACGGCTTTATAACTTGTGGTATGGGCGTTACAGGAGACAAGCTAAGAACTGTTAGACCTGTAATAAACATTGATAAAAATGTTATGGTTAAGATAATCGACTGTGTTTCTGGTGATGGAACAAGAGAAAATCCATATCGCCTAGAATTGAAAAGTTAAAGTTAAAACATTGGATTTTATCCAATGTTTTTTTATTGTCAACATCTTAAATTTAATACATAAAATAGATTTCATAAATCTCTAAACAATTGCTTAAAAGCATATAATGTAGTATAATTTAAATACCTATAAAGAGGTGGGTGCAAAAATGAAAAAAATAAGAAAATTCTACAAAGAGCATCGTGTTTTTACAATTCTAATGGCAATAGTAATCGTATGTGCGATACTTATTGCAACAGTTTTAATTCAATGTTTTTACGTTGGAAATGGCAAAAATAAATATGGTCATCGTTTAGACGGAATTGAAAACTATCAAATATCAGAATCAAGACAAAGTGATTTTGAAAACAATATTGCTAACAATGATAAAGTAAAATCAGTAGAAATAAACGTTACTGGTAAAATAGTATATATAACAATGCAAATAGCAGAAAATGTTGATATAGTAGAAGCCGAAAGTATAGCACTAAAATCTCTAGAAGAATTTAGTGAAGAAGAACAAAAAGTTTACGATTTTAATATAACATTAAAACAGAACTCTAATGCTACAAGTGAAGGATTCTATATATCAGGAGCAAAAAATGTAAATGGTTCTGGCTTAGTATGGAATAACAATCGTAAGGTTGTTAAAGAAGAACCTGTTACAGAATAAAAAAGCTTATGAAAAAAGCAAATAAAAAAATAATAATATTTATCATTGTTATCCTAATACTTTTAATAGGATTAGGATTTATAACCTATAGAATTGTAAACGACGAAAATAAACTAACAGTTGAGGAAAAAGAATGGATTACTCAAAATATTAATGTAGTTCAGAATATTAATGTGCCAAATAATTTAGATATTTTTGGTAAAAACGGTAGTGGAGTATTTTTCGACTTTATTAAAGGCTTAGAAACAAAATATAATATTGAGGTTAATGAAATAACATATAACTTAGGAGAATCAGTTGGAGAAGGCTCATTTAAAGTTGTATATGACACTAATGAAAAAGATATTATATTTCATACTGAACACTACGTAGCTGTAAGTAAAGAAAAAATAAATATGAGTTCTATAAATGGGCTAAGTAATAAAAAAATAGGTGTTTTATCTTCCGATGAGAAAATAATAAATAAGTACTTAAATGGGCTTAATAATACGATTTTAAGTACTTATGAAACTTCAACTAATCTTTTTGAAGCTTTAGAATCTGGAACAGAAGTAGACTTTGTTCTAATACCTTTAGAAGAAAATCTTACATCAATTTTGACTTCAAATTACAACATTGACTATCATATTAGTGATTTAAATAAATATATAGTTTATGAAACTAAAGAAAACGATAAATTTAGTAGTATTATCAAAAAATACTTCTATCAATGGAACGAGAAAAACTTGAATACATCAATAAATAAAAATGAACTAAAGACATTTGTTGAAGCTTTATCAATTTCTGATAAAGAAATTGATAGTATTCAAGCTAAAACATATAATTATGGTTTCGTTAACAATAGCCCTTACGAAATTCTAATAAGTGGAACATATGGTGGTATAATAAGCGAATACCTTACTAGATTTAGTGAATTTAGCAATACAGAATTTGTATCCATAAAATATAAGAATTTCTCTAAATTTACAGAGGCGATAGCTAATAAAAAAATAGATATATTCTACAATTACTATAATTTAGATACAAAATACAATGCTATACCATCATTAATGAATATATCTTTTGTTGTTATAGCTAGGGAAGAAAACCCACTAATAATAAATTCAATATCATCGTTAAGTGGTCAAACAATATATGTTCAAAAAAATAGTATTTTAGAAAAATATTTAACATCACTTGGTGGAATAAATATAAAAACATATACAGAAGAGAAAGACCTAAAGAAAATAGCAAAAAAAGATAATATCATAGTAATGGATAAAGAGTCATTTAATTATTATAATAATTCTTATTTAAATGAACATAGTATAAGATATACTAATACTCTTTCAGATACATACAGTTTTTATGTAAAGAATAATGATGCATTTAATTTATTATTTAGTAAATATATTCAAACATTAGATCCTGCAGAAATAAGACTTAAAGGAATATATAACCATACAGCGACAGTACGCTCTGGAACAATTCTTGGTAAAGTTGCTAAATATTCACTATTAGTAATAATATTATTTATAATAATAATATACTTGGTTTATAGATCTACAAAGCGTATTAAAATTGTTAAAAAGATTAAAAAAGAAGATAAATTAAAATATATTGATCAATTGACATCATTAAAAAATAGAAATTATTTAAATGAAAATATCTCAAATTGGAATAAAAATACAATTTATCCTCAAGCAACAATTATTATAGATTTAAATCAAGTACGTAATATAAATGATACTATGGGATATGAACAAGGAGACGCTCAAATTAAAGCAGCTGCAAATGTTCTAATAAAAACTCAATTAGATAATACAGACATAATGAGAACTGATGGAAATGAATACTTAATATATCTTGTAGGATATCAAGAAAAACAAGTAGTAAGTTACATTAGAAAACTATATAAAGAGTTTAAAAATTTACCTTACGAACATGGTGCAGCTATTGGATATAGTATGATAACAAACGAAATGAAAACTATTGAAGATGCAATAAACGAATCAGTTGAAGATATGCGAAATAAAAAAGAAGAATTAGAAGAGGCATAGGAAGTGGTATAAAATGAAGAATAGAGGCAGAAAAAACTTCTTTCAAAGGTTCTGGGATGCTTTCTGGCGACCAGAAATGCTTATACTACCAGGTCAAATTGCGTTCTTCCTTTTTCTTTCTTTAGTTCCAACAATTACACTTATTGGTTATGCGTGTTCATATTTAAATATTTCTAACAACTTAGTTCAAACACTTATAACTAATGTTTTAAGTGCTGAAGTTGCAGAATTAGTAACACCAATCCTTACAGCCACTAAAATAACTCCTACCTTCTTTATAACACTAGGAATTGGATATTTTATTGCTAGTAACGGAATGTCTTCAATCATAGTAGCTTCAAATACAATATATGGAATAAAAGACTCAGGTTTCTTTAAAAGAAGACTAAAAGCAATAATAATGGAACTAGTAATAGTAGTACTTTTCTTATTCATCATTGTATTCCCATTATTAAGTACAAACATAATTAATTTATTACACTACTTTAATTTAGACTCAGAGACAACATCAATAATAGCTAAATGTTTTAACTTACTTAATGGTCCACTAGCTTGGTTAATTATATTCTTCTTTATTAAAACAATATATGCTTTAGCACCAGACAGAAAAATACCAAGTCGTCATGTTAATAGTGGAGCAATATTTACTACTATTACATGGATATTAGTAACAGGAGCATATTCTTACTATATAACATATTATGCTAATTATTCACTTTTCTATGGCAGTTTAGCTAATATTGTAATCTTAATGTTATGGGTGTATTTATTATCCTATACATTTGTTATAGGCATGGCAATGAATTATCACGAAGAATTAGAAAAAACTGGTGTAATGCAAATTACAAAAGTAATCGAAGAATCTGCTAATAGTGCACCAGTAATGGAACAACCGCCTAAGAAAGAAAAAAAGAAAGCAAAAGAAGAACAAAAAGTTCAAGAAAAAAGTGAAGAACAAAAAGCTAAACCTTCAATAACAAAGGAAACAATAACAGATGATAAAAAAGACAGGAATCTAGAAGAGCAAGAAAAAAATAGTAAAAAAGAAGAACCTACTAAAGAGAAAAAAAATCAAAATAAAAATAATACTAAAAAGAATAAATTAGAAAAGGAAAGTTAAAACTTCCTTTTTTCTTTTGCTTTATCACTTTTAATTAGGTATAATAAAAACTGGTGATAAAAATGGAAGAAGTAATAAAATATCTAGTGTCATCACTAGGTTTAAAAGAAACACAAATAAAAGAAGTATTAGCAATGTTAGCCGAAGGAGCAACAATCCCTTTCATTGCTCGTTATCGTAAAGAAAAAACAGGTAACTTAAATGAAGATCAAATAAGAGCAATTGAAGAACAATATAAATATCAAGAAAATTTACTTACAAGAAAAGAAGATGTAATAAGACTTATAGATGAAAAAGGACTTCTTACACCAGAAATAAAAGATAGTGTAATGAAATGTACAAAATTAACAGAAGTGGAAGACATATATCGTCCTTATAAAGAAAAAAAGAAAACTAAAGCTAGCGAAGCTATTAAAAATGGTCTAGAGCCATTAGCAAAAATGATTATGGCTTTCCCATCAACTGGTTCATTAGAAGATATGGCTAAAAAATTTATTAATGAAAATGTTAAAGATACAGATGCTGCTATTGAAGGAGCAGGATATATCATAGCTGAATGGATAAGCGATAATGCAGCCTATCGTAAATGGATTCGTTTTAATGTTTATAATAATGGTATGATATTATCTAAATTAAAGAAAAACGCCGAAGATCCAACTAAGTTGTATGAAATGTATTATGATTTTCAAGATCGAGTTAAGTATATAAAGCATTATCGTGTTTTAGCTCTAAATAGAGGTGAAAGTGAAAAAATCTTATCAGTATCCATTGATATGAATAACGATGAAATACAAGCCTATTTAGAGTCTAAATTAATAAAAAATAAAGACTCTTTCGTTACAGAACTAGTAAAATCTAGTATCAAAGATTCATTAAAAAGGTTAATCCTACCTAGTATTGAAAGAGAAATACGCAGTGAACTAACTGAAAAGTCAGAGACATTGGCTATTGAAACATTTGGAGTTAATCTAGAACATTTACTATTAACAAGACCTATTAAAGGAATGACAGTACTAGGCTTTGATCCAGGTTATGTTAATGGTTGTAAACTAGCAGTAGTAGATCAAAATGGTACATACTTAGATTCTACAGTAATAAAACCATTTTTAAATGGATCTAATCAAGATAAATACATCGCTCAAAGTAAAATAATAGTAAAAAATTTAATTGAAAAATATAAAGTAGATATTATCTCTATTGGTAATGGAACAGCATCTCGTGAGTCAGAAAAATTTTGCGCTGAAATGATTAAAGAGTTTAACTTAAATTGTAAATATATTATTACATCAGAAGCGGGAGCATCTATTTATAGTGCATCAAAATTAGCTATTGAAGAATTCCCAGACTTGGCTGTTGAAAAACGTAGTGCTGTATCTATCGGTCGAAGACTACAAGACCCATTATCAGAATTAGTTAAAATCGACCCTAAATCTATTGGCGTAGGAGAATATCAACACGATGTTAATCAGCGTCAACTAACAGAAGCTCTAGACTTTACAACTTCTAAAGTAGTTAATGCCGTTGGTGTAAATATTAATACTGCATCAAAAAGTATCTTAAAATATGTATCAGGTTTAACAAAATCAGTAATTGAAAATATATATAAATATAAAGAAACTAAGAAAATTACATCTCGTGAAGAGATTAAGAAAATAAAGGGAATGACAGAAAAAGTATATGAACAATCAATTGGTTTCTTAAGAATACCAGATGGTATAAACCCATTAGATAAAACAGGTATCCACCCAGAAAGTTATGAAGTAACCAACAAACTACTAGATAAATTGGGATTAGATATCAAAGATATCAATACAGATAATTTTAAAGATACACTAAATAAACAAGATGTTAACAAACTAGCAGCTGAATTAAATACAGATATTTATACATTACAAGATATAATAAAAGAACTTTTAAATCCCGGCCTAGATCCACGTGACGAATTAGAAGCACCAGTCCTAAAAAGTGATGTTTTACATATCGAAGATTTAAAAACAGGTATGGAATTACAAGGTACTGTACGTAATGTAGCTTCATTTGGTGCATTTGTTGATATCGGCTTACATGATGATGGTCTAATTCATATTTCTAAAATGAGTAAATCATTTGTTAAGAATCCTAATGATATCGTTCATGTTGGTGACATCATAACTTGTTATGTTGACTCTATTGATTTAGAAAAACAAAAAGTCCAATTAAGTTTAATAAAAAACATTTAAAAAGATATTAAAAATATCTTTTTTATTTACATAAAAATAATAAAAATACCATTTTGTGGTATAATAACTAGCGTAAGTTTAAGAAAGAAGTGTAATCATGAAAAAAATAAAAATTCATCCATTTATATACTTATTTATTTCTATTCTTTTTTTAGAAATATTATCTAAAATAGTAATTGCAAAACACTTACTTAACATCGGTTTATTATATATGATAATTTTTACTTTACCAATTATTCTTTTATTAACAATATTAACAAAATCATTTAGTGAAAAAATCAATAAAATAATACTATTTATTATAATGGGAATTATTACTGTATATTTTGAAGTTCAGTATATATTTTATAATTTATTCTCTTTACCTTTTTCATTTTCGACTATCGGTCTAGCAGATCAAGCACTAGATTTTACCAGTATTATAAAAGATGCAATTATATCACATCTTCCTATCTTTTTACTTATCTTAATTCCATTTATATCATTAATTATATTAAATAGAAAAATAGATACTACAAGATATCATAAACCAACTATTGGTGCATTACTTATTATGTTTATAATTATGTATTTATCAACATTTTTAACTTTAATACCTAATCACAAAGAAGATTATTCTGCTAGCAAGCTATATTTTCAAATAGATGATCAAATATCTATTATTGATAAATTTGGCATGCTAACATATACAAAAATAGATATCAAAAGACAATTTGTTGGTTATGAGTCAGATCTTATTAGTGAGATTAAACAGCCAAACAATGAAACATCAGAAAATAATGACTCAGAAGTAGTAGAATATGGGGACAATATTATAAATATAAATTTTGATGAAAAATCGTCATCGAATAAAAATATAACTTCCTTAAATACTTATGTAAGTAATCAAACTCCAACAAATAAAACAGAGTATACAGGTATGTTTGAAGGTAAAAATTTAATATTTATTTTAGCAGAAGGATTTAATGAAATAGCAGTTGATGAAATCAGAACTCCAACACTATATAAACTAACAAATAATGGATTTGTCTTTGATAGTTTCTATTCTCCAGTATTTTTAAGTACAACAGGTGGCGAATTTCAAGCTACAACAGGACTTATACCTACGCAAGAAATATTAAAATTGTGGAAAAGCGAAAAACCAACGATTAGTTATGCGTTAGGTAATAAATTTAACTCGCTTGGCTATAGAACTCAAAGTTATCATAATTGGACTTATACTTATTATAAACGTCAAGAAACAATGAAAACTTTAGGATTTAATAACTATATTGGATGTGGTAATGGTCTTGAACAAAGAATGAATTGTCAATGGCTACCTTTAGATTCAGAAATGATTAATGTAACTACTCCAGATTATCTAGGTAAAGAAGGTAATTTTGTTACATATTACGTTTCAGTAAGTGGACATTCTCCATATAATAGTGGAGATAATATAGCTAAATTACATTATGATACGGTAAATGATTTACCATATTCAAATACTGTTAAATATTATTTAGCAGCTCAGGTTGAACTAGATAAAATGTTAGAAACATTAATAAATAAACTTGAAGAATCTGGGGAGCTTGACGATACCGTTATTGCCCTAGTTGGAGATCACTATCCATATACACTGTCAACTGAGGAAATGAATGAAGCCGCAACTTACACAAAAGATGGTACAATAGAAGTGAATCGAAGTAATTTCATTTTATGGAATAGTTCTATGAAAGAAAAAGTAGTAGTAGATAAAGTAGGAAGTCAAATAGACGTTCTACCAACATTACTAAATCTTTTCGGCATAGAATATGATTCAAGATTAATTATTGGTAAAGATATACTTAGCGATTATGAAGGCCTAGCTATTTTCTCAAATCGTAGTTGGGTAACTGACTATGGTTCATATAATTCTAGTACTAGAAAATTTACTCCTAAAGAAGGAAAAGAACTAGTCGGAGAAACAGAAGAAGAATACATAAGAAGAATAAATAATAGAGTAGCTAATAGTTTTACAATAAGTAAATTAATTATCGATAATGATTATTACACTTATATATTAGGAAGTTAAGGTGATATTATGTGTGGAATCGCAGGTTATGTAAGTAATAATAAAAAACCAACAAAAAAAATATTAAAATCAATGACTGATCGTATTGAGCATCGTGGACCAGATGCAGAAGGATTTTTTCTTGATAACAAAGCCGCTCTAGGTCATAGAAGATTATCTATAATCGATTTATCTACAGGAGACCAACCAATATATAACGAAAATAAAAATATAGCAATTGTATTTAATGGTGAAATATATAATTATGTTGAGTTAAGAGAAGAACTAAAAAAGAAAAAGCATAAATTTGTTACATCATCTGATACCGAGGTTTTAGTTCATGGATATGAAGAATGGGGACATGAATTAACTAAAAAACTTCGTGGTATGTTTGCTTTCGCTATATGGAATATGAAAGACAAAGAATTATATATGGCTAGAGATGGTTGGGGCATTAAACCTTTATATTATTATGAAAATAATGGAACAATAATGTTTGCATCTGAAATAAAAGCATTTTTAGACCATCCAGATTATAAGAAAGAATTTAATGATGAAATATTATCAGCATATCTTTGTTTTAATTCTACACCAACTACAGAGACCTTTTTTAAAGGAGTATATAGATTAGAACCTGGATATCAAATGATTTATAAAAATGGGAATAAGAAAATTGAGCAATTCTTTAAACTTGAATTTGAAGAAACTGATAAAAACATTGGTGAAATAGCAGAAGACATCAATAAAGCTATGATAGACTCAGTAAAACATCATGAAATAGCTGATGTAGAAGTAGGTTCATTCCTATCAAGTGGTATCGACTCTTCATACTTAGTATCAGTAGGTCGTCCTGATAAAACCTATACCGTTGGATATGATAATCCAAAATATGATGAAATATCATACGCTAAAGATTTAGCAGATAAACTAGGTATTACTAATAAATCTAAAAAGATTACCAAAGAAGAATATATGGCTGCATTCCCAGATATTATGTATCATATGGACGAACCATTAGCAGATCCATCTGCTATAGCATTATACTTTGTTGCTCAAATAGCATCTGGTGATGTTAAAGTTGTAATGTCAGGAGAAGGAGCAGACGAATTATTTGGTGGTTACAATACCTATAAAGAAGAAATAGACCAATCTTGGTATATGAAAATACCATATCCAATAAGAAGAGCAGCATCTGCTGTTGCAGGACTATTTCCAGAAGTAAGAGGATTTAACTTTGTTTATAGACGAGGTCGTAAATTAGAAGACTATAATATTGGTTTAGGCAGAGTGTTCAGAGATGAAGAAGCAATGAAAATAGTTAAATGTAAAAATCAAATACATACGAAAGATATAGTTGCTCCATTTTATGAAGATTATAAAAATAACTCTAATACAGTAAAAAGGCAAGCAATAGATTTTTACTTCTGGTTGGTAAGAGACTTTCTACATGCTGTTGACCGAAACACAATGATGTTTGGTTTAGAAGCCAGAACTCCATTTTTAGATAAAGAAGTTTACGAAGTTGCAAGAAGACTACCTACAAGCGCTAAAATAAATAAAGAGACAACAAAACCTGCTCTTAGAATGGCTGCAAAAAAAGTAATACCTAATGAATCATATAAAAAGAAGAAATTAGGCTTTCCAGTTCCACTAAGAGAATGGATTAAAGAAGATGATTTATATAACGAAATAAAAGAAAAATTCTCTTCACCAATAGCAGAAAAATTCTTTGATATAAAACGAATTATGAAACTTCTAGAAGCTCATAAAAATGGTAAAAAAGACTGCTATAAAAAAGTATGGACAATTTATACATTTATTGTATGGTATGAACAATTCTTTACAGAAGAAGCATAGAGCTTCTTTTTTCTTTTCTCCCATTATGCTATTATTAAAATAGGTGGTAATATGAAAAAGAAATCAGTTGATGAAATAATTTCTTCTCAAAAACAAAAAATAACAATAGAACTTTTATATTTAAGAAACAAAAATAAAGGAATAACAAAAGATTTTATAGCACTTTTAGTAAACCAAAATCAAACAGTAGCTCTAGAACTATTAAATAAAGCTAAATCAAAAGCAAATTTCCACCAGTTAATAAAAGAAAACTATCAAAGACTTATAAATAAATATGGTTCAATATTTGAAAGCCTTTTAACTGGAGAAGCATATGGTATATATGATGCAAGTCTTAATTTAACTCCAGCAAATGAGGGAAAAGCCTTTCTTAGTCATGATTATGAACCAAAAACATTAAGACGAGCTATTTACAAAAATGATCAAACTTTAACGTCATATATAAATCAACATAATACATTAAAACATCAGCTTTTACCTGTAGAAGAAATTAATGGAAACCCAATATTTAATATCAATCATAATTTTACAGAAGAAGAATTTAAATCATTATTTGATTTATTATTTGAAAAAGAAGATAATTATTCAAACTTTAGCAAAAAACATTTATCATCATTTATTACAATGCTATTATCCGTTTACGATAAAGATATATTACTAAATAATAGTGATTTATTTAGTTTTGAATTAGAATATGGCTATTATGACAAATATAGTGAAATGATTCTAGCTGGTAAGGAAATACCATCTATTCAAGAACGTATGGCAATTTTTAATAACGAAAAGAATATAACTAGTGAACAACATTATCGTTTAGAACAGTTAGATTTATTAGAAAAAAGAATTTCATCTTTAAATGCAAAATCTAAAGAATTAGTATTAGGTAAAATAAAGTTAATACGTCAAGAACCTGATAGAGAAAAACAAGCAAAATTAATTGATGAGTGCTTTGAATATTATGAAAAAAATTATCGTCAAGAAATAGTTGATTCATTATATTCCCCTCAAGCATCAACAGAAATAACTGATTTTAGAGAAATAGAAACTGTTATGATTCATGCTTTTCTTAGAAAAGCAGATATAAAACTAAATTCATATGAACAAAGCCTTAAAAAAGAAATTATAAGTCGCAGAGGCATTAAGGTAACAGGAGAAGAAGAACTAACTGAAGAAGAGAAAAAAGAATATCAAGAAAAAATTGAATATGCAGTTAATGTTTTATTAAATCCAGTAGTAACAAGTGAATCATTAGATAGTGACTCAATATATTCAGACTCTACTGGTTTTAGATGGTATAGAAGTAATACATCAAATCAATTATCTACCAGTGTTTTTAGTATAGAGCAGATAATGAGACAAGGAAATTGTATAGGAGTTGGCTTCGATAGAACAAGTATAAGTCCAGAAAATATTATTATCTCTTCTAAATATTATCAAACTACAAATATGGGAGTTAATAACCTAGAAATAGAACCAATCGACCAATTTGATAGTCTTTCATCATCACTTGAAGAACTAAAAAAATCTGGTAAAACTGAAGTAGTAATGCTACGAAAAAATGGTGATATAAAAACTAATGCAGCATATGTTTTTGCAATTATTAATGGTTATAATGAAGAAAAAGATCAAGAAACAATAAATCAAGCAAGAGAATATGCCGAAAAAAATCATATAAAACTTATTGTTTTTAATAATTATAAAATAAGAAAATCATATGAAGAATTCCTATCGCAACATATTGATCAAGACGTATCAGAAGAGGAAATAAAAAAGTTATAAAAAAATCGGTTTAAAACCGATTTTATTTTGTTCCAAATATTCTATCTCCTGCATCTCCAAGACCAGGTATAATATATTTATTTTCATTTAACTTTTTATCAATATGTGCACAATATATTTGTACATCAGGATATTTACTTTCGACTTTTTTAATACCTTCAGGAGCAGCAATTATACATAAAAATTTCATCTTTTTAACTCCCTTGCTTTTTAACAATTCAATCGCATCTAATGCTGAGCCACCAGTAGCAAGCATTGGATCAAGTATAATAACTTCTCTTTTTTCTATATCCTTAGGTACTTTAAAGAAGTAATTAACTGGTTCAAAAGTTTCTTCATCACGATACATACCTATATGTCCTATCTTTGCATTAGGAATAACACTAATAACACCATCAAGCATCCCCATACCAGCTCTTAAAATAGGTACAAAAGCATATTTATCTTCATTTAACCTTCCAGTTTTCATTTTTGTAATAGGTGTTTCTATTTCTACTTTATCTAACTTTACATCTTTCATAGCTTCGTAACATAAAAACATTCCTATTTCTTCAATTAACTCACGGAACTCTTTTGTTCCAGTATTTTTATCCCTTAATATTGATAACTTGTGTTCAATTAAAGGATGATTCAATTCTACTGCATTCATTTATTAAGACTCCTTTTAATTATTAATTATTTCTTACTTTTCTTTTTTGTTTCTTTATTATCTTTGTTTATTTCTTCTCTAATAGATTCAATAATATCTTCTCTTAATTGAACAGTAAGTTCTTCTTTTATACTATTCTTTAATTCTTCAATTTTTTCACTTAGAGATACAGATTTTTCTTCTTTCTTAGCTTTTTTTACTACTTCAGTTTCTTCATCTTCATCGTGTTCTTCTGGAATAACTAAGTTTAAGATAATACCTACTATAGCAGCTAAACTCATACCACTAAATGAAACGCTTAAATCACCACTTGTAATTGATATAGCAGCTCCACCTAATCCTAAAACCAACATACTTGAAGCAACAATTACATTTTTAGCTTTTTCGAAGTTAACTTGATTTTTAATTAGAACTTTTAAACCGTTAACAGCAATAAATCCATATAGTAATAATGAAACTCCACCAAGTACAGCATTAGGTATTGTTGAAACTAAAGCTGTAAACTTACCTAAGAAACCAATTATTATTGCAAATATAGCAGCTAAACCAATAACCCATACTGAAGCTACTTTAGTCAATCCAACAACAGAAGTATTTTCTCCATAAGTTGTATTAGCAGGACCACCAAGCAAACCAGCAACAAAAGTTGCAATACCATCACCCATTAATGTTCTATCAAGTCCTGGGTCTTTTAATAAATCTTTTTCTATAATATTACTCAATGAAGTATGATCACCAATATGTTCACAAATTGTAACTAACGCAATAGGAGCAATAGTTAACACAGCCACAAATGTAGGCTTATAAGTTAAGAAAGGCACAGCAAATTCAGGTACGCTAAAGAAACTAGCATCCATAACAGCTTTAAAGTCTACCATTCCTAAAATGCAAGCCATGATATATCCAGCAATAATACCTATTAAGAAAGGTATAACTTTCAAGAATCCTTTTGCCATTGTCATAACTACTGCAGTAACAATAAATGCTACAAATGCAACTAAAACAACTTTCCATTCTAATACACTTCCAGAAGCCAATCCCATTTGAGATATAGCACTAGGAGCTAATCCTAAACCAATAATCATAATCATTGGTCCAATAATAACTGGTGGTAATATTTTATCTAACCAATCTTTACCAATAAGTTTAATAATAAGTGCTACTATAACATAAATTAAACCTACTACCATAACACCAGTCATTGCCCCAGCAATGCCACCTTTAGCATAAGCAGCAGCTATTGGTGCAATAAAAGCGAATGAACTTCCCAAGTATACTGGTGATTTACCTTTTGTACACAAAATATAAATTAATGTACCAATTCCTGATGTAACAAGAGCAACAGGAATAGTTAACACAGTTTCACCAGCTGCTGCATTAACTAATATTGGAACTAAAATAGTTGCTCCAAACATTGCAAAAACGTGTTGAATAGCCAAAATCACCCATTTGCCTAAGGATGGCTTTTCGTTGACATCTAATGTCATTTTTTTCTTTTTCATAAATCCTCCTTCTTTGAATGTAGATATTACTTGTCTTTTAAACATAATAAAAGAAGGTAACCCAATTAATGGATAACCTTCTAATTAACAAATATAAAAGAAACAAAAGATAAAATAGGAAAAATTAGCCCTTTAGTAATAGTAACACTATCAGTTAAAGACATAGTTAATTTTTTTCTATCTATCTTTTTTAGCAACTTCTCCACACCCTTTATAACAGAATAATATAACAAAGAAAAAAATGCAAGTATTTTTTAAACAATAATAAATAAAATATATAACATATTATCCTTAATAAATATTATCCTTAATAATGTGGATTTATATGTAAAATAGTGTTTTATTTTGTGGATTAATATTTATTGTACTATTATAATAAAATTAATATTATATATTAAGAAATGAAATTTTGAGGTGATATTATGATTAATATAAAAATAGATTCAAGAAAAGTAATTCCTGGAGATACTTTTGTTGCTATAAAAGGAACAACAGTAGACGGACATGACTATATTGATAAAGCTATTGAAAATGGCGCAAATAAAATTGTAGTAGATCATGAAGTCGAATGTTCAGTAGAAAAAATAATTGTGGATGATACCAACAAATGGTTAACAGATTACATTAGTGAAAACTATTCTAAAGAAGTTAATGAGCTAAATTTAATAGCTGTAACAGGTACCAATGGTAAAACAACAACTGCATATTTAACTTACCAAATATTAAATAAATTAGGTACTAAAACAGCTTATATTGGTACAATAGGTTTCTATCTACCAGATGAAGATTTTATCGAAATACCAAATACAACACCTAACATATTAGATTTATATGATTTAATTCTAACAGCTAAAGAACATGGATGTAAGAATGTTATGATGGAAGTAAGTTCACATGCTCTTCATCAAAATCGTGTAAAGGGCTTAAATTATAAAGTAGCAGCTTTTACAAATCTTACTCAAGATCACTTAGATTATCATAAAACTATGGAAAATTATCTAGAGGCAAAAAAACTAATTTTAAAACAATTAGAAGGAACTATGCTAGTAAATGCTGATGATCCTTGTGCAGATTCATGGATTAATTCTTATGCCAATACTAAGACATATGGTTTAAATGGTGAAGACTATAAAGTGATGAATTATTATGATACAGAACATGGAACTTATATTAAATTTATTGCTAATGGAAATGAATATGAAGTAGAAACTAACTTAAGAAGTACATTTAATGTATATAATTATTTAACATCTCTATCTTTAATTAATAATCTTGGATATAGTATTGAAGATATTATTAAAGTAACACCAGATATTTATCCTCCAAAAGGAAGATGTGAACAAATAAAAGTAAAAGAAGGCGAAGCAGTAGTAGATTATGCTCATACTCCAGATGCTGTTGAAAAAATAATTAAAGCTTTCTCAGAAAATAAAAAAGGAAAAATAATAACTATTGTAGGATGTGGTGGAGATAGAGACCCTAAAAAAAGACCTATAATGGGACGTATTGCAGCTGAAAACTCTGATTACGTAATATTTACAAGTGATAATCCTCGTACTGAAGATCCAGAACTTATTATGAAAGATATATTAGCTGGAGTAGATACCAATAATTATGAAGTAGAACTAGATAGGAGAAAAGCTATTGTAAAAGCTTTAGATATGATAAATAAAAATGATGTAGTTTTAATTTTAGGTAAAGGTCATGAAGATTATCAAATATTAGGACATGAAAAAGTACATTTAGATGATGCCGAAGAAGTAAAAAAATACATTAATAGTCTTTAAATATAAAAAGATTTAGAAAACAAATTCTAAATCTTTTTATATTTAACTATGTTATAATTATCTAAAGAATAAAAAAATATAGTAGTGGGTGTTTATATGAAAGAAAAGAAAAAAATGTTTTATTAATAATATTAATTATATGTATAATAATTTATACTCCAATAGCTATTTTTACAAATATGGAAGTAATTGCCATATTTGTAACAGACTTATTTATAACTTTATTTCAAAATATTTTTATTATAAAACCTTATTGTTTTAGATTTGTTAAAGAAAATTCTAGTGAAATAAGTAATAATATTCTAATAACAAAAATAATATTATCTTTATTTTTAAGTCTTACAATTCCTAAAAATTTTTTATCACTTGATTTTAATTTATTAGTTTATGGAACACTTATTTCGTTTATGATACTAATATTTACGAAAAAAAATACAGAATCTACTTCTATACCTAACTTGTCGAGTTTGCTAACTAATTATAATAATCTTCCAGAAGTTATATGCAAGAATTGTAATAGTGTTCAAGATTCAAAAAATAATTTTTGTACCAACTGTGGAGCAAAACTAGAGTCACAACTATTAAAAGATACTACTAAGCTAGTTAAACCAACAGATTTTGACCCTATATATAGTAATTCTCCAGAAGTACTATTAGAGAAATTTATTGAAAAAGAACTAATTAATGCCGGATTTGAAAAAGATAAATCTTTAATTCCTCAAGTTATAGCAAAAAAGAAAATTATATTTTCAAGTCTTTTAGCAATTTTAATTTCTGTATATATTTGCTTAATCTTTTTTCATTTTCCAATTTATACATATATAATTGGATTAATTATAATTATTATATTCATATTTAAAACACAGAAATATGACTTTATGACTTATTTAAAAAAAGAAATAAAATCTCGACCACAAGAAAAAATATCAAATGTTATTATGAATATAAAAAATTCTTTAATAGAAGATAAACAAAAAGGTCTTAGAACTACAATTTTAATTCTTGGCATAATAACTCCTCTAATAGTTTTTTCAAAACCAAGAATTATGTATGAAAAAGTATCAGATGGATACGCTGTAAGATTCTATACTTTTGGTCTTACCAATTTTAAAACTGTCGAAATACCAGAAAAACATAATGGCAAACCAGTTCTAAGCTTAAGAGGTAACACATTTTCTAACATGCCATTTTTAGAAGAAGTTAATTTACCAAATACAATTAAAGAAATAAATACATGTTCTTATTATGATTTATTAAAAATACCAGGTATTGGAGTTAAGAGTGCCAAAAGAATAATAAATTCACGTAAGAAATTTACAATTCATTTAGAAGATCTAAAAAGAATGGGAGTAGTTTTAAAAAGAGCCAAATACTTTATACTATGTAATGGCAAATATATAACTAATAAAGAATATTTTAATAAAAACTTTATTGAGAAAAACGTTGTTTTAGAAGAAAACAGACTTCTTCCATCAAATACAGAACAATTGAGGCTATTTTAATGAAAAATGTCTATATTTATGAAGGAAATTTTATTTCTCTTTTAAATACTATAATATTTCTTTTAAAAAATAATATAAAACCAGAAAATATCAAATCAGAAGATTATACACCAACACTATTTGAAAATATAATAAATTTATCCATTAACCAAGATGAAACTATTTTAGAAAAAACTATTAAGTCTTTTGGATTATTTCCAGTACATAGAATGTACTATGTATTCTTATCTGAAGAAGAAAATAAAGAATTAATTATTTATTATTTTTTTCGTAACAGTATAAAGTATCGCCAAAAAATTTTATATTATCGTAACTTAAAATGTGTAAGTGAGGTCTGGAGAATATCAAATTATGTTATACATGAAACTCATAAAATGAAAGGTTTCTTAAGATTTAAAGAATTAGAAAAAAATATTCTATATGCTGAAATGGAACCAACAAATGATATTCTTTTCTTAATCTCATGCCATTTTACTAAAAGACTAAAAAATGAATTTTGGATTATAAAAGATAATAAAAGAAAAATACTAAGTATATATGACAAAAAAGAATTTATAATTGTTAGAGAAGAAGAATTCAAATTAACTATAGAGAAAGAAAGTAAACATGAAAAAGATATTGAAGAGCTATGGAAAACTTTTTATAAAACTATAGGAATCAAAGAAAGAAAAAATGAAAGATGTCGAAGAAACTTCATGCCTAAAAAATATTGGAAATATATTATAGAAGTACAGGAGGAAATATGAAAAAAATTATAAGTGGTAAAGAATTACAGGAAAAAATGAAAGAAAGTATCCATTTATTATGTGATACCGTTAAACAAACATTAGGACCTAAAGGAAATAACGTACTGATTGATCATTCCAATTATTCTCCTTTTATAACTAATGATGGAGTAACAATCGCTCAAAATATAGAAAGCGAAGATGAAACTATTGGAACAATTATGGAAATAGTAAAAGAAGCTTCAATAAAAACAAACGATGAAGTAGGAGACGGGACTACAACCACACTTGTTCTATTAGAAAGTTTATATGAACAAAGTATAGAATTTGTAAAAAATGGAGAAAGTCCCATTATATTAAAAAAAGAATTAGACAAAGTCCTAGAGCATATTTTAGAACTTTTAAACAGATTAAAAAGAAAAGCTAGTGATAGTGACTTAAAAAAGATAGCATGTATATCAGCCGGTGATGAAAAACTAGGAGAAATAGCATACCAAGTCATAAAAAAAGTAAAGCAAAAAGAAGGAATAGTAATAAAAGAAGTGTTAGACAATAAAACATCTGTTTCTTATTTAAAAGGATATAGCTGTGAAACAACTCTTGCATCACCTTACTTCTTAGTTGAATCAAACCAAATTAAATATAAAGATGCTTATATATTACTTTTAAATACTACTTTAACAGATTTAGAATATATAAGTACTATTTTAAATGATATTCTAAGTACAAAAAGACCTTTATTAATTATTGCTAATAATTATTTAGATAATATAGTTGAAGAGATTGTATCATTAACATTAACTGAAAATATACCTATTATTCTATTAAAAATAGAAGATTATGGAATGCACATTTATGAAACAATGAAAGATATATCTTGTATTACTAATGCAAATATAATTGAAAATGAAGAATACATAAAAAATAATGACATAGGAGTAGCAGATAGTATTGAAATAAATAAAGAAAGTATAAGAATTAATTTTAATCCAACTTTAAAAAATAAAAATTATTTAAAAAAATTAAAAAAAGAAAATAAACAAAATAAAAGTGAACTAGAAATAAATTTTTACCAAAAAAGAATAGCAATGTTTGACAAAGGAACAGCTGAAATAAAACTAGGAGCACCAACAAAAACAGAATGGCAAGAAAAAAGAATGCATTTAGAAGATTCAATATGCGCTTTATCAGTATCAAATGAAGGAATCTTGCCAGGCTCTGGAATAAGCCTATTACAAACAGCTAACGAATTACATGAAGAATCTCCAGCTACGCAAATTTGGATAAACACATTAAGAAAACCTTTTGAACAAGTTTTAAAAAATGCTGGCTTAGATTATGCTAATATTCGAAAGGAAGTTGAAAATAATAAATTCAAAATCATATACAACATATTGGATGAAAAATGGGAAGATGTTGAACAATCAAAAGTAGTCGACCCATATTTAGTAGTGGTTAATTCTTTAATAAATGCTACTTCAATAGCAGGAATGCTACTCACTACAACCAGCTTGATTATTAATGAACATAAAAATAATATTAATAAAGAAACTGAATATAATAATTGGTAATAAAAAAGTTCTCTTTTCCTGAGAACTTTTTTTATAAAATAAAAACTTACGAATAGTAAAATTCGTAAGTTAATTTCAAATGGAGCGGGTGATGGGAATCGAACCCACGTTATCAGCTTGGAAGGCTGAAGCTCTACCATTAAACTACACCCGCAAAATCAGTAGGCAATATTAATTATATCAGCTTTTTAAAAAATTGCAAGCATTTTTAATTAACTTTTCAAAAAACTTTATCATTTACATAGTTTTTAAAACTTGAATATCAACAAAAAAATAAAAAGTATATATAATCTATTATATTCAAAAAGTTAAAATAATTGCTTGTTTTATATTACATTAAAAAATCTTATATATATTTATATGGTATAATTAGTATGAAATATTTATAAGGTGATTAAATATGATAGAGGTATATGAAAATAATAAAAAAGAAATAGTAAATGACCTAAAAATACTATGGGACTATATGGTTCTTAATCAGCATATCAATAAATGTGATATTATTATTGGTTGTGGTTGCGCTAATCTTGATATACCAATAAAATGCGCTGAGTTATATAAAAATGGTTATGCTCCTAAAATATTATTTGCTGGAGGTTTTGGTAAAATTACTAAAGATGAATTTGCTAAAACTGAAGCAGAGATATATAAAGACATAGCACTAAAAAATGGTGTATTAGAAAATGATATTATTTTAGAAACAAAATCTACAAATACTGGCGATAATTTTAGATTCGCTGAACAAATATTGAAGAAAAATAATATTAAAGCAAAAAAAATTCTTATAGTACATAAAAAGCTTAATGAACGTCGAACTTTTTCCTCAGCTAAAGCAATTTTAAAAGATAAAGAAATCACTATAACATCACCAGATATGACATTTGAAGATTTTATAAATTTTCTTGATAAAAATAAAGAAAAAACAGAAAACGTAATATCTGTACTTGTCGGAGATATTCAAAGAATTGTAATTTATCCTCAATTTGGCTGGCAACAAGAAAATGAAATACCTAAAAAAGTAATAGATTCTTATACCAATCTAAAAAAACTAGGATATAATAAATATATACTATCAGAGAAAACAATAAAAGAAATATCGAAAAAAGAAGGATTAGAAGAAAATATTAAACTTAATACTTTTAACTGATAAAGGAGAAAATATGAAAAATAAAAAAAAATATATTATAGTTATTATAATTGTATTAATAATTTTATTATTTCCATTAAGAAAAAAATATTATGATGGTGGAAGCGTAGAATATAAATCACTAACATATAAACTAGTAAAATATCATAAAATAACTGATGAACTAGAAACAAAATATATAGATGGAACAAAATTAGACATATTTAAAATAAATGTTCTTAATACAATTGATGAAGAAAAAATAAGTCCTAAGATACTAACTATTTCTTCAAAATCAAATAGAGTAAGTATGGAGAGAGGAGCAAATAGTATCTATTATCAAGAATTAGGAATAGGTATACAATCTGATACCATATCTCCATTAGAATTTGAATATAATGAATCTTTAATTTCAAAAAAAGGAGAACAATTAATATTAGAAAATCTAATTCCATATCAAATCAATAGCATAGAAATATATTCATCAGAAAATAAAGAAAGCTTATCTTTTGAAGTTGAATATAATGAAGAAAATCAAACTATTAAAGCTCCAGAAAAAGAAGGAAAATATATTTTAATCTTAAAATGTCAATCTTCTCATATTAAAAGTATATATTCTTTCCAATTGGAAACTGAATAATAGAGTATAAATATTATAATAATATAAAAATGTAAAAGAGTAAGAGGTAATAAATATGTATTGTAGAAATTGTGGTAATAAATTAAATGAAGGGTCAAATTTTTGTGGCTCATGTGGAACAGCTGTGAATAATTCAAATCAATCAGTAGCTCCTATTCCAAATGTTGCACCATCTCAACCTGTTAAATCAAGTAAAGCACCTTTAATCGTTGCAATAGTAATATTTGTAATTATAGTAATATCCTTTGCTGCAGTATTTGGGATAATTGTAATTGCAACTGTATTAGAAGAAATAGACAACTATCCATTAGATAATATTGGTGAACAAATAACAACTAAAAAATTAATTAATAATGATGTAAGTTTAGAGTATAGTACAGAATGGATAGAATTTCCTGAAGAAGATAACGTAAAAATAATCCAAAAAGCTACTCAAACAATAAAATTAGGTTATTCAACATCGGATTATTATTATACGACCGATAAAGCAGCAGAGGAAATAAAAACAGAATTGACAGAAAAAGGAGCTATAGTTCTTGAAGATTTTCAAAGTACAATTATAAATGGATTAACTTGGAAAAAATTAGTATGCGAACTTAATAGCAATAAATATTTATTCCTAGTTTATTCAAACAAATATGATATTTATGTATTTAGTTATCAAGCAACAAATAGTGAAAGCTATAGTGCTAATATTACAGAGGTTGAAAAAATATATAAGACTTTAAAATTAGATACTTCAAAACAAAAACAAGCAGAAAAGAATGCAAAAGCTAAATTAATAGGAGAATGGGATTGGGGAATATCAGGATATTTTGTAATAGAAAATGATAAAATATATGTTTATAAGGATAGTTCAAAAAGTCCAGATAATGTATTTTATGGAACTTACACAGCAGATGATAAAATAGCAACTTATGGAACAGGATATGCTGAAGGAATGTACGTTGTAATGACCGTCGAAAAATATTATATAGATGGTAAAGAAATAGATATTAAAAATGACAAAATAGATTTTGCATTTGCCCCAAACAATGATGGAACATATACAATTAAAAATATGTCTACATATAATTCTAATATAGCAACAAAAGTAAAATAGTCGAAAGACTATTTTTTGTATGATAAATTGTCAAATCAAGTGCAACTTATTGATATACACTCATTAAACAATTCTTTTGGTATCTTATAATATATACATTTTCTAGGTCTATTAATGAAATTTTAATACTTGCTGAACTTTTTAACATGAGTAATATATGAACTTTTTTATTGACTAAATTTTCAAGTGTTGCACTTAATATAATAAATTATCGTATAAAAATCTTTTTATATCCCCATAATAACTTAGGTGATATTATGGCAAATGTTGGAAGTGCAATTTCTTTCGGGTTAGTAAACATACCAATTGTATATAATCCAGTAATAAAAAATAATGACACATCATTTAATCAACTACACAAAAAATGTATGAGTAGAATTCATTATCAAAAATATTGTGAACATTGTAAGAAAATAGTTAAAGATGCAGATTTAATAAAAGGGTATGAATATGAAAAAGGAGAATATGTAACATTTTCAAAAGAAGAATTATCTGATCTTCAAATAGATGCTAAAGATTCGATAGAGATTGTATCATTTGTTCCAGAATCAGAGATTGATTCATATTACTATGAAAAAAGTTATATTTTAACAACTCCTAAAAAATCTAAAGCATACTCCTTATTCTTAGAAGCACTAAAAAAATCAAAAAAAGTAGCAGTAGCAAAAACAGCACTAAGTAGCAAATTCTACTATGTATTATTAAGATACTTTGAAGGTAATATTTTAATGTCAACTATGTATTTTGAAGAAGAAGTAAATATTCCAGATGCAGCAAGTGAGTCTAAATTTTCTAAAGAAGAATTAGACCTTGCCATGCAATTAATTGACCACTTATCGGACCACTTTAAACCAGAAACATATCATGATGATTATCAAAATCAAATAAAAGATGCTATCGAAAAGAAAATTAATGGTAAACCAGTTCCTAAGAAAACAAAAAAGAAACAACGTCCTATGAAAGATTTGATAACATCATTACAAAAAAGTTTGGAGAGCTAATATGAAATTTGGAGAATATTTTAAGCCAATGCTATTAACAGAAGTAAACAAATCTTTTGATGATGATGAATACTTATACGAGTTAAAATTTGATGGAATACGTGCAACAATCCATGTAAGTCCAAGTACATTTATAATTTATAATCGTAATGGTTACGATATAACATACCTATATCCTGAACTTAAAGATATTCAAAAAAATGTTAAAGATAAATGTATTTTTGATGGAGAAATAGTATCATTTGAAAATACTTATCCAAGTTTTTCTAAATTACAGCAACGAAGTCATACCAAAGATAAATCTAAGATAGCTGCCTTTGCAGAAAACGAACCAGTATGTTTTGTAGTATTTGATTGCCTTTACAAAAATAAAAAATTAATAACACTCCCTTTGATTGAAAGAAAAAAAGTTTTAGAAAAATTCAAAGACAGCAATTATTTTATTAAAGTTCAATATACATTAAAAGAAGGAAATAAGCTATTTAAAAAAGTAAAAAAAGCTAATCTAGAAGGAATTGTTGCAAAAAAAATAAACAGTGAATATGAAATTAATACTCGTACAAGAAACTGGCTTAAAATAAAAAACTTTAAAGATGAAGAATTTTATGTAGGAGGATACATAGATACCAAAGCAAAAACTTCACTTTTGTTAGGTGAATATCGAGATAATAAGTTTTATTTTGTCGGAAAAGTATCTATAACAAGAACCAGAGATATTTACAACAAATTAGCCAGAATGAAAAAAAAATCTAAAAGCCCTTTTTATGAATATCAAGAAAAAAATGCAAAATATGTTAATCCAAAATTAAAGTGTGAAGTAACTTATTTAGAACGAACAAAATGTAATAATTTAAGACAACCAGTCTTTAAAAGATCGACCAAGAAAGAAGGCTAAAAAATGAACAATAAATTAAAAAAATATAATCAAAAAAGAGACTTTAGTAAAACTAATGAACCTAAAGGAAAAAGAGTAGAACAAAGTAGTAAAAAGAGAAGATTTGTTGTTCAGCATCATATGGCACGTAAAGAACACTACGATTTTAGATTAGAACTAGGTGGTACATTAAAAAGTTGGGCCGTTCCCAAAGGACCATCTTATAACATTAAAGATAAACGTCTAGCTGTTCAGGTTGAAGATCATCCAATTGACTATCGTAACTTTGAAGGAACTATTCTGGCAGGTCAGTATGGTGGAGGAACAGTTATGGTTTGGGATGAAGGATATTGGGAACCATTATCCAGTCACCCAAAAAAAGATTTAGAAAAAGGTTCAATAAAATTTGAACTTTTTGGAACTCGTCTAAAGGGTAAATGGACTTTAGTTCGCTTTAAAGAAGATAACTGGTTACTTATTAAAGAAAATGACTCTGTTAATATGTTCTCAGATATCAACAAGCTAACTACTAGTATTAAAACAGGTCGTACTATGAAAGAAATAGAAGAAGGAAAGTCCACTATAAAAAAAGTGAAAAATTCTAAGAAAGATTATATCGTCGAAGGAATAACCATTTCTAATCCTGATAAAATAATTTTTGATAAACCTAAAATTACTAAATATGATATAGCTCTTTATTATCAAAAAGTCTCCAAAAGAATGTTACCATATATAGAAAACAGAATAATAAGTACCATTAGATGTCCAGAAGGTATTAATGGTCCCTGTTTCTTTAAAAAACATTTTGAAACCGATAATCCGGGTATTGGTGAAATAAAATTACCAAGTGGAAAAGGTAAAAAAGAAGATTATTATTACATTAAAACATCTGAAGGACTAATATCTGAAGTGCAAATGAATAGTTATGAATTTCACATATGGGGTAGCAAAGTTTCTAATATTAATCAACCTGATATGATGGTTTTTGATTTTGATCCAGATGATAAGCTAAGTTTAGACAAGGTAAGAGAAGGAGTAAAAGATTTAAAAAGCATCTTAGATGAGCTTAATTTAAAATCATATCTAAAAACTAGTGGCGGTAAAGGATATCATGTAGTTGTTCCAACAACAAAACTAAAAAACTGGAATAAATTTAGCGACTTTGCAGAAGATATTGCTAAAGTGATGTCACAAAAGTGGCCAGATAAATACACTAATAATGTACGAAAAGAAAATAGAAAAGGAAAAATATTTATTGATTGGATTCGTAATACTAAAAGTGCCACTAGTGTAGCTCCATACTCAATAAGGGCAAGAAAAGGTGCTAAAGTATCAATGCCAATTAAATGGAGTGAATTAGATAAAGTCAAACCAGATGAAATAACTAAGGAAGAAGCTATAAAGAGATTAAAAAGAAAAGACCCTTGGGAAGATTTTTACAAATAAAAAATGCTTATATAAAGCATTTTTTTCATTGTGTATGCAAATACAACGTGACTTTTTCATACCACTTGTTTTACAAGTGGTTATGATTAAGGCTTATAAATAAGTTTTTTTACTTCTCCATAAATTTCTTCATGAATATCTTCCATTGATCTTAACTTGTCATTTTCATCCATGCAATTAATTACTTTAAAACCCATTCTTTCAGCAATTATTTCACTAGCAGCACTAACTAGCCTAATGAAATCAAAGTCTCTTTCATGTATGTCTGTTGTCATATTATTTTTACTAGCATTTGCTTCTATGTCCCTTTTCTTTAGTAATTCAATATTTGTTTCAATTTCAACATGAGGCATAATAACCATATCTGGAACAGGTAAACCTAAATCACCATATTCAAGATTACATATCCAATCAATAAGTTTAATCATTTCTTCTGGAGTATCAAGCTTAGCTGCTTGAAAAAGAATATTTGAAGTAGTATAACGGTCAGCAATAACAATAGTAGCTGAATCATTTAAAGCTTGTTGTAGTTCTCTATTTGTACGAAATGTATGAAATCTATCCATTGCATAACAATAAGATGCTTGTTTAGCAGAAACAGCTTGAGCACTAGTTCCATAAGCGCCACTTAAATATTGTCTAACAAAATATGATGATTCTTGATTATATTGTGGAAAAGTAGTCTCATACCAAGGAAAACCTTCTTCATTCAAACGTTTCTTCAATAACTTACTTTGTGTTTCCTTTCCAGACCCATCAATACCTTCCATAACAATTAATTTTCCCATAAATAACCCTCCTGATTTTTAAATTCTATATAACACAATTATACAAAAAAAAATATTCTTTTAAAACCCTATAAATAAAAAAAGACTAGAATTATATCTAGTTATCTTTCATTTTATTAGTAACATTTATAGAAACATATTTAATCTTCATTGATCTATGTCTAATTATATCTTTTTTGATATCTTCTTCTATTTTAGTAACTTGTCTTAAATTCAATTTAGAATCTAATTCCAGCATTAATTGCAATCTATAATAAGGCCCATATTCTATTAAACTTATATCAGCATCTTTGACTTCTTTTCTTTGCATAACAAATTCTTTTACTTTATTATTAATTTCTTCATTGTCTTCCTCTTCACCTATTAATAACAACGAATTATCCCATATTATAGATATCGCAGTTTTTAAAACAATTAAACCAATTAATACAGAACCAACTATATCAGCATAATGTAGTATTGGTACTTTATTTGAAAACTGTAAAAGTATAGTAATAATAACAACTCCAATAGTAGAATATAAATCTGCTTTAGATTCTTGTACAGAAGTTACAAGTAACTGACTATTAATTCTTATTCCAATCTTATTCATAATAAATATTGCTAATGCTTTTAAACCAAATACAACAAATAATAATATTAATACTGAAAGAGGAGGAATAATTACTTCTTTAAAGAAACTAGATATTATAATATAAAAAGCTAATAATAATAAAACAATACCTACAAATAAATTAGTTAAATATTCTACTTTGCCAAATCCATAAGGATGATATTTAGTAGGTTTCTTCTTAGATATTTTGGCACCTACTAGACAAACTATATCAGTAACAAAATCACTAAATGTATGCATACCATCAGCAAATAGCGATCCTAAACCGAATATAACACCACCAACAATTTTTATAATAGCTATAACTAAATTATTAATCATACTATATATTAATGTTTTAAACTCTAACTTCATTTATATCACCACTATTATAAGTATACACCTACTAATGTAATATAAATTTCATAATTAAATAACTTTACATATTTTTTATAATTCACTACATATATTAATTCTTGTTTCATTATCATGATTGCCATTAATATAATAGTTATTTCCGTTTTCAAATAATTCCTCATTGACTTTATTGTTAAACTTTACTAAATAAAATAATCCTCCACGTATCTGTGAATAACTTATAACTTGCTCACCATATTTTTCTAATAAGTTCTTAATACTATTCTTGAATAACTTTTTATATTTTGATATTTTCATTTTCATTATCATATTTAAATTATTATTTTCTAAATAATCCAAAACAATATATTGAATAAATAATGATGTACATAAATCAAAACTTTTCTTAAATTCATACAGACTATTCATATATTCTTTATCACATAATATATATCCTATATTAATAGAAGGACTTATTATTTTAGAAAAAGTCCCAAGATAAATAATATTTTTTCCATTATTTAATTCATATAAACTCTTATACTTATAATCAGTAAAATTAATTAATGAATAAGGATCATCTTCCAAAACTATTACATTATATCTATTAATTATTTCTAAAAATTTTTTTCTTACATCATTATTCCATGCTATTCCAGTTGGATTATTAAATGTTGGAGTAACATAAATTAATTTAGGTTTATATTTCTTAATATTACTTTCTAATTTTTTTAAATCAATGCCATTACTAGTTAAATTAATCCCTACTAACTTAACTCCAAGTTTTTTAAATATTTCTAAAGCTCCAAAGTAAGTAGGTTGTTCTATTAAAACGATATCATTTTTATTAAGAAATGAATATGTAACTAAATTAATTGATTGTTGTGATCCACTAGTAATTAATATATTTTTATAACTTATATCATTATCCCAAATTTCAGATAACCAATCCGTTATTTTTACTCTTAAATCTTTTAATCCTTTTGGACTTGTATATGTGTTAAAATTAATATTCTTGTTAATAACATTATTAATACTCCTGTTAATTCCCTTAGCATCAATCAAATTATAAACACCTAATGATTTATTTTTCATTATTTTCTCCTACATACATATATTGAACTAGTTCCATTATCATCAACTTCTATATCAAAGTATGGTAATAATAGACTCTTATATTCCTCTTCGCTTATCCAATCAAACTTCGTAAAATGCGGTTCAAATCCCTCTCTAATTTGAATATGATTAACTTCTTTACCAACTAAATAAGATATTTCTAAGTAATTTACATTTTCAATAACATATTCTTTTATCATAGCTTTAGTACTAGGTTTTTTTGAAAATGTATTAAATATAAACAAGCCACCAGATTTAAATATATTACTAAATTTTTCTATATCAACATTTAACAACCAATAATTAACTGCTTGCTGACAAAATACTTTGTCGTATTTAAGATTATTAATGTTTACAAAATCTTGAATAGAGTAATTATATACTTTAACTCCTTTTTTCTCCAAAGTATCGGGTATCATATCTTTCTCTTGATCAACATAACTAACATCATCACATAAACACTTTAATTTATTAGTTAATCTCCCATTACCTCCACATAAATCTAATACCTTATCAGCTTTATCTATTTTAGCTTTCTCTAATAAATAATCTACACCTTTATCAAAATATCTTTTATACATTTTTTCATAATCATCATATTTAGGATACTTCATTTAAATCAACTTCTTTCTTTATAATATCGCCTTTATTATTTATTAGATAAAATAAACCATGATATTTAATATTAAAAGATCCTTGATTATCTCTAATAGAATCTCTTACAGTTCCAGGAAATGCATACTCATAATATGGCAACGTATCATCATATTCATGATTAATATGGACAATCACTTTTACATCTTTATTTTTAAATAAAGTATCAAGTAGGGGAGCATTTAGTGTCGCTTTCTTGCCACTGACATATACAATATATTTACTTGTATTTACTTTCTTTACAATTGTATATTCATTTAAGTTTTCTTTACCTCTTATAGTAGTAATAAATTCATTTTTACCAGTTCTAACAGCAATACTTCCAAATAAATACTTATCTCCATATAAACTTCTTTCAATTCTATCTCTATATTTTTCAATATATCGTCTAAATAAATTTAAATCATCTTTGTTAATAACTTCACTATTATTAACAATCTCAGTTCTGTAAAACACATCATTATAAGTATTCTCTACAAAGATATCTTCATCATCAATTTTAAACATTGACTTCTCTTTAGTTAAAACATATTTACTCATATTATTATTTATTATCATAAATTGCCACTTGTTATTTAATAGTTCTTTGTATAACAAATTTATTTCTTTATCACCAAGTGTATTTATATTCCTTACTTTATATTTGATCATTTTTAAACATCTCACTAACTAACTTAAATGCAATATCTTCCTTATTATGAGCTTCAATATAACTATTATCTTTCCTTATAATATAAGCTATATGGTTACCATTTCTAATCATGCTTAAATCATTAGCTACAACTAAATCACATTTATTCTTATCTCTTAGCTTACTAGCAACATCTATTAATTCTTCTTTACTAATTCCATCAAGTAACTTAAAACCTACTAAATAAGTACTAGGACTCATTTTCTTAATTAAAGATATTATCTTAGGTGTTCTTTTTAATTTAATAATTAAATCATCTTCATAAGAGGATATCTTGTTATCCTTAATACTATTTTCATCACTACATATTAATTCATATAAATTATCATTTATATTACTATTGATTCTATCAACTATTCTTCTAGCAGTAGTTACGAAGTCTACTGTATAATCAGATACAGCCATAGCATGAATAAAGTAATTTATTTCATTCTCTCTAAGTAATTTTTCTATAGTTTTTTTTAAATCATTAGTATCAAACACTTCTATAATTTCTATTTTTTCATTAGCTGGTTTATATGAATTTTTAGAACATACATAGTATATTTTATCTATCACATCGTTTTTCAATTCAATTATTTTATTAGCTATTACAAAACCTAATTTACCAGTACTACTATTAGTAATTTTTCTTACATTGTCTATTCTTTCACTGGTACCACCAGCTGTTATAATTATTTTATTTTTCATTATTATCCTTCTTTCTTAAAATGTGTTCTGTCTCATCTTGTTTATATAATCCATTTAATTTATCACAGTTAATATAAATTCCACTTATTAATTCATTAATAACTTCCTTCTTTATTACATTGTCAAGTACTTCTTTATCGTCCATAGTAACTTTAGATTCATCATAAATAATTTCTAATCTTTCTCCTAATTTAAATTTTACTTCTATATAATCAGTACTATTCATATAGGAATTTCCAAAAGTTAAAGTAAATGTTGATAATTTATCAAACATATCTCCATCTATTTTAGTAAACAAAACTGTCGTTCCATTACCGAATACGAACTTTTCTTCTAAGTCTTTTAAACTCTCCAAAAATAAATTATTTTTTTTTACAAAATCAAGACAAGATATAATAGAATTTTCATCTAGATTAACTCTAGTACTTTTATATTGATTATCAAATATTCTTTTTCCGTTATTAGCACTAACATAGTAGTTTTCACAATCATTAACAAAATAAATAACAGAATATTTTTCATCAAATATATTTATAGATGGTTCGATTACCTCTAAACAAATTGCTGTGAAATTATCGTTCATAGTATGATAACAATATCTTACTTCTTTGCCCAGCTGACATAATATATTTTTAAAATTGTCATTATCTTCCATATACTTCATATAAGACTTGTTAAATGTTTCAACCAAGTCATATAAACTTACACAATTACGATAATTAATCTTTGTACTACGTCCACCGTTTATAGCAGAGCATCTTTCATATATATCTTTAACTGTTAAAGTAGTTACTAGATTAAAATCGTATATAAAAGTCCTTAAATTCATTCTTAAATCTCCTTTATTAAATCTTCTAAATACTTAATAATTTTGCTTTTATTAGCTAATTTACCAATAGCTTTATAACCACAAGCTAGATTACCTACATCAGGATCTATAAAATGATATCCATACATTTTTAGTTTTTTAATATTATCTTGAACAATTTTATTAGTATACATTCCATTGTTCATAGCTGGTGCAAAAATTACTTTAGCAGGAGTTGCCATAATAGTTGTCGATAGCATATCATCAGCAATACCATTTACTACTTTGCCAATTATATTGGCTGTAGCGGGGACTATTAAAAATAAATCTGCTTTCCTAGCTAAGCTAATATGTTCTACTTCAATATGTTCTTTCTTTTCAAACATATCTATAACAACTTTATGTTTCGATAAAGTTTCTAAGGTTAGGGGAGTTATAAATTCACAAGCATTTTCTGTCATAATAACATCTACATTAGCACCTTCGTGTACTAAATAAGAAACAATCTCACAAGCTTTATAAGCAGCAATACCTCCAGTAACACCAATTACTATATTTTTATCTTTAAACATATATTTTCCTTCCTTCTTACTTAAAGTTTATACTTTAATTATTGATAAGTATAATATATAAATGTTATTATATTGATAAGGAGTGCTTATAATGAATGTAAATCTAGAATTATATCGTATATTTTATGTTGTCGCTAAACACAAACATATGACTCGTGCTAGTGAGGAACTACATATTTCTCAACCAGCTATTTCTCAGTCAATAAAAAAATTAGAAGAGGAATTAGGAGGAACATTATTCTTAAGAAGTAATAAAGGAATGGAATTAACTGAGGAAGGTAAAATGTTTTATGAGTATGTAAAAGGTGCATTAGAGTTAATTAATAATGCTGAAAATGAATTTACGTCTTATAAAGATTTATCTAAAGGTGAAATAAAAATAGGATGTTCAACAACCTTAACTAAATTAGTTTTATTAGATACGATAAAAGAGTTTCATAAAGAATATCCAAACATTAATATTGAAATAAAAAATGACTTAACAAGTGATTTAATACAGGACTTAAAAGTAGGTAAGTTAGATTTTGTAATATTTAATGAAAGTAATATAAAAGAAAAGAATGTTAACTTAAAAAATATAAAGAATCTTAAACAAGGTTTCATATACAATAAGGATTACTACAAAGATAATATATCTTCTTTTGAAGAGTTAAACAATTATCCTTTAATTCTTCAAAAGAATGAATCTAATTCTCGTAAATTATTAAATTACATAACGGAATCTCATAATGTTAAATTAATTCCTAAGATGGAAGTAGTAAGTCAGGAACTTATAACAGAATTTGTTAATATTGGTCTAGGAGTAGGTTTTGTTATAATAGATCTTGCTAAAAGAAACTTTCCACACTTAGAGGAATTATCTATAAATAAAAAAATACCAAATATATCAGTATATCTGGCAACTAATAAATCTATTTTATTAACTTTTGCAAGTAAAAAATTCATTGAATATTTAACTAATGAAAATAATTAAATATTCTTTTTTTTATTTAAAATTTATTTCTATTTTAATTGACACACTTCTTCTACTTAAAGTGCTGGATATCAGTCTTTCTATTGATGAATTATTTGATAGAGTTAAATTAGAAAATAAAAAATAAGGGGATTATATAATCTCCTTATTTTGTTAACATATATAAATCATCATTTTCATCTATGATAAATTCATAACCAAGTTCAGATACCATATATGCGTATACATGTGAATAATCATTTTTATCATAGTAAGTAAGATAGCCAATTTTTTCTAAAGATGGAACATCATACTCCTTAAATGAATCTTCTAAACTCTTTAAGAATTTTTTATCATCGCTAAAACTCTCTTTTTTAAACTTACTATAGTAAATTTTCTCTTCATTATAATCATAATACATTATAAAATAATTATCTTTGTCATAAACAACAATGTAGTCTTGTATATATTCATTTTTTATAGAAATCTTATCTTTAGTATTTAAATTTTCTATAACTAATTCATTATCTTCATAATAAATATCAAATTTATATTTTCTATTTAATTTATCTTTTATTATATTTTCTGGAATATCTGATGGTGATTCTTGTTCTGGAGGAATATTATCACCCCATACACCAGGAATAGTTTCTACATTTTTTCCTTCATCAGGTGTAGGTGAAACATTAATATATTCTTCTTTTTCATAATACATTCCATAACTTTCATAATGAGAAAAGTGTGTTTCATATCCGTTCATTTCTTTTTCTTCATATGAATAACATATTTGATAATCATCATATTCTTCAAAGTCTATTGGTAAATAAAATAAAGTAAATATAATAGCAATAGCTATCCAAGCATAGTTAGTTCTTTTTTGATCTTTTTCCAATTCCTCAGAAGATAATTCGCTATTTTTGTCAATTATTTTATGTGTATCTTTTTTTCTTAAAATAATTATTGTAGATATAGTATAGAAAGCTATAATTAATGCACTACTAAAAATTAGATAAGCCATTATTGGTGGAGTAACGGTTCCAGTAGTACAATCTTTTATTAAATCTATATCATACAAGAATATCCCAAAATCATAAAATCCGTGTAAAAATGCAACTGCCCATATATTTTTTGTTCTATAATATATACTTCCAAGTAATGCTCCTAATGAAGTAGCTTGCAATATTTGCATTATTGTTTCAAATACTCCTTGTCCAGCAAAAATATTTGTTATATGCATAAGACCAAATACTAATGATGATAATATTATAGAAATAATTACATTTTTTCTAGTATCTCCAAATCTTTCTATAAATTCATTTTGTACCCAACCTCTGCATAGAAATTCTTCAGTAAGTCCTATAGAAGCACAAAATAATATTAAATTCATAAAGTTCCAGAATTTAAATTCTCCTAGAGACGTTAAACTTCCTATTAATTGCAAACCTCCCATTATTAGCATAGGTAATCCTAAAAATATAGCTTTTCCAAATTTTTCTTTCTTTTCTGTAAATACATAGGAATTACCACTTAATAATAAGATAATTACAATACATAAGCACCATAATGCTTCTACAATAAATTCTTGTCCATATTTATATTTAAGAATAGATTCTCCAAGATAAACAGGTATAATAGTTACAAATAAATCCACTAGTATAAACAATAAAACCATTTTTATAAAGAACACCAAAATATTTTTTGGTTTTTCTTTTCCTTTATATCTATTAGTATTCAATGTTCCACAATAGGGACACTTCTTTATATTTGTATATATATCCTTATCACATTTTTCACACTTTTTTAAGCTCGCCACAATACCACCTCTATTATATATATAATAATATCACAATTATTAAGTAATATAAAAATATTTCTATGATATAATATATCAAATTAAGGAGAATAATAATGAATATAGATGATAAAGATTATGAAAATATTAGTCCAACAGCTATTGTTACTTCTTACCCTCGAACATTTACAAATATCCCATATGAAAAAGAAATCTTTAATTATTTAAAATCAAATTGTAATACAGAAGTAATACTTAACAAAGAATTAGCACCTGAAATAGAAGCAAGATATAAGTTAATTAATAATCTATTAGATAAGTCTAATATTAAACAAGTTGTGGAACTAGCTTCTGGGTATAGTAGTAGGGGACTTATATATTCTAAAGCAGATTATAATTACATCGAAGTAGATTTAAATAATGTAATTAATATTAAATTAAAATTAATTAATAATGTTTTTGGTGATTTAAATGAAAATCATCATTTAATAAGCGGCAATGTTCTTAAAGATGAAGTCTTTAAGAATATAGATAATTATTTAAATAAAAATGAATCCATATGTATAGTTAATGAAGGGTTATTAAGGTATTTAAACTTTGAAGAGAAGAAAATAGTTGCCAAAAATATTTATAATTTATTATCTTCTCATGGAGGAGTGTGGATTACAAGTGATGTTACTCCAAAGAAATTTATTATCTCTCAAGATAAAGCTGTTTCTAATTTTAACGATACTTTAACTAACATAACATCTAGAAACAATATCGATAACAGGTTTAATGATATAAATCATGTAAAGACTTTTTTTGGTGAATTAGGCTTCGACTTAGTAGAAGTACATAAATTTAGTGAAGTAAAAAATGACTTATATTCTATTAATAACTTAAATATAATCAACAATAATATTGATAAAACTTTAGAAGAAGCAATAGTCGTAATTATGGCAATAAAAAAGGAAAAATAATTTTTCCTTTTTTCTATTTATTAAACTTTTTGTTTATCCAGCTTAGTATTAGTTTTCCAACTTCTTCTTCTTTATTCCAATATGTATGACCAGTATTATTAATATATTTATATTCAAAATCATTACAATTGATAGCTTTAGTCTTTAATAAATCTAAATGTTTATAATAGTCTTCTTCCGATGTACCAGAGAATGTTAGAATAGAAAGATCAATACTTTCAAATTGTTCCCACCTATCAGGATTTTCTATAACTGGCAAATTATCTAAATTAGTATTTGGATTATACCAATTATAGTAAGTTTGCGAACTCATATACATATAATTTTCTATCATTTTATGAAGTAATTTAGTAGATTCACAATTATCTATATTCTTCTTCGCTTCTATTAATAATTCTTTATAGTCTTTTTGACATAACTTATGTGAACCAATCATATCTGGAGCACTAGCTAAAATAATACCAAGTATATCAGGATGTTTTTTATAGTAATAATATATAACTTTATTACATCCATAACTATGTCCAAGTAAAATAATTCCTTTATATCCTAATTCTTTAGCAGTATTAATAGCTAAATCTATGTCATATATAGAATCTTCAAATATTTCATACATACAACCACATCTTTTGAAGTTTCCATCTTTCATAACTATATCATTTTCTATAGAATGACCTCTATTATGCTCATATATAAATCCAATGGTGTTTTTAGATAATATTTCTCCCCAAACAGTAGCAAAATAATTATCAACTATCGTCGCACACATACCATGTATCATAATTACACATATATCTTTAACATCACTTTCGAAATGAGCCATCGGTAATTTTAATCCATCTTCTGTATATCTATCATTTATAAATTTTATATTACTCATTTTATTTCTCCTCAACTGGTTTCGCAATTCCTCCAACAATTTCTACATTAGGTAGTTTTAAAAATATGTTAACAGGTAATGATATTTTAGATTTTACCAATCCACCACCAATTACAATTTGTTCTTGTTTTAAAATAGATGAATCAACAAGTATTTTCCATTCATTTGGTAAACCAATAGGTGTAATACTACCATATTCCATTCCAGTAGAATTTAATACGTATTCTAAATTAGCAACAGATACAGTTCTAGAATTAGTATACTTTCTAACAACACTACCCATATTATATCTATAGCCAACGGGAACCATCAAAGCACAATATTTTATAATATCGTTTCTTTTACATTCAACAATTAAACAATTATACCCACATTCTTCTTTTATATTATAATGTTTACATAGTATATGTCCGTCTGCTTCGTTAGGTAAAATCTCTGCTACTAAGAAATCTTTCTTTTCTTCTTCATTTTCCAAGTTATTTACAAATTCATAAATACAACTAGGAACCAAATCTTTATTATCTACAATAGGTTTAAACTTCAAACTACAATTATCCATATTATCATCTTTCTATATATAATCTAATATATCTTTAAATTCAGTATATCCATCATTTTTACTAAAATGCCCACCATTATTTATTAATATCCTATTAGAATTAATTGAATTTGCAAACTTTTCAGCTTCTAATACTTTTACATAAGGATCATTATCTGAATATATTGAAACTATGTTATTACAATAATTATATATTTTTTTTATATCATCATTATCTACATAAAATGTATTGTATAAATTTATATCATCTTCAAAATTAACATTATTAAAACCAGCTACAGTAATTAGTTTATTTATTTTAACTTTATTATCTATCAAGAATTTTATAATAAATATAGAGCCAAGACTATGTGTAATAAATATAGTATTTTCATTTATACATCCAATATCCAAATATGTTTTAAGTATTTTACTCCAATTGCTATAATTTTGTTTATCTCCTATAGTAAATGATGGTACTATACATTCATATTTTCTTTTAGCTAATTCATTTTTTAGCCAAGGAAACCAATTCTTATAAGGATTACCATAAGACCCATGTATCAAAAAATAATTTTCCATATAATCACCATATTAAGAATTTCTAATTTCATAATCAAGAACATTGCAATTACTATCTAATAAAAATTTTCCTTCAAAGAATTCGTCTTTAAATAAATTAGAAGTAAATATTTTATTTTGACCAAACTGTTCTAAATTAGCTAAATCTTTTATATCTATCCATTCTAATTTGCTTTCGTCAGATTCTTTTATTTTTCCTTCGTATTCATAAGCAACATAGATAAATATAATACCTTCATATGAATCTTTCCAATAAGAAATTCCTTGTAATTTAGGCTTTATAAGTTTTAATCCAGTTTCTTCATAATATTCTCTAATAATACAATCTAAAGGAGATTCACCAGCTTCAAATTTACCACCAGGAGGAGCGTATACATGTCCCCATTTATTGTTAAACTTTATCATTAATACTTTATCATCTCTTTTTAAATAACAAGCAGTAGCATTAAGATGACTTATTCTATGCTTTTTAATTTTTAGATTAAAAGTGTCATTTATAGTTTCAATTTTCTTAACATCACATATATATTCTTCTTTTGTTGTTTCATTTATAAACTTTATTGTATCATCTATCCTTATTTGTTTATTACTAGTTATATATTCACTTTTTCCATCTTTTATATCTTTAAAATTACTAGTATTTATTTTTATAATATGTTCCATATATATCCCTCAATTAATTAGTTTTTATTATACTATATTAAACTTTAAATGACTACATAGGTATGTTAAAATAAATTCAAGAAATGAGTGTTTATATGAATAAAAAGTATTTAATTGTAACAATAGTATGTATATTATTTTCTATAATATCAGGTTTATATGCTAATGATTTGTTAATTGGCGGAACAACTTTAGCAACAGCATTATTATGTGCCTATTTTTCTAGTGAAGGAAAGAGAAGTAGTTATATTTTAGGATTAATAAATTATTTACTAATAGGATATACTTCATTTAAGAACCATTTATATGGTTTATTCTTCTTTGGTGTTATAGTGTGCCCAATATTTCAAATTCAAGGATATATTAGTTGGAGTAAAAATCTAGATGAAAATAATAATGTTAAGGTAAGAGAATTTACCTTAAAGAATTCAATTATAATAACATTATCTTGTATTGTTGGAAGTTTTATTTTAAGTTATTTATTGACACTTATTCCAGGCCAAAGAATAGCTCTAATGGATGCTTCATCTAATATAATAAATTTATGTGGAGTTATATTAATGATTCTTCGTTTTAAAGAATCGTGGTGGATCTGGTTAGTCAATAATATAATTGATTTAGGTATATGGATTATTACATTTGTTGAAAGAGGTGAAGGATCATTCATGATGCTTCTAGTATCTATTGGATACTTACTTATAAACATATATGGTATTATTAAGTGGTCAATTAATGCTAAAAAATAAAATAAAAAAGAACAATTTTAGTTCTTTTTTTTGTTTATAAATATTAAGTTGTAAACAGTTTTAATTAACTTTTTTTAACTTTTTTTCTTCCATTGTTTTAATCATTTCACCTATATTACCTTCTATAGGTATTAAGTCTATTCTTTTAGCACCCATGCTTTCCCACCATCCAATCGGATGATTTTTATTATCCATATCATAAGTAAGTCCCTCAAAATTAGTAACTCCACATCTCTTAGCCTCATAAAGCATTGCATAAACTAGTTCTGTACCAACACCAAACTTTTGATAAGTAGGTAAGACAAATACTTCTGTATTGCATAATTTAGTTCCGCCATTATATGGTTGGGCATTGCCAGCAGAAAATCCTATAGGAAATTCATGACCATCTTCATCTCTAGCCCAAGCGGCAATAAATAAACGACCTGTTAAACTACTAATCATATTAGTTGCATACTTTTCTGTCCAATCTTCGCCTAAAGTTTTTTCATAATATAATGCATATTCTTTAGCTAAAGCATTAGGAACTTTATAGTTATGTCTTCTTCTTCGAACATCCAAAGGAGAAGTACCACGCCTAGTAAAAGTACTAAATAAAATAGGTAATAATTCAACAGTTGTCCCATTATCTAAAGTAACAGTTCTTAATTTACCACAAGTTTCTATTGGTTCACCTTTAAAACTTTTTTATTCAAATCCAATTTCAAACATTCTAAATCCCCCTAAATAACGTTATTATTTTAACATATAAAATGAAAAACAAATAATTTAACTAAAATAAAATGAGTTTTATTAACTCATTTTATTAATTATTATCTTTTTTTAAAATAGTTTTTGCTAACTTTCTAATTTCTTCAACTTCTTCTTGAGCCTCGTTAATAGCTTCTACAGGTTTAAAGTTTTGTTCTATACTATCCAATGAAATGTTTTTGCATTCAAAATTCATTTTTTGATCTTTATTTTCTGAAACTGTATATTGTGCATTTGAATGTCTCCAAGGACCAAAGTCAGTAACGTCAATAACTTTGCCATCTTTTTCTATCCAGAATCTAGTCATCTCACCATCTCTAAAATTAGCTATTTGAGTTTCTTTAAATTTTCCATTCTCTTGTTTTTTAGAAATAACAATATTAATATATTTTAATTCACTTGGATCTACTTTTAAAGCAGCAGCAACAATTCTACAAGCTTCATCTACATTAATTGGAAATGTTAATTCATTAAGTTTTATTTCTACAAGTTCTTCATCTATATAAATATTATTTGTAGTATCACTAAGAGGCTTAGGATATCCTATTTCTATATCTAGTTTATTATCATTATCAGTAAAATGACCATAATAAGTAAATTCTGAAATATACCTATTGAATTGCAAGTTATTTTCTCCTAAATTATTAGAATATGAAGAAAGCTCAATTCTTTCATCTCTATCTTCATATGGATAATGATATTCGTATCTTCTATGACCTTTTTCTCCACTCATACGAATTTCTGGTAAATCATCCATATTTCCATAACTAAGTCCTATTTTAACTATTTCACCAGTCGACTGTAGTGTGCAATCAAATGTAAGATCTTCCTCATTAAAATTTTCTAATTTACAAGTATCGTTCTCATTTATTTCTGTCATCGCAAGTAAACTAGCAAATCTAATAATTGCTGCTTTTAAATCTATTGAATTTATAGTTGCCTTATCAAGAAAGGGACTATTCTCTATAAGTTCACTAGCCCTTAAATGTGTAATAATGGAAAAAGAGCTTGTTCCACTTTTTTTAGCATTACTTAAAATTTCTAACCATTGTGCAATAGCAACTTGCAATGTTAAATTCTCAATAATAAGTTTTGGGCTAGTAGGAACATCCTTAACTGGTGCGATAATTATTGGTAGATTTATTTTACCATCTTTATTATTTTTATTACTAGACATACCAATAATACTCATTGCCTTATTTTTAATTTCTAACATATCTTTCCAAGTATATTTTCTCATATTAAACCTCCTATAAATGACTTTACTTTAACACATTATTTATTTAATTACAATGATATAACTAATGATATAATAACATTGAGGCGAAAAATTATGAATATAAAAAATATTATCTTTGATATTGGAGGAGTTCTGGCTGATTGCAAGACAGGTAATTGGTTTATCACAAATAATTTTTTTAATATACTTGATGAAACTTTAATTGATAAAGAATTATTAAGAGAATCATTAAAAAAATATTTATATCTTCAAACACAAGAACCTAAAACAGAAGAGGAAGAACATGCAATGTTCTCTAATTATTATTATAAAGTTTTAGCAGATTTAAATTATCCTAATCTTAAAAAAGAACTTGTTGATAAAATAGCAGATGACTGCGTATATAATGATGAAAAATTTATTTTTTATGAAGATGTAAAATCAAATTTAGAAAAACTGTCTAAATCATATAATCTATATATAATTTCTAATGGCTGGCCATCATCATTAAGAGTATTAAAAAATAAAGGTATATATAATTATTTTAAAAAAGTATATATATCATCTATGTATACAACTTCTAAAGAAGAGGAATTATTCGACATATTTCTAAATAATCAATTAGAAGTTAATCCAGAAGAATCTCTATATATAGATGATCGAAGACATATAATAGAAAAAGCTAAAGAATATAATTTTAAGTTATTATTAATGGATAGAAATAATAAGTATCAAGATTATAATATTCCAATAATTAAAGATATGAATGATATTATGAAATTATTAGAAAAATAGCAAATACTAATTATAGAAAGAGGGATATTTATGAAAGTTATTCATCCATTAAGTCCTATCTATAATGAAAACTCTAAAGTATTAATTTTAGGGACAATGCCTTCTGTTAAATCAAGAGAAGAAAACTTTTACTATGCACATCCTAAAAATAAATTCTGGAGTACTCTAAGTAAGGTTTATAATGAAAAAATAGGGGAGTCTAAAGAAGAAAAGATAAACTTTCTTTTAAAACATAACATTGCATTATTTGATGTTTTAAAAAGTTGTGATATATTATCATCTAGCGATAGTTCAATCAAAAATCCTATTCCAAATGATTTTACCGAAATTATAAATAACTCTAAAATAGAAGTAATATTTACAACAGGGCAAAAAGCTTATAACTTATATCAAAAACTTTGCTTTCCTAAAACAAATATTGAAGCAATATGTTTACCAAGTCCATCACCAGCAAACTGTCCTAAAGGAATAGAAGAAAAACTATATAATGAATATAGTAAGATAAAAAACTATATTAAGTAATATATCTTTGATATAATTATAAAAGATAGTGAGATGGTTGATATGGATTATTTTTACAAGTTTCTTTTTGTTACATGGATAGTTTTTCCATTAATTAATATTTTATTTGAAAAAGAAAAGCATAAAATTCAAAAAATAAAATTTATCCTCATATTACCGAGCGTTATAATATTTGCGACAAGTTTTTTAAGATTTTTTTAAATTTTGATTTGTTTTTTGGTTTAGTAAAATTTGATTACCTATTAAATGGAATTATTTGGGGATTTTATATTTGGACTTTATAGCACTTCTACATTTTTTTGCAATCGTAAAGTAGCAAGTATAATTATAGGAATTTTATCTATACTGGGAATAATTATATTTTTTTATTTATTATAATAAGTAATTAATTATTTCAAACTCATCACCAGCAAATTGTCCTAAAAAATAGAAGAAAAACTATATAATGAATATAGCAAAATAAAAAATATAGATAAAAAGGAGTATAACTATGAATGCTTTAAAAAATAATATAGAAATTTTTATTAATATATTAGAGAAAGCTAAAGATAAAGATTATCCAATAATATTAAGTGGAAGCACTTCTCTTGCTTTACAGGGAGTAGATATAGAGGTACATGATATAGATATTGTAACAGACAAAAAAGGAGCTTTGGCATTAGATAATCTACTTAAAGATTTTAGTCAAATAGAAATGAAATATTCTAGTACTGATAAATATCAATCATACTTTGGAAGCTATAATATAGATAATACAAAAGTTGAAGTAATGGGGGAATTTCAATATAAATTAAAAAATGGCAAATGGTCTATTCCCAATCATTTACATGATATTTATTATATAGACTATAATGGAATAAAAATTCCTGTACTTAGTTTAAGTCAAGAATTAATTGAATATCAAAATAGTAATAAAACAAATACTATAAATAAAATTCAAGAAAGATTATGTAAAAAAAATAAAGAGTACAACAATTTTGTACTCTTTTAATATTCATTATTTAATTACTATAACATTTATTGCTCTTAATTTTGAATTATCTTTAGGATCAATCTCAGTATCAAATGATACTTTTTGACCAACTTCTAAAGTTTTATAGCCTTCAGTATTAATAGCAGAAAAATGTACAAATATATCTTTACCAGTTTTATCATCAGTAATGAATCCAAAACCTTTATCATTTTTGAATAATTTAACTATTCCTGTGTTCATGTCCTATCCTCCTTACATAATATTCAAGTGAGACAATTATTATATAAAGAAAATAAAATAACATCTAATTTGAAATACACATTTACAATAACACTTTTATTTATTAATGTAAATAGAATTATCTTGTTTTTTTAAAATATGGTCCAGCATTACTTTGTCTAATTTCATTTATTTCTTCTAGTTTTCTTTTTAATTCACTTTCTAAGGCATTAAGTTCATCTTCATTTAAACTATCTAAATCTCTATTTATTAGATTACTTTTATCTGATTCAACAATATTAAATCCCCATTTATATATTTCTGGAATTAACTCTTTGCTATTAAGATGCATACAATATACCTTACTACTTAATCCTATTGGAATTGTTTTACGTAATTCTTCCAATGATAAGTGTACTGGGCTTTTATTTAAACTAGTATCAATATACATTTTGTCTATTGTATCAGGAAAATTACTTGCTAAAAAATCTTTTATAACTCTTGTATCAGCAATATCTCCAGTATAAAGTATATTGCCTTCATTAGTTTCTATAATTAATGAAGCCGATTTAAGTGGAGTATCTCCATGATTGCTTTCTACATATCTTATACGATTAAACATAGACGATATATCATTTAGCATTCTTGTATTTACAATATCATAAGTTCCTTGAACTATTCCAAAAGAATTTAAAATTGCAAGTATATCATTGGCATATTTCATATCAGCACCAAATACCACTTTTAATTTTTTACCACAAATCCAATATAAATATTGCTGTAAAGTTCCAATACTACCTATATGGTCTGAATGTGTATGAGTAATGAATAAATAATAATTTTTATCTTGATTTAACTTACCCATTCTAATAAGTTTATCAGTAACATCTTCTCCGCAATCAATTAAAAAGAAATTTTCTTCATCTTCAAAATAAGCTGCTGTATTACCTTCACTAGGGTTTAACATAGCACCTCTACCAGTAAATTTAAGTTCCATAAAACTCTCTCCTCTAATAAAAAATTATTATACAATAAAATCTTTATCTTTGATACATTCATTTTACATAAATTTTATTTATTTATCGAAAAACGATAAATAAATATTGATTTATAATATTTGTGTGTTAATATATAACCAAGGAGTGATTAAGATGAAAGTTATAGGAAAAAACGGAGTAGGAAGTATTTTAAAAATTATTTTACAATTTAGCATGGTATTAGGAATAGTTTTTTTAATAAGTTTATATTGGGTAGTAAAAAATGTTAATTTAGATTTTAATTGGTTTATTGCTTGCATTTATCCATGTGGCATAAGTTTTCTAATCTTAGTATATCAATTTATAGGATTATTTAATTCTCTTAAGGAATGTACTCCTTTCTGTAAAGAAAATCCTAAAAGAATGAATATTGGGATGATAGCATCTCTTATTACTTGTATCTTTATTATCATAGCATTATTATTAACTATTTTTGTCTATGATATTTATACCTTAGAATTAAAGGTAGCTTTAACATTTATTGCCATTTTATTCTTTGGTGTTTCAATAGCATTATATATTTTAAAAGAATTGTTTATAGAAGCTATTAATTACAAAGAAGAAAATGAGTTAACAATATAGGAGGTTTTATTATGTCAATAATTGTAATTTTAGATGTTATGATGGCTAAAAGAAAAATATCATCTCAAGATTTAGCTGAAAAGCTGGGCATAACTCAAGCAAATTTATCTATTTTAAAAACAAATAAAGGTAAAGCAATACGTTTTAGTACTCTTAACAAATTATGTGAGATTCTAGATTGTACGCCTGGTGATATTCTAGAATATAAAAAGGATAGTGTTAACTATGAGTAGTTTATTAATATGGATTCTTCTAATATGTATTTGGAATTCTATACTTTTTTATGGAAAATCATTAGGTTTGTCAGTAATATTATTTATAATACCACTCTTAATTTTTACGATATATGTTTTAATATCTAATAATAAAATAAAAAATAAATATGGCTTATTATTTATAGCCCCAATAATTTTATTATCATTAACTTATCTTTTATTTAATAATTGGTTCTTTAGATTTATAAATATACCTGTAATAATTGTTCTCTTTATATTAATGTATATTTATACAATAAAACCAACTTATAATATAGGTCATATAATAAACGATATATTTATTATAATCTTTGAACCATTAAATAGTATTAACCAAGTATTTGATATCATTGCTAAAAAGATTAATTCAACATGTAAATTGCCAGATAAAACAACCAAAGTAATTAAATCACTAATTATCATTTTACCTATCACAATAATAGTAGTATCTTTATTGTCATCAGCAGATATGATTTTTGAACAATTATTTTCTTCTTTCTTTAATTTATTTAAAAATATAAAGTTAGATGAAGTAATAGAAAACTCTATTTATCGAATTATTATAATTGCAATATTATTCGTTTACCTAAGTCTATCTACATACTTCATTATTAACAATTATTCTAGAATCAAATATGAAGAAACATCAACGAATTGTAAAAAAGATAATTATACTATTAAATTATTATTAACTATTTTAAATGTAATTTATATTATCTTTGACATTATTCAAATAAAATCATTAATTTTACATCAAGTATCTATGGATATTTCATATGCTGAATATGCACGTCAAGGCTTTTTTCAACTTATGTTTGTCTCAGTCATAAATATTAGTATTATTTTATTCTCTAAGTTATATGAAGATAAAGAGAATAAATCTAACAATAAATATGTTAATATAATGAGTTTTATAATGATAATTTTAACATTTATTATAATTATTTCCTCTTTCTTAAGAATGAATATGTATGAAAGAGAATATGGTTATACATTATTAAGATTATTAGTTTATTTTACATTAATAACTGAATCAATTGCTTTGTTACCAACATGTATTTATATTTTAAATTCTAATTTTAAAATAATGAAGTATTATTTAATTATCGGTATAATAGCATACGTTATATTAAATTATTCCAATGTTGATTATATTATAGCTTATCGTAATATTAATAGATATTATGAGACTAATAAGTTAGATATAGACTATTTAGAAAATGATTATACAGACAATATTCAATTATTAGTTGATTTATATAATAAAACAGATGATCAAAATATTCATAATTCTTTAGTAACATATTTTAAAAACTTAGAATCTGATACTTTAGATAACATAAAAATAAACGGCTTTCAAGAATATAATCTATCCAAATCAAGAACTAAAAAATTATTAAGTAAATTAAATTTAGAATACATAGATAATTATGAAGAAGAAAGCTAAAATATTTTTATTCTTAACTATTATAATTTTTATCGTTTATTTAATAATGTTACCATCAGAAGAAAATGTTTATGAAAAAATAGGCAAAGAATTGCGTTTTGATACTTCTGATTGTGAAATAATAAAATCTGAAGATAGTCATGGAGGTTTCCATGGAGATGGTGAGACATACATAATTTTAAATTGTCAAAATAATCCTCTTAAATTATTTGAATGGAAATCTCTTCCATTACCATCAAACTTAAATAAAACTCTAAATAAAGAACAGGAGATATCAAAAGTAGAAGAAGGATATTATTATTTTGTTAATACATTTAATAGATATTATAATACTGGAATTGATATACATGATGAATCTTCTCTGAGCATGAATAATTATTTAATAGCAATCTATGATAAAAAAAATAACTTTTTATATTATTATGAATTTGATAGTTAGGATTATAAAATGGCACTAATTATAAGTATACCAATTTTAATTGTATTAATATCTTAATCTATATATTTATAATATCAATTTGTAAACCAACAACTATAGTTACAGTAGATTCTCAGATAAAATATGAATGTGGAACTACAACTTATAAATCAAATTCCCCATTTACTATGAAACGTTAATAAGTAATAATAAATGAGAAAGAAAATCGTAAGACCTTTCAATTTGAATATCATGAGAACAAGATACAAACAAACAATTTTATTTGAACTAAAATACAATGAAATAAAAAAGACCAACATTAATTTGTTGGTCTTTCACTTTGTACATTTAATTGTAATTCTTCAATGATATGATTTAACTTTTCGTTACCAAGTTCTTTTCTTGTTTTACCATCAACGATTTCATCACCAGTTGATATATTATCTATAGCATTTATAACTTCTAAAATATATTTTTTATCTTCAATAATTTCACTGTCTTTTAAATCTTTTTCATTATAATAGAACAGATATTCATCATATTTGTTTAAAGAGTTTTTTTCACCAATATAATTTAATATTAATTTTACCTTATTAAATTCTTCTTCTAATAGGAAGAAAAATTTCTCATTTTTCTTTTCCTCATCATTATCTGTGTAATCGACAGATAATGTCTTTAATATAAAACTACCAGATTCATCGATGAATAGGTCATAAGTAACTGGATCACTAAATACGTTTATATAATACTTGTTTTTATTGATTTTTTCTTCCGCGTCAATAGCATTTAAACTTTCTTCATCTCTTTCCTTATATTTGGCTTCTGAGACATTTCTTTCTGGCATTAAGTTATTTTTCTTTACAGAAAAACCAATAGCGAAAATAACAGCCAAGCAAACAAGCAAAGATAAAGCTATAAAAAATTGTGTTCTTTTATTATCCATCTTGTCCTCCCAATATTATTATTAATTAAATTATACAATATATTTAGAATCTTTACTATTACTTAAATAAATAAATTTAATAATCATTGTAAAATATTTGTATTATTTATAATATTCAATATTCCACTTATTTATGATATCTTTGTTAATATTTAAATTTCCAGAACCTTTTCCTAACTGATGATTTATTTTATTTTCTCCATGACAGTCACTACCTCCAGAAATTAATAGGTTATTTTTCTTAGCAAATTCTACTAAGTATTTAGATTGTTCTTCACTAAAAGTTGTATAAAAACATTCAATTCCATCTAAATTACTATCATTTATTATTTTATCTAAAAAATCTTCTGTATCAGGAAATTTATATTGAAAAGGATGAGCAAGTAGAGCAACACCACCATTATCATGTATCAAGTTTATAATCTCTTCAATACTAGGTTTAAATTCTATAGCATTTAAAAACAATTTACTATTCTTATTAGTTAAGCCTTTTCTAAAAAAATCACTAAATGTCTTGAATATATCTTCATTAACTATGTCTAAATTTCCCGGATATTTTATTATCTCCTCATAAAAGCTTCTTTCAAAGAAATCGTTATCAGATTGTGGATAATGTAACTTATTATAGTCATATTTTAATCCTAAATCATCTATTATTTTAACTAATCTATTAAATAATTCTTGTACATTTCTTGTACCAACTGCTTCATTATATTTTTCTTTTAACCATTTATTAACTTTTATATAATTAATTCCATAACCTAATACTTCAATTAATCTATCATCAAATTTAGTTGTAAATTCACAACCACAAATTATTCTTCCACTAAATAATTTATCAATATCCATATTTTCCATCTCTAAATATGATTCAACTGAATTATGATCAGTTATTGAAAGTACATCTAATGCTATTTTATTAGCTTCTTCCAACATTTCTTTAACTGAATATGTTCCATCAGAATATTTTGTATGACAATGTAAATCTATCATTATGCTTCACTATCATCTTTATAAATATGAAGAGCTTCTTTTAAAATATCTCCATATTTAGTTAAGTAATTCTTTGTATGACTTGTCATGTTAATAGGTAAATCTTTAATATCAAACCAAGCTAGTTGTTTAGATTCATCATCGTTTACTTTTAAGTTACCTCTAAATTTAGTAATTACAAATATCGCTGTTATATCATAAAGTTTATCTCCATTAGGATATTCTCTATAAGTATCTTTACCCGACAAAACTTTAATCATTTTCATCATTTTTATATCTAAATTTGTCTCTTCTTTTAATTCTCTCCTAGCAGTTTCTTCAAAACTTTCTCCAAGTTCCATAGCACCACCAGGAAATCCCCATTGATTATAATCTGTTCTAAGTTGCATCAAAACTTTATTCTCATCATTAAAAACAAAAAGACCAACTCCAGCAGTTAATATAGGTTCATGTCCTACATGTTCTCTTAAAAATTTTATATAACTCATTAGTTATCCTCCAAATCCCTAAAACCATTTCTACTCCATAACCACAAAGCAGTATGTATATCAATTGGTTTATATTTAGTTCCTTTAAATAGCTCATTCCATCTATCTATTACTATTAATTGTACATCACTTCTATTTAGTTCTTCATCAGTAATTAATCCTAACCTGTGTGATGCTTTAACAACATGTGTATCAGGAGCTACTGTTAAATCTTCTAAATTAACAAACTCTATATCCGTATATTGCCATAATACAAACATCCAATAATTACATATTTTATTTCCAGATAAATACGGAAAATCTTTTTTGTGTTCTTTTTGAATAAAATCTCTAATTTTATTAACATCATAATCCATATTTTTAAAAAATACTCTTATATCACCATCAAAAAAGTTTACTATTGTTTCACATAACTTTATCCAAATATCTGTCTGCTTATTTTTTTGCAATGCAACTCTATATTTAACTAAAGCTTCTTGTACTTCAGATACATCCCTTTCTAATACTTCTTTAGGATTAAAAATGAATTTCGTTTCATCGTCATGATAAGTTTTATTAGCACTTTCCCATAAAGTATAAGAATTTCTCTGATAATTAAGAGCCATAGGTAAAGTAAAATATAAATAGTTTTCTAAAGAATCTTTATTTAAGTTAGGATTCTCATCTTCTGGCATTACTTCACCACCAAGTAATCCATTCTTCCACATATTATAAAGAATATCTACCTTTTTTAATATTTCTTGTTTATTCATAAAATTACCTCTCATAATATTGCCATATTCTATCATATTGTATTATTTGTTTATCGCAACTTATTTGTGCAGCAGGATGATATAACGGAATAATAATCATATCATCTATTTTAAAATAACCACAATTATCTATATTCTTTCTTAGTGTTTTCTCTATCTTAAAGTTATATATTTTAGATAAAGATAATAGGGGATAGTATCCTAAAGTTAAGATAATACTTGGCTTAATAATATTAATCTGTTTTTCTAAATATTTAGAACAATTTAAACTACACTCTTTTAATTTAATATTATCACTTCGATAATTATTTCCTTTTCTTGCACACATAATAGCATTAGTTATGTAAATATCTTTTAAATTAATGTTTATTCCATACTTTAGACTAGATTGAACTAGGTATTTAATTAGCATTTTTTTGGTTAAACTTTTTTCTTCATCAATTATTCTTTCCCAGTTACCTAAAGTTTCATCACATTTATACATTTCATGAAATTTTTTCATTTCCACATATGGTCCCCAGTCTTGGCCGATAATCATTATTTTACTATCAAGACGATTAAACCAGTCAGTCCATATAGAAGGAATTTCTTTATAAAAATTATCTTTATATATATTTATTAAAGAACAATCTTTTCCAACTTTATTCTTAATAGATAAACATAAATCACATCTAGCCATATCTAAAAACATATCATTTAGTAATTCTTTTTTCATATATCATTTTCCTTTATTATTGACTTACATTCACTATATAAAGGACATTCCAAACATTTCTTTTTATTACATAATTCTGCCCCTATATGCCATAAATATTGATCAATCATACTTGCATCAATATCATATTTTAAAGAAGTTTCAATCCATAATCTAGATAATTCATAAATCTCTTTAGCATTTAATTTCTTTTTATCGATAATCCCACATAAATAACTAATTTCTAAATCATGTCTATCTAAAGGAATAATAGGCAGAGAATCTTCATACTTACATATACCAGATTCATAAATAATTCTTAGCAGTAAACCACCAGTTTTCTGACCATATCCACCTATATCCAATATAAATTCATATAATTTAATATAACTATTAGAGTTTTTAACAATATCAACCAAGTTACATATTTCATTTAACTTTCTACTCAAATTAATCCACTTTTTAGTAGCTATATTAGGATATCTATGATGAATAGATTCCCTAACTATTTTTAATATTTCTTCTTCATTATGTCTAACTACTTCATTGGGATTAAACATCCATTCATAATCTCTATAAGTATTAAGGATATTCATATTATATCTTTTAGAATTCATTCCATAGTTTAATAAACATGAATACATTATAAAATATAACCATTTATCATTATAAAGTCCAATTTCTTTAGGAATAGGTATCTCACTACTAGTAGATTCCATATTTTTAAAATAATCTTTTAATTTTAATACGCATACATCAATTTTATTCATAAATATCACGTTTTTATTATACAAAAAAAGTGTTAATAACTAAAGAGTTATTAACATCCTTTTTGTTCTTTCTTCAATTCTTTTATATCTTTTTCTTTATCATATGGAGTAAAGTCAAAATCAACATTAAAAGTATCAGCAAATAATCTGGCTCTTATAACGTCTTCTTGATTTCCAGACATAAGTAAGTTATAAACAACACTTAAAATAAGACCTTTATGTGCAGCTTCTAAACTATCGTGTTCATATATTTCTCTTTCTAAATTATTGCCTATAGGAAGTAATCTCATTTGCTTTAGCATTGCTCTTGCTTCTAATATTTCCATTCCTTCAAAAATGCCATTTATTTTAGCTTTACAAAGGTCTCTATTTAATCCTGGTAAGCAATCAATTCCTTCAGCTTCCAATACAACACTACCATTTGTATGAAAATGAGGATATTTAGTTTCTTCAATAATATAAATAATATCCCTATATTTAGGTTTTCTTATAGAATAAATAACACTATTATTAATACCTTCACACATTTCTCCAACATTTATTTCTAAATTATTTCCTGATTTTAATATTTCATTAGTAAAAGTATTTCTTAAGTATGAAACAATGTGATTTACTGTTTCTATATAACATTTCTTATCATATTCTTGATTTTCTTTAGTATAAGATAAAGGTTTCATAATTTCTTTTGAAAGAAATATATAGTGAGATATATTTTTTAAATATAATTCATATAAAGGATTTTTTTCTTCTCCGTTCTTCTTTTTACCTAGCATAAAATCACCTCTAAAGAAATTATAGCATAGTTAAATATTTATTCGGCAAAAAATGACAATAAAAAACAATTTCCTAATAAATGGTATATAAAAATGATATAATAAGAATATAAAAATAATATAAGTGAATACTAAAAATAGATAATATAAATTATAAAAGCTGGTGGTAATAATGAAAAAATGGTCTATTAGAATTTCTTTAGTAATAATATTTTTTAGTTGTTTAATTTTTACAAATATTTCAAACATAAAAGCTTTAGATGATAAAATTACTATTAATTTTAGAGTATATGATGAAAGTAATGGAAATGTATATAATGTTGGAAGTGAAGAAATACAAAAATTAGAAAGTTCTACTATTCAATATCATTTGCCTTCTTTAAGTAGTATTCTCGTTCTTCTGCGTCATATGGAAGAGTTACTAAAGTTGTAGGCAATTGGTATTTCCCCTCACATGACTGTCTTGAAGGAGCAAATGTTGAATTTTCAAATGATTCATCACAAAAGACAATTACATATTGGGTAACCTGGTATTTGCCAGGAAGTGGAACAGGATCAGGTTCAAATCAAAGTGGTACAATTGATCTGGGCGGTAGTGGTAGATATAGTTTGACCGAAACAATCGTATATCATTCTAATTATCCAAATGGGAAAGACTATACATATACTATTACTTACAAAGTAAAAGCATATACAACTATGTATAATAGCTTTAATCTTATTAAATCACTAGAGCAACTAAACTTTTCTGTCCCTGATGGATATACATTAAAATCTCCTATGTGGAGTACAAATAAAAATGGAGGCGGTACAGGATATAATTCGGGAGGTACTTTTGTGTTTTACCAATCAAATAACGGAAAAACAACCCATTTATATGCTCAATATAAACTTGATAGTATTAATGAAAATCCTATTAGTCCAATAAAATTAACATATATGGATGGAAAAACAGTATATACATCATCAACTCTTTTTGAAGGAGATACTGTAATCATAAAAAAATGTACAAACAACCATGATGGTTATACTTTTGTTGGTTGGGACACAGCTAACTCAGCACAAACGGTTGTTTATAGACCAGGAGAAAGTATTACTCTCGAAAAAGATACAACTTTATATGCTGTTTGGGAGAAAGAAACGTTAGATGGACAATATCAAGTAAAATGGTATGATGCAGACACTGAAAAAGAGATAAAAGAACCAGCCATTAGAAATGGTACTATTGGAAATATAGTTACTGTAACTGAAGAAGATAAAATAATAGATGAATATATTTTTGATGAAACTAATGAAAAGAATGTTCTAAGTAAAGAACTAACTAATTCAGAAACAATTCTAAAACTATATTTTAAAAAGAAAACCGATACATCAGAAACACCAAATGATTCAGAAGACCCAAATAAACCATCAACAGAAATAGAAAACCCTATAACAGGAGATAACTTAATATTAACAATACTAACTTTTACTATATCAGTAATAACTATTACATTCATTAGTAAGAAATATAAAAAGATTAAAAGAATTTAAGTCATAGAAAATATGACTTTTTTCTTTTTAAAATCGACAAAAAACGACAATAATAAACATTTTTCTAATAAATAGGTATATAAAAATGTCATATGGGAAAAATATAAAAATAAGTAAATAGATGTATAAATAGTATCCTTTATATTGTACAAGACAATTATTTGTTTTATACTTTAAATATAGTAGTGGAGTTGATTGTATGAACAAAAAATCATTCATTTCAATTATTTTATTAGTCGGATTTTTATTTTTATCATTTGCAGTATTAATAAAAAAAGATAATATAAGTCTTAATAATGAATTAGATATACCATATAAAACTAAATACTCAGAAGAAGATGTTGAAACAAGTATAAGACCATTAGTAAATATTAACTCCAAAAATGATGAAGAATTAAGTCTTTCATCTTTAATTAAAGTAAAAGATTTTCAAGCAAAAGATAATTTACAGATGATTGCTGAAAAAACTCTTTCTTTTTCTCTTAAATATGATGCTAACGGAGGTTCAGAAGCACCATCAAATCAAACAGCAACATCTACTACAAGCAGTTATAATTTTATAATTTCCGATAAAGAACCAACAAGAAGTGGCTATGAATTCAAAGGTTGGTCTACTTCATCAACAGATCCATCTCCAAATTACCATGTTGGAGAAACAATTAATGTGACAGGAACAACAACACTCTACGCTGTTTGGGAAGCAATACCTAGATATTATAATTTAAAAAAGATATTTGTGGGACTAGATGAAATTGATGATAATTTCTATATGGACTATACTGCAACAGCAGGAGATAAAGAAATCTCAACGAGACTAGATTTAAAAAATGCTGAATTTATTGATGAAGATACTATGACAATAACGTGGAAAGCGCCATACTATTACAATACTGGATATAATAATCAAGTAGTAATAAAAGAACATAGTGATGTTATTGGATATTCATATCATGCATCATCGTCCTCTGGAAGTACAGATAAGAATATTATAAGATTTACTCTTAGTTCAATGTTAAGTGGAGCAACAAGAACAATAACTAATTATTACCAAAAGGATATTTCTAATCAAACTACATACTTAGTAAAGTGGTATAATGCAGACACTGAAAAAGAGATAAAAGATTCAGACATCAGAAATGGTATTATTGGAAATATGGTTACTGTAACTGAAGAAGATAAAATAATAGATGAATATATTTTTGATGAAACTAATGAAAAGAATGTTCTAAGTAAAGAACTAACTAATTCAGAAACAATCCTAAAACTATATTTTAAAAAGAAAACTGATACCCCAGAAAATACAGATAATCCAGAAAATCCAGGAGCATCAGAAAATCCAGAAATACCAAATGATCCAGAAGATCAAAATAAACCATCAACAGAAATAGAAAATCCTATAACAGGTGATAACTTAATATTAACAATACTAACTTTTACTATATCAATAATAACTATGACATACTTTTGTAAAAAAATAACATATAAAGGATAAAAAAATCCTTTTTTATTTGGAAATCTTTTCTAATTAATAATGGATAATAATATCTTTATCAAAATAAGAAATAATAATAGTAAGCTTTAACTACCTCACCTCAAAACATAAAGTTATCCACAGTTGACAAGTGGTCGGGGGGGGGGTAAAATATATTTAATAGTAAAGGAGTAGACATATGAAAAGAATAAAAAAAGTTATTTTTTTAAGTTTCTTATTGCTTATTAGTTTTTTTATTAATAGTCAAAATAATTTTTTGAAAGAAAACGTTATAAGAAACATTGATAGAAATAGTAATCAAAATTTGCCTTCAATTGTTAATGATGAAAATAGTATTATTCAACCACTAGCTTTAGTTCAAGGAGAAAGCTTTACTGTTAAAGTAGTTAAAGTTGTAAATGGAGCAATAGTAGATTCAAAAACCTTAACATCACGATGTTTACAATCAACAGGACACTCAGGATTTAATCATTCAACTAACTTGAGGAATCTTGCTAATCAATCAGGATTTTCTGGATACAAAGGGTACAATTGGAGCAAATATACTACAGTTCCTAGTTCTTATACAACTGGATTAGCACCTAATAATAATTATGCATCAATACATTATAATATAACAGGATCACCTCCATATAAAGGAGATGAAACATTATTTTTATTCTTTGAAGCATCACATACATTTCAACTTAAATATGATGCTAACGGAGGTTCAGGAGCGCCAGATTCTCAAACAGCAACATCTACTACAAGCAGTTATAATTTTATAATTTCTGATAAAGAACCAACAAGAAATGGCTATGAATTCAAAGGTTGGTCTACTTCATCAACATCTCCATCTCCAAATTACCATGTTGGAGAAACAATTAACGTGACAGGATCAACAACTCTATATGCTGTATGGGAGCGAGTCACAGAAAAAGTAACTCTAACATATATGGATGGAAAAGAAATTGTAGGAAATGTTGAAGAATACGAAAAAGGTTCAATAGTAAAGGTAAAATATAATGATAACAATCATGGACAAGCTTATATTTTTCGAGGTTGGGATACTGACCCTTCTGCTCAAAATGTAGTATATAAACCTAATGCAGAATTTACAATAACAGAAAATACAATTCTTTACGCTGTGTGGTATTTTGCACCAGACTTAGTCACTTTAGATTACAATCCTAATGGTGGTAAAGATGAACCAGGACTTCAAACAGAGTCATACAATGGAGATAGTGTAACTTTTTCTATTTCTAGAAAAGTACCAAACAAAACAGGGTTTAAATTTCAAGGTTGGACTAATAATCAAAAAGATTTAGAAACACCTACTCATCAACCTGGAGGAAAAATAACAACTGATAATGATATAATCCTATATGCAGTATGGGAAGAAAGATTAGAAACAGATTATGATTATAAAGTTGAATGGTATGATATAGAAGGTAACCTTATTCAAGAAATCGAAACAAGAACTGCTCCTCTTGGAGAAAAGATATATGTAAAAGAAGATGATAAAAAAATTGATGGATATATTTTTGCAGAAGATTTTGATAAAAATATTTTAACTGATACGTTAAAAGAACAAGATACGGTATTAAGATTATACTTTTACAAAGTTGAAGAAATCACAGAAAATCCAACAACAAGCGATAAAATAATACCTATCTCTATAATAGTAATCTCTTTAATATTACTTATAATATATTTATCAAAGCATAAATTTGTTAGTAAATATTATTCTAACAATTAGATATATAATAAGAGTGTAACAATAAAAACATAAACAAAATCTTAAAAAAGTCATATCACTATGACTTTTTTCTATTGCAACAATCTATATTTCTTGAAGTTTTTCTATCTATAATTTATACTATAAATATAGTAAAGTAGTGTGATTATATGAAAAAGAATTATTTGTTATTTGTACTTTTATTATTAATACCTTCACTTGTATTTGCCAACTCTAAATATGAAATAAAAAGTTATGATACAGAAATAACAGTTAACAAAGACGATTTAATATATCACGATGTAGTAGAAGTTGATTTTAAAAATGAACTATTAATATTTTCTCGTGAGCTGCCAAAAAGTATTAAAGATTTAAAAGTCAGTGATGACTACATAATAAGTTCACCATATAATAAGGTTGTTGAAATAAGTATTTTTGACATTGGTACTAAAGTAATTGATTATAATTATACAAATAATTATCAAAAAAAAGATAATGACATATATGAGCTAGAAATAAAAAATACTTTTGAAGATAATTTAAATAATATAAAATTTACTATTAATTTACTATCTCCAGTTAATAAAAATAATTTAGAATTTTATTTAAATGATCAAAAAATAGAAGACATCAATTATAATATAAAAGATAATAAAATAACAGGAGAATTAAGTTTACTAAAAGAAAACGAGTCTTTAAAAATTAAAATTAATTATGGCATTATATATTTAAATAATATTTCTATTATAGCAATAATTGTTCCTATCATATTATCATTATTATGTTTATTATTATGGTATATTTATGGAAAAGATCTTCGTATACCAATTGAAAAAGTATCAAAGATTTCTAATAAGTTTAATCCACTTGATGTATCTTTAATATCTAATGGTAAAGTAGAAGAAAGTGATACTTTCTATTTACTTCTATCTTTAGCTAATAAAGGATATATAAAGATAGTTGAAAATTCTAATAATGATTACACTCTAATAAGAGATAAAAAATATGATGGAAAGAAATATAGTGAAGCAACTTTTATCAAAGAGTTATTTAAAAAAAGAGATTCTGTATCTTTAGCAGATTATGTAAATATAATATCTGAAAGAAAGAAAAGCAAAAAAACAATGGAATTAGAACAGGAAATAGGTATTAGTTCTTTAGCAACTAGATTTCATCAAGCAAGCAATACTGTTTTATCTATTATAAATACTCCAGAAGAACGAAATAAATATTTTGAAGATATATCAGAAAAAATGAAAATATTTTTAGTGCTTTCAATTGCAATAATATTAGTTTTAGTTACGTCATTACCTTTTATTGAAATAAATAACTTAGTGTTTTTGCCATTATCAGTAATTTTTAGTATAACAACATTATTCGTTTTAATGAAATTTGTAGAAACATATGATTTTAATAAGAAAAATAGCAAAATAACTATTTTAGTTATTTTATCTATTATAGTATTATTGATAATTTTAATTCCTTCCTTTAAAAGAAATCGTATATATTTATTAGCTTATTTAATTAGTTGCATAAGTGTAACATTTATTCTTTTCTTATACAAATATATGCCAAAAAGAACTTTATATGGCACTAAAGAATATACTAAGATTGAAGGATTTAAATTATTTATAAAAGAATTGTCTAATAAGGAATTAGATTCAATACTTGAACTTAATAATAATTATTTGTATGACATACTTCCTTATTCATATATGTTCAAATTAAGTGATCCAGTATTAAGAAAGCTAAAGGAAAGAAAATCTCAAGAGCCATCATGGTTTGTTTTAAAAGATTCCTTTTCTATTCAAAAATTACATAACGCAATGAATAGATTAAAAATTATTTTGGAAGATTATGAAAAGAAGAATTAATATGAAATGAACTATTTTGAGTTCACATCAAATAATTCTTCTTTTTATATTTTTTAAAATAGTATGACATGGTATAATAACATATATAGTAGGGTGGGATATATATGTCTTTTTTATTATTGTTGTTAGTAGTACTTATTGCCATAGAAAATTCCAAATTAAAAAAGGAAAATATTGAATTAAAAGAAAGACTAAATAACTGGAATCAAGCAAGATTATCTAATAATTATTCAGTATTTCAAAGGACTAATAATACTCAATCAATGCCTGTTAATGTACAAACTGAAATACAGAACAATCAAAATCAACTTTCTATTTCAAAAAACAATCAAATACAAAAGAAACAATCGCCATCAGCTCTTTTTATTATTGGAGCAATTCTAGTAATATTTGCATCCATAATATTTTTATCATCATCATGGATGTTTTTGCCAGGAATAATAAAAACTGTTTTTTTAATAATTCTTCAATTTATTTTTGGCTTTTTATCAAAAATGTGCCTTGAAAAGTTTTCACTAGATAAGGCTTCTAAAGCTTTTAAATACATTTTTTTAGCTTTCATTCCAGTTGTTTTACTATCTTTATCATTTTTTGAATTAGTTGGTTATTTCTTATCAATAGGATATGATGGTTTTACATTATATATATCTTTAACCTTTGTCATAACATCTATAATATATAAGTATATTGCTAAAAAAGAAAGTGACTTATTTTTAAATATAATTAGTTTAATTTGTGAAATTTTATCACTAACATTTGCAGTTATTTTCTTTGAATTTGACATTTTTACATATTTATTAATAATATCAATTTATAATATTATCATTTCTATTCTTTTACAAAAAAATTATTTAGATAAGAGAATTTATGAAAAAATAAATCAAATAATGATATATTGTACTTTAATATTTTTAACCTTTTCACTTACATATGGTAAAATAATCTCTCACATAAATGTTATTATTTACACAATATATTTCTTATATAATGCCATAAAGTCATCAGAAAAGAAAGAAAAGAAAAAATATACAATATTAAGCTTAATAGGATATACACTTTCTATAAATATAATTAATTTATTACTAAATAATACAGTCTACATAATAAGTTTAATTGCTATATTACCTTTATTTTTATTCAATAAACTTATTCAAGAAGATTATTTAAAGAAAATTATTATTAACGGAGCAGGTATAATTACTTCTATTATTTTAATATTTATAATTTTTAATCCAGAGAAAACTATAATCTTTATTTTGTCTTTCTTAATATCGACAATTATTTATGTTATTACATTGTTCTTAAGTAAAAATAATGCATATAAATATTTATCATATTTTAGTTTCTTGTTATTTTTAGCAGCAATTAACTATATAACAGAAATTGAGACTTTTGGAAAATATATTCCTTTAATAGTAGCATCGATTATCTATTTATTTGAAAGTATTCTTCCTTCTTTAAAAGACTCAGCATCAAATATAATTATAATTCTACTTATAACTTTAGAATCTATACTTCTGATAAATTCGTATTCAGTTTTAATACCTTTAATATTATTAATTATTTTTGTAATTACTGAGAAAGAAAAGGATGCCTGTTTAATAGTTCCAATCCTATGTGCATTATCAATCATTTTTATAAAAGATAATATAGTACCTAAGACATTTGGCTTCTTGACTTCCATTTCTTTAAGTTCAATATCTATTTATAAAAAGAAAGTTAATCAATATTCAATATTATCTCTAATTTATTTCTTTACAATAACAGTAGCATTTGACTATCCAATAGAAATTCTATTTTTATTAATCCTTATATGGAGTATAACTCATTTTATAATTAACAAAGGAGATAGCAAATTCTATAAAATAACAGCTATTATTAGTTTTTTAGGTTTATATACATCTCTTTTACTTAACTCTAACATAGAAATAATATCTTTATATGCTGTTGGTTACTATTTTGGTTTAATTTATACAACTAGATACATAATAAAAGATGATTTTATCGATTGTAAGTTTTTAGAATATTATGGATTTTCTATAATAACTTTAATAAGTTTAATAAATATTGAATTTATCTATGACGGACTTTTATTAACTATAACTTTAATTGCAATAAGTTTCTTAAGTTACGCATTAAAATATAATTCATATTTTAAAGTATCAAATATTTTTATATTTATTAATTTGCTTTTTCTAACGTCTAAATATCTATTCCAAATTCCATGGTATATATATATTTTAATTATTGGCTGCACATTCTTATCATACGCTATTTATGATGAAAAAAAGAAAAAACAAGATAGCAGAAATAAATTTAATAAAAATAATAACGAATATATTTATAAAAAATAGTGTAGATATCTAAATTGTTTTTTCATTTATCTCTATACAAATTTGACAAAGTTAAGTATAATAATATAGAGAGTAGAAAGATACGGAGGTACATCTATGAACATAGTTATTCCAAAACCAGTTAATGAAGTATTAAATGTTATCAACGAAAATGGCTATGAAGCATATATAATAGGTGGAGCAGTACGAAATTGGGTTATGGGATTAAAACCATCTAATTATGATATAAGTACCGACGCCGAATTAACTGCAGTAAAGAAAGCTTTAAAAGATTATAATACATTTTTTTGTGGAGTAGGTAACTCTCGTTTAGGAATTGTAAACTCTAAATTTCCAATGGAAGTATCAAAGTATCGTACTCGCGAGAATACTTTAGAATCTGATTTAGCATCACGTGATTTCACAATGAATGCCTTGGCTTATTCAGATGAAGATGGTTTAATAGATTACAGCACAGGGTTACAGGATATAAAAAATAAAATAATTAGACTTAATGGTGAAGACGATAAAGTTTTTCAAGAAGATCCATTACGTATATTAAGAGCAATTCGTTTATCAGCCGAGTATGGAATGAAAATAGATACTCAAACTCAAAGATTTATGAATGAAGATAAAGAATTATTAGCTGATGTAGCAAACGAACGTATAAGAGATGAACTATCTAAATTGCTAGTCGTTCCTCGCTGTGAATTTTATCTAAAAAAATATTTTGAGATAATACTAGAAGTATTACCAGAGTTATCTTTATTAGAAAACTTTAATCAAAATGATCCTCATCATATTTATGATGCTCTTGAACATACTTTTGTATCTTTAAAATCAGTAGAGCCAAAATTAGAATTACGATTAGCTATGTTATTCCACGACATATCAAAACCATTCACATATACCAAAAATAGTAACGGAACTGCATACTATAAAGACCATGGTAAAAAAAGTTCTGATATGGCAAGAGAAATAATGAATCGTTTGAAATTTAGTAAAAAAATAATTCAACGTGTTACTAAATTAATTGAATATCATGATTATGAAATACCAGATAATGATGCTAAGATTAAACAATTTTTGACTAAGTTTGGAACAGAAGACATAGATGATTTATTCAAAGTGAAAAAAGCCAATTGGTATGCTAAAAATCCAGCATATAGTTCTGAAATAAGCAAACTAGAAAATGATTACAATAGATTAAAAAAATCAACAAGAAAAACTTCCTTCATTAAAAAGAATGAAATTAAAATTGATGGTAGTGATTTAATTAGCCTTGGTGTAGAACAAGAAAATGTTGGAGAAGTAATAAATAGAATTTATTATGATATTTTAGCTAATAATGTAAAAAACAATCATGAGAAATTGATTGATTATGTTATAAATGAGATTCTTCCAAAAGGCTATGATGAAGATTTATTTAAAGAAATAATATAGGAGTGTTAACACTCCTTTTTATGTATAAAAAAAGACAACATTGTTGTCTTTAATTAATATTAGTACTATTATTTTCTTCTACTTCATAGTCGTCTCTTATTTTTCCATTATAATTATCTGTATAAATACCTTTTTTATCTTCGCTTACTATAATAGTATCTTTATTCTTATTAATAAACTTATATGTATAGAGCAATTCTTCGTTATTTGAACATTTTTTTAACCACAATGATTCACAATCAGCAATATCTTCGTATACATATTCTGTATATTCTATAGCAATCCAATCTTTTTTATTTATCTCATATTTTTCCAAAAGATAATCTTTTGCTTTTGAAGAATTAGAATCAACATAAGTTAGATAAGCCCCAACAGCAAATACTCCTATTAAAGCTACTATTATTATAAAAAATATTAATTTCTTGATTAATTTCATATAAATTCTCCTTATTATAACTATTTTATATATTTAAATTATAGCATATATTTACGCATAATTGCAGAATAAGTGGTATAATAAAAACAAGGAGGATTTGATATGATAAGAAAATTTATTTCAGAACTTGTAGGTACAATGTTACTTGTAATTTTTGGATGTGGGACAGCTGTAGCAGTTAATAAATATGTAACTGGAATTTATGGCATTGCATTACCTTTTACAATGTTACTTATTGCTTTTGCTTTTGGTTTGATACTAATGGCTTTAGTATATACAATAGGTCGTGTATCTGGTGCACATGTTAACCCAGCAGTATCTATAGCAGCTTTAATAGATGGAAGAATTACAGTTTTTGATTGTGTTTACTATGTAGCTGCACAAATATTAGGAGGAATTACAGGTGCTGCAATACTAGCATGGATTTTTGCAGCTAACACTGACTTAGGAGCTAATGGTTATGAAACATTAAGTGCTCTAAATAATGTAACAACTTTACCAGTTGCATTAGTTGTTGAAACTATTTTAACATTTGTATTTGTTTTAGTAGTATTATCTGCAACAAAAAAAGAAAACTGTAATTCAGGACTTGTTATTGGATTAACTTTAACACTAGTTCATATTATGGGTATTCCATTTACTGGAACAAGTGTAAATCCAGCAAGAAGTATTGGACCAGCTATCTTTACTAAAGGTGTTGCACTAGAACAATTATGGGTATTTATTGTTGCACCAATAGTAGGTGGAATTCTAGCAGCATTGTTCTACAGATTCGTTATTGAAGATCGTTCTTCTACTGAAACAGTAGCTTTAGAGACTGAAGAAAATGAAGAGGTTGAAGAAGTTGAAGAAGAAATAGAAGAACCAGTAGTAGAAAAAGTAAAAAAGACTACAAGAAAAACAAAAAAGGATAAATAATTATCCTTTTTTTAATTTATTTCGATGATTTTTTTAGTTTCGACTTTTTCTTTTTTAGGAACAGTAATTTTTAATATTCCATCAGCAAATTCAGCATTAATTGCTTCTTCATCAATATCAGCAAAATTGAATGTTCTGCTTACTTTTCCGTAAACTCTTTCACGTCTAATATATTTTTTTCCTTCATCTTCTTCGTTGTTTTCGCTAGTCTTTTCAGCTACGATAGTTAAGATATTATCATCGCATTCGATTTTTATATCTTTCTTATCATATCCTGGAATATCCATTTCGATGTTATAATTTCCATCCTTTTCATAAACATCACATTTCATCATTTCGTTTGCTCTTGGTGTTCTACCAAATTCATCGAAAATGTCATCTAAATAAAAACTTCTTGGAATTAAACTCATCTTAATTCTTCCTTCTTTCTATAAACTAATCATACTACTATAATTAGCACTTGTCAATAAAGAGTGCTAATAAAATTATATTTATTTAGTATTATTTTATGTCTTTTTTACATTTATATACATTTTTTTGCTATAATACGAGAGAAAGCTGGCGATAACTATGTGGAAAATAGGAAATGTTGAAATCCAAAACCAAATTGTTTTAGCTCCTATGGCTGGGATATCAAACACTTCATATCGTAAAATAATTAAAGAAATGGGTGCGGGACTTATTTATGCTGAAATGGTAAGTGATAAAGCAATAATGTATTCAAACGAAAAAACATTTGATTTATTAAAGATGAGTGAAGAAGAAAGACCAATATCTCAACAGATTTTTGGAAGTGACGTAGAATCATTTGTTGCTGCTGCCAAAATAATTGAAGAACGTATGCATCCAGATATCATCGATATAAATATGGGATGCCCAGTTCCTAAAGTTGCAGTTCGTGCTCAAGCAGGTAGTGCTTTATTAAAAGACCCAGATAAAATTTATGAGATAGTTAAAGCAGTAGTAAAAGCGGTCAGTGTTCCTGTAACAGTTAAAATAAGAAGTGGTTGGGATGAAAATCATATTAATGCTATTGAAGTAGCTAAAAAATGTGAAAGTGCTGGTGCAAGTGCTATTGCAATCCATGCTAGAACACGCTCACAAGGTTATAGTGGTAAAGCAAATTGGAATATTATAAAAAAAGTAAAAGAAGCAGTATCTATTCCAGTAATTGGAAATGGTGATGTGACTACACCAGAGCTTGCCAAAAAAATGCTAGAAGAAACGAAATGCGATGCAGTTATGATAGGAAGAGGAGTTTTGGGAAATCCTTGGCTTATCAAAGAGTGCATTCATTATCTTGAAACAAATGAATTATTACCACCAGTATCATTTATAGAAAAAGTAAATATGATGAAAAGACATTATCAAATACTATTAGAAGATAAGAATGAAAAAGCAGCTATTTTAGAAATAAGAAGCTTTATAATATGGTATTTAAAAGGTATGCCAAAAAGTAAGGAAATCAAAAATCAAATTTGTCAAAGTAAGACAAGTGAAGAAATGTTTAAAATAATTGATGAATATAAAAATTATTTAATTAACTATCAAGAATAGGAAGATAATATATGGAAGAGAAAAAATTTGCAATAAAAAAAAGAGATAATAAATTCACTTTACAAAAATCTGATCAAACAATTGAAATATGGCAAAGTAGCGATAATGATATATGGTTTGAAGCCAAAGAAGCTAAAGTGGAAATAGAACTAGATTCTCGTTCTTCAGATTTTTGTGAGTTTCAATTCTACGCAATATTTGAAAGATTAATGAAATCTATAATAGGAAGATTTATGTTAAAAGATGCTAAAGATTATTATTCATCTTTACCGAGTGATTTTATTGACTTGGAAACTATGACTATTTCTTGGCATTCTGATGGTTCAATGGATAATATTTTAGGAATTGCTTATAATGGAGAAAGAATAAAAGTATCTATTACTAAAGCTAAGAAAGATAAAATATCAGGAAATAACAAAGTAAGAGTAAGAACAAATGGTTCGGATTATGGAACATATTATCAAGAAATTATTAGATTCTTTAACGATATAGAAGGTTTGTATTTTATTTTAAATGCTACTGATGAAAAGCAAACACCACCTCCAACACCACCAAGGAAACTATCATTAAAAAGATTTATCCCACAAAAAAAGCAATAATTATTATTGCTTTTTAATTTTACTTAATATCTTATCTTCATAATTTTTAACATTTTTATTTAAAACAATTCCATATTTACTTATTAAACTTAATATGTTTTCATCTGTACCATTTAATATTATATCCTCTAATATACTTAAAGCTTTGCTTTTATCATTATAATACATGAAATAAATTTCTATAGCAATTAAATAAGATAGTATATAAAAGAAATCTTCTATAATTGTATTCTCCATTAAAAAATTAATGCATTCAAATGAAAAACCTTCATCTTCTAATAATTTGATTAATTCACTTTCTGTTAAACCAATATTCTTGTCAATTATTTCTAACATATCCATTTTATCTATAAAAATATTGGCATGATTCTTTAAAACAATATGAAGCATTAACTTTCTTTGAAAATGATCATCTATAAGATTATATTTTTTGGCGCAAAAATCACCAACAATCATTTCCATAAATATTGCTACAGTTTCTCTTATTAAAAGATTTTCGTAAAAATTTGGATTCTTAAATGAATCAATTACATGTTCTGTTTCATGAGTTAAAATAGTGATTTTTGTAATATTTGAATAATTAGGACAAAAGACGAAGGCATCTCCCGTAGATTTTAAAAAAGTCATTTCTCCATCTGTATTATTATCTTTATCAATAAATTCTAAGTGTTCTTCGGCTTCCTCATTAAATTCATTAAATCCAGAACTAAAAAATTCACTTTGCTCATTGAAAAATTCACTAACAGTAGAAAAAGCTTCATTATCTGAAATATCTAGTGCCGAATATGTTGCTTCGAAAGAAATATCATCTACATTAATACCTATATTTATAAATTTCTCAGCTAAAGGATAAAAAGGTTTAAAATATTCATATCTTTTTAAATCTCCATCTATTGATTCTTTTAAACTTTCTTCTTTATCTTCATAAAAATGATTTTCGAATCGATTAATAATTCTTTCAAGCTTAAATATATCTGCTAAAACATCTTCATCACTTTGGTATTCTTTTAATATGTTAAGAATAGAGTATAAATATTTTTTATCTATGTTGAAATTTCTTTCCATATTTTACTCCATTTTCTTCATTTAATAATAATCTATAATATTCTTGTACATTTTTACCTGGCTCAATACCTAACTCTCTAACCTTTAATAAATATCCTTCATTACTTAAATCTTTTAACATAACAATTTTGTATAATAAATCTAAAGCTCTATTTTGGTCATTAATGAAAATAATATATAATTCAATAGCTATTAAGTAAGATATCACATAATGCATATATTCTTGTATACGTGAATACATGGCATCAAAAGTTAATGTTTTATCATAACCTATTTCTTTTTTATAAAATTGAGCTACAGTTCTCTTGCTTTTTAAATCTTTTGTTGATAATTTACTATACATTTCTAATTTTGAACATATTATATCTGCTGAATATAGATGATCTTTAAATGTTGCTATTTTTGTTTTGATACCATCTTCTAAAACATTGTTTATTCTAGAAACATATTCAGTTCCTATCATTTCAAAGAATAAAGAATCAACTTCTATTAAACAATATTTACCCCAATCCCACATTATATCTTGATTTAATTTACAAGTTATACCATGAGAGGATTCATGAATTAAAGATATATAATCATGTACAGTATTAGCTTTTATTGTTTCTATAAAAACCTCGTTAGTTCCGTATACAGAATAAGTATTGCCACCATACAATTCATTTCTATTTGGCTTTCTAAAATATAATCTATTTCCAAATGAAGCGGCTAGGGTGTCATAACTTTCCTGAAAAGGCCCTTTAAATTGATGATAAAAGTCTGTAGTAACTGTAACAATCTTTGCTTGTGATGTATTTATTCTTTGTAAATTATCCTGTAGCTCGATGGCAGTTCCATCCATATCATCTCTAAACTTTTTTATTAATGAAAAATAAGGAAAATATAATCTATGCTTATTTATATCATCTCTAATAACATCTACATGTGCATTAGGAATAATAATAGAATTCCTATGGTTACAAGGTTGATTGACCATTTCATTATAACTATCAATAATTTCTAATATATTATTAATAGTACATTCATATTCAGCACGTAAATTTTCGTCAATTGTACTAATAGCTTTTTTCCTATACTTACTTAATAATTTTTTTAAATCATCAATATTCCAATTATACACGACCAATTCCCGCCTTTCTTAAATTAAGAGAAAAATTATCTAATAATTCGGATGTATATTCTTTTAAGTGACTACCTAAATTAAGTTTAGATTCAATAAAATATTGTAATTCATCTGGGTTTGGAAATTTTATTATTTCTTCAAATATTTCTAAAGCAAGTTTTTTATTTTTTTTGTAGATTTGTAGAAGTTCAATAGCAATCATATAACTAATGATATAGTCCCCGTCATCGTATATTTTAGTATCTAATATTTTACCAATCATATATTTATCCGAATCATAATATTCGTCCGCAGCATTAAAGAACGTTTTATCGACTTTTTTTCCGCATTCATTCCATAAATTAACAAGAGGATTGTGAAGTTGAATATTGGTAGAAGCTTCCAAAAAGTTTACTAATGTTGTATAACATTCGAATAAAACATGATTAATATCAAAATTACCTATGTTCTCATATCTTGAAACCATTTCTGGAAAAAAAGACTCAACTTCTGTAAAAAAAATACTTTCAGAATTTCTTGGGATAGGATTTATTATTGCTGACGTAATATGTCCATATTCATGAATTAAATTATATAGTTTGCTTAAGTCTGAAGTTCTTGTTATATTTAAGAAATATCTTCTTACTACGTCAAAATAAATTGAATTAGCAACACTTTTTTTACTAACACTTCTAACAAATCTTACAGAGCTAAATCTTTGATCATAAGCTTGTGAGAAAGTAGGATATAAGTTTGGAAAATAATTCTTATAAAATTGATTTACTAAACTAAAAGCTCTATCATTAGATATTCTTATTTTACTGATTTTTCCAAAACTCTGATCTAATTTAATTACAGATTCTAGTCTATCTTCGATTGTGTATATTTGTTCACGAAATGGGGTAACATGATTAAAAAATCTAGAAACAAGCGAATAATATCCTTCATAAATAGTAATATCATCTTGAATATCTGCTAATTCCTCATTAAAATCGACACCATAATTACCTTTATTGCTGTTATCAAATTGAATATATTCTTCTATGTTAGCTAGAATTGAAGACATATATTTTCGTTTTTCGTTGTCTTCTTCTGCTTCGATAATAGAAATTAGTTTACTTTTAACTTTTAATAAATCTTTTTTGTTCCAACCATATTTCATTATAACCCCACCAATTGAAAATATATATTAACATAACGATCACAAAAACACAATTTCAAGATAAAAAAAGATTGACTTCAAAATACAAAAAGTATATACTTATTATAGTAAGGAGGTATACAGGAGATACTCTTATAAAACTTTAAAAATATATTCTAGGGCATAAACTTGAAATACAGTGAAAATATAAAGAAATTTATATTTCGTTTTGTGAAAGAATGTATATAATAATAGTTTTATAAACCTTTATAGTATGCAAAACTATAAAGAAATTCATTACCGCAAATAATGAATTATAAACTTGTAACATGTGTACTTGCAATACATTTGTATATTAACGATAGCTCGTTAAGCCCAACAAGTTATTCCAGTATGAGAAATCATAACTGAAGAGGGTATATAGTGTTACCGTATACTCTAGTATCAACTGTTAATCGTTAAATGGTAAACATTCATCACCATTTAATCATTATTTAAGCAATTAAAGTACCAAGTTACCATAGTGGTATTGTTAATAGTTAGCATTTTCTATTAGCCAAAAAGGATAATAATATCATTGTGAAGTATTGAATTGCTTTCGTACTAGCACAGACTTTATCAAAAATAATAAAGTCGCAGGTATGTTATGCATTATTGTACATTTTTGTTAATGTATTATTTGATAATCTTGAATGAATTAGGATTATTAATTCTGAAAAAATGGAATATAATTCTATGGGACTTTAAGGTAGGATAGTAATACAAAGACGATCTGACCTCGTTTAATAATTGGAGAGTCTTAAACTTGTCTTGCAAGGAGAACCAAGCAATCCAAATGTTGAGCGTAAACCCTATTGGTTAGCTGCCGATAGGAAAGACGCAATATGCTATATCGTGGGCGCGTATATAAATAAAATTTAGCGATGAATTGGAGAACTCTTATACAAATGTATAGTTAAACGTGAATGCATATTACTTGAATAGGTGAATTTAAATCACTATATTTATGAAACTATCAAAATAGTATTTAAAATTCATTCTGCTATACAGAAGTAAATTTTAAAACGAACAAATGCAAATGAGAGAACGATTAGTGTTCTCTTTTTTTGTACTTAAATATTTAAAAAACTATTGATTTAAGTGATAAGAAATTATAAAATGATAATAGGTAATATTGTATAAAGATACATGAGTTTATTATGGGAATAAAAAGGAGGAGTTAATATGAAAGCAAATGTTGGATCAACTATCCTTTCAAATAGTTTTGATGCTGGCGTTGAAGTCGTAAAAAACTCTACAAAAGGAATCAAAATACCTAAAATAGGTTTTTTGTTTTCATCAGAGAAATATAATCATGAAGAATTATTAAGAGGAGCAAAATCTTTAGAAACAGGAATGAAAATTATTGGATGTACTTCATCTGGAGCGATTATGACTCCCGATGGAATTATCTCTAATGAAGAAGGATATGCTGGAATGCTTGTCATAGAAGACAATGAACTTAATTTAGGAATAGCATCCTCACCACGTGGAAATGATCCTCGTGCAACAGGAAGAAAATTAGCTAGAGAAGCAATGCTTAATGCTGGGAAAAAATTTTCCCCTGTGGCATTTGCTATGTTTGCAACTCCCCAAGATGAAGAATTATACTTAAAAGGTATTCAAGATGAAATTGGAGAAGTTCCTATGTTTGGCGGATCGGCCTCAGATGAAAAAATGAGTGGAACATGGAAAGTGTTCTGTGATGGAAGTTCGTATGAAGATGGATGTGTCGTAGCATTTTTCTATACAACAAAAAATATTAAGAATATTTTTACTGGTGCATACAATGAAACGGAAAAAATGGGAATTATAACAAGAATAGAAGATGACAAAACAATATCAGAAATAGACAATGAACCAGCACTTCAAAAATATATTGAATGGACTGGTCTAGAACTAGAAGAAGCTATGGGAGAAAATCTTATTATAAATGCCACTAAGTATCCATTAGGAGTTAAAACGATTCAAGGAGATTTATTAGCTGTTAGACAACCAGTTTTTGGAAATGAAGATTTATCATTTAATGTTAATACAAAGATAACTGATAAAATAGCCATAATTCAATTAGAAAATGATGAAGATGGCTTAATAGAAGGAGCTGCCGCAACGGCGAGAGAAGTCCAAGAAGATTTTAAAGTTGGGGCTTTATTACTTATACATTCAGCATATCGTAAGCTTTGCATAGGAGAAAGAATTGATGAAGACTTTGTAGCTATAAAAAATTCAGTAGGAGATATTCCATTTATAGTAGTTTTCACTTCTAACGAATATGGTCAAATGAATCATTCTGGAGCAACAATTGGAGGCTTATCATTATCATTCACTGGTTTCTCTGAATAAAGTAACTATAACTAAAAATTGTAATTTTTTATAGCTATAATCAAATGACTATGATATATCAATTATAATAACTAAAAGGTATAGCAAAAAGGTTATATAAACCTTGACTTTTGCATACCTTTTTATTTTGCAAAAAAGTTTAAAAAATGAAAAAATGCAAAAATGTAAATTCTTTGAAAATCGATTTTTTGCAAAAAAGTAAATTCTCTGTAAATCGAACAATAAAATTTTTAAATAGCACTTTTTTGGCATATATTAGGCAAAAAGACGATATACTATAAAATGATAATATCAAAAGTAAAAAATCAAAAAAGCCTAAAAAACGCCCAAAAATGAAAAAACGAAAAAATGCAAAAACTCGATTTTTACAAAAAAAATAAAAAAATAATCTTTCAATTTTTATATATAACAATTATAATGGAATTAGGAAAAGGTAGAAGGAGAGTTTTTAAACTATGGCAAAGGAAAAAGAAGAACTTTTTACTAACCTTCAAGTAGTAAAAAGAAATGGCAAAAAAGTCGATTTTAATGAAACAAAAATAGCTATAGCTATCAAAAAGGGTTTTGACGATGTAATTGAATCATCTAGAGACGAAGAAGATGGAGTAGCAAAATACACTGAAAAAGATATGCAAAAAGTTTTTCATGATGTATTAGACAGAATAGAAAAAGATTATCAAGACAAAGATAAGATTAAAATTGAAGAAATTCAAGATTTAATCGAAACATCTTTAAAAGCAAAAAAATATGATGATGTATACGAATCTTTCACTAATTATAGAGAAAGAAGAGCTCAATCAAGAGCTGCATTTACAGAAGACAAAAGATCACATAAGTTCTTAAAAACATTAGAAGGTCTAGCTCTTAAGAGTGCATCAGAAGATGATACAAAAAGAGAAAATGGTAATATTGATGGAAACTCAGCAATGGGAACAATGTTACAATTTGGTTCTAATGTATCTAAAGAATTCTCAAAAACATATTTAATGAAAAAGAAATTCGCAGATGCTCATGATGAAGGAGACATTCATATTCATGATATGGACTTCGAAGCAATGGGAACAACAACATGCTTACAAATAGATTTAGAAAAATTATTTAAAAGTGGTTTTTCTACAGGACATGGTTATTTAAGAGAACCAAATGATATAATGAGTTACTCAGCACTTGCCGCTATTGCAATTCAATCAAATCAAAATGATCAACATGGTGGTCAATCAATTCCATTATTTGATTATTATTTAGCACCAGGTGTTATTAAAACATATAAAAAACAATTAAAAATGACTATTCAAGATTTACTTGATTATTCAGATTTTGCTTCATTTATAAATATGAAAACAGTTGAAGGAGAAATATCTAAACTTACAACTATCGAAAATGAAGTAGAAGTATTTGAAAAATTCTATAAAGAAAACGAATCTTTAAAAAGATTATTCAAAATGGCTCTTGAGAAAGCGGTAGCAAAAACAGATAAAATTACATTCCAAGCTATGGAAGCATTCATCCATAATTTAAACACAATGCATTCAAGAGCAGGAGCACAAGTACCATTTTCAAGTGTTAACTTCGGTACAGATACATCTGCTGAAGGACGTATGGTAGTTAAAAATTATTTACTTGCAGTAGATGCTGGATTAGGACATAGTGAAACACCTATCTTCCCAATTTCAATATTTAAAGTAAAAGAAGGAGTAAACTATAATCCAGAAGATCCAAACTATGATTTATTTAAACTATCTTGCGAAGTATCAGCTAAACGTTTATTCCCTAACTTCGAATTTATCGATGCTCCATTCAACTTACAATACTACGTTCCAGGTCGTCCTGAAACAGAAGTTGCTACAATGGGATGTCGTACAAGAGTTATGGGTAATGTTGTTGACCCTGAAAAGGCAATAGCACCAAGACGTGGTAATTTATCATTTACAACAATTAATTTACCGAGATTAGGTATTAAATATGGTATTGTTGGACCAAATGCAAATAAGAAAGCTGATATGAAAGGCTTCTATGCAGAATTAGATGAAAAAATAGAATTATGTAGAGACCAACTACTTGAAAGATTTGACATTCAATGTAATAAACGAGTTTATAATTTCCCATTCCTAATGGGACAAGGAAACTGGATGGATTCAGATAAATTAAAACCAAACGATAAATTAAAGAAAGTTTTAAAACATGGTACATTATCAGTTGGATTTATTGGTCTTGCTGAATGTCTAGTAGCTTTAATTGGAGAACATCATGGTGAATCAACTAAAGCTCAAAAATTAGGACTAGAAATTATTGGACATATGAGAGAAAAACTTGATGAATATTCACAACAATATAAATTAAACTTCACTTGTTTAGCTACACCAGCTGAAGGATTAAGTGGAAGATTTACTAAAATAGATAGAGCAATATATGGAAAAATTAAAGGTGTAACAGATAGACCATATTACACAAATTCATTCCATGTACCAGTATATTACAACGTATCAATAGCTAAAAAAATTAAAACTGAAGCTCCATATCATGCATTAACTAATGCAGGACATATTAGTTACATAGAGCTTGATGGAGATGTAACAGAAAATGTAGAAGCATTCGAATCAGTAGTAAGAATGATGAAAGAAGCTGGAATTGGTTATGGAGCAATTAACCACCCAGTAGATAGAGATCCAGTTTGTGGATACGTTGGAGTAATTAAAGATGTTTGCCCAGGATGTGGACGTCGTGAAGGAGACCCAATTCCTGCAGAACTATTAAAAAATATGAATCTAAATAAATAGAGATAGAGAAAAGAAAGAGGTAAAAGGTATGAAAACAGAAAAAATGGAAAAGGTTGCTGAACAAAAAGTAGAAAGCAAAAAAATGGTTGGTGAAGGAGTAGGATTCGAAAGAATCAGAAGAATCACTGGTTATCTAGTAGGTACAGTTGATAGATTCAACGATGGAAAAAGAGCCGAAGAAAAAGACAGAGTAAAACATACATTCGAAAAGTAGTTAATTAACTGCTTTTTTCTTTGACTAAAAAATGATATTATTTAACTAGAATAGAGGAATATTATGCAAAATATTGAACAAGATAAAGCATCTCATAAGAAAACAATAATCTTATCCATAATTTTAATATTGATAATAGTATTAATGGTAATTTTTACATCTTATATAAAAAAGCAAGAGTCTCAAATAAAAATAGATGAAAAAAATTACAAATTAGAAATTTATCAAACAGAGTACAATAATAATCAATTATGTATAAATTTACAACTTTCATCATGTACTAAAATTGCATTTGAAATTCCAACCAGAACTGAAAATGCAGAAATAGGTAGTGATAGAGAAAGCGGATATTATTTTATAATAGGATATAATAAATCTGAAGAAAGTTCTGGTATTATGTATTATTTCAACCCAACTACTAAAGAACTAAAAAAATGGAAAATAGATAGAATAGCAAATTATTACTAAAATATAATTACTTAAAGGGGAAAAATTCTCTTTTTTCTTTATCAATTTTGAAAATACCATCTTATTTTTTATTTGTGATATAATTTAAATCGGATGTGATTACATGCAGTATATTAAAAATAATAAAAAATTTATAATAACTTATTCCATAATAAGCTTACTTGGAATAATAGCAATCATCTTCACATTTAATAACCATTCATTATATAAAGAGACAATTGCCAAGATTATTTCTACAGAAGAAGAATATGTTAGTACAGATACAATTACATATGGTTACCATGAAGATATTTATAAACAAAAAATTACAGCTAAAATTCTTAATGGTGAAGATAAAGGAAAAGAAGTAACTATCACTAACGAATATCATAAAGGCGAAGCTTATGATCAAAAGTATAAAAAAGGTGATGAAATATTTGTTTCAATAAACAAACGTGACAACGACATAAAAAATACTCATATAGAAGGTTATAAAAGAGATAAATACATTATTATACTAATAGTTGTCTTCTCCCTAACAATCATTCTAGTAGGACATTTAAAAGGCTTTTTCTCTATAATAAGCGTTATCTTAAATATATTTTTATTTAATATTATAGTAATGCTTAATGGAAAAGGTCTATCTTTACCAATTTTATCATTCATAGGTTCAATTATATTTAGTATAATCTGCTTAACTTTAGTATCAGGATTAAACAAAAAAACTCTCTCAGCTATAATAAGTAGTATCATAGGGGTATCGGTAACTATGTTAATAACTATAATAGTTATCCACTTTTCGGAATTTAGTGGTGTTAGATTTGAGCAAATGGAATTACTCACAAGACCATATGATGGAATATTTATCTCAGAATTAATTCTAGGAGGATTAGGAGCTATTATGGACATATCCATAAGTATGTCATCATCATTAAACGAACTTATTGAAAAAGATGAAAAAATAACTTTCAAATCTTTAACAAAATCAGGATTTGCCATTGGAAAAGATATAATGAGTACGATGATAAATGTTTTATTCTTTACATATATATGCTCTGTAATTCCTAATTTAACAATTTATTTTAGAAATGGAGTGGAGATATCAACACTTATTGATCAATATATAAGTCTTGAAATGACAAGAGCTTTAGTAGGAGCAATAGGAATTACACTTACAATTCCTATTGCAATATACACAACGCTATTTATATATAAAAGGAGGAATAAAGAATGATAAAAATACTATCTTTAATACTTTTAATCCTTCTTCTATTAATTGGTGGAAAAAGAGGCTTAAAAACATTTTTTACAATATATATGAATCTAGCATTAATATTTCTATTAGTAATAATAGTAGGCTGGGGATTTAATCCTATAATTCCAACATTCATAATATGTATAGTAATAAGTACTATAATATTATTCTTCTTAAATGGAACAAATAAAAAAACAATAGTATCATTTGTATCAGTATGCTTTTTATTACTAATATTTATTGCTATTACATGTATATTTGGAAATAATATATATATACAAGGATATACTGAAGAAACAATAGAAGGTATAAGTTATGTAATATATGATACAGGAATTAATATGTTAGCTTTATCAAACTCTATTATTATAATAGGTCTTATAGGTAATATAGTAGATACATCTATAGCTATATCATCTGCCTTATATGAAGTACATTTAAATAATCCTAAATTAGGAGCCAAAGATTTATTTATATCAGGTATGAATATAGGAAAAGATATATTAGGTACCACAACTAATACTTTATTCTTTGCTTACTTAGGTAGTTATATGACTCTATTTATCTATTTTCAAGATTTTAGTTATACTATTACTGCAATTATAAATTCAAAAGTTTTTGCTAGTGAATTTACTAGAATTATGTTAAGTGGCATTGCTTCTTTTATAATTATTCCACTAACATCATTAATTTCTAGTATTACATATACATTTGATAAGGAGGAAATTTATGAAAAAAATGAATATAATATACGAAGACAAGGAAATATTAGTAGTAGACAAAGAACCTCATCTTCTAACAATAGCAACAGAAAAAAAAGAATCACGAACTCTATATAGTGAAGCAAGTACATATGTAAAGAAACAATATCCTAAAAATAAAATTTTTATTGTTCATAGATTAGATAAAGATACATCTGGTTTAGTAATATTTGCTAAAAATCCAGATCAAAAGTTATCTTTGCAAAACAATTGGTCTAATGTAAAAAGAGAATATATTTGCATTGTAGAAGGCAAATTACCTAAGAAAAAAGATACACTAAAATCATACTTAGCTGAATCTAAAACTCTTGAAGTATATGAAACAAAGGATAAAACTAAAGGTAAATTAGCTATTACAGAGTATGAAGTATTGCAATCTAATAACAAGTATTCTTTACTTAAAATAAATATTAAAACAGGTAGGCGTAATCAAATTAGAGTACAATTATCAAATATTGGTAATCCTATAGTTGGAGATAAAAAGTATGGAAGTAAAACAGATTCTTTAAAAAGACTAGCTCTTCATGCTAATCTTATTGAATATCAATTAAAGGGTCGCACATATCATTTTGAAACTAAGTATCCTAATAGTTTTAGCAAAATATTTAAAGAAACAAAATAATATGCTATAATTCATATAATAGGTGATTATAGATGACAGAGATATTTAACTTTATATTTGATAATTTTTTCTTATTTGTATTTATCTTATTAGGTTACTATTTATATCGACAATACAAGGATTTAAAAGAAAAAATTGCTAGTATTAATGAGATATTTACAAATACTCTAGATAAATATCTCCAAGATAAAATAAAAATAGCTGAGGAAACTACAGATCGTATATTAAAAGAATATGGTCGCGAAGATACTGTAAGTACTGAAATCAATAGATTATTATTATTGATTGAAAAGGGTGTAACAGGTTCTATTAATGATAAAGTATCTACAAGTAATGCTATTAATAAATTTAAGTTAAGTAAAAAAATTGATTTTGAAAAATATCCATATCTTTTAGAGTTAAATGATTTGGGAACTTTTAAAGAAGATGAATTAAATGATCCTACAAATGAGATTACTATAGCAAGACGTGAATATAATGCTCAAGCATTTAGATATAATGAAAAAGCAAGCAGTATCATTATGCAATATATGACTAAGTTGTTACGACTTCCAAGCCAATATATAATATTCGATGCTCAAAAGATAACTAGATATGAAGATAACTATGAAGTGTTTGAAGAAAAAGAGCCAGAAATTAATTCTTTATCAACTTTAAATAGATCTGATAGTGTTGAAGTTGAAAAAAGTCTTAATGATTTATTATATAGTAATGATAATGAAGATGAAGAAGATATGATTACAATTGAACATAGTGATTTAATTTTAAAGCCTTCAATAAATATAGAAGAAGAGAAAAACGAAGAAAAGGATTAGATATTTTTATCTAATCCTTTTAATTTATCGTATTGTTTATACATATATTGCACACCATTTTCTAAATAGAAATAATGATAAATATATAATATTAAAAAAACAGTTATAATTATTGCAATAGGTACAAATATAATACTTACTATTGTAAGTGAAAGACATAATATTGTAATAATAGCATAGAATATTGTAACTAATAGATGTATAAGTCTTTCATGCTGAAAAAAAGCTATTTTTTTTAAATGATTTTCTATAACATTACTAATATCTTTATATTTTTTATTTTTTATATATTCATCTATATAATCAATATGTTCTTTCATATATTCTCTCATATTATCACCATCTTTATTATATCAAATGTCAAATAAAAATAAAGTGAGTTTCTTTATCTTAAATTTAAAAGAATTATATATTATAATTATAATAGGTGAGTAGTATGAAGAGAAAAATAAATAAATACGATATAGTAATTTACAGCTGTTTACTTGCTGCCATTGCTTTTTTAGTTTTAGGTGGAAAAGATTATTTTACAACTTTAGATGAAGAAACCACAGTTAAAGATGAATTTAAATCAGCATTAAAAGAAATTAATAATACAGAGGAAGAAGATATTCCTACAGATACCAATACAGGTGAACCTGAACCGGAAAATCTAGTGAACTTTGATAAATTTAGCATAGTTCAAAAGTATCTTGATTCAATACTTGATCAAATTGTAAAAGATAAATTAATTACTTATAAGATGATAAAAACATGGGATGAGTATTCTGTATTAAATATGCAATATCAAAAAGAAGTAACAGATAAATATTATGAATATGTTGTAGATATCAAAATAAGTAATAAAAATGCAAATCTTCCAACAGAAGAAAACAAAGATTTAAGTACAGATGAATATAGTGTTATAACTTTAAAATTTTATATTCAAGATTCTTATGAAAGAAATGGATTTATAGTCAAGAAAATAGATGCATAAAAGAGGTATTTTTAACCTCTTTTTGCATATAATATAGGTATAATACCTAAAAATTAAATAAATTATCAAAAAATATCAAATTATTATTGACATTATTTTTCATTTTGCTATAATTAAAGAGCAATGCCTGATTAGCTCAGTCGGTAGAGCGCACGGCTGTTAACCGTTAGGTCGTAGGTTCGAGTCCTACATCAGGCGCCATTTTGAATATTAAACAACCTAAAAAAGGTTGTTTTTTCTTTAGAAAGAAAGTGATAATATGTCATTTGTCCATGATAATGAAATTAAATCTTATAGTGTAGATTTAGAAAATAAACAAATTATCTTTATCACTAAATATGAAAATAAAAATATAGTTGAAAATACAAAGATTATATTTGAAAATGTCACAGCTAGTGAATTTAAAAATGTTGGAAGTGATTATCAAAATATTATATTTGATATTAAAGTATATGATATATATGAATTTCTTAATGATTGTAGTGATTTGATTAAAGAACGAAAAAATTGGGGATGGCCTCTTTATTATAAAGATGAAAGTGAACTAAAAAAAGCGCTGGAAGATAAAAAACAAAAATACTATTATCTTGATGATGTAGTTGGTATGTTTGGTTTCATCTTAGCTAGTAAGTGCACTATAGAAGTAAATGGCGATATAAAAGAGGAATTATAATTTGACTATTTATAAATCATAAATTACAATACTTTCTTAGGTGATTTATATGCTAGACAGAAATATAGAAAATCAATTAGTTAATAACCCTTTACAGTATCGAAGTATCTTAACTATTCCTAAAAATATACGTATAGGATTAGAACTAGAATTAGAAAGTATTAATCCTGAAAAAGTATATAATTTAATAAGAAAACAAATAGGTACGCATTGGCTAACAAAAACAGATAAATCTTTAATAAAAGGACAAAGTACTGAAATAGTTTCGCCAGTTTTAACTAATAATAAAAATTGTTGGGAAGTCTTAGAAAAATTAGGTGAGTTATTAGAAAGAATAAAGCCAACATTTGATAATTGTAGCTTTCAAGTTAACTTCGACGGATCGTTATTACCAACAGCAGAAGAAAGATTAATATTTTTGAAGTTATATGCATTTTATGAAGACATAATATATCGCTTCTCTAAAGGAGAAAATGAACATTATCGAGACTCTCTTGACACATATGCTTCACCAATAATCTTATCTTTAAAAGATACCTTATATTTTGGAGAAGACGATAAAGATTTAATATTAGAAAGATTTAATAATCAAAAAAGATATGGAATTAGCTTTAAAACCCAAAAGAAAGACTTAATAGAGTTTAGAACTCCCAATGGTACATATAATCCCATACTTTGGCAAAACTATATAACACTATTTTATTATTTAATAATGTGTGTAGTAAATAGAAAATATAATATTCAAGAGTTAGATTCTTACATAAATTCATATTCAAAATTAAATATTTTAGAAAGTTATGAATTACCAAGAGAAGAGAAAGCTCTTAAATTATCTAAACAAATATTTTTAAATCAAAATGACAGAATATATTTCTTGCATCAATATTTAAGAAAATAAAAAGTATATATGTTATAATTATAAAAGGTGATTTATATGAATGAATCTTTAAATACAGAAAGGCCACAACCAATAAAGTATCAAGTTGGAGGTCAAAAAAAAATCCAAGAACAAGTTAATATGGATAATCAAATAGAAAAAATAGATGAAAAAACAAACAAAGAAACTTCTATTAATTCTAATTTTGTAAGTATTCTTGATAGATATGGTCAAGATTTAACAAAAAGAGATTATGTTACAGATCCATCTATTGGGCGTGATGAAGAAATAAAACAAGTTATAATGACCCTTTTAACGCCTGAAAAGAGTGCTCTTTTAGTAGGTAAGGCTGGTGTAGGTAAGACTTCTATTGTTGAAGGAGTATCTTATCGTATTCAAAAGCACATGGTTCCAAAAGCTTTAGAAGGATACAAGATATATAAACTTAATGTAACTTCTTTACTTGGAAAAACAGAATCTAATGGTCAAATAGAAAGTAGAGTAGATTTACTTGTAAAAGAACTTTCAACACGACCTAAGACAATTGTCTTCTTAGATGAAACACACGTTTTAGTAAACAAAGATGGTGGTGAAAGCGGTATAGATTTTGCCAATATGTTTAAAGCAGGACTTGACCGTGGTGAAATCAAAATGATAGGTGCAACAACTGACGAAGAGTATGAGCAATATATTCTAAAAGATCGTGCTTTCCTAAGACGTTTCCAAAAAATAGATGTAGTTGAAGCAGATCAACCTACATGTGTAAAAATATTAATGGGAACATATCCAAAAATAGAAGCAAAAACTGGTGTTCATTTTGAATATACTGACTTTGTCATAGAAAGAATCATGACATTTATTGTAGATATGACAGATGAATATAAAAGAATATATGAAATATCATCTAGATATCCAGATATATGCTTAACAATTCTTTCTAATGCCTTTACATATGCACTATTTGACAATGAAAATGTTTGTCATATCAAACATATATATAAAGCTGTATGTAATGCTCGTAATGTATATGAGGACGCTAAAAGAAAATCTATTGAAAAGTTTAAAATTGATTTTGCTGATTTAATTAGAGAAGAAAATGTTGATTTAGCGGAAACTGAATAAGTTTCCGTTTTTTTACACTATATTAAAGATTAAAAATATAAACTTACTTAAATTTTGCTATAATAATATTAAGAATAGGATGATTACAATGGAAAAAATAAGAATGTTTCAAATTGGTTGTGGAAAAATGAGTGTTTATACTATGAAATATGCACTAGATAAAGGTATAAAAATAGTTGGTGCTGTTGATATTAATCCAAATTTATATGGCAAAGATATTTCATATGTAATAGGTGGAGATCGCCGCGAAGTAGGAATAGCCCCTTTAGAAAAATTAGAAGATTATATGAAAGCTACTAAGCCTAACATTGCCATTATAACTACTATGAGTCTGTTAAATGATGTAAAAGATGTCTTAAGAATTTGTGCTAGATTAGGTATAAATGCTATAACTACTTGTGAAGAAGCTTTTTATGCAAAAAACTCAAATCCAACAATCTGGAAAGAAATAGATGTTTTAGCTAAAGCCAATAAATGTACAATAATAGGCTGTGGATATCAAGATGTTTTCTGGGGAAATTTAATTTCAGTCCTTGCAGGTACAACTCATAAAATAGCAAAAATAAAAGGCTCATCTTCTTATAATGTTGAAGATTATGGAATAGCCTTAGCTAAAGCTCATGGCGCTGGTTTAACATTAGAAGAATTTGAACGTGAAGTAGCAGTATCTGATAATATCAGCGAAGAAGAAAGAAATAAACTAATTGAGTTAGGAAACTTTGCTCCATCATATATGTGGAATACAATAGGATGGCTAGCAGATAAATTTAAACTTCATATTACAAGTATGAACCAAAAATGCGTACCACAAACTCATAATGAAGATTTAGAATCATCTACTTTAGGTATGAAAATAAAAGCAGGAGATGCAACAGGTATGAGTGCTGTAGTAACAGCAGAAACAGAAGAAGGAATTACTATTGAGGCAGAATGTATTGGTAAAGTATATGCGCCAAATGAAGTTGATACAAATGAATGGACAATAATAGGAGAACCAGAGACAACAGTTACAATTAAACAACCATCGACTGCTGAATTAACATGCGCTGATGTAATTAATAGAATACCTGATGTCTTTAATGCTGATCCTGGATTTATTTCCACAAGTGAACTTCCTACACCAGAATATCGTTTAAAAAATTTAAATGAATATATTAAAAAATAGTTAGATATCAAAAAATCTAACTTTTTTATTAAATCACTTGCAATTTTAATTCAAACATTCTATAATCTAAAGTGACTTTTTTGCAAGAAAACTACAATTTATTTATTACATGATGGGTACTAGATATTTTATATCTGGTTTTTTGCGTTGTAAAAAGGTTAGGAAAGGAGTGAAAAAATGTCGTTCATCAATGTTTCGCACATTACAAAAACTTTTAAAGTTGCTAAAAAAGAGTCAGGTATTAAAGCAACTTTAAAAAACTTCATTAAAAGAGAATATAAGTATATAGAAGCAATAAAAGATATCTCTTTTAATATTGAAGAAGGTAGTATAGTAGGATTTATTGGTCAAAATGGAGCTGGTAAATCAACTACCATTAAAATTTTATCAGGTATTCTATTGCCAGACTCAGGTATTGTTACTATTGATGGTTTAATACCTTGGAAAAATAGAAAAGAATATGTATCAAAAATTGGTGTCGTCTTTGGTTCTCGTAGTCAACTTTGGTGGGATATACCTGCCGAAGATACTTTTAATCTTCTAAAAGATATCTATAAGATAGATGAATCAAAGTTTGAGAAAAGGAAAGAATACTTAGTAAAATTATTAAACATTGAAGATATCATTCATGTTCCAGTAAGACAATTAAGTCTTGGACAAAGAATGCGCTGTGAAATAGCTGCATCATTATTGCATGAACCCAAAATACTATTTTTAGATGAACCAACTATCGGTTTAGATGCTTTATCAAAACAAATAGTAAGAAAATTTATTAAGAAAATAAATAAAGAGCAAAAGGTGACAGTTATACTAACCACTCATGACATGAGTGACATTGAAGCTCTCGCCAAGCGTATAATAATAGCTTGTAGAGGCGAAATTGTCTATGATGGTCCATTAAAGAATTTAAAACAAAAATATGATCATCATAAATATGTTACAATTACAACCAATACTAAATTAACTAAACTAAGAAAAAAAGGAATTATTACTCAAGAGAAAGTCCAAGATGGTTATAAATTTAAAATTGATTCATTAACACTAAATGTTTCTGATTTCTTAAACTATTTATCAAAAAAAGTTAATATAAATGACCTTGAAATAGACAATGAATCTTTAGATAACGTTATAATTAATCTGTATGAAGAATCAAACTTATGAAACAATATATTTCATTTTTTAAATTAAAATTCACTGTCGGATTACAATATCGTGCTGCAGCCATAGCAGGTCTTGTTACACAATTATTCTTTGGATTTGTAAACATTTTTGTTTATATGGCCTTTTATAGTAGTGGATCATCAGGGAATGTTGGCATATCTATAGACCAACTGACTACATATCTTTGGTTAAACCAAACGTTCTTTGCCTTAATATATATATGGTATCGTGATAATGATTTTATAAAAATGATAAGAAATGGTGATGTAGCTTATGAACTATGCCGTCCAAGTAATCTTTACATGATGTGGTTTGCAAGAATTTTAGCTGCTAAATTATCATCAGCTTTATTACGTGGCATTCCATTACTTATTATTTCTTCAATATTACCAAAACCATATCGTTTAATATACCCAGACATAAAAACTATTATTTTATTTATTTTTATAATGATAATATCATCTATTTTGATAACAGCAATAATTGTTTTAATATACGTTATATCATTTTACTTATTAGATGAAAAAGGAGTAGTAGGAATATTCAGTACTATTTCAGATATTTTATCTGGTCAAGCAATCCCTCTAGCATTGTTTCCAAAAACACTAGGTTATGTTGTTTCTTTTCTTCCATTTGCATACATTAGTGACTTTGCTTTTCGAGTATTCTGTAAAAATATAACTGGTTCTGCTATTATAAAAGGGCTTATTGTAGATGTATCATGGCTTATTATAATTATATTTATAGGGATAAAATTAACTGACAAAATACTAAAGAGAGTAGTAGTACAAGGTGGATAAATGAAAATATATTTAAATTATCTTAAATTGCATTTAAAATCTCTTTTTGAATATAAATCTTCATTAATTTTATCTATAATAAGCCAAATATTAGTCTTCTTTAGTTTTACATTTGTTATTACATCTATGTTTAATAAATTTAGCAATATCAAGGGTTTTACATTATATGAAGTATTATTTACATTTAGTATTATTAACTTTGGCTATGCTATAAATGAAGTATTTGCTCGTGGATTAGATCAATTTGATGACCTTATAATTACTGGTGATTTTGATAGACTTTTATTAAGACCTGTTAATATCTTGACTCAAGTAATTGGTTTTAAAATACAATATGTAAAAGTAGTACGTATTATTTATAGTTTAATAATAATGATTAATTCTTTATATAATTTACATATCACATGGAATATATACAGAGTATTAACACTTATTTTTATGTTAATAAGTAGTATATCTATTTATTTTTCAATATTTTTATTAACAGCATCATATTGTTTTATTACAGTTCAAGGCCTAGAAATCAGAAATGTTTTAACTGATGGCGGAAAAAATATAGCCCAATATCCTATGGGTATTTTTCCTAAATCTATCTTGAAATTTTTTACTTTCATAATTCCTTATTCTTTAGTTAATTATTATCCTCTATTATTTTTTCTTGGTAAATCTTCTAAACTTACTTATATGTTTTTACCATTAGTAGTATTATTATATATAATACCATCTGTTATTTTATTTAATAGAGGAGCAAGAAAGTATTTGAGTACAGGCTCATAAAAAAGATGAAGATTAAATTTTCTTCATCTTTTTATATACAATTAATATATATATAATTAAATAAGCCATAGATAAGGCAAAACCAGCTATTACATCACTAGCATAATGAACACCTAGATATATTCTGCTTATTCCAATTAATAATGTTAATACAGCCAAACTAATACAATATAGATATTTTTTATTTTTCTTCATTTTTTTATGAGCAATTAAATATATAAACAATCCGTAAAATGCTAAACTAACCATCGAATGACCAGAAGGAAAACTATAACCTTTTTCAATAATTAAATTAATTTCAATAGGTCTTTCTCTCATAAACAAATATTTAAATGCTTGATTAAGTAATACACAGAGTACTACATTTAATCCAATATAAAAAGCGGCCTTTTTATTTTTACTAAATAACATAATTAAAATAGTTATAATAATTAAAAATTCTGTACTACATAGAAATGACATAAACTTAAAAAAATATGTTATTGGTTCACATTTTAATTTTGAAATTATTCTATAAATAGTTTCGTCAAATACTCTTATTTGATCTTGCATTAACATTTTTACAATACATAAAAATATTAAAACACATAATGAAAATATAATAGGTTTCCAATGATTTCTAATAAACTTTTTATTCATCTATCTCACCAAAATAAACTTCAATTATTTCTTTATATCTTTTTAGTAGTTCTTCATTAGCTTTTTTATTTTTTGCAATACCATATACTTCTCTATATAACCATTTATTTTCATCTTTTGAACCACCAGTATTCTTCCATATTTTATCTCCAACTTTTAAAAAGTTTTCGTAGTTAGAAACAAGATTATGTAATTTATCAGCTAGCATTATATTAATAACATTAACATCATAATTTGATCTCATTCTTCTTATATAGTTTTTCTTTCTATCTAACCATTTAGTAATAGACATATCTTCAGATAAATCAGATACCATATCAGCAACAAGGGTTCCAAATCTTTCTTCTATTTCTTCATATCCATATTCTGTATCATTTATTATATCGTGTAAAAGTGCTGATACTAAAACATCTTCTGTTGTGGTAAATTCTCTCAACATTGAATAGATTATCATAGAATGAAAACTTTTATCTATATTTTCATTTTTTCTTTTTTGCCCTTTATTGGCTTTTACCATAAAGTGTATTGCTTCTTCAACTTTTGTATACATCGTAATCACCTGAATTCTACTACTATATATATTTTATGATAAATTACTTTATTTTACAAATAAAAAGAGACTATTTTTTCTAGTCTCCGTTTTGCATTACTTTTTCTAAATATACTTTTTCTTTAAATGAACCTTTTTTATTAGCTTTTTTTATTCTTTTTTCTTCTAGTTCTTCAAAAGTAGAACCTTTAAATTCAAGGATAGCTCTAATTACTTCAAGAATATCTACCATTTCTTCAATATTTTCGTTTTCTAAGTATACTTTAACTTCATCTTCAAGCTTTTTATTTAATTCATTAATATATTCGTCGTCATTTAAAATTCTTGTTGTTGGAAGTTCATGTTCTTTTAACATCAATTCTGGTATTTTATCTCTTACTAATTTATTATACGTTTTCATTCATTTTCCTCTTTTCTTTATTTTTAACTTTCTTTAATGATTTATTTGATTTTATATGTGCTCCAATTATTTCTGATACATCTGATATAGTAACGAATGCTGAACTATCATGCTCTTTTACAATACTTTTTAATTCTGATACTTCAACTCTTGTAAGAACGCAATATAAAACATTTTGTTCACCACTTATGAGCCCGCTACCTTCAATAAATGTTACTGTTCTACCAATTTTCCTATATATAACTTCAGCTAAGTCTTTACCATTTTTTGTGATTATCATTGCAGCTTTAGCTTTTTGAAATCCTTCACCAATTTCATCAACTACTTTACTAGTTATAAAATAAGCAAGTAGGGAATATAGAGCTCTATCTATTCCAAAGAAATAACCTGCTATAGTAAATATTATTGCGTTACAAAGTAGTACGAATTGACCTACTGAAAAGTTTGTATTTTTACTAATTACAATACCAACAGATTCGGTACCATCTAAACAACCACCAAATCTTATCACTATTCCAACTCCAATACCAAGTATTACGCTCCCATAAACTGTTGCAAGAAGTATATTTTCTGTTACATGATTTATAGAATGAAATATTTCTAGTAATATTGAAAATACTACAATACTATATATTGCTTTAAACAAAAATTTCCAGCCAAGATTTTTAAATCCTATATATATAAACGGAATATTAATAAGTAATATTAATAAGCTTAATTTCCATTTAAATAATAAATTTAATATAATACTAACACCAGTAACACCACCATCTAATATTGAATTAGGTACTAAAATAGCTTCTAAAGCAAATGCTGCTAGTGCTGCTCCTATAGTTATCATAATATATTCAAATATTTTATATAGTATAGGATCTTTTTTTACTTTTTCCATTATAACCTCCTTACTTTTATAATTTAATTATATCATTTATCCAATTAAAAAAGAAGAACCACCTAATTATTCTTGTTCTTCTTATATTTACTTTGATTATTTAATTCTTGATAATACATAACAGTTTCTTTATTATAGTATCTTATTTCTCCACTAGGAAGCATTAACATTCTTTCAATTCCTAAATTATCAACAAAATCTACATTATGTGAAACGACTAACATAGTTCCTTCATAATCCTTAAAAGTTTTAGCTATCATTTCTTGTGTTTGTGGATCCAAATGGTTAGTAGGTTCGTCTAATATAAGTAAATTAGCTCCAGTTAGAGCTAGCTTTGCTAGTGCAACACGACTTCGTTCCCCAGGAGACAGATAACTTACTTTTTTATATACATCATCGCCAAAGAATAGAAAGCTTCCCAAGAAACTTCTAAGTTCTTTAGTACTTAAATTATACTCACTAAAGTTTTCTAATATAATTTTATCATTATCTAGCAATTCATGTTCTTGAGCATAATAACCGATTTCTGTTTTTTCATTAATATTAATTTCTCCATTTAAAGGTTTCAATGCCCCAACAATTAATTTAAGTAAAGTAGATTTACCAACACCATTTTCTCCAACTATCAAGAACTTTTCACCACGTCCTAAATCGAATGTTAAATCATCAATTAATATATTGTTTGCATTATAACCAAATTTTATGTTTTCACATTTTATAGGTACAACACCAGATGGATGATTTATTTTAATTTTAAAATGTGCAACTTTTTGTTTTTTCTCTAATACTATTTTATTTTCTTCCAATTTTGCCAACTTCTTTTGTCTATCCTTAGCTATATTGGCTTTCTTCTCATTGCCACGAATATACTTGGCAATAATTTTCTTTAATTTCTCTTCTTCACGTTCTTGTTTTTCAAATAAACGTTCTTGCGTTTTTAATCTTTCGTTTCTAATCTTCATATATTTTTCATAATTACCAGGATATAATTCCATTTTATGAGTTGCCTTATCCACATATAAAGTTTGTGTTGTAACAGCGTCTAAAAATTCTATATCATGCGAAATAACTAAAACGGTTCCATTATAATTCTTTAGATAATTTATGATATATTCCTTACTATCTATATCTAAATGATTAGTAGGTTCATCGAGTAAAACTATTTCAGGGTTAGAGTAGAGTAATCTTGCAAAAGCTATCTTACTCTTTTGACCACCAGATAAGTCGCATAATTTCATATCTAGTAAATCACTATCTATATTCATGCCAGTAACTATTTTAAGTAATATATTTTCAGCATTATAAACTTCATAGTATTCTAGTTTTTCTTGTAATTTACCAATTCTTTTCATAATGTACTTTAGTTTTTTCTCATCGGATTCAATACTAGCTTCCATATAAGCTTCACTTAACTCTGCTTCTAACTTTTTTATAGGCCTTCCTTCTAATAAAAAGTCAAATACAGATATATCCATACTAGGTATTTCATCACTAATTACTTGTGGCAAAAAACCAATTCTAGTTCCAGGTTTTAATATTACACGTCCACTATCAGGTTCTAATTTGCCCATAATTATTTTAAAGAATGTTGATTTACCAGCACCATTCATTCCAATGATACCCACTTTTTCTTTTTCTTTAATCTGTAATGTGACATCATCGAATATTTCTTGTAATCCAAATGTCATCGTTAAATTTTTAATATTCATAATATCACCTCGCTTTCAATATATTAACACATTTTTAACAAAATAAAAAAAGAATTATTTATGAGTTAATTCTAATTTCTTTTCATTATCTTTTTTTAATTCTTTTTCTTTCATACGTAGCTGATGTGCAACATAGACATTATGCATTAGTTCATAAACCGTCATTGGTCCAACTCCACCAGGAACAGGAGTAATATGACTTGCTAATTCTGAAACTTTTTCATAGTCTACATCACCAATTAACTTACCATCAATTCTATTAATACCAACATCTATTATTACCGTATTAGGACTTACCATATCAGCTTTCAAATATTTAGCTTTACCAACAGCAACAACTATAATGTCAGCATTCTTTGTATAAAAACTTATATCATCAGTTTTAGAATGGCATACAGAAACAGAAGCATTTCTATTAGTAAGCATATTCGCTATAGGTTTACCTACTAATATACTTCTTCCTATTACTACGACTTTTTTACCCTCAATCGGTATTTCGTATTCATCCAGAATATCTATTATTCCTTTGGGAGTACAGGGAGCCAAAGAAGGCATATTTTGTACTAACTTACCAGCATTTATGAATGTTAAGCCATCTACATCTTTATTTGGAGCAATTGTATTTTGTATTAATGTCGTATCTAAATGTTTAGGTAGTGGCATTTGTACTAAAATTCCATCTATAGTTTCGTCATCATTTAATTCATTAATATAATTAATAACATCATTTTGATTAACATTTTCTTCAAATACTTTATGTATAAATTTATAGCCCATTTCTAGTGCTAATTTTTCTTTTTGTCGTACATACACTTTGCTAGCTTCATCGTTTCCAACTTGAATAACTGCAAGACCTAATTGTGTAGGTACATATTTTACTTGTTCTTTAAGAGAGATTAATAGCTTATCTCTTAAGTCTTTTCCTTTCAACTCTACCATAATATCACCTTCTTAATTATAACATAAAAAAAAGACTTAAAGTCTTTTATTTCTTTAATCCAGCATCTTCAAATGCTTTTTCAATTTCCTCAACATCTGTGAAACGATTTAAACCGCCAACAACTTTATTATTTTTAATAATTAAAGTAAGTGGTGTACCAGAAATATTATTAGCTGCATAATCTTTCCAATCACCAGTTCCACTAAGATTACTAATAGTATCATAAGCTGTAGCATCAGTTATTACTAATTTATCAAAATCAACAATTTTAGCTAAATCAATATATTTAGCTTGAATACCATAATTCTTAGCAGCTTCAGCAATATTAGGTGCATATTGAGCACAATATCCACATCCTTGTCTTCCAATCCAAACAACAATAGTTTCATTCTTAGACTCAGATTGAATATCAGAAGCAGTTATTTCCTTAAAAGCACTTGTATCATATTTAGATGCACTTTGTTGATTATTATTAGTATTGTTATTAACTTCATTATCATCTTTACCATTTATCGATAAAATTAAAGTGAAAATACTTAAAACAACTAAGCAAGAAACAATAAGTAAAGTAATATTTACTTTTTTTTCTATTCCTATTATTCTTTCTTCCATACTTATTTCTTCATACTCGTCTTCATCTAATTCGACTTCTTTTACTTCTTTTTCTATGTCTTTAACTTTCTTTTCCATATTCTTTATTCCTCCCTAACATAATTTTACAAGTTTTCCTAGATAATTACAAGGAAAATGGACTTTTTCACCTAATTTTCATTAAAAAAATATGATAAAATACTAATAGGGGAGGTGCCCACATGCTAGGAGCAATTATTGGAGACATAGTAGGTTCTCATTATGAGGTATTAGAAATAAATGCAATACAAAATAATCCTGATAAGAAACGAACATATGAAGAAAGAATTAGTATTTTAAATCCAAAAGTAGATTTATTTACAGATCAATGCTCATACACTGATGACTCAGTATTAACAATTGCTATTGCTTCATCAATAATAAGTGATATGGATTACGAAAGTTCATTAAGAAAATATGGTACAAAGGAAATAAGTCTTGGTTTGGATAAATATGGCAGAAGTAGATTTGGCCGAGGATTTGTTAATTGGTTACAAGAAAATAAAGAAGGAAATAGTTATGGAAATGGCGGAGCAATGAGAATTTCTCCTGTTGGTTTTTATTTTAATGATATCAAAAGTATATTAGAAGAGACTAAGTTAGCTACAATCCCTTCTCATAATCATGATGACGCCATAACTGGAGCAGAAGCGGTTACAACGGCTATATATTTTGCCAGAAAAGGATATTCTAAAAAAGCTATAAAAACATTATTAGAGTTTTATTTTGATTACAACTTGAACTTTTCACTAAACGAATTACAGCATAATTATAGGTTTTCATCACGTACAAGTAAATCAGTACCACAAGCTATTTTCTGTTTTTTAGAGTCTTCTTCTTTTGAGGATGCTATTCGTAAATCTATATCAATCGGTGGTGATAGTGATACTATAGCTGCTATAACTGGCTCTATAAGTGAAGCCTATTATGGCATTCCAGAAGAGTTAAAAGAGCATGCTTTAAGTTTCTTGCCACCAGAATATATAAAAGTAGTTAAGGACTTTTATGAAGAATTAGAATTAAGAAAAGCACTTAAAACTGTTAATATAGAAGATGATGACTTTATAAGATATATGAGATCACGAGTAAAAAGGTATGAACACACAAATCCTGATAGTTTATGGGGATATTTTACTGAATATAATGAAGAAGGGTATTTATGTAATATCCGCTTACTTGTTCCTCATATTGTCGACGAGAAATCTTTATTAATAAATATTCATGAATATACCCATGCTTATGAAGCATACCAAAAATTAGGAACAAAATATGAAGAAAAAGTTGAAGAAAGTGAAGCACTTGCAAAAGAAAACGAAGAAAAGTATCTAGCTAAAAAGAAACTTTATGAATAGTAAAGTTTCTTTTTATTTAATAGAATAGTCAAAATTATAAAGTTTTTTACATAATGGATAAGCTCTAGTACCATTATGTATTTGGACACTTTCTAAATCATCATAAATATTTGGCGTTTTTATCCCCATTTTATTTAATGTTTCTGTATCAAATTCTTTAAACGCTGGGCAAGGTAAAATAGTACCATCATATTTTATAACTAATTTATCTAAACCAGCAGTACATTTATGTTTATCTTCATCAAGTAACGGAATACCAACTCTAATATTTCCTTTAAATTCATCTTTATATTTATGATATATTTGTGCAAATTCTTTCATTTCATCAGGAGATAGCATTAATAAATCTCTATTTTGTTCGCCACGTCCTTGTGGAACAAAATTAAGTATACTAAGTTGTGCAACTTCAGCACAATTTAATATTTCTATTAAATCTCCAAACTCTCTATAATTACTTTTCATAGGAACAAAATGAATATCGGTATTAAGACCAACAGAGCTTGCTCTTATTATCGATAGCTCAACCTCTTCAAAATGTTTACTTCCCATAAGAAAATCATAAGTATCTCTTTCGGCTCCTTGAAAGTCAAAGACAATTTTATCAAGTCCAATATATTGCAGTTTTTCTAAATCATCTCTATCAAGAGCACTAAATTCTCTATCGTTATATCGTTTATATACTCCCATATAATGATTTACAGTTTTTTCAAAAACCTCATAAGAATGATGTTTATAACTTTCATACATTTTTTCAACATTTTTACGAAGCAGCTGCATTTCTAAATCAGACATTTTATTATTTCTTTTTACTCCACTTGTAAATAATACCACTCTAATATCTCTAACTTTACAATACATAATCATTTCATAAATATTAGGATGAAGCATTGGCTCCCCACCAGAAAATGATATTTCTTCAATACCACCAATATTCATAAAATAATCAATTACCTTTTTAAAAGTTTCAAAATCTATCATTTTATTTTTATCCATACCTGCACAAGAAGAACAAAATAAACAGTTATTAGGGCAAGTTTGAATAATTTCAAAACATAAATCTTTAAGCATAAGTTATCCCCCTTACACAGATATTTATTCTAACATAAAAAAAATATTTTATATACTTAATTTTTCTTGTATAATGAAAATGAGGAGTGTAGAGTAATATGAATAATTGTCCAAATTGTGGAAACCCAATCGTAAATAGTTCAAATTTTTGTAAAAAATGTGGAATACAACTTAATCAAAGTACCCAAACTAATACTTCTGAGACAGGCCATCTATCTATAAGTAGAAAGAAGAGTTTCTATGGATGTGCAATATCATTAAGTGTAGTTATTAATAATTCTGATTATAAAATGAATAGTGGAGATGTATTAAAATTTGATTTGCAACCAGGAAGATACATCATTGCATATAAAGTTTGGTGTCGTCGTCAAAAGGAGATCACAATTGATGTAGTAGCAGGTGGAACATATTTTGTAGAATTTGTTAATGACTATTTATGGGGTGGATTTAAAATAAGTAAAAATTCCAAGTTAAATTAAAAGGACGATTTTAAATCGTCTTTTATTTTAGAATTTTTATCTCTTTAGAAAGTTCTTCAAAAGTAGTATTATTTGTACAAACGATATCATATTCTTTTTCAAAAAATTTAAAATTCTCGTTTTCTTTTTCTTCACAAAATCCTATTTTTAAAAAATTATCTTTATCTATAGATACCATTTTAGTATCCGCTATTTGATCTCCAAGTAAAACTACGTTAGGTCTATTTTTTATAATTTCTTTTACATTATTAGGTAACAATGCTTCATTTTTATTTAGTGAATGAATAATACTATCTTCTAATCCTACAGCTAATCCATTTTCAAATTTAATAAAATTAGAGACAATATATATATTATCAAAATAGCAGTTATTATTTTTTAAAAATTCAACGATTATATTGCCAATTCCAGCGGAAATTATAATTAAAGGTATTTTTCTATCTCTCAAACTTTTAAGTAAGTCGATAGCACCATCTCTAAATTTTAATACTTTAATATCTTTTACAGCATCTATAATAACATCTTCTGTTAATTTATATTTTATGAATAAACTTATATGCTTTGTCCACCATTCAATCATTAATTTATTTTTAGTTTCAAAATCTAATTCTTCATCTATTTCAATAGGTCGATAAAATTCATATAAATTTTGTCTTTCTTTTTTATATTCATCTTTTACAAAGTTACCTGTAGAAAGTATCCCCCAAGAAGATTCGCTAGTTCCAATTGTTAAAGTTCTATCAAAATCAGCCAGTACATGTATAGTATTATCTTTCCAATTTTCAATTTTATCTAAAACTTTCTTTTCATAATGAATCACTTTGTACATCTCCTTTTCATCTTAGTTTAACATAAATTACTTAAAACAAAAACTCCCTTAAAAGGAGTTTTAAATCAAGTAATTTAAAAATGATATAAAATATAAGATTCACCATTACAAAAACATTTATAGTTTTTTATCATGCTCATTAACTTCAACTATTTGTTTAATATTCTCATAAATAGCAGTTTTATTACCAATTTCAATTGCTCCTGTACTTGTATAAGTTTTTAAGGCTCTTTCATCAGTTATGCCACTTACTTTTACATTTGTAATACCAAGACTTGATAAGTATCTAAGAATTATAAAAATAAGCTTTTTTCCATTACCTTGTCCTTGATATTTTTCATCAACATATAATGCTACATCTTGCTTTTTTCGTATAGTAAATAATTACGTAACGTATCAAGATCTGGTGGAAGAGGTATATAATTTATACCTGACATTATTAATGAAGCAGTATTATCTTTATAAATATTTGAACTTACAAATCCTACAAAAGAATCTTTTAGTCTCAAAAAAATTGCAACAGTTTTTATTGGAATATCTCCAACGTTTTTAATTTTAAAAGTAGGAGTTTTATTTATTTGAATTGGATTTACATTTTTACTTTTATGTTCAACTTCTACAACTTGCATATTATAGTCATTTGCTAATTCCATTCTATTTGAATAAGTAACCATATATTCATTTGTTTCTAATTTATTTTCTATTTGTTCCATACTACCACCATAAATTAAGTTTACCATACTAAATAATTTTTTATATCAAAAAATTTTTGTACAGAAATGTTCATTATTCATATTTTTATCTTAATTATTAATATATATTTTTAAATTTTCAAAAATAGGTACATTTCCTTTATAACTTTTTGGAGATATTGGGCTAGGATGATAAATAGGTAATACTTTATATCCGTTAACTTCATAAATATTGCCAACAACATCACCAAATTTACTAAACTTAAAATCTAGTAAACTTCTAGTTGGAAATTCTCCTAAAGTTATTATTATTTTAGGATTTAATACTTCTATTTGCTTCATCATTATATTTTTGCAATTATGAGAACATATCTTTAAATTTTTTCGATTTACAGGGAAACATTTAACAGATTCTAAAAATGTGGTTTCAAATATATCTCTATTAATTATATCAAATAACTTTTGTAAAACCACACCACTAGGAAGTATTTTACCATTGATGTCACGCCATAATTTATGACTTTTTCTCCACCCATTATTAGCAGGAGCTTCACCAATTAATATAATATCTTTATATGAGCCAATATGTATTGTTGTTTCATTATCAAATTTTTCAACTAGGTCCTCACACAACATACAACTAAAAACTTCATCATCTATTTTCTTTAATTCATTATTCATATTTATCACCAGCATTAGAAAATTCTTTTTTTAATAATCTTTTCTCATCATTTTTTAAAGAACCACCACCATCTAAACTTAATAATTCAAAGTATACATTTTCTATTAAAGACAAATCAATAGTTAATTTTATATTCTCTATATTATTAATTTTATCTAATAATTCTTTTAATATCTTCAAAGCATACTCTATATTCCATTTTGAAAAAGTCCCCAATAGTAGGTGATGGAGGATAAAAACTAATATCATAAGTACTAAGTTCACTATTATGCATCATTCTAGATATCTTAAATCCTCTGTTTAGAGATATTTTTAAAGTTCTCTCTTCAATATGACCATTTTCTAAAAAAATTCGTTCATCAATAAATAATGCATCATCATTCATATAAAAGTTATACAATATATTATCTTTTTGTATAACATATATTTTTTTCCTTCTTAGATTATTAATAGAACCATCTATTAAAGCAGAATTACCAATATTATTTAATATCTCACCATATCCAAATTTATTAATTGTAAACATAAAATCATTTAATGTACAATCTTCTAGTAAGTCTAAATATTTAAAACCATATTCTTCTCCAACCTTGATTAATACTTCCTCATCGTCAGAAATATTAGTTTGTTGACTATTATTTTTTATAAATTTTTTTTTCATAAATTCAAACATAATATCACCATTTATTAGTAATTTATTTTAACATATTTAACCTTAAATAAATAAAAAAACTCTCCATACAGAGAGTAATTTTTACAATGGGGCGAAATGTGGGGATCGAACCCACGCGTGCCAGAGCCACAATCTGGTGTGTTAACCACTTCACCAATTCCGCCATGCGCATAAATAGAATAACAAATAATTGAAGAAAATGCAAGCATATATTATAATTAAATGGTAGGGAAGTGGAAAAATAATGAATTTATTAACTTATCTTATCGTTAAAGAATCTTTCTGGGATCAATTTAAAGAAGAAATAAGAGATGTTTTAGACATGTTTAAGGACTTCTTTTTAATGATTAAAGAAGTAACTTACGATGTCTTAGCTAATGCAATAGGTGGGGATGTAGTAAATCTTTTACTTATCGCAATAGGGACAGTTGCATTAATTATGATACTTTTATCTGTTATAAATAGATAAAGAAAAGGAGCTAAATTATTAAGCTCCTCTTTTTCTTCCTTTAATTAATACTAGGTCTTCTTCTGGAATTCCAAAACTTATTGAACCAAAATCTCTATCAGCATCTAAAGCAGTAAGTACTAAATTAGACCCAATTTTAATTTTTTTCTTAGTTTTTCTACCATTAAATGATAGAGTAGAATCACTAAATACAAATTTATCTCCTTCAATATCGTCTGGATAAATTCTGCCATCAATACCTTGTTCAGTTTTTACAAATATTACTTTGCTACTTATATAAGTAACATGTGCATTAAACTTTTCACCTAAGTGAGACAACATATATTTTATCATTTCAAATTCATTAGCGTCACGTTCAGCTTGATCTGCATTTCTTTCTTTACGAGAAATATGTTGACAGAAAGCATCCATTGTCTCAAGGAATTCATCAAAATCTTTAATATTAAATTTATTATCTCTTTGCATTCTTAAATTATAATGACCGCGTAAATCAGCTGCTCTTCTAATAGGACTTGTAAAGTGTCCATAATTTTGTAATCCTAAACCAAAATGTCCAATTTTTTCAACGTCATATCTAGCTCTAGGCATAGCACGAAGTATTATGTTAGCAGCAACACTTCTTTCATCCATATCATCAATTTGACTTAATATTTGTTGAATAATTTTACCATTTGTAATATCATGTGTAGCTTTAACTTTTATACCACTCTTATCTAGCATTTCAAACGCTTCTTCAACTTTTTCTTCATCAGGAATTTCATGAACTCTAAGAGGTGCAGGAATAATCATATAATTAGCGTAACATTCATTTGCAAGTAGCATTAAATTTTCTATAATTTTTTCAGCAGTTCTTTGTTCTTTTTGTTTAAATTGTAGTGGATTTCCATTTTCGTCCATTTCGATTTCTAAATCATTAGAACCAAAGTTAACATATCCACGTCTTTCTTTAACTTTTTCTAATTTTGCAGATAATTTTCTCATAATATCTAAAGCATCATAGAATTCTTCATATCCATCAACCATTTGATTATCTTCGAATATAGTATTAACATCTTCATATGTCATAGCTTTTCTAGAATTTATAATACTATCTACAAAGTCATATTTAACAATTTGTCCTTGTGGTGTAACTTCCATAATACAGCTAAAAGTAAGTCTGTCAACGCCTTCATTTAATGAACATATTCCATTAGATAATTTATGAGGAATCATAGGTATTACAGTATCAGCCATATAAACACTAGTAGCACGCATTAATGCCTCTTCCCATAATTGCATTCCAGGATGTACATAATGTGTAACATCAGAAATATGAACACCAACAATATAATTTCCATTATCGGCAATTTCAATACTTACAGCATCATCACGATCTTTAGTCTTTGCCCCATCTATAGAGAATATTAATTTATCTGTTAAATCAAGTCTTCCTTTTTTTTCTTGAGTAGAAACTTCAGTAGGAATTGCTTCTGCTTCTTCAATTGCCTTTTCAGAAAATTCTATAGCAATATTATTTTCGATAGCAATAATTTTCAAATCAGCATCTGGATCATCTTTGTGTCCAATATTTTTGACAAATTCTGCATAAAAACAATTTTTATTACTAAGTTGGTCAATCCTTACAATAATTCTGTCACCTTCAACTAAAGGTTTCATAGAGCTTGGGTTTATCTCAATTGGATGATCAAGCTTTGCATTAAATGGTCTCAAATAATAATTTCCAAGTTCATCTTGACAAACTTCTACAACTACAAGGCCATCTTTTCTTTGAATAATTTTTTCTACTTTCGCGATAATATGTCCACTTTTAACTTTTTTTGTAGGTCTAATTACAACAATATCACCATCTAAAGCATCATTCATATCTTTAAATTCAACTTTGAATCTTTTACCATCATCAGTAGTTATATATCCTTCATCATATTTATTTACATTAATAACACCTTGAACTAAACCAAGATCCTCTGGGAATGCACTATATAAACCATTCTTATCAATATATATTTGACCATTTTGTTCTAAAATTTCCAATGCACTTTTTAAATCATCACCATTTATATCTTTAAATGTTAAAAGTTTTCTTTGTAACTCACCAAATGAATATTTTTTTGACTTAGATTCTAATAAAAACTTATTTAATAACGCCAATATTTCTTCGATTGATACTTTATCAATTATTTCAATTTCATCATCGGCCATTACAAAAATTCTTTTTTCAGCATTTTCTTCACTATTAGCAATTTCTTTTTCAATAGTAAATTCATATTTTGCATCATAACAGCTTTTTTCAGGCATTCCAATTCTTACAACAATACTAGTACCAGCCTCTAATTCATTAATATCTATACCATTTAAATTTAAAGGTAATGCTAATCTAGAACAAGGAACTAAGACTTTTTTACCTTTTTTTAATTGAACTTTACAAGTTAATAAACCATCTTTTCTTTGAATAATTTTATCAACTTTACTAACAATGTTTCCTTGATACATTCTGTTAGTAGGTTTAATAACAACAATATCACCATCTAATGCATCTTTCAAATCATTAGGATGAATATAATATTTAACTCCTAGCTCAGAAGTTATAAATCCTTCATTATTTTCGCTAATAGTTATCGGTCCTTGTACAAATCCAATTTCATCAGGGAAAGATCTATACTGACCATTTTTCACATAAACTTTACCTTCTATTTCTAATTCTTTCAACAATCTTGTTAATTCTTCCATGTTGCCAATTCTCTCAACAAATTCTGCAACATATAAGTTTTCACTTTCATTTTTTTCTAGTTTTACTAAAAATCTATCATCTCTGCCATTTATTTTTAAATTATTAGCATTTATTACAATAATTTCATTAAAATTTTTACACCATGTCTTTAACGCCATCTCATTACTTAAAAGTTTTGGACTATTTTGTTTTTCATCATCGATAGATGCTGCATAAAAACCTTTATAACAAGGCTCTGTTTCAATAACTTTACAAACCTTTCTAAAAAGTTCATACGCGCTATTTGATTTTCCTTTTTGACCAGGAAAATTTAGTGCTAATAATATATACTCTTTTAATTCTTTTTCATTCATGACCCAAACCCTCCATCTATAAATATAAAATAGCACAATAAAATCATAAAGTAAATTCATATATTAATTTTTTGCCATAATATTTTTTTATAGGTTAAAAAAAAGAAAAAAAATGCTTTTTACTCTTCAAAAATAGCCCAAAAAATATTTTGATTTTCTATTCTTTAGATTCTTATTATGATAAAATTAAATAGGTGATAAGTATGTTTAAAAACAACCAAATAATCATAACTTCTAGTATTAACAAAAAAAACTTATTAAAAAAATTAAATAAAGAACTACTTAATATAAAAATATATTCAATAAATGAATTCAATAAATTATATTATTTTGATTATCAAGAAAATGCTATTTATTATGTTATGAATAAATTAAATGTAAAGTACGAAATAGCAAAAATATATATTGATAATATGTTTTATGTTGAGTCAAAAGAATATAAAAATAACAAATTGTCTTTTTTAGTAGCTCTAAAAGAAGAATTACTTTCTAACAAACTATTAAAAGTAAATAAACTATTTATTAGTACTTTAAAAAATAAATCTATTGTTTTTTATAATCTTCCTTTAACTAAGGAATTAAAACATTTAATTTCATTATTATCTATTAACAATGAAGTAACAATTATGAATGATGATGTCTCTTCTAATCATCATACGATATATGAATTACAAACTATTGAAGATGAAGTAGAGTATGTTGCCAATAGTATTTGTAAATTAATAAAGAAAGGAATATCTCCTGACAAGATTTTTTTAGTAAATTTAAACGATGAATATCGCAAACTTATTAAAAGAATATTTCCTATGTTCAATATACCTTATACCTTGGATAATACTGAATCAGTTTATGGGACTTTTATTTCTACTAAATTTTTTGAAAACTATAATAGTGATTTATCCATTACTTTAGAAAGTATTTCTAAATATGTTGATTCTAATTGCTCAGAAGATATTTTTAATAAAATCATAAACATTATTAATAAGTATACTTTTGTTGATGATAAAGAACTAGTAAAAGAAATGATAAAGTATGATTTAAAAAAAACTAAATTAAATAGGATAGATATTCCAAACTCTATTCATGAAGTAAATTTAAAAGATACTATATTTAAAGATGATGAATATGTTTTTGTTATGTCTTTTAATCAAGGAATTATTCCAGTTATATACAAAGATGAAAATTATTTAACTGATAATGATAAAAAAGAATTAAATGTTTCTTTAACTGTTGATAAAAATAACTTAGAACGTCAAATAATTTCTAATAAATTAAATTCTATCAACAATTTAGTAATTACATATAAGAAAAATGCTAATGGTGAGGAATTTAGTATTTCTAGTTTAAATGAAATATTAAATTATGAAGTAGAAAAGACTGAAGCACCATCATTAGATAATTCAGATATTTATAATCAAATTAAATTAACATCACTTTTAGATGAATATTATAAATATGGTACTAAATCAAATCTTTTAAGTATTTTAAATAATCATTATTCCAATTTACCTTACAATACTTATAAACATAATTTTACAGGAATATCTTCTTTAGATTTAAAAGAGTATCTAGATAATAAATTAACTTTATCATATAGCAGTTTAGATAAATATTTCCGTTGTCCATTTTCTTATTACATAGGTAACATTTTAAAGTTAAATATTTATGAAGAAACGTTTTATCAATTGGTTGGAACTTTATTTCATAGCATTTTAGAAAAGTTCAATAATAGTTCTTTGTCTTATAATGAATTATGGAATAATGAAGTAGCTAGTCTTAATCATGAGTTTACAAATAAAGAATTTTTCTTCTTAAATAAATTAAAAGAAGAATTAAAATTTATTATTGAAGTTATTAAAGAACAAGAAAATTTCACTGAATTACATGATGAGCTTCATGAAGAAAGAATTTATACAAGTATTTCCGGTGATATTAAAATAACTTTTACAGGTATTATTGATAAAATAAAATATAAAAAAGAAGATACTGAAACCATTATAGCCATAATTGACTATAAAACAGGAAATCCAAATCTCGACTTAACAACAATCCCTTATGGAATTGGTATGCAGTTACCAATATATCTTTATCTCGCGCGTAATTCACATAAATTAGAAAATGTCAAAGTAGCTGGATTTTATCTTCAAAAAGTTTTAAATAATGAAGTATCTGTTGATAACACACATAGTTATGAACAATTAAAGAAAAAGAATCTTTTATTACAAGGATATTCTAATGAGGATATGGATATTCTATCAAAATTTGACAACTCTTTTATGGATAGCAATATTATAAAGAGTATGAAAGTAAAAAATGATAATTCATTTTATTCATATACAAAGGTCCTATCTTCAGAAGATATGGACTATATAGCAAGTCTTGCTGAAGAGAAAATAAAAGAAGGAGCCAAGAAAATTTGTAATGCTGAATTTAATATTTCTCCTAAAAAAATAGGTAAAATAAATTTTGGTTGCAATCTATGTAAATTTAAAGACATATGCTTTCATACAAATGATGACATTGAAGAACTAAAACCATTAACACAAGAAGACATATTAGGAGGTGAAGCAAATGGCATGGACTAAAGAACAAGAGTCTGCAATAAATGAAACTGGAACTAATATTATTGTTTCAGCAGGAGCCGGATCAGGTAAAACAGCAGTTTTAACTGCTCGTACAATGCGAATTTTAAATAGCGGAACTCACGTAAATGAACTTTTGATTTTAACATTTACTAAAGCTGCTGCTGGAGAAATGAAAGAACGTATTAGAAAATCAATAAAAAAAGGTATTACAGATAATCCATCTTTAGCTAAAGAACTAGAATTAATTGATCAAGCCTATATAACAACATTCGATTCATTTGCTTTATCTGTTGTAAAAAAATATCATTATCTTTTAAATATTTCCAATAATATAGGTATATCTGATGCTTCAATCATTGACTTAGAACGTATACGTATTATGGATGAAATATTTGACAAACATTATACTAAGCCAGATGATAACTTTAATAAATTAATTTATGATTTCTGTGTTAAGGATGACATAGATTTAAAAAACTCTATTTTAAAAATAGCATCAAAAGTTGATGCATTTCCAAACAGAGAAGAGTATATTGATACTTATTTAGAAAACTATTTTAGTGATGAATTTATTCAAAGCTGTCTAGTTGAATATGAATATTTACTAAAAGAAAAAGTTAAAGAAATAGAACATTTATCTTATAAATTAACATTATTAACAGATGGTAATTATGAAGCTAAGCTTTGTGAATCACTAAGTGGTCTATATAAATGTAAAACAATCGAAGATTTTTATCAGAATATTGGTCTAGTAAAGTTGCCAAATCTTCCTCGTGGAAGTGAAGATGAAGTAAAAAATGCTAAAGATAAATTAAAATCTTTAATAGATGAACTAAAAACAACTATTTCTACATACGGAAATAAATCTACTATTTTAGAATCTATATCTAGCATAAAAAGCTATGTAACAATAATTATAACAATCATAAAAGAATATCTTTCTTCTTTTCATAAATATAAAGAAGAAAATGAAATATATGACTTTCAAGATATTGCATTGTTAGCAATAAAAGTTTTGAAAGGAAATGAATCAGTTCGTAATGAATTACGTGATACTTTTAAAGAAATAATGATTGATGAATATCAAGATACAAACGATATTCAAGAAACATTCATTTCAATGATTGAAAATCATAATGTTTATATGGTTGGAGATATAAAACAAAGTATTTATCGTTTCCGTAATGCTAATCCTTATATATTTAAAAATAAATATGATAACTATGCTGTTGGCAAAAATGGTATGAAAATTGATCTTGTAAAAAATTTCCGTTCACGCAAAGAAGTATTATCAAATATCAATGAAGTCTTTAACTTAGTTATGGATAATAAAATAGGAGGAGCAGAGTACCACGAATCCCACCAAATGGTATATGGAAATACTTCATATATTGAAGAAGGTCTAACTGATTATAATTATGATTTTGAAGTTCTAGAGTATATAGAGCCAGAAGATAAAAAGTATTCCAAAGAAGAAATAGAAATATTCGCCATAGCCAAAGACATTAAAGAAAAAATAGAATCAAAATATCAAGTCTTCAATAAAGATGATAAAGTACTAAGAAATATTACATATAATGACTTTGTTATTTTAATGGATCGTACAACAGATTTTGATCTTTATAAAAAAATATTTGAATATGTAGGTATTCCATTAACACTATATAAAGATGAAAAGTTAAATAATTCAGATGATATATATATTTTAAAAAATATAATTGATTTTATTGTTAAAATCAATCTTAAAGAATTAGATTCAGAATTTAAATATGATTATGTAAGTATAGCTCGTAGTTATTTGTTTGAACTTAGTGATCAAGAGATTTTTGAATCATTTAAAAATAATAATTTTTATAATAATATTGTCTATGAAACATTTGCTCCTCTAAGTAAAGAGATAACAAGTACTAGTGTTAGTTCTCTTTTAGAATTGATAATAGAAAGAACCAATATGTATGAAAAGTTTATTAAAGTAGGTAATATTGAAGCTTCCATGACCCGTATTTCTAAATTGTTTGATATAGCAGCAAATTTAAGTAATCTAGGCTATGATATTTATACTTTTAGAAATTATTTAAATGAACTATTAGCAACTGATTATGATATGAAATATAGTGCCACAAATACTGGTTCTAATTCTGTAAAAATAATGACTATTCATAAATCAAAAGGACTTGAATATCATATCTGCTATTATAGTGGTCTTTATAAAGGATTTAATATCAGTGATTTAAAAGAACGTTTTCTATTTGACAATAAGTATGGAATCATAACTCCGTATTTTAAAGAAGGTATAAATGAATCATTAATTAAATATTTAGTAAAATATCATTATTTAGAAGAAGAAGTATCAGAAAAAATCAGATTATTCTATGTAGCTCTAACTAGAGCCAAAGAAAAAATGATTATTCTAACACCAATAGTTGAAGAAGAAATAAATGACTTAGATGAGAATAACACTATTGACATTACTTTACGTCGAAAATATCGTTCATTTAGTGATATTTTAAATTCCATTAAACATAATATCTTAAAATATTATAAAGAACTAAATATTAACGAATTAAATCTAACAAAAGATTATCTATATAGTAATAAATCACTAAGTAAAATAGAAAAAATAAATACAGAAGATTTTACTGTAACGCCAATAAAAATTGACCAACAAAAAACTATAACACAAGAACATTTCTCTAAAAATCTTCATGAATTAATAACTAAAGATATAAATAAAAATATTGAATTAGGATTAGAAATGCATGAATCATTAGAATACACTGATTTTAAAAATCCTAATTTAGATTTGATTGAAAATAATTTTATTCGTAATAAAATAGATAAATTCTTACATATTCCTTTACTAAATAACTTAAAAGATGCTAATATTTATAAAGAATATGAGTTTATATATAACGATGATAATAGCGAATATCATGGTATAATAGATTTAATGATAGAATATGATGATCATATTGATATAATAGATTACAAATTAAATAATATAAAAGATGAAAATTATTTAAAACAATTAAATGGATATAAAAATTATATTAAAACACTAAGTAATAAACCAATTAATATGTATTTATATTCAATTTTGAGTGAAACATTGGAGAGTATTTAAAAAAGGAGGTAAAACATGGCAAATAATAATGTTTTTAGTAGTACAAAAGAACACATCTCTTTGATTATTAATTCATTAATTGAAATGATAAAAAATCCTAAATTATCAGTTAACAATAATGCCTTTTTTTACCGTTTAAATGCTAAAAAAATTTTTTATATTTATATATATCTTTTTAAATTATTAATCAATGAAAAGGATTATATAGAAACGAAATATAATAAATATTTAGATCAATTTAATGAACCAGCAAGTTTTGATACTAGAGGAATAACAAATATAAAAAGTTCTAATGAATTTGATTTATTAATGACTATTAAACATAAATTAGAACTTAATGGTTATTATTATAATGAAGAAGATAATAAAATTTATTTTAAAGATAATTCATTCATAGATTCTAAATGGCTTTTATCTTTTATTTCACTTTTACTAGATAATACAAAAAATAATGATAATAAAGAAATAAATATATGTTATACAATTCCTAATAAAGACTTAAGTAAGGTAACAGATCCTAAAGACAATGAAATGTTTCTTTCTGATTTCACTTATTATAGTATAAAAGTTAGACATATTGATTCATCAAAACCTGTTAAAGAAAATAATATCTTAGTAGTAAAAAACGCTGCAATTAATTATCTAAAACATTTAAAACAATATAAGCATGGTTTAGAATCAGAAGATTCATATAAAATATTTTATAATTTATTAAAAAAAGAATGCCAAAAAGATGGCTTTGAATTACGCGAACAAGTTATGAATTTACTAGAAGCTGACAAAAAGATTTTTGATAAAATATATTCCTTTATGGATGATGAATTCTATAATTCAGGTTTGAGTAAGCAAGTTCATCTAATAGAGAATATTGTTTGGCAAGCTAGTAATGATATAACTTTACTAGAACACATGAATACTTCAATTGATCATTTAATAGATTTTCTAACTATCATAAATTTGAATAAAAAAGATACATATTTAGACATAAAGAAAACTAATGAAATTAATGAAATCCAAATATTATTAATTTTAATTAGTAGTAAATTCTTATTAATATATTTAAATAATGATGATGAAATAGATTATAGTTTATTAGATTTATCAAGTATAAAGCCTAAATACATGAATAGTATTTGTCGTTATAAAGAACAAGAATTAAAGAATAAATTAAAGAATTTAAGTATTGAATTAACATCTTCTAAAAAGAATCTAGATAAATACAAAAAAGAAAGAGCTTCTCTAAATAAAGAAAAACTTGGTGATGTTAAATATAAAAAAGAATTAGAAAAATGTGTTAGTAATATAAATAGAGTTAGTATAATAATTGCTCGTTTAAATTCCAATATTTCTTCCTTAAGTAAAGAATATGAAGATTTAAAAAAAGAACAAAATGAAAAATATCGTAATGTAGATTTATATAATTATAATCATTCAATAATTAAACATATATGCAATTCAATAATGGGATGTAGTTTTTATTTAAAAACCAATAATAGTGGAGCTTTAATGAGTAATATTATAATATTTGAAGATTATGAAAGGACAGATAATTCATTTTATCTAGAAGTATCATTCAAAGAACTATTGAAAATAAGCAGTCAATATCTTCTAAATGGTATTATTGATCAAAATGACTTACCCAAATTAGCTTAATATGAATAAAAAAACGACAAATATATTAGCTTTAACAAATATTATAATCCCCATTATATTATTTATCATTTTATTATTTACTAATTTAGGAGAAAATGTTTTATATTACATAGCTTTATCTCTTATAATTGGTTGGGCGATTCCTTATTTTGTCCTTATTATAACTGGTTTATCTATGTATAAAATTAATCATCCTAAATTAACATTTGCTTTCAATTTTATTAATATTTTATTAATTATTATCCTAATATTTTTTATTATAAAACTATATAATAATGATCTCATAATTTTCTTAGTTGAAAATATAGTAATTTTAGTAATTAGTCTTATTAATTTAATATATTTTATATTATATATAAAGAGAAAACCTGATATTGAGTCAAAAAAAATAAGGAAAATAAAAGACGAAAATAATGGAGCCATTGTATAAGGAGAAATTATTTATGAAAAAAACAGAAGAACTTAAACATAATAAAGATAATATCAAACTAACTAAAAGGAATTATATAATTATAATTTTGCCGATAATTCTTATTCTTATTTTAGTTGCCTTTATTGCTTATTATGTATTTATTATTTCTAATTCATCTAATAAATTAAAAAATATATTATTAGATGAAAGCTATATATGTAACAAAGAAACATGTATAAAAGAAAAAAATAATATTAATTATTCAATCAATTACAAAGATTTTACAATGTATGTTGAGAATAATGAATATCGAATCCAAATAAACTACAACAAATCTCCAATATTAGAACTAAAAGATAACGAATTTGTATGTACTTTTAACAAGGATAACTATGAACACTTTACACATATCGACAGTACATTTTTATATAACAAACAATGTGAAAAATATATAACAGAAATTAATAATAACATAGATACATTAAGAAACTATTTTAATAAAACAGATATTGATGTAAACAAAATCGAAAAATAATTGTAAACATTCTTATATTTTACATATTAGAATGTTTTTATGCTAAAATCAAATTAGGAGAATAGTAAATATGAAGAAGTTGAAAAAAGTATTAGCATTCATTATTTTTTCTTTGTTATTAACTGGATGTCAAGAGAACAAATTTAAAATAGATGAAGAGGTAACCTTAACTGGTAAAATAATAAATAGTGAAATAATTCAAAATGATGAAAAACATAAAGTAAGCATTTTGAATTTAGATGAACCAATTTTTATTGATGGAACAAAAATAAATAAAATTGAAATTGAATATGATAAAGATTTAAAAGAAAATAATGAAATAACTATAACAGGAAAAATAAAAAGTAATACAGACTCTAATATAGATTTAGCTTATTCTTTTAGTGTAACAGATGTAGACGATATACTTTCATATATAAATACTTTTAGCAACGATGACTTTCAAATGACAATCCCAACATCAATTATAAAAACATGTTCAATTGAAAAAATAGATAATGGTTTTATTATATATAGCTCAAGTGATAAGAATAAAAATAATGAGGTATTTAGAATTATTTCGTTATCCAATAAAGAATATAATGAAATAAAAGACGAAAATAATAGATCTATTGATAAAGTAAAATCTAATAAAGAAAAAACAGTAATAATTAAATACAATAATGATATGGAAATATCAGACGATAATATGGATAACTTTGATAAAGTTATTAAAAGCATTGACAATATAAAAAACACAGTAAAACTAAAATGAGACATAAGTCTCATTTTTTATTCAAATAATTCACACATATTTAATTTATAAGTATCTTCTATTAAACATTTTACAGTAACTTTTTGATTACCAGTATACATAAAAGCATCCTTCCAATTTAGTAGGAAATAAGTACCAGCATTATTATTTTTAGAATAATCTTCTTTACTATCAAATAGTTTATATTTATCACCATCAGTTACCATATATCCAATTACTATAAAATAATTACTTTTTACTTTTTGAATATTATTAACTAAATCTTTAAAATCAATCTCTGTAACATTTTTATAATCTATTGTGTCATTACTTATTTTAGTTAACTCTATCATTCCTGTACTCAAATCAATAGTTCCAACAAAATTAACAATATCTCCACTTTTTACATCACATTTATCTTTATCAATAGTACCACTTATTTTAGTATTGCCACTTTCTGAATCAGTTAAAGTTATAATAGCATCCATTTCATCATATTTAATCGCTTTAACATAAGCACTACTCATATACCAGATGCTTGCTTTATTAGAAGTATAAGTAAGTAAATAATTTTGTGTAATTTTTATATCTTCACCTAATTTAGATTCAACACTAGAAACATTATTAACCCTTCCTAAATCAATATTACTATTTTCACTTTCTTTATCATTTTTTACAATAATCATATTCCATAATACTACAAAAGCTAGCATTATAATTAAACATATTATACTTATAATAACAGTTTTATATTTATTAAAAAATTTCATAATATCACCTCTAGTAAATATATTATATAATAAAACTCTTATAAAATATAAAATTTTAATAATTCTTAATATATCTAATCTAGATTTTTCATACTATTTATTATAGAATTAATAAGTATTGCAAAGGAGAGATATTATGGAAGAAAACTTAACAAAAGAAGAAGTATATAAAGCAATTATTGATTATGTTGAAAACACAAGAGGATTTATTAAATACAATAATATGCATATAGAAGAATTAAAAGACAATTATGCTAAAATGTATGTTGATATTACTGAAGACTCTTTAAATCCAAGTAATATTGCTCATGGAGGATTACTATTTGGACTTGCTGATTCAGTAATGGGAATGGCTGCTAGAACAAATGGCAAGAATGTAGTAACAATTAATTCTCAAATAGATTATTTACGCCCAGGAAAAGGTAAAAGAATTACTGCGATAGCTGAACCTTTAAAAGTAGGTAAGACCACTGCAGTATATAAAACTGAAATATATACAGATGAAAATATATTATGTGCAACTGCGACAGGAACATATTATTTTTTAGATAGAAATATAAATTAAAGATTCTGATTATAGTCAGAATTTTTTTATGAAGTAAATATAAAGCTCCAATTTCATATCTAGAAACTATACATTTTTAAAAAAACGCAATTAAAATATGTTATTATAGAAACAGGTGATTAAATGAAAAATATTTTGTATTTAGTAATACCTTGTTATAACGAAGAGGAAGTACTACACGAAACAACTAAAAGATTAAAAGAAAAATATAATGATTTGATTTCTAATAAAATAATATCTAAAGAAAGCAAAGTCTTATATGTAAATGATGGTTCTAAAGATAAAACATGGTCATTAATAGAAGAAATTTCTAGTAAAGATAAAATTTTTACTGGCATATCATTATCACGTAATAGAGGTCACCAAAATGCTTTAGTAGCTGGACTAATGACTGCTAAAGAACATGCTGATATAATTATTAGTATGGATGCCGATCTTCAAGATGATATAAATGCAATAGATAATATGTTAAATGAATATTTTAATAATAACTGTGAAGTTGTTTATGGAGTAAGAAGTTCACGTAAGAAAGATACATACTTTAAGAGATTTACTGCTCAAGGTTTCTATAAGTTTATGAGTCTTATGGGAGTAGATATTGTTTACAATCATGCCGATTATCGTTTAACAAGTAAAAGAGTTTTAGAAAACTTTGCTAATTTTAATGAAGTAAATTTATTCTTAAGAGGAATTTTTCCATTAATAGGCTTTAAATCAACATCAGTATATTATGAGCGTAATGAAAGATTTGCTGGAGAGTCAAAATATCCATTAAAGAAAATGTTATCATTTGCGTGGGATGGAATAACTTCATTTAGTGTTAAGCCTCTTCGTTTCATTTGTAGCTTAGGTTTTATAATTCTTCTATTTAGTATAGGCATAATGTTTTATTCACTAATTCAAAAACTTTCTGGAAACACAGTAGATGGATGGGCTTTCTTAGCAATTTCAATTTGGTTTATCGGTGGTTTACAAATGATTTCCATAGGCATAATTGGTGAATATATTGGAAAAATATATAACGAAACAAAAGCTAGACCTAGATATATAATAGAACATAATCTATTGGAGAAATAATATGAAGAAAATGCTATCTTTTTTTAAAAAAAATCAATATATAATTTATAGCATATTATTATCATTTATTATTCTTTTAATAACTAGTAAAAATTCATTTTTATATCCTTTAAATGATTGGGTAGATGCAAATGCCTTTTTTACTGTTGGTAAAGGAATGATGAATGGCGTAGTTCCTTATAAAGACTTATTTGAACAAAAAGGAATTCTTTTATATTTGATTTATGGAATAGGATATTTAATTTCACATAAAACATTTCATGGCGTATTCATAATAGAAGTAATATTTTTCTCTATATTTTTATATTATGTTCATAAAATAATTAATTTATTTTTAGATAAAAAATATTCTTATTATATTTTACCAGTACTATCTTTGCTAATAACTACTAGTAGATCATTTACTCATGGTGGAGCTTGTGAGGAATTTTGTTTACCATTTTTTGCTATTACACTATATTATTTTCTTAAACATTTTAAAGGAAATAATATATCAAAAAAAGACCTATACCTAAATGGTTTACTTGCTGGCTGTGTATTACTTATTAAATATACATTACTAGGCTTCTGGTTTGGGTTCATGTTATTTATCTTTATAGATTATCTTAAAAATAAAAAAATTAAAGAATCTATATTATCTTGTATATATTTTCTGCTAGGAATGATTACGCCTATATTAATATCGATAATTTACTTTATCTCAACAAATTCTTTAAAAGACTTTATTGAGTGCTATTTTGTTATTAATATGACAGCTTATAATGAAACGTCATTACCTCTAATAGAAAAAATATTAAATATATATGAAGGAGCAATAAAATCTCTTGTATCAAATGGCTTACTTATTTTCTTCAGTATAATCTTGCTTCCTTTATTTATTACAAAGTTAAAAATATCAAATTATGGTAAATATTCCTTAATTGGTATAAGTTTAATTACAGTACTTGGTTTATTTTGGGGAATGCACTTTTATAGATATTATATGTTACCAATGTTTATCTTTATTACAATTGCCCTAATAGGTATATTTACTTATTTAAAAAAATATTTTGATAAAATAAACAAATTTAAATTTAATTACTTACTATATATAATAGTATTCATTCTTGTCATAAATCTTTCGTTCTTTAATGCTAATTACAGAGAAATGATTGGTATGAATAAAGAAGATATGTTCCAGTATAGGTACGCTGAATATATATCTAGCTTTGATAATCCTACTTTACTTAATATGGGTTATTTAGATGCCGGTTTATATACAACAACAGGAATAATACCTAATACAAGATTCTTCGAAGTACAAAACATCCCATATTCTAAATTTCCCGATAATTTAGACGATATGAAATACAATGTACAAAATAAAAATATTACTTTTATTTTGTACTTTACAAGAGAAAATCTAGAATATATAAAAGAAAACGATAGCTATATTTTCAAAAATTATTCTCTAGTATTTGAAGATTCTCAACTTTTTGAAGAGGATACATATAACGCTTATCTTTTTAAAGTAAATAATTAACGGACCTTGTAGCCCGTTTTTTAATTATACAAAATTCTATTTTTTTCTAGTCAAGTATGATATAATAAAAAAGATAAATAATAGATAGAGGAGTAGGTGATGAAGATGTTAGTCAATGAACTGAAATGCATTGAAGTCTTAATGCGTTATCTAATAAATAATGACATAAACCTTGAAACTGAAATACTATCTAAATTTGAAGACGAAGAAACTTTTGAAAAATATAAAGCTAATTTGTTTAATTTAATATCAATAAATAGTTTAGTAACAAACTTTAATGATCATCCTTCTTTTTCTTTACAAGCTTTTCTAGAAACAGGAATAATACCAAAATTATATCCAGATAGAACTGTCGTTCCAAGTACAGCTTCTACTGAATATAGTAATTATAAATCATTTTATCAATCGTTAATTTCAGCTTTAAAAAGCAACAATTATATTTTTGATGAAGATAATAACATATTTATATCAAACTCAGAATTAGAAGCTACTATTCCTCAAATATGGTTATATAGATTATCACAAGCTATAAAAAAAGATAAATATGAAAGAGTTTTCTTATATAATAGAAATAAACCAAGTAGGATAAATAATAAACAAGAATTACTAGAATATTTAAGAACTACTAAATCATTTTTAGTCCAACTATCAACTTCAAATCCCAATGCTGAATATAACGTGGCATTTGCTGTAGCACAAGCCAAAGTTAATCATGATCTTAAGGGTAAAAAAGCAATTAAAGTTGATGACATCATTGACTTATTTAAAGCTTCAGTACCAGAAAGATATAATGTTGAAACAAGTAAATACCGTATGAACGAGGATTTTTGGATAATACGTCAAGCTGAACAAATGGGAAATCAATTTTATGGTGAATCAATTTCTGTTCAGGAAGCATATCTTAATAACTGGATAACTTCACGCATTGAATGCAATACTAAGTCTGCTGAAGAAGCTCAAAAATATATATTACTTGCTAGTACAAAAAGAATACACGGTTTCAAAATATCAGATTTAAATAAAGAGGCAATAATTGCTGGATTATTTTCTTTATATGTTCAAATAATAGAATCTTTAGAACAAGATTTATCAAGCGTCTCATTAAGTGATTTTAAAATAAAAGCTTATATGGATGAACAAACTCAATTAAATGTAATAGACCGAAGAAGTCTTGATAGACAAATAAATAGTCAAGATCAAAAAATTGAAGAAGCTGTAAATGAAGCGGTAGGAATATTTGAAGAAATCAGGCGTTTAGATTTACTGGAAAACTTTGACCGTATTAATGAATTAAGAGCAAGATATGATGATTTAACTGAGGAAATTGAAGCTTATAAAGGAAGTAAAAAAAGATTAGATACAGAAAGAAAGTCATTAAATGATATTGAGTCATTGGCATTTGATAATGAACGAATAATGTCACTTATAAATGATTCTACAAAAAGTGGTCAAGTTTATGTTGAAGGTCAAAATTTAGTATCAGAATTACATAACAAAGATATAAGCAATCCTGTATTCAAAGCTACAATTAATGTAAATAGATTATTAAATTTTATAGAAGATATAAACTTAACCCTTGAAGAATTTGGTTATTCAATGAAATAAGATGAGTTTACAGCTCATCTTTTAAAATCTTCATTTATTTGTTAAAATAAAAAAAGGTGATTTTATGGGACTTACAGTAAAAAATAAAAATTCATATGAAATTAGTGATGATATTGCAAACTTTTTTTCAATCTCTTTAGAAGATGATAATGAAAAAAACAATGATAATGAATATGAAACTTTAAAAAATAATATCTATAATTTAGATATAGATAATGAAGAAAAGGCATATATAATAAATAGAATAAACTTATTATCAACAAATATATTAGATTCTGAAAAAAATAATATAAAAAAAGAAATAACTAATTTTAAAAGAAAATATAATATTTAAAAAGCATTGTTAATAAATTTTATTTATATTATAATACCTCAAAAGATGGGATGAAAATGGATAAAAAAGAATATAGTACTTTAATTAATTTATCTAAAAGTAATAATTCTTTTTATAATGTCCTAAAAAATAATAGTGAAATTTATCTTGATATATATATTAAGACTGAACTTATCATTTTATATTTTAAATTAAATAAAGAATACCTTGTCAACATAAATGAAATTGATTATCACTTAGTATGTCAATTAATTAAAAATAATTTTATTATTGAAAATAATAAAATAGTAATAGAAGAAGAACTATTTGATATTGAATATTTTACTAATTTAATAAAGCAAATTGATAAAAGCAAAAAGCAAGAAGCATCAAGTAAAATAGTGAAACTTAATATATCTTCTAAAAAAGAACGTAAAGTAAAACAAAGTAAACCACAAATAATAGATTTATCAGAATATCAAAGAGCTTTGTATTTTACAATGAAAGAAAGAGAATTTATGTTTGAGGAGAATAATGAGGTAACAAGAGAAACTTTACCTTTTATTTTAAAAACTAATTCTTATTTTAAGGATTTGCTTAATTATTTAATTACAATAATGTTAAGTCAAAATCCGTCATCATGCGATAAAACATATATAGAATTATTATTTTTCTACTTAGCATTATATCCGTTTGTAAATTATGCTAAAGATAAAATATATATCCCTTTTGAAAAAGCTGATTTGCCACAAAATGAAATTGGCTTAAAAAAATCAACATATAATGATGACTATTTAAGTAGCTTAGAATTAGAAAATAAAGAATTGGAAGCAAAAAAAAAATCATTACAATTTCAAAAATCAAATCTTGAAAATTACTCTTCAAATTATAATGCTAAAATTGAAAGAATAGATGCACATATATCAGCAATAGAAGCCAAACAAATAGATAATTATTATAATCATTATGCATATCGTCATACTAATGAAATATACAACTACAATTTATATACATATTTAATTGCTAGCTTTGAACAAGGAAATGTGACAATTAATGAAATATTTCAGAATCCTGTAATTAAATTTTTTAGTATAACTGATACAAAAGTCGAATTTTATTGTGCAATGCATTTACATACATTAATACAAATATCTAGCATCGAATTATTTATTCCAAAACAACCAGAAGAGAAAAAATTAGCAGTCACAATATAAAAGGTAAAACTTTATTGAAAGTTTTACCTTTTAATATGAAAAACATTTACAATTATAAGAATCTAATAGTTCATTAACTTCACTTAAATTATATATTCTTTCCACAAAACAAAATCTAATTATTAAATCATATACATTATTTTTAGGTAATGAATAAGAAGCACTCTCCAACAAATTCTCAATTTCCTGTTCATTTAGTTCTAGAGATAATCCTAATAATATAACAGTTTCCTTACTAGGATGATATGAATCATCACTTCTTATTTTTGAAAATAATCTTCTATCAATATGAACTTTATTGTATACATCACTATCTTTAATCTCTTTTTTATCAATAAAATTAAACAATAGTTTTCGAAATTTATTTTCGTTTTTATTTTTATTAATATAATGCTCTATATTACCAAAACTTAATTCTTCTTCAGTAAAAGCGGGAGAATCATCACTTAAATCACAAAGACTATCGCCACTACAAGAACAAGTTCTTTCGTAGGCAACTCTTGCTTTTTTAAAACTAAGCATTCCTTCACTATGCAAATTACTATTTATATATTCTAGTAGTTTATTATGTATATTCATAAATTGTCTCCTTCCAAGCGACCATATTTGTCCTACAATTTAGTATTATTATATCAGAAAGAGGGAGAAAATATGAAAAAAGATTTAGAAGCTTTAAGAGAAAAAGCTTTATTAGATGTTTATAGTTGGGGAGGACTAGGTCCAACACCAGGATATAGTGGAACAATTATAACTATAGATAAAAAACTATATACATACCATGAATACAGATATATTCCAGAAGAACTGCAAAATAAAGGAATTCCAAATTCTACACTTGACTATATAAAAACCATTACAGAAACAGAGTATAAAGAAATTGAAAACTTTATAAAGAAAAATATTTTTAATAAGAAATATAAATCACTTAATATTCGTGATGCATCATTTCATATCGAAGGAACTAATAATGGTAAATATTTTAAGTTATGCAATATTTCAGATGAAAATGGTAATTTATTGTATTTCAATGTTAATAGGTTAATATCAAAAATTAAAGGAGAGATAAAAAATGAAGAAAAATAATATGGATATAATATTTTTACTAGATCGAAGTGGATCAATGTATGATAATGTAAAAGATACAATAGGAGGATATAATAGTTATTTAAACAGTCAAAAGAAAAAAGGACATAACTGTAAAATAACAACAATTCTTTTTGATAATGATTATGAAGTATTACATAATAGAGTTGATATTGAAAAAGTTAATGATATAACAGAAAAAGAATATTATGTCAGAGGATGCACAGCACTTTTAGATGCCATTGGTACAACAATTACAAATTTAGATAGTGAGTTAAAGAATAATAAAGTTCTTTTCATCATAACTACAGACGGATTAGAAAATGCCTCAATTAAATATACGAAAAACCAAATTAGAGAATTAATAAAAGGACATTCTAATTGGGAATTCCTCTATATAGGAGCAGATATAGATTCTTATAGTGAAGGATCTTCATTAGGCATAAATAAAAATAATATAGCTAATTACAAAAAGAGTAAAAGAGGTACAGAAAATTTATTTGAATCTATTGGAAAAGCCTCAGATATGTTATATGAATGTTCTAGCTTAGACAGTAACTGGAAGAATTCATTAATTAAAAATGATAAAGCATAATTAAATATAATATTAAAAAATAAATTATTAAAAAGTCATTTTGCCACTTTAAGCATATGACTTTTTCCATTATAATTATATTAAGGTGATATTATGATAAATATATTAAAAAAATTACTTTCTTCATTATTAAATTTTATTCTTTTACTATCAATAACAACCTTATGTGCTATATTTGCTACAAGAAATCTTTTATCAGGAGATACCATTCTAGGAATTTTAAATAGTTCAACAATTAATAATAATTACGATTATTCTTCAATAATACCAAATAATTCAAATGATAATATATACCAAAACATAAATGAATATATAGACACAAAAAACCTTACAGAAGAATTAGGTAGTCTAATTACTGATTATTTGAAATATTCTAGTGGAATACCTGGTTCAACTGCTCCAAGTACAGATGAATTAAAAGAAATAATAAAAGAATCAAGTAAAAAGTATGAAGAAAAAACAGGGCAGACAATAGATATTGAAGAAATAAATAAACAACTAGATGAAATAGAAGTCAAATTACAAGAAGAAAATGAAATAACCAAAAATAATACATATAAACAAGCTTTTCAATTTATTTATAATGACAAATATATTTATATGGCAATTGCCACAATAATAGTATGTATTATCCTAATATTATTACTGAATAAAATAGAAGATTTGATTAAATGTTTAATAGCCGTCTCAATATTTAACGGAGTCGGAAACTTCGCTTTTGGATTAGTATTAAATAAAATTCTTGCTTCAAAATCTAACGTAAATAATATTGTATCTAGCATGACAAATACATTTAATAAAATTGCTATAATATCATTTATCATATCTGGAGTATTGTTAATTATTTATATAATTATGAAAGTTATAAAATCTAAAATAAAAAAGAAAGAAGCAAACAATATCAAATTAAATTCAAACAATGAATATACTAATAATATAAATGATTTAAGTGAAAATAATATAGACGCAGAAAAATAAAAAAAGTTATCGTAAGATAACTTTTTTATTGCCATTTCCAATCTCTAACTTCTGGCATATCAATACCATATTCATGAATATACTCTTTATGTTCAATTAACTTTTCTTGCATTAACTTAGTTAAATATATTCCTTTACTTCCTAAATTTGGAACCATTTTACATACTTCAATTACTAAATGATATCTATCAATTTCATTTTGAACTCTCATATCAAATGGAGTAGTAATAGATCCTTCTTCCATATAACCCTTAACAGTTATATTATGATTAAATCTTTCATATAATAACTCATGAATTAATGAAGGATAACCATGGAAGTTAAATAATATAGGCTTTTTCTTAGTAAATAATGCATCATAATCATCATCACTTAAACCATGTGGATGTTTACTCTTAGTTTGTAATTTAAATAAATCTACAACATTAATAAATCTTATTTTTAACTTTGGCAAATATTCTTTTAAAATTGATACAGCAGCTAAACTCTCTAAAGTAGGAGTTTCACCAGCACATACCATAATTATATCTGGATCACTATCTTGATCATTACTTGCAAAATCCCAAATGCCCAAACCTTGAGTACAATGTTTAACAGCTTGTTCCATAGTTAACCATTGTGGTCTTGGATGCTTTGAAGCAACTAATACATTAATATAATCTTTACTTTTCATACAATGCTCAAAACAAGATAGTAAACAATTAGTATCTGGAGGTAAATACATACGAGTAATATCTGCTTTCTTAGAAGCTAAATGATCTAAGAAACCAGGATCTTGGTGAGTATAACCATTATGATCTTGTTGCCATACATTACTTGTTAAAATGTAATTAAGTGAAGCAATTTCTTCTCTCCAAGGTAAATGCTTACATATTTTTAACCATTTAGCATGTTGACTGGCCATAGAATCAATTACTCTAACAAAAGCTTCATAACTTGCAAAGAATCCATGTCTACCAGTTAATAGATAACCTTCTAACCAACCTTCACACATATTTTCAGATAACATACCATCCATAATACGTCCATCTCTAGCTAGGAATTCGTCATTATCTTTTAGATCGCCCATCCAACTTCTATTTTCGACTTCAAAACTATGATTTAATCTATTAGACATAGTCTCATCAGGACCAAATATTCTAAAGTTTTTATTATTAGCATTTAATTTAAATACATCTCTTACATAATGACCTAGTTCAATCATATCTTGTGCTTCAATACAACCTGGTTTTTCAACATCAACACCATATTTTCTAAAATCTGGAAGTATCAAATCTTTAAGCAATTTACCACCATTAGCATGAGGATTACTTCCCATACGTCTATTTTCTTTAGGAATAAGTTCTTGTAATTCTGGAATCAATCTACCCATACCATCAAATAACTCTTCAGGATGATAATTTCTTAACCATTGTTCTAATAAATCAAGATGATCATCACTACTCATATCAATAGGTACCTGGTGTGCTCTAAACGTTCCTTCTATTTCTTTTTCACCAACATTTTTAGGACCAGTCCATCCTTTAGGAGTTCTAAGAATAATCATCGGCCACATTGGTCTTTCACATTTGCCATTTTCACGAGCATCTTTTTGTATTTTTTTAATCTTCTCAATACATTTATCTAAAGCCTTAGCCATTTCTTTATGCATATATTCAGGATCTGATCCAGAAACAATTATTGGTTCCCAACCGCAACCATGAAAATAACTAACTAATTCATCTTCACTAATTCTAGATAAGATAGTAGGATTACTTATCTTATAACCATTTAAATGTAAAATAGGTAATACAGCACCATCAGTTTCTGGATTTAAAAATTTGTTTGATTGCCAAGAAGTTGCCAAACTAGCTGTCTCAGCTTCACCATCACCAACAACCACAGCAGCAATTAAATCAGGATTATCAAATACAGCTCCAAAACCATGAGCTAAACTATATCCTAATTCTCCACCTTCATTTATAGAACCAGGTGTTTCAGGAGCAACATGTGAAGAAATTCCCCCAGGAAAAGAAAATTGTTTAAATAACTTTTTAAGTCCTGCTTCATCTTGGGATACAGAAGGATAAATATCACTATAACTACCTTCTAAATAAACATGACTAACTATAGCATTACCACCATGTCCAGGACCAGATATATATATCATATCCAAATCATACTTATTAATAACTCTATTTAAATGCGTATATACAAAAGTTTGACCAGGAACAGTCCCCCAGTGACCAACAATCTTCTTTTTAATATCTTCTTTTCTAAGACTTCTTTTTAATAAAGGATTATCTAATAAATATAATTGACAAGCAGACAAATAATTAGCTGCATTCCAATATTTATTTACTTTAGATAAGTACTCTTTAGTATCATATTCATTCATAACCATTCTCCTTTTATTATACTAATTTATTATATCATGATATTCTTAGTAAATTAAGTAAATGTTCGACAAATTTAATAAATAATTATAAATTTATATACCTTATTGTGTTATACTTATAAAAGAATAGGGTGAAGTTACATGAAGCAATTCTTAATAAGAAATAAAATAAAACTTATATTAATTCTTATTTTGACAATAACTTGTGGCATGAGTATTGTAACTTACACAATTGTAAAACTTGATACAAAAGAAGAAAAGACTGTTGACAATAAAAATATTGAGGAAAGTGAACCTATAATAAATAAGATAGAAGAAATTATTTTTAAAGATGTTATTCAAGTTGAAATAAATACTTCTCTACCTAACATAAGAGATTATGTATCAAACAATGTTTACAATAAAGAATTAGATAAATCAAAAGTTAGTTACTATTTTAATGGAGAAGAGATTAATCCAGACATTTCTAAAATAGATACATACGACGTAGTAATAAAATATAACGACAAAGAGTATAATTCTCAATTGAAAATTGTCGATACAACAAAACCAGACGTTGAATTTAAATCTATAGCAATCTATGAAAACGCTAAATATGATATAAATAATTTTATAAGCTCATATAAAGATAATAGTGGAAGCGATAAATATACAGCTACTTATGTTAATGAATCAACTGCTAATTTAAAAAATGCTGGAACATATTCTATTATATTGCTAGTTTGTGATGAATCAAAAAATTGTGTTGAAGAAACAGTAAAACTTGTAATTAATAAAAAAAATAGCAATAACAACACTGGAAATGGTAACAACGACAATAATGGTACAGGTGGAAATGGTAACAATGACAATGAAAATAAAGAACCAAGTTATACAATTGAAACAAAAAGAGAAATTATTAATAGCATAGGATATAATTATGGGGTAAAGAAAATTACTTATTATGATATAACTTATAAAGTTTCAAGTGATGGTACAAAGACAGAGTTAAATAGAACATCACAACAAACCTCTATGGATTATTCAGGATTTAACGGAACAATTCATGATATGACTCCAGAAGCTGAAAGTATTGTTAAAAAAAATACTAGTACTGTAACAACTATACTTAACAAAACCAATGAATTGCGTGCAGATGTGGGAGTTTCACCACTTATTTATAATGAAAAGTTAAGCGTCTTAGCTACCATTAAAGCAATGGAAATGGCTTATTCGAATAAGTTTGATCACCAAAGACCAGACGGAAGCGAATGGTCAACTTTACATGATAGCTTTTATAATCTAAATGGCATTTCTAAGCCATCAAAAAAAGGAGAAAATTTAGCCGCTGGCTACGGATCTGACTCTTCTGTTGTTGATGGATGGAAAGAATCTAGTGGTCATTACTCAAATATGATTGATTCTGAATTTAAAAATATTGGAATTGGAAAATATTCATTTAATGGTAAGACATATTGGGTTCAAATATTTGCATCATAAAAAGAACTATTTTGTAAATAGTCCTTTTATTTTTTGTCCAAAACTTTTTTTCTCTTCAACAATCTTTTCGTTATTAACTTGTTTTTCTTCTTCTTTTTTAACTTCGTCAATGATCATAATAATCTTTGAGCTACCAGATGCATCATCATCTATATCGTCCATAGTTTTATAGTCATTACTTAAATCTATTAAAGCTTCAATTCTAGCTTCAATATTTTTTACATCTCCATTAATTGTTGAAGTAAGTTTTTGAATTCCTTCACTATCAAATTTTTCTAATCCTTTAACTAAAGTAATTAATTGTGAATTAACACTTGTTAAAACATTATCTTTGACTTGATCAGCAACAGTAGAAGCAACACTAATACTTACCTTAGAAGCAACTTCATTAGTTATTTTATTAATTACAGGTGTTAATTTAGGAGCAACTAGTTCTGAAACTTTCTCACCAACAACTGGTATAATTTGATTTATTACCTCAGCACTAATTTTATCACCAATACTATCTTCTAAGACTTTATTTATAGAATCAATTACTTTATCTATATTCTCCTCAGTTACATAATTTTCTAACACTTTATTAATTTCATTAGTAACATCATTAACTACTTGTGTAGTAATTTGCTTAATCATTTCATCACTTAATAACTTAGTTATTTGATTTTCTATTTTTTCATTAATTTGTGAAGTAATAGCAACACTTACACCATTAGCAACTTTATTAGCAGTAGCTTCCATAGTATTAATAGAAGCAACTAATTGTTTATAATTAGCAATATTATTAATATTTTTTACACACATATCATAGTAAGCAGAATTAACATTATCACTAGTACATACCTTAATAACATTTTCTATACCAGCTTGTTCCATAGTAGTTTTAGCATTTATTGCATTTTTATATTCATCACTATTTCTAACACTAGCCATAGCTTGATTAACTGCCATCTTTGTAATTTCATCTATTTCTTCATCTGATAAAGAAATAGACTCTAATACCTTATTAATAATCATTTCTTTTTGTTCATCAGTTAATCTAATATTCTCAGTAGCTTTAACCAAAACTTCATTAATTTTATTACTATCTATTTCTAAATTATCAAGAATAACTTTTTTTAATATTTCTTTTTCTTCATCACTAATTTCAAGATTTTTAATCGCTTCATTAATAACGTTATTTAAATCACTATCACTTATCTTAATATTACCTAAGGTATCTTGTATTTTATCCTTTACATCATCAACCGATATAGTAGCAGCAAGAACAGCTTTTTCTTCAATTATTTTTAATTGCTCATCAGACAAAGTATTTCCACTACCAATCATTTCACTTAAAGCATTATATAACTTATTGGATCCATCAACTAATTCTTTACTTGAAATAGATAATGTATTAATTGCATTATATAACATATCAGTTTTATCAAAAATATCTAAATCACTTTCAGAAAATAACTTACTAGTAGCAACAGAGTAGATAGAAGAAAGTTCAAAATTATCTGTATCATAAGAAATACTAATTTCATCTAAACTATCTAACATATCTAAATCTAAACTTCTAGATAAACCAGGAGAAGCAAGAGCAAGAACTATACTACTATTACCATTATCAATAACTTTACCATTAGTAACATTAATATTTTTAACTTCTTCATTACTTAAAATAGTTGTTGTAGCAATAACAAAAGGTGTGTATAACTCTTCATATTTACCATTAACTAATACTGAATGCTTTAATCTATTCTCATAATTAAGAACGATTCTTACCTTACCAGATTTACCAATCATTTCATCTAATTCTTTTTCTTCGCCATTTAAATAATACTTAATACTTACACTAACTGGCATTTCATCTTCAGTAGTTCCTTGGTAATAAACATCTTTGCCATTAGTCTCCCAAACAATCTCCCCATTATTCTTTTTAAATACTTCATCACCTGAAACATTCTTAATATTATCTAAATTACTTTTATCTTTAATACTATTGTTTCCATCATCACTTACATGTTCTGAAACAATAACATTACTTGTACTACCATCGCTATTTAACTTAGCATAAATAGTTTCATCTTTACTTAATGCCCATACTGGAGCAGCTTGCATAGTTAAACCAGCAATCAATGCCCAAGCAGTTATTTTATTTAAAGTTTTATTTTTCATTTAACATCTTTCCTTTCTTAAATCCTAAAGTTGTCTTTATAATCAACTTATCAAATATTAACAATATACTAGGAATAATTAAAAGTACTACAAACATACTTATAATTGCACCACGAGCTATTAATGTACATAGAGAACCAATCATATCTATTTTAGAAACAATACCTACACCAATAGTAGCTCCAAAGAAACACATCGCACTAACAAATATAGACTGAATAGAATTATCTAGTGCAATACTAACAGCTTCACGTTTATTCTTACCACTTTGTCGTTCTTCCAAATATTTAGTTGTCATAAGTATTGCATAATCAATAGTAGCACCTAACTGAATAGTACCAATTACAACAGACGCAATAAATGGAATACTAGTACCTGTAAAGTATGGAACACCCATATTTATAAATATGGCAAACTCAATAGCTGTAACAAGCAAAATAGGTAATGTAACAGATTTTAAAACTATCATCATTAATACAAATATAACAGCAATAGAAGTATAGTTTACATTATGAAAATCTTTATCTGTTATTTCAACTAAGTCACTCATTAAAGGACCTTCACCAGCTACAATTGCTTTTTCATCATATTTATCAACTATAGTATTTAACTTATCAATTTGATCATTTAACTCATCAGTAGCAATATCATAATTTGAACCAATTAATATCATCTTATATTCATCAGTTTTATAAATACTTTGTAAAGAACTAGGTACAATATTTTCTGAAATTCCATATTTACTAAAGTATGTAGGACTTAATACAAAATCAATTCCATCTAATTCTTTTATTTCATCAATCATTCTATTAGCATCATAATCTTTCATATCAGCATCTATAAGTATCATTTCTTGTGATACCATATTATATTTTTCTTTTAATTCACGAGTAGCAATAGAGTAGCCATAATCATCTGGAATAGATTCATCTAACTTATAATAAACTGATGTTTTTGACTGCGCTAAATATGCAGGAATTAAAAGTATTATAAATACTACAAATATAGCTTTATGATACTTCATAATAAAACTTTTAACTCTATTAAATTTAGGTAAAATCTCTTTATGTTGTGTTTTATCAAGTATCTTATCAAATACTAATAATAGAGAAGGGAATAAAATAATTACACAAAGTAATCCAAACACAACTCCCTTAGCCATTACTATTCCAATATCAGTACCTAAAGTTAAATTCATTGTACATAATGCTAAGAAACCAGCAATAGTGGTAAGTGAACTACCAAATACTGAAACCAACGTTTCATGTATAGCATTACTCATCGCTTCATCTCTAGTTTTATATACTTTTTTAGCTTTCTCATATTTATGATACAAGAATATTGAGAAGTCTGTTGTAACACCAAGTTGTAATACCGCAGCAACAGCCTTAGTTATATAAGAAATTTGTCCTAAGAAGATATTACTTCCCATATTAAATAAAATAGCAACACCTATATTAGCAATTAAAAGTATTGGAACTAAATAATTATCTAATGCTACCATTAATACGATAATACAAAATATTACAGCAATAACTACATATAATAACATCTCACTATTAAATAATTCCTTAGTATCAAGTACCATTGCACTCATACCACCTACACGTACACTGTCTTTAGTTAACGAGCGTATCTCCTCAACAGCAGCTAATGTCTTATCATCACTAGTTGATTCTGAAAAAGTAATTAACATTAACTTTGTATCATCTTTAGCACATTTATCTAAGATAGAAGAGGGGAGTATTTCGATAGGAATACTAACACCAGTAATATCGTTTATAGTTACAACATTAGTAACAGTATCAATGTTTCTTATTTTATCTTCTAAAGATATTAAATCTTTATCATCCATATTTTCTACAACACTAATAGAAAAAGCTCCCATATTAAAATCATCTGTTAATATTTCTTCTCCTTTTAATGTTTCGATATCGCTAGGTAAGTAAACCAAAATATCATAATTAATCTTTGTATTAGCATAACCCCATATAGCAGGTATAAATAATAATACCGTAACAATAATTATTAACCATTTATGTTTACAAACCCATTCACCAAATTTGTTCATTTTTAACTTCCTTTCCATAAAATGACCTTTGGTCAGTAATAAAGATACTACTAAAATGACTAAAAGTCAATATTTACTATACATTATATGTCCAAAATAAAAAAAGAGAACTAAATTCACTTAGTTCTATATCTTAAAATAATTAATTCTATGATTCTTTCTTTCACTAAAATTATATCATATTTAGCATAAATTTCTATTTTTTTATAAACAGCTATTTATTTAATATAATTATAAAATTTTATTTATTACAAAACTATCGTAAAATTAATTATTCTACGATAATAGGAGGAGAGTTTATATGAGTTTATTAGAATATTTAGGATTAGAATATATTTTTAGTGATAGGTTTGATAATAATATTAATGGTTTAATGTCAGGTTTAGTTAGTTCTTTAGGATTAATTGGATGGATAATAATGCTATTTTTAAAACCAACATTAATTGATCAAGGAATAGCAGTATTTAATTTATTAGTAGCAGTCATTCTTATTATTTTACTTATAATACGTCTTATAAAAGATAGAAGAAAATATGATTTTATTTGTTTAGCAGTTACTATCATATTTTTAATTATTGGTTATTTAAAACCATATCATTCACTATTATTTCATTATGAATATACTAAAGTATTTAGTGCCATTGCTTATACTTTAGTACCTTTAACAATTATGAATATAGTAGGATTATTCATTTATACAAAAAAAGGAATAATAGGAAATGTTATTGAATCTTTTAAATTAATTGGACTGATCATTATAGGTTTTGTAATATCATTCCTTATTGGTCAAACAGCAACAGTCATTTTATATTTTACAAAAACTTATAATGTATATGACAATATAGCTTACTATCATAATATAAAATATGTAAGTAGTAGAGAAGCAAAAAATTATCATAAAGTACCTACAAGTGTAATAAATGAAATCACCAACTATTTTAGTAATTTATCAGTACCATTTAATGATGAAGACTATAATTGTATAAACAAAACTAATGAATCCTTAACTGAAATCAGTAAAAAATGTCGTAAAGATACAATTGGAAAGAATATAAGTGAACGTGACTTTAATAAAAAATATGGATATAAAATAAATAATATGAAATGGGAAGATAATGTAACATTTGTAATAGTAGTAGGAGACCTAGAATGGGCTAAAAATTATTATATAAAATATAATATTAAAGATAAAATAGGTGAAGAAGTAAATATAGACTATTATAATAATATTAATTAAAAAATATACAGATAATACTGTATATTTTTTAGCATAAAACTTATTGTTCTTCGATTTATTTATAGACAAATTATAACATATTTTTAATTATTAGAGTAAAAAATATTAGCAAAAAATGACATTATTTCTAAGATATTTAAAATATATAACTTGGAGATGATTATATGTTATTTTTAAAAAAGAAAAAAATTAATGAATTAATGTTAAATTGGTTAGAGCAAAAAGAAAATCTAAAAGTTCAATCCTATCAAAGATATGAAAATCTTATTAATGGAATTATTAATCCTCACATTGGAAAAAACTTAACAAAAGATGTTACTGAAGAATTCTTAAAAAACTTTTTCCAAGAATTAAATATCAAAAATGTATCTTTATCTACTCAAAAAACGATTCTATACATAATAAAAAGTAGTTGGGATTATGGCTTAGAAAACAAATATTGCAATTATATTAATTTTAAGAATATTAAGATAAAAACTCCAATTCAAAATATTCATGTCTTATCTAAAAGTGAACAGACAATATTGGAAGAAAAATTATTGCATAAAATTAATATAAGAAAATTATGTATCATATTGTGCTTATATACAGGGTTAAGAATCGGTGAAGTATGTGGCTTAAAATGGGAAGATGTTAATTTTGAACAAAAATCTCTTACCATTAGAAGAACAATACAACGTATAAAAAATAAAAATTCTAAATTGAAATTTAAAACTTCTTTAATTATGAGTTCACCTAAAAGCGAAACTTCAAATAGAGTTGTACCTGTTCCTGATTTTATCATTGATATTTTAAAGAAATTTAAAACAAAAGATTATTATTTCATTATATCTAAAAGTCCAAATTTGTATGATCCTCGTCAACTAGAATCTTGCTTTGAAAGAACCTTAAAATCATGTAACTTAAAACATATTAATTTTCATACACTAAGACATACATTTGCTACACGTTCAATAGAATCTAAAATGGACATAAAGACATTAAGTGAAATTCTCGGTCATTCATCAGTTGAAATTACTTTAAAATTATACGTTCATCCTTCTTACGATATGAAAAAAAATTCTATTGAAAATCTAGTTTTATTTATGAATGAGAAACTGACATAAAACAATAAGTTCTACGATAATTAGTGAGAGGAGTATATATTTTATGGCAGAAAAAAGTGGAATGGAGTGTTATAAACACGAAGGAAGAAAGGTTATAGGTTCTTGCCCTCAATGCGGAAAATTCATGTGCAAAGAATGTACTGAAAAATATGAAAGTCATTTATGCGAAGAATGTGAAGCTAAAGCTCGTGAAGTAGCACAAAAACAATTAGATGCTAAAAAAGCTAATTTACAAAGACAAACTAAAGAAAATAAAAATCAAGCATTAAAAGATTTAATCGGTGGAGCTGTTTTATCATTAATTTTTGGTATTATTGGTTTTGCTGCTGGTAGCGATGGCGGTTCTGGCTTTACAATGGCTTACATGTTTGCAGGATTCCCTTGGGGATATAAATTCATTAATAAAATTATGGATGATGGTGTTATGTTCCTTGCCGCTCTAGCTGGTAACTGGCTAGTAGCTTTAATTATTAAATTAGTTTTAGGTGCTTTAGTAGGTGCATTTATCTGGCCATTCATTATTGGTATAAGAATATATAGATTTATTAAAGCCAATAATCTTGATAAAGAAGCAAAAAATATTTAATTAATAAAGTCTGCTAATCAGACTTTATTTTTATAGGAGGAGTTTATATGACGTGGTTAGAATATTTAGGATTAGAATATTTACTTAATGACAAAGATGGCAGTTCTGTAGAAGGATATGGTGCAGGGTTACTTCTTATTGGAGGAATCATATGTTGGTTGCTTGTTGCCATATTTCAAGGAGATTTAGTTGATCAAGGAGCAGTTGTTTTTAATATGTTAACAACAATATTGCTTTTTATCTTAACAGTAATAAAATACATTAAAGCTCTTAAATATAATAACAAAACAATAACTTCAATTATCTTTTATATAACAACATTAATTATTTTACTCATAAGCTTTATAATAGGTTTGTTTATTCCTTGTCATTCACTAATCTTTAATTATGAATACAAAGGAATATTTTCTGGAATATCAAATATGTTTTATCCATTAATTATTGTAAATTTATTATTTCCATTCTTCGTTGAAAAAGTGTCATTCGGTAAAAAATTACAAGAAGGAATGGAAACAATTGGATTAATTTTACTATCTTTAGTAGCACTATTCTTTATAGGTCAAATAGCTACACTAGTGGTATCTTTCTCTGGACATACTGATTTTTACCAGAATTTTATTCAATATCACAACGCAAACATAATAGAATCAAGAAAAAGATGGGAATATAAAGATTCTAAAGACTTTATTGAACAAGTATTGCCTGTATCAGCTAAAAAGATGGTCGATTACTATAACGAAAATAATATTAATCAAATCAGTTATAAAGAATCTAATGATACAACTAACTTTGAAAAATATTCTCTTATTCATACACACGAAACATATCCAGTTGATTCATTTAAAAATAATGGTCTAGGTTTCTCTAGTCGAAAATGGATTGAAGATTATGTTGTTATTTATAAAATAGTTGATAAAGAATATTATGATTACTATTATGTTAAATTCGATTATAGAAATTATCAAATAATAGATTTTATTACAAAAGAAGAATATGAACTAGCAAAACGTTTAGAAGAATAAAAGATTATTAATTTTTAGTAATCTTTTTTCATTTAAAATCTTATTTGACTTTTTATATAAAGTGCGTTTAAATTAGGTCAAGGGTGATTCTTATGGTACGTGTTGGTTTAAGTAAGAAAATAGAAGAAAATAAGGAAGAAAAAGAACATAAGCTGCTAGATTCAGCATTTAAGCTATTTACAGAAAAAGGAGTAAAAAATACTTCCATTCAAGAAATAGTTGATAAAGCTGGTGTAGCTAAAGGAACATTCTATCTATACTTCAAAGATAAATATGATGTTCAAGATTTTTTAATTGTCAAAAAATCTAAACAACTTTTTAATGATGCTGTTGATAAGTTAGCAGATAAACACATAACTGACTACAAAGATAGAATAATATTTGTTATTGATTATATTATAGATGAATTTATAAAAAATAAATTATTACTAAGTTTTATTTCTAAAAACCTATCATGGGGAATATATAATGACAAGATATCATCATTTCTTGATGATTCATCACTATTAGAACTATTTATTAAAGATATCAAAGAACATAATGTTAATATAAAAAATCCTGAAGTAAAACTATTTATGATAATTGAATTAGTATCATCTACTGTCTTTACATCTATTACAACATCAAAACCATTACCAATTAAAGAATTTAAACCATATTTATACGATGAAATTAGAGGAATGTTAAGCGAATAGGGGGACTTTGTATTTCACTAACTGAACTTTATAATGAAGTAAAAAATAAATATATAACTTTAAAAGAAAAAAGAATCTTAATAGAAAAATATAAAAATCTTTACAAAGAAATAAAGAGAAAAAAAAGTAAATCTTTCCAAGAAAGATCTTTTTTGTCTGACTATAAAAGTATTGACAACTTTATAGATATCCACAATGAAAATTATATAAAAGAAAAAAGAAACGAATATAAAATTCTAGATAATATAAATGGATATCCTTTAGATGATTATCAAAGTAGAGTAGTTTTATCTAATGAATCGGCATCTTTAGTTGTCGCAGGAGCCGGTTCAGGTAAAAGCCTAACTATCATAGGTAAAATTGTCTATTTAGTTAAAGTTAAAAAAGTGAATCCAGAAGATATCCTGTGTATATCTTTTACTAATGATGCTACAATTAACTTAAAAAATAACATTCTAAAAAACTATAATTTTAATATCGATGTCTATACATTTCATAAATTATCTTTAGAAATATTAAAACAAAATAACATTGAATATCAAATTGCTCCTGATGATTACCTAAATAAAATAATTGATAACTTTTTTGATAACACAATACCTAATAATGAATTATATCTAAAAACTTTAAAACATATTTTAGGAAAAAATTATCAGGAAAGAGATGTAAATAACTTAAAAAGATTAATCAATACATTCATAAGTTTATTTAAGTCAAACAACTATGATACATCATACTTTTTAACTATTCTAAAGAAAATAAAATTTACTTTTAATCTAAAAGAATATTTCCATAATAAAAAATTATTGCTTTTAATAATCAATATTTATCTTACATATGAACAAGAACTTCGTACAGAATCAGCTCTTGATTTTAATGACATGATAAACAAAAGTATTAATGTCTTAAAAGAGTATGGTCTTAAAAAGAAATGGAAATACATAATAGTTGATGAATACCAAGATACATCTATTACTAAATTTAATATGATAAATGAAATAATTAAGATAACTAATGCTAATTTCCTAGCAGTTGGAGATGACTTCCAGTCTATATACAGATTCACTGGCTGTAATTTACAGATATTCTTAAATTTTTCTGACTACTTTACAGATGCTAAAATATTTCAAATAGTTAATACCTATCGTAATCCTCAAGAACTAATTAACGTCGCAGGCAGTTTTGTTATGAAAAATAAAGCTCAACAACACAAAAATTTAATATCACATAAACATACCGAAAAGCCAGTAATTATCTATTATTCGGAAGATAAAATATCATCATTAAAACATCTGCTTACCATGATAAATAAGGAGAAAATTAAAGAAATCATGGTCCTAGGAAGGAACAATAAAGATATTAACAAATACATTGACTCTACATTTACACAAGATAATGATTACTATACATTTGATGATATCAAATTCAGATATTTAACTATGCATAAATCAAAAGGTTTAGAGAGTGAAGCAGTAGTTTTAATTAACATTGAAGATTCATTACTTGGAATGCCAACCAAAATAAAAGATGAGAAAATCTTGAAATATGTTAATAACACTAAAGATTATTATCCGTATGAGGAAGAAAGAAGACTATTTTACGTTGCATTAACTCGTACTAAAAACAAAACATATATTATAAGCCCATATAAAAAAGAATCTATGTTTACAAAAGAAATATCTAAATATAAAAAATATATCCAAATAATAAAAAAGTAAACTAAAAATTAGTTTACTTACGCAGCCCTTTTCATACCCTGTGTTTCTTGCATTTCTTGTTGATTATTATTGCTTTGAATTATTTTTAAACCTTCTTCATAGCCTTCTTTAAATAACTTTAATTCTTCGGCATTATTAGCTTTAAAATAACGAGCATCTAACCCTTCAAATGCAAATTCTTTACCCATATTGATTATCTCTTGTCGTTGTTGCGGCCCAACTAAACTTTCCATGTAATCACCTGAACTTATTATAACATTAAAACATAACCTGTGCTATAATAAATTTTATTAAAGAAGGGTGCATTATATGAATAAATTTTATGACCAAAAAACAGTAATTATAACAGGTGGAAGTCGTGGAATAGGGGCTGCAACATCACGTCTTTTTGCCGAAAATAATTGCAATGTAGTAATAAATTACTTAAGTGATGAAGAAACAGCAAAAAACTTAAAAGAAGAAATAACATCTAAATATAATGTTGACGTAACAACAATTAAATGTGATATATCAGATGAGGAATCTGTAATAAAAATGGTAAATGATATAAAAGAGAAATATGGCAAAATTGATTACTTAGTAAACAACGCAGGGATTGCTATCGACTCAACCATAGAAGATAAAAAAGTTAGTGATTTTAAAAGAATAATAGATGTCAATTTAATAGGAACATTCTTAATGTGTAAATATGTTGGTGAAGTAATGATAAATCAAGGATATGGTTCAATAGTAAATATCTCATCAACTAATGCAATAGATTCTTATTATCCGTATAGCATGGATTATGATGCATCTAAATCAGGAGTCATATCACTTACTCATAACTTTGCAGTTTCTTATGCACCAAATATAAGAGTTAACTGTATATGTCCGGGTTGGGTTAATACTGATGCTCTAAAAGAAATGGATGAAGAACAAATTAATGATGAATGTAAACACATTTTACTTGGTAGATTTGCAGAGCCAAAAGAAATAGCAGAAACAATATACTTTGTAGCTACATCAAGCTATTTAAATGATAGTATTTTAAAAATAGATGGAGGAAGATGCTAATATGTTAGAAGAATTAGGAATAACACAAAACACATTAGATTTTATAAATAAAGAAGAAGAAAAAGTAAGTGATATATTTAAAAGTATCGATGAGAATTGTCGCCTTAACTCTCTTAAAGTTTTAAGTGCTTTTCATAAATATAATGTTTCAGAAGGATTCTTTAATAGTACAACAGGTTACGGATATAATGACTTAGGACGTGATAATATAGAAAAAATATTTGCTGAAGTATTAGACGCTGAAGATGCACTTGTAAGAAGTCAATTTATTTCTGGAACCCATGCTCTTACAGTAGCTTTATTCTCATACTTAAGACCAAACGATACTATGTTATCAATAACAGGCCTTCCTTATGATACTTTACATGAAGTAATAGGGATAGTACCAAATAATAGCAGCTTAGCTGCTTTCGGTATTAAATATGATCAAATAGATTTAATAGATAATGATTTCGACTACGAAGGTATAAAAGAGTATCTAAAAAATAATAAAGTAAAATTAATTGAAATTCAAAGAAGTAAAGGATATTCTACTAGAAAAAGTTTAACTATTGATAAAGTGGAAAAAGCAATCAAAGCTATTCGTGAAGTAGATAAAGAAGTAATAATAATGGTCGATAATTGTTATTGTGAATTTGTTGAAAGTAAAACTCCTATTACTGTAGGAGCTGATATAATGGTTGGTTCACTAATCAAAAATCTTGGTGGTGGAATAGCTCCTAATGGAGCATACATAGCTGGGCGTTCTGACTTAGTTGACTTAGCTGGTGAAAGACTTACTTGCCCAGGTGAAGGAAGAGAAGTTGGACCAACCCTAGGAATAAACAAAAGTATTCTACAAGGTCTATATCTTGCTCCAAGTGTTGTTGCAAGTGCTCTAAAAACTGCTGTTTTAACTAGTATATGCTTAGAAGATTTAGGATATAATGTTGAACCTAGGTACAATGAGCATAGAGCTGATATCGTTCAAAACATAATATTTGGTAATGAAGAGGATCTAGTTAAATATGTTCAAGGCATACAAGCGGCATCTCCAATCGATTCTAATTCTATCCCAATGCCTTGGGATATGCCAGGATATGAAGATAAAGTTATTATGGCATCAGGCGCATTCACTCAAGGCTCATCTATTGAATTAAGTGCTGATGGACCGATAAGACCACCATACATTGCTTATCAACAAGGAGGGCTAACTTATGAATATGGATTACTTGGAGTAGCAAGAGCTATTGAAGGACTAAAAAAGTAAGAAAAATCTTGCTTTTTTTAATGTTTTTAAAGACTTGACAGCATATCTATGATATACTTATAAATGGTAAAAGAGGAGTAATTAATATGATAGATTTAAAAGCGAAACAAAAAGAAGTGTTTCAAAATAAAATAAATAAAGGATTCCCAATAGATGATATAAACAGAGAATTTTGTTATCTATATGGGGAAGTTGCAGAAGCATTTGATGCATATCGTCTAAAAAAAGACGATTTAAGTGAAGAACTAGCTGATATAGTGATTTTCACTTTAGGTATTTCAGAAATGTTAGACATTAACTTAGAAGATGCTTTAATGAAAAAAATAGAAAAAAATAATAAAAGAGTATATGTAAAAAATGAAAAAGGTGTTTTAGTTAAGGAAGGTGAATAATTATGGCAAATGAAATGACTAATGACGAAATCGAAGAACTAGTTGGTTTAAAAGATACTGATAAAAATATGTTAAAAACAAGAAACAATGGTCTACTTTTAACTGATAATCAAGTGAGTACACTACAAAGATACAACATTGATTCTAGTAAATGTGGTAGTATGTCAGAATTACTATACATGATTGATCAAGCAGACTATGATGACGAAGAATTAAATTATTTAGCTGATCAAATAGCTGAAACGAACTATTATCAAAATACAAGAAAGTAGTGATAATATGGCATCCCCTGAAAAATTAAAAAAATATCAAAAAGAAAAATTTAACAATTATAAGAAAATAACAGAATTAAAAATTAATGATAACGAAGCATATATTGAGTTAAAGGTAAATGATATGAGCAGTATTGTCTCTGAATTTTCTACTAAAGATCGAATTGTTTTAAAAAAAGAGTTCTATGATATTATTGAACAAAAAGTAGCTTACATGCCATTAGAGTATCCTTTTGTACTTGAAATTCATAATAAGAATTTTAGTGCCGAAGAAAAAATAGTTGTTAGAAAACTAATAAAAAATCATTTTAGTTTAATTACAATAAGTAAAGAAATGGAACTTAAAGCTATTAAAAGAAAAAGCACATTTTTTCTACTATGTGGTATTATAGGATTCATATTATTATTTTTTTCTTATAATTTTGAAATAATGTCGTATTTAAAGGAAATAATTTCATTCATAGCGTCATTTAGTATATGGGAGTTTGCTGAATTGTTAATCTTTGAACAAGATAATCTGAAGGAAGAAATTATCTTAAATAAACAGCTCTCTAAAATAAGAGTTGTCTATAATAAAGATAATGGCTAAAAAAAGTAAAATATGATATAATAAAAACAAAAAAAGAAAAAGAAGACGGAGGGGAATTTTTATGGGAGAAAATAATCAAAAATTCCAAGTAGAAATTGAAACTGGCGAAATAATGGACGCAGAGCTTTTGTCTGTAGTTGAAATAGATGGAAAAGAATATGCTGTTTATTCATTGGATAATCAAAATGGTACAGTTGATATATTAGCTTCTTATGTTATGAAAGATGCAGAAGGATATGATCAACTAGTTGATATAACAAATCCAGTCGATAAAGAGAAGGTTTCTAATTTTATTAAAAGTTTAGTAGCGTAAGTGTAAGTAAGGAGAATGAAGGATGGCAAAAACGAGAAGAAGACATAGTAGAATAGCTCAAGGATTAAGGGAAAGAGTTGCAAATGCATTAAAATTTGGCAGTGAAAGAAGAAATGAGGTCCTTGACGATTTAAGAAATGAATTTGAAGAAGAAGATATCTTTGAGCAGGATGAAGATTTAGATATGGATAGAGATCAAGATAGAAGAATAGCTCCAACTCCTATTAGAATACCTGTGCCACCAGTTCAAAGCAGTGATCCTGCTATCGATAATCCGACAAGATCTTTTGCAGAAAAAATATATGGTCGTAAAGATGAATATGTTTCAATGTTGCAAACACTTATCGAAGGATATACTAATCAATTAAGAGATAATCCAGAAAATGCCTCTGAAATACAAGATAAGATAAGTCTTTATCAAGAAAGATTGGATCAATTTGAAACAGAAGTAGAGATTATTGATACAGAAAAACAAATCGAAAATATCATTGCTTCAACAAACAGAATTCTAGATGATGCAGAAGTTGAATTTGATAGTTTAGCTGAAAGTCTAGAAGAAGATAAATATAGTGATGCATTTTCTTTAATGGATGATATTACAAAACACATAGGATTAGGATCAACAACTCCAACCGGTTTTACAGTTGCATCATACCAATCAAATTTAGCAATGCTAGAAGCAGCACAAAAAAGATACGAAAGTCTTACAAATACTACTTACAACAATAATAACTATATTAAATTTTTTCCTGAAAATCTAATAAAAAGAATATATGGAGAAATTGAGTCTAAAATAAGAAAATCTCAAAAAGAATACGAAGAAATTAAGGATACTGAACAAGTTAAAGCATCAGAAATGCTTAAAATGATTGCAAGATTAGATTCTTTAATAGATTATTTACCAAATCTTTTGGAAAATCCAAGTAGATTTGAAAATATAAAAAAAGAAACCGACGCTATATTAGAAAGAGTACATGGTGAAAGAAAAGCAATTCAACCAATTGCTACACCAGCACCGTCTTCACAACCAACACCAGGAAGAAGTGGCCAATCACAACCAACACCATCAATATCTAATGTAGATCCATTATTTGTTGTTATGGTAGAACAAAACGTAAAGAAAATATCTAATAAGATAGTAGAACTAGCTAGTGAGTTTAAAGCAAATGACGATGAATTAGATGAATTAGTTGAATACTTCCAAGAACAAATTGATAAAGCACCTAGAGTTGATGATGAAACGAAAAAAAGAGTAGTAGAAGAAGCATACGAAAGAAGTTCTAAGAAAATCCTAGAATACTTTGGCGAAAAATTATATGATTTTATTTGTGATTATAGTAATTATTACGAAAAATATCGTCAAACACTTGCAAAATGTAGCTATGGTACTCAAGAATTTGAAAGAGCATATTCAAATATGAAACATCTAATCGATATGATGATTAGCGATGGCATGAATGCTGGAATAAGCGTTATATTCGATGAAGAAAAACAAACTTTAAAAATTGATTTTGTCAGTGATAAAGTTAAAGCATTTACTAGCCAAATTGTAAGCGATGAAGTAGCAAAAATTATGGCAAAATCATCGCCTGATAATAGTTTAAAAGATAAAGAAACAAGAGAATTTACTGAGAAAGTAAAAGAATTATTGACTAGATATGATGCAGTTTATGCTGATTATTTAGGAAAATTAATTTTACCACGTGAACTATCTGAGATAATAGAAGAATTGGACAATTTAGCAAATGATAACTCTTCTTATACATCATTACCATTAGATGAGAAGGAGTATATAAAAAATAAGTTACTATTTGAATTAACGGAAGAACAAGATATAAGATATGGCAGAGATTTTATTTATTTTGCAACAGTTTCTTTATTTTCTCAATATATAAAAATAGATTTTGATACAATTAATAATAAGGAATTTGGCACACAAGATTTTGTTGACGAATACACAATATTATTAAATTCAATTAACGAATTTAGAAATAATGTTTTTGCGTTACCTGACGCAGATAAGTATATCGATTCAATGAATTTTGATGAGGAGACTCAAGTATTAAGCATAAAATATAGAAATCCTGAAATGCCAGAATTTAGAAGACAAATTGTAAGCGATGAAATTTTACAAAAAATAAATGTAGCTAAAGGAAAAGGTGCACAACAGTCAACTCAACAACCAGCACCAAGTGGAAATAGACAATCGGCGCCTCAGTCAGCACCAAGAGGAAGTGGACAATCAGCACCACAACCACAGCCAGTACCTGTTGGAGGACGACCAACACCAAGATCAGCTAACAATAATTTAAATGACCCAGACTTTATAGCAGCTAAAGAAAATTATATAGATAGTGTAAATGAACTTAATTACTTAGTTGAAACAATTAATGACTTAAATAGTAGAATTGAATCACAAGCATCCCTTACATTCATTGATATAAATGGAGCAAAGTCAATTGCTGAAATGGAAAGAGAAGCTAAAGCTCTTGATCAACAAATGATTAACCTAAAAATAGAACTATCAAAAGAACGTTTAGCAATAAAGAAACAATTTAATGTCTTTATATTGAGTTTACCTGAAGTTAAGAATTTAACAATTTCTGAAGTTGAATTTAGTGGGAGCTTAGAAAACTTTATTGCTCAAAGAGATGAAATGATTGTTGAGGCAGAAAGTAAGATTATTTCACTAGATGCCGAAAGAAAAAATAATCCTCAAAATGCTTCTGTAATAGCTAATGAAATTAACGTATTAGTAGATTTCATTGAAGCTCAAAATTCAATAATAGGAAGACGTTTAGTTTCAGAATGTAAAACAAATAATATTGATATTGTTGAAACATTAAAAGCAAGGCGTGAAAGCAAAAAAGACATGCGTGATAGATTAAAAAATATCAGTAGTTATCAGCCAGGTCATGATGCACCTATACCAACTCCACAACCACAAGATAAAAATGAAGAACTTGAAAGAGAATATCGCAGTAAAGTTGTAGAGATATTAGTAGAAGAATTAGAAAATAAAATGTTTGAAGTCAGAATGGGCGGATATTATGGAAAACCTTCTATAAATTTATCAAACAGATGCAATCAAAATCTATTTATGCTAGAAAGTAATCCACAATATGCTTCTGTAAATAAAGCACAAATTAGAACAGAAGAACTTCAAGGATTAGATGATGAATTTGAAAGAATGATAAAAACTGAACAAATAGATGTAATATCACGTTTAATAGATGAAATTAATAAACTAACATCAGGGTTAACTCCTGATATAGTAAATGATATTGCCTTAGAAGATAAATTAAAGTCAGAAATAGATACTATTATAGAACGTTATCCTGAATTAAATAATTTAAAATGTCATTTAAATTTAGAAAAAAATAGTTTAATATTGCTACTTAGTAAAAATACATATGATTTTAAAGAAGGAAGATATTTTGTAGAAAATGTTGAAAGTAGAGATGCAGAAGTACTAAGTCCTGAGTTGAGAGCAATATATGAAAAAGCAATTAAATCACACGGAGCAAGTGATGACTTAGATAGCGATGAAGTTAAGATAAGCACAAGACAATTAACTTTCAATCCTAAAAATAAAGTTCAAATAGCAAGTAAAGAAAGCTCTTTAGTAATGGATGGTAATGAAGTAACTATATCATTGATAAAAAATGGTATCAGAATAAGATATAGTCAAGAATTAAGAGAAAAATTAAGCCAATTAAATGCTAAAATAAATCTTGTTAACAAAGAAAATTATCGTAGCAGAACTAGTGCAACAATCGATTCAGATACCCAAGAACTAGTCTTTAGTGATGGTAGAGAAATTAAACCAGAAGATTACAAAATTGAAATAAGAGTACCTTCAAATGACGAATCCACTGTATTATTTGAATATGATTTAGAAAAAGCAGAAGAAGAATTAAAAGCTCGTTCAAGATAATTATAAAGCACCAATAGGTGCTTTTTATATTGAAAATTAATAGAAAAAAGTGTATATTAATAATAGGGAAGAATAAAATTGGAAGGAGTTGGTCATATGAATAATCAAAACACAAAAAAAGATTCAAAAGAGCAAGAGATTATTGAAAATGAAAAAGTAACCATTACTCCTACAATGTTAGACGATAGCGAAGATAGACTCGAAAAAAAGAGGGATCTTTCTGCGATTATACCTAAGTTTGAAGATAATACAAATGATAACACTTCAATAGAACTTATTAGTCAGGAAAAGGCATTAAAAGGTGATGGAGCAATTTCAATTGCGCTAATAAATAGCGAAGGAGATATAACATTGACTCCAAATGCTGAACTGCCAAATCCAATAGATATAGAAGAAAGAAAAAAAGAAAAACAAAAAAATAAAAGTGGTAAAGTCAAAAAAGTAAAAAATAAAACGGCTCAAAAAATTCAAAATTCTACAGCCCTTGTAGCCTTAATAACAATAATCTTTTTAGTAGGATTTTGGTATTGGTATAAAAATCATCCAACAGATAAAGACTTTAAACCGATAGATATTACAATTGAAATCGGTGATAGTCTTCCTCTTAGAACAAGTAGCTATGTAAAACCAGGTGTTGGAAAAGATATAGAAGATGAATTACAATATGTAATAGATTTATCTAAAGTTGTTCTAGAAGAAGTAGGACAATATGAATTTAAAGTAACATATAAAGGTATTGTTAAGACTGGAACAATAAGCATAGTAGATACAACTCCACCAGAGTTAGAAATAAGAAATGTAAAAATCAATGAAGGGGATGTATATTCTGCAGGATCGTTTGTAGAGAGTTGCAGAGATCCTAATGGTTGTAATTATTCATTTCAAGATGCAGAAACAGAAAAAAAGTATACTTCTAGTGGAGCTTATGTTGTATATGTAGTGGCAACAGATGCTTTTCAAAATAGTGTAACTAAAAAAGCTAGTTTAATAATTGAAACTCAAGGAAATTTAAGAGAATATGAAAAAACAACATCTTTTGATTTTAATACAGGATATGAACTAATTGAGAAATACAGTTTACGCTTTGAACAGTATTCAAATTATGCGTTATTATTAAGTGGAATACATGAAAAGGTGTTTAAATATCAAGACGAAGAAGTTTATACAAAAGCTGCCAAAATTTATAGTGGCGAAGTAAATTATATTTGCGATGACTCCAAAAAGACTATTACTTTTAGAGAATCAGTTACAACAATTGGAAGTAACTATAGTCGTTTAGAAGAAATCGAGCCATATTTATTATTAAGAGAAGGATTCTATAAAATTTAATTCTCTTTTTTTTTGATATATATGAGAGTATTTCTATATCTCGAATAAAATATAATAAGGAGGTAAAATATGAATAATAATTGTTTATTAGAAGATGCAAGAAAAAAAGTTAATTGTTATAATAAAAATCATCCAAATCAAGGATGTTGCTGTGGCTTTAGAGAACAACCCCCAACAGGAGTAACAGGTCCAACAGGCCCACAAGGTCCACAAGGTCCAGCAGGTCCTACAGGGCCACAAGGCTTACAAGGATTCCAAGGAATACAAGGAATAATGGGTCCAACAGGGCCTCAAGGAATACAAGGCGTAACGGGAGAAACTGGTCCAATTGGACCTCAAGGTGTTACGGGACCGACTGGTCCAACAGGTAGCACAGGTCCACAAGGATTACAAGGTATCCAAGGAATCTCCGGAGTAACAGGTCCAACAGGAAATACGGGACCAACAGGACCTCAAGGAATACAAGGCTTAACTGGAGCTACTGGTCCAATTGGACCTCAAGGTGTTACGGGTCCAACAGGCCCAACAGGTAGCACAGGTCCACAAGGATTACAAGGTATCCAAGGAATCTCTGGACCAACTGGTCCAACAGGAAGTACAGGACCAACAGGACCTCAAGGAATACAAGGCTTAACTGGAGCTACTGGTCCAATTGGACCTCAAGGTGTTACGGGTCCAACAGGTCCAACAGGTAGCACAGGTCCACAAGGATTACAAGGTATCCAAGGAATCTCTGGACCAACTGGTCCAACAGGAAGTACAGGACCAACAGGACCAACTGGATTAACTCCAACCATTACAATTGGAACTGTTACAACAGGTGCGCCAGGATCAGCAGCCGCCGCAACTATAACAGGAACAGCACCAAACTTTGTTCTAAATTTAACAATTCCTCAAGGTCCAACGGGACCAGGAGCATAGAAAAAGATGTTCATTTTGAACATCTTTTATTTTGTAAAGATAACTACGTAATTATAAGTTCCCTCATTATCTCTAAATTTTGCAACTCCAACTTTTTTAAATCTCGTATCCACGATAATTTCTTTATGAGCTTGGGAATTCATAAAATCCTGCATTGCCTCTGGAATCGAAAATTGAGTAGCAGTATATATTTCCCCATTAAAACCATTAAAGGTATTAGCTCCATCATTTGCCAAATCATATTCACTTAAAATAGTACTCCAGTGTCTACCATTAGGTCTAACATGATGCTCTTGCGGAGTTTTTGTTATTACATTAAGCATAGCATTATGATATTGCTTCGTTGAAATCTCAGCGGCTCTTAATCTAGCAACACTACATAATCCTGAATCAAGTTGCAAATTAGGATTATATTGTTTAAGTATTTTCATATATTGGTCTTCATAAGTACGTATCAATGCAGGATCTGTATTAGTTGAACCTGAATTACTAAAAATATCAATTAATGAGTTTATGCTTTTTTTTGCTTCTTCTTTTTCGCGATTATTAACTGGATTAGAAGGCTCTTGATTACCACCACCGCCGTTATTATTACCGCTGCCACCATTGTTATTGCCACTACCGCCGTTATTATTACCGCTGCCACCATTGTTATTGCCATTACCACCATTATTATTGCCACTACCATCATTATTCTCTGGCTTTCTCTCTACATACAATGTACCAGTTTTTGTAACACAATTATCGGAAGCATCGCAAACTCTAAAATTAATATCATAATTTCCAGGATAACTAATATCAATATCACTTAGTAAATAAGCTTCATACGTTGGATCAGAACTATTATCACTATATACGTCAATAAAATCATACACATTAATAGCATCTCCTTGAGTAATAGTAACTTCCCTTAAGCTAACTTCAGGTTCAATAGTATCTCTAATTCTTAATGTGGTTTCATATTCTTGACCATTTAAAATTACTACAGTAATTTCTCCAGTTCCTCTAACGTATAAAGAACCATCTTTCTCATAAGTAAAATCTTCTTTATCTAATAAAACATTATCTTTGTAGTATAATATATTAACATTTTCTTGTAATAAGGTTCCTTCATAAAAATAAGAACTTATATCTGGTAATAAATCGCCAGATTCAACTATATTAACGTCGATAATATAAACGTCACCAGCTTGAATGAATCTTTTATGATCTTTATCAAATAAAATAACTTTACTTTCTTGTTTAAAAAACAAAGACTTAAATCCGACCGCAACTCCAACGACACTAAGCACAAAAAGCACTATAGTAATTATGGTTATTATTGTTACCTTTTTATTTTTCAAAACCTTAATTATTTTCTTAAAGTTTAATTTGAAAAGGCTATTAAAAAAAGATTTAATTTTTTTTATAAAATTATTATCAGTTATTTTTGGTTTTTTACTTTTTATCTTACTCATAAACGACACCACTTTACTATAATTAATTATACCATATAAAATAGAATATTTTATTAATATAATTACTATTTTTACATAAATTATATTAGGTGATAAAATGTCAAAATATAAAATATCAGTTTATGCTATAACTAAAAACGAAGAACAAAATGTTAAAAAATGGTATAGTTCTATGAAAGAAGCTGATGAAATAATTGTTCTTGATACGGGTTCAACAGATAAAACAGTAGAATTTCTTAAAAAATGTCCCAAAATAAAAGTTTATCAAGAAAAAATTGTCCCATGGCGTTTCGATGTTGCTAGAAATAAATCTCTATCCTATGTAAGCGAAGATACAGATATATGTGTATGTACAGATTTAGATGAAAGATTTGAGCGTGGATGGCGTAAACATCTTGAAAACAATTGGGCAATTGGAGCAACAAGAGCTAAATATTTATATAATTGGAGTTTTGACGAATATGGTAATCCAGGAACAACTTTTTATTTAAACAAAATTCATACGAGAAATGATTATAAATGGACTCATCCAGTTCATGAAGTTTTAACAGCGTTAATAGAAGAAAAAGAAATTTTAATACCTAATATGGTTTTAAATCACTATCAAGATTATACGAAAGCAAGATCGTCATACCTTCCTTTATTAGAACTTTCAGTAAAAGAAGATCCCAAAGATGACCGTAATATGCATTATTTAGGAAGAGAGTACATGTACTATAAAAAGTGGGATAAAGCAATATTAACTCTTCATAAACATCTCAAATTGCCAACTGCAACATGGAAAGATGAAAGATGTGCTTCTATGCGTTATATAGCTTATTCTTATTTTCACAAAAATTACATAGAAGAAGCAATAATGTGGTATGAACATGCCATAGAAGAAGCACCATATCTAAGAGAACCATATTTTGATTTAGGATATCTATATTACACAATAGAGGATTACAAAAATTGTGAAAGATATCTTCGTCGAGCTCTAGAAATAAAGGAAAAGACTATTTCATACATAAATGAAGAAAAAGCTTGGAATGAAACAATTTATGATTTGCTATCTATATCATGTTTCTATAATGGTAACTATAACGATTCATTAGATTTTTTAAATACTGCCATAGAAATAAATAGTAAAGATCAAAGATTATTCAATAATAAACAAATAATTGAAAATTACATAAATAAAAACAAACAATAAAAAAAAACTATCATCTGATAGCTTTTTTATTGTTCTATATCTTCCATAATTAAAGAAATCTCTTTATAAGCTCTTTCATCATATGGTAAGACAAATTTTATAACATTATTCTTCTCAGTAACAAATAAAACATAATCATCACCAAGATAAATATTCTTCATTGTATTTAGAGTGATATTACTTATATCAATACTCTCATCTTCCATTTTACATAGATAAAGTATAGTATCAATTTTATTTAAATAATCTTCACCAATATTATTACTTAACTTAATAACATTATTTCTTATTCTATAATATTTATCATCTGCATCATAGTATTTAAAATTATTCTTATCAACAACATTACTACTAGCAAGTAAAGTACTTATATTATCTTCATAATTAGTATAAATATCTTCCACATTTATCAAATGACTATATTCACTAAATCTTTCGAAATCATAATATATTTTATTAATAGGATTATTAATTACTGGACATATTGTTGTATCTAATCTAAGCCCATTTCTACTAGTATAATTATCATTATTTACAATAGTAATAAATTCAATTGGTTCAGCATCATCTCTTGTTATACTTATCATTTCATTAGCAAATAACCTAAGTAATTCATTATAGTTACTATCTTTTATACCTTCTAATGCATTCAAATATATTGTATTACCATTTCTAATCCCCAATATTTTAGAAACCAAAATATCATTTTTATAAATTCCAATTTGTAAACCATTTTTATCTAAAATAGAGTAATGTAAGAAGTCATTTCCTATAGCTCCCACTTTATATAAAGAACCCTTACAAGCCTTAAGAATATCTCCATCATATGAATCTAATACTTCAATTCTGTATACATCATCTTTATAACATAGGTAAGGAACAGTCTTCTTAATTGTTTTAAATGATTCTTTAAATAAATCAACTAACCAATCTATACGTTTATTTAAGTCATTAATTTCATAATAACCATCTTCACATATAGAATTAATTGTTTCTCTATCAATAGCTTTACTAAATTCATTTTCTTCAAAACTTATTAAAGTAACGACACTCTCTATACTTATTAAACTCAAATCTTCAATATTTACATCTAAAGTTTTTACATAGTCATGTATTTTATCCCATTTAGATATTATAATTCCTAGGTTATCAACAATACCTGAATAGTAACCATCAGCAACCATGATAAGATTTTTTTTCTCAAATAAGAATTCATATAATTCTTTATCAAGTTTTTTATAGTTTCCTAAATCATAACCATTAAATATTTTCTCCAAATCTTTTAATGCCAATACGCGTTTTTTAGGTTCATAATTTTTAGAAGTAATAGGAAATATATAATTATCTGTATTAATAGCTTTAAAATAATCATGTGCAAAATTATTTCTAATTTTATCTTCATCCATTGTTCTATTAATAAAGTTTAAAGTTTTTTTAATAATATCATCTAATATTTCAATATAATTTTTATATTCTATTATTTCTTCAATATTATATATATCCATATTATCTTTATAAATAAATTTAAGAGCTGATTTATCAACATATATTTCACCATCTAAGTTATTAATTAATGATGCTAATTTATCAAATTCCTTAATATATTTTTTATTTATTTCAAAATTAATTGTCGATTGATAACATATATAATTCATAATAGTAATAATTTGTTCTGTATTAAATATTTCTCTATATTTATCGATTCTTAAGTTCAATTCTGTTACACTTTTTAAATCTTCTAAATACTTAGTATATTGATCTGTATTAATTGGTTTATTAATTCCTAATTTATTTAAACAGTTTTCTTTATCGAATCTTTCATTAGCTGTAGGTATTAGAACATGTTCTAATATACTATTATAATCTACATCATCACTAGCTAAATGCTTAATATATTTTTGTTTTATTTCATTAATAGGGAAAGTTACTTTAAAATAAGTAGCATATGATTCCTTATTAGAATCAGTTAAAGCTCTAACAAATAATTTAAATTTAAGCTTGCTAATATAGTCTTTACCAATTTCTTTTCTTCTTTTATAAATTATATTTTCTCTAACTTTAAAATTATTTAATATAACTTTTTCAAATTCACTATTATATTCTTTAACTTTTCTATTTAAATAAACATCAGTAAATTTCTTTGTATAATCATATATTTCTTGCTTAGATGCAAATTCATCATAACTAGAGTATCTTTTATATCCATATAATTTATCTATAATTCCATTATATGAATCAAAATTATTATCAAGCATTAGGTAAATTATATTATCGAGATAAGTATTTTTCCTAACTTTTATAGCAAATTCATTTATATCATCAGTATCTTCATTTTTTTCTAGGTTTTTAATAATCTTTTTAGCCATATTTTGGAATACAGAAGAATTATTTTCTTTAAATAATAAAATTTTTTCATTAATAATTTCTTTTTGTAATTCTTTTATTTCATTTAATGTAATATCTTTATTTCCATTATTAACTAGTTCAATTGTTTCTTCAAGTCCTAGAACCAAATAACATGTTAATACACTTTTATAACTTAAGACAGTTACCTTAGATTCTTGTTTTGACAATATAGATTTCATTCTAACAGTTTCAAACAAGTAATTAACTTCGTCGAAGTTTATATTTTCATATTGTTCATCACTTAAATTAAATAAACTCTTAGCTAAATATCTATTTTTAAATATATTTAAATCTATATTATTTTCAAATACTTTATCTATTAAATTAATAATATCAGTTAGATTTAACTTATCTTTTAACTCATCTGATTCTAAAATACTAGTTATACTAAGATTCTTATTTACTATAAGATTAATTAATTCATAATTACTTAGACCATTAATTATATAAGGAAGCATTATGTAATAAAGTAAATCATCACTATTTAGTAAGTTTAGCATTTCATATAGCATATTATGTTCAGATTTATAAATTAATACAGGACTATCTAGAAATCCTTTAATAAATAAACTATCCTTAGAATCTATCTTTACATTTAAATTATTTATTTTTTCAAATATTATCTTCCTTTGTAGCATATTAAAAGCAGATTTAAAACTCAATTTATTTAAAAGTAATTCTATAGCATATGAACTCATATCATTTATAAAAGTATCATTTCTTAAAATGTTAACAATGTCTTCTTCTTTAAAATGATTATTGATAGCTTCTATCATAATTGTATCTATAAATCGGTTAAATAAAGAGTAGGTAGAGAATATCTTTTTTTGGTATTCTTCGTCAAAATTATTAAATGGGTAAATTGTTATACTATGTTTAGAACATTTTTCCAAATTATCTTCACTAAAGTAAGATGAAGCATCATCCTCATTGAATTTATATAATTTTTGCATAATAACACTAAATGCATCACTATCCAAATTGGGAGTTTTACTCATTTTAGTTATTTCAACAATATTAAATAAATCTAGATATTTATTACTAAACTTTCCTATGAAATTAGGATTACTTAGAATAAAATGATATATTTTTTCATTATCGCTATTATTGAAAGCTAAACTATTATTAAGTATTAAATTGTATATTTTCTTATTTCCTTCATATAAATTTATAAAGTCTTCAAAAGACTTACATTTTTTTAATAAAAATTTAGTATAAGTTTCTTTAGTTAAAATACTGCACATATCAAAGTCTACTAAGTTAATAGTTGATAATAAATTATAAGAATAATTCAAAACTATTGAAAATGATTCAATTTTATTTCTAATATCTTCATTGTTTAATATTTCATTTAATATAATATTTTCTTTAAAGTTCCCACACTCTAAAACAGAGCTTTTTATAAGTATAATATCTATATCCGTAAATCTTTTCTTTTCTTCTAGATAAGTAACTTTTTCCGTTATATTTAAAGAGTTCCATATAGCAATGTATATATCACTATTTCGAATAATATCTTCGTATTTATTTTGATTATTAAGAATTTCTAATTTTATATCGCTAGAACTATCAAGTAAAAATTCAGTAATATAACTATCATAAGCAAAATAATTTTCATTGTTTCTACTTGATATAATAGTTCTTAAATCATCTATAAATTTTTCACTTTCACGTAAGTATTCTTTAATATATTTTAAATCCTCTTTTTGTTTTTTGTTTAATTTAGAAAATTTATATAAAGTATCATGTACTATTTCTTCTAATTTTGTTTTTAAGTCACTTATATTCATCGTAACCCCTCCATATTATATGTATATTATAGCATATTACTTAAAAAAGACTTAGTATTTTAAGTCTTTCAAATTTTATTCTTTTACTAAAACAGCATGAACTACAAATCTTTGATTATTATCTAAACAAGTAGATAGGGTGATTATTTTATCATCAACACCAATCTTAGTATTAAAGTTATGCTCACTTCTTGCAGTAATCATATCAAAGAATGACTGTTTTTCTTTATCGTCTAAGAAATTAGTAATTAAATAATCGCTAGTTACATCAATCCCATAGAAAGAAAATATCTTCCATTTTTCTTCTTTATACAATGTATTGAAAGTTATGTAATAATTATCTTTTTTATTTATCCAATTAGATTTTCTAAGATTAGGTAATGTCCCAAACATAACTCCACTCGTAAATCTGTTATGAGCATATATAATTGTATTATCATCTAATACATCTATATTATTGCGGTAATCCATAAATACCCAACCATTATAATCTTTTTCTTTATATATATTACGATTTAAATAATAACTATTATCAGTAGTTCTAACAACAGGGTAGTCGATATTTGTTCCTTTAACAGTTAACCATCCAACAGTATCAGAATTAACTTCAAATAATTTATTATATGAATTTATCATATTTGTTTCAGGTATTTCAGGGTCTTCTTCATTTTCTGAATTATCAGAGATATCAGGTTCATTCATAATTTTATTAAGGTCATCTTTTATACCATTTATTTTAACTTCAGATTGATAATTATTATAAAATACATATCCAAATACAGCGACGACTATAGTAAATAATATTATTGCACAGAGTTTAAGTGTTGTAAAAATAATTTGTTGTAAATAATTTTTTTCCAAATAGTCTTTAGAATATACTAAAGATATACTAATTTTATTTTTTCTCTTTAATTCTTTATTAATTTCTTTTAATTCAGAAACATCTTCGTTATTTTCTAAATCGTCATGTATTTCAATAGAAATATTTCTTCTTTTAAATTCTTTAAGTATACCAATAATGATTTTTGTATTTTCTAATGAATATTTATCAAAATGAATAACTTTTAAATATTTATTAATAGCAAAAAAAGTTTTTATATCATTTATATCTTCACTACCTAATATTTCACCAATTCTTATATTGGTTTTATAATATATTTTTGAAAAAGAAGTAAGATTATTTTCTGCCATAAAATTACTTGTAAATAATACTTCATATCTTGAATCAACAGCAATGTTTGCTTTATCAAGAGTTTCAATCATAAATTGTGGTATTCCATAGCAATTAACTTTTTTAATATTTTTATTTTTTATAATAGCTTCACATAATTTATATGATAGGTTTTCATCTTCAGAAATAGTAAAAGATTCTATTTTAGGTATTCTTTTTAAAATATCTATTATTAGTTCACCTAAAGAATTACTGCTTACAACGATTTCAGATATTTCTTTTTCTTTAGCTAAATCGTATAGAAAAAGACCAACTATTTTACTATTTTCCATTAAGTATTCATCACTAAATATTAATTCATTATTAGAAATAACATTAGTATTAAGTAGATTAGGTTCTACTGGTTTATTAGTACGATACTTAAACAAAAGTGTCTTATCTTTAATCAAAATTGCTATTTTCTTCATATGCTCACCACTATTTATTCTATACTATATTATATATAATACCATAAATAGTAAAAAAATCAAAAATTTTTAACACTTTATTAAAATTCATGTTATAATATTATCAGAATAAGGAAAAATAAGTATAGGAGAGGTATTATGAAGAAAATAAAAAATATTTTACTTATGTCAATTGTAGCTGTTTGCTCATTTGCTTTTGTTAATGTTGTAAACGCTGCTGATATTTTTACAATGCCAACTATGGATCTTGTTTGTAATCCAAATGCTATTGAAGCAGGCGGAAGAACAACATGCTATATTGTTGGACAACCAAGTAAACAAACAGGAAGCTTACATGGATTTGTTACTCAAGCATACACAACAAGTAAGTATACTAAGATAGAATTAGTAAAGTCTAACGAAAATATTGCGAATACAGATGCTAGATTCACTAAAGAATATGAATCAACATCAAAACCATTTGCTAGTCAAAATGTTCCAGCATCAATTAAAGAGTTTAACTGTGCATTTGATTCAACAATAAGTGCTAAAAAAGGGGAGGGAGACTTCTTATGTGCTGTAATCTTCTCAAAAGGAACAGAGAATTTATTTACACCAGCATCAATTAAAAATGGTGTAGATAGTGTTCTAAGTGCAGAAAAAAAGGCTGATGGGTATGGAATAATTGGTTCTGTAGTTGTAAGTTTAACAGATGATGCTGTAATCAATCAATGTGGAGAGTTATGTGTTAAAGTATGGAATATCCCAAGCGAAAAGTTATATTCTAGTTATAAAGAATGTGCTGCTTCAAAAGCAAATACACCGGAATGCGAAAATACATCAACAAGTGTAAATGCTAATGATTATTTCTGTAAAGAAATTCATTTAAAAGGAAAACCAGTACAACCAAGTCCTCCAACAGGAGCATTTGCATCATATGCAATTTTAGCTGCAGGAGCATTAATTGCTATTAGTGCAGTCGCAATGGCTAAGAAAAATAATAAATTTAATAGAATTTAATAAAAATAGAAAACCATGAAAATGGTTTTTTTTTAATGCTCTTATAACATTATAAATTTGACAAAAATATAACATAAAGTATAATAAACACAGAAAAAAAGGGGGACTTATCATGGAGGATTTATCTAGAATAGAGCAGGTGGAACAAGAAATAGAAAATATAGCTTACTTTATTGATGGACCAACTAGCTTTATATATGATCATATTGAAGACCCTAGTCAATATGAAATAGTTGAATGCTTAAGGGCAATAATCTATAGTAATAAGGCATATTTAACTCAAAAGAAGAAAGACATAGATATGTTAAGAAAAAAAATAAATGTAACTACTAGTAATAGTCTGCCTACACAATCAATACAATCAACACAATCAATACCAAATGTTGATAGTAAAGAAATCTCTAAAACTGAAAAAAATTTAACAGATTACATAAAACTAATATTATTTAGTGATATGAACGACGAAATATCTAAAAAATTATCATCGCTTTCAAGAGAAGATAAAATTAGATTAAAATTATATTTTCTAAAAATGGCCAATCAAACTAAAAAAGCTATAAAAGAAAGTATATTAAGGAATCCAACATTAGGCATAAGTAAACTTCAAAGTGACTTAAGTATATACGAACTTGCCATTTCTTTTGTTGAAACAATTGAAAAAGAATCAGAGCCTGAATCAACTTTTGAAGCAACGCCATCTCGTATATTCGTCGTGCCAAATAATCATAACTCTACATATTTATATGAAGATATTCTTACTTACAAAGAAAATAGGAAAGAAATAAAAAATATTATTGATAAAATTATAGAAGGTTATTTTTTAAAAACTAAGGACATTAAATCTATTGAAAGTGTGAAACCAAATTGTCTTTATGAATACAAACATCCAAATGGTATAAGAGTTTTATACGTTGTATATAAAGGTCTAATTTTCATATGTTCATTGTTTTATAAAGATAAACAAAAAAGTAGCAGAATAGATTCTTATTATGAAGAAGCAATAAGAAGATTTAACAGTAGTAAGGATTATATTATCAATAACAATGATAATCCAGATTTTTATATTGAACAAGATGAATTGCTTGGACAAATATATTCTCTTATTAATGATATATCATATACAAAGAAAGTAGGTGAGTAACATGGATAGAATCGAAAAAATAACTCATCTAGCTAAAAATACTTTATTAGAGACGAATTTAGAATTAAAAGATAAGGGAAAAATAGAGTTAAAAAGAGACATAAATAAATTACTAAAAAAAATAAATAGCGATAATTTTGGTTCTCTAGCTACAATACCAAACTCAGATATCTTTAAAATATTTGCAGTTCTTCTTTTTGAAGGTTCATCATACGAAGAAATATCTGATTATATATTGGAAGCAAAAGATGCAATCAATTCTTGGACATATAATAGAAATAGTGAAGATTTAAGAATTCTTTTTGATAATACAAATTATGGTGGGATAATTAGCGATAGTAAGTATTTAAAAAACTATAATAACTTAAATTTAATTCCAGCTTTTCTTAATTGTCCAATGAAGTTTGTATATAAAGCTATGTTAGCTTTCTTAAAACTTAAAAAGAACTTATTAGAACTACCACAACAAATAAAAAAACAATTACCAAGTCCATTATTAGTAATGACTAATCCAGATATATTAAAAGGAATAAGTACTAGATCTAAAACACCAAAAGAAATATATGAAACTAGTGAATTTCGTGGATTTGTAAAAGTATTAGAAGAGCAAATGGCTAAAGAAATAAAAGATTATGAAGCAAGAAGAGAAGTACTATTTAAAAGAAAATCAGCTTATGAAGAGCTTGTAGAAGCTTTAAAAAATCCAAAGTTTTCTGAATTAACGAGTATTCCTGATAAATGGCATCAATATTTAGATTTGCCAACACTTGAAGAAATATATTATTTAATTCAAGACAATTTATTTAGAGAAAAAAGAGAACTTTTAAAAGAAGAAGAAAGTCTTAATGCTGTTTTGAACAAAAGTGAATTAAGCTCTTATTTATATTCTAAACAAATAAATCCTAATTCATTTTCTAAAGAAAGAATATCTGCTTTAGAACAAATTCCTAATGTTACCAACAGAATAGAAGTTCTTACTATATTAGGATTTGATATTATTGCTATAATTAATGAGTATTATGGTCTTTTAACTTACTTAACAGAAGATAAAATTAAAAAATTAACTTTCTTAATTAATTCTCATGCTATTTCTAAAAAAACTTTAAGAGATAATATTCATTATATTTTAGATGAAAAATATAGCGAACTAATAACTAACTATGAAATTTTAAAACCAATCGTAGATTTTAACAACATTTTTTATAATGATAATATTATGTTTGTTAATCCTCATGAATTAAAAAGCAGATTATCTATTCTAGCTGAATATAAATTAACTAAGAATAACTTTATTTTTCTACTTTGTCATTATAACTATTTAAATATTTATGATTTATTAATAGAACAAGATATTCCAGAATATTTATTTATTAGTATTTGTAAAACTAGAAATCCTCAAAATACCATTAAGAGAATAATGATATATAGACTAATTGGTGAAGAAATAGAGACACCAAATCATATATTAAAAAAGGAACTTACAGATGAAACTAAGTTTACTTGTTTAGACTCAGACCTAGATGAATATATTATTAATCATGTTCCAAGTATTGTCTTAGAACCTATAAAAGGAAATAATATAACTATAGTAAAAAGAGATCCAGTAGTAAAAATACTAGATGAAAACTATCGTATAGATGATTTATATATAATAGGTGGAATCAGTATTTCAAGAGCAAAGTTTTTACGCAATTTTGAAGAAAAAAGATGCAATCCTCTTTATGTAGTTCCATCACTAATATCTGACTCTATTCTAGAAGAATCATCAGTATACAGCATATTTAAAGAACTAGAATCAAAGAAATTAAAGAAGTAACTTAATAGTTACTTCTTTCTTATTTATAATTATATTTTTCTTTATAATAATCATACAATTCTTTAAAACGATTAAAATGTACTACTTCTCTTTGCCTTAGAAATAATAAAGGTCCAATTAAATCTTCATCATTAGTTAAATTTATTAAATTTTCATAAACTGCACGTGCTTTTTGTTCAGCAGCCATATCCTCAGAAATATCAGCTAGAGGATCACCTGTTACAGAAAAATAAGCTACTGTAAATGGAACTCCAGATGCATTAGTAGGGAATACTCCCATTCCGTGTTCACTGTAAATATCACCTAAACCAGCTTCTGCCATTTCCTCCACTGTTGCTCCCTTAGTTAATTGTTTTACCATTGTTGCAATCATTTCTACATGCCCAAGTTCTTCACAAGCAATATCATTAAGAAGAGCTCTTCCTTTTTCATCAGGCATTGAGAATTTTTGACTAAAATAACGAAGAGATGCTGCCAATTCTGAATTTGCTCCTCCTAATTGTGTAAGCATATATTTTGCCATCTTTAAATCTTTTTTCTTAATATTAATTGGATAATTTAACTTCTTAACATATTTATACATTAAACATTACCTCCCACAAAAGGCCATGGCTCTTTATACCACATATAACTTGAATAATCACTATCATCAAGCTCCATTGGCCCATATTTCTTCTCGTAAAGATCGACACATGCACGTTGTTCCTCAGTATATTGTTTAAATAAAGAATAAATCTGATTATCATTTGGATGTAAATCTAAATATAGTGATAAATCATTTAAAGCAAAATTATATTCATAAATCTTTAAAACGAGAAGACCTTTCTCATTATTACTTTCTAACTTAGCAACCTTATAATTTTTATAAGGCACATACTCATTTTTAAACATATTTCCATGCATTAATCCATCTCTTGCACTAAATACATTTGATGAATTATCATCATTCATATTAAAAATTATATCTTCAAAAAACATAAATATTTCCTCCTAATTTTAATATATGTAAACTAAAAAAAGAGATATAGTTAAATAACCCAAAATAAAAAAATAGCTTTTGCATAAAATTATAATGTATGTTAAAATAAAGTTATAGAAAGGATATGATGCTATGGCTGAAATAAAAAAGAATGAACGTTATATACCTCTAAAAAATTATGTAATAGCAGGACTAGTAATAGTTTTTATAATTGCTATAACTTGTTATAGTTTTGCATGGTATAAGGTTTTTAAAGAAAATAAAGTATCAACATCATATTTAGTACAAGAAAAAATAGTAACAAATGAAATAAAAAACTTAGAAGAAATTAGTGATATTTTTTCAGAAGTTCCTGAATCATATTTTGTATACATAAGCTATACTGGTTCTGAAGAAGTTTATAATATGGAAAAAGATTTAAAAAATATTATAAAAGAATATAATTTAACTGATTCAATATATTACTTAAATGTTACTAATATAAAAGAAAATGAAAACTATATTGAAGAGATTAACAAAGCCTTCAATTTAGAAGAAAAAAAAGTTACACAAGTTCCTACAATAATTTACTATAATAACGGAAAAGTAGTTGACATCGTTAAGAGAAACGACGATAATATCATGAATGTTGGAGATTTTCAGAAGTTATTAGATGTCAATAATGTAGCGAAAGAATAAAGACCAATAAGGTCTTTTTTAATAGGAGGATTATTATGATTAATGTTGTTTTGTTTGAACCAGAAATTCCTGGTAATACAGGAAATATAATGCGTACATGTGTTGCAACAGATACTAAGTTGCATTTAATTGAACCTTTAGGTTTTTCTTTAGATGAAAAATATATAAGAAGAAGTGGTGTAAACTACATAGATAACTGTGAATATAATGTGTATAAAAATTGGAATGATTTCTATGAGCAGAATAAAGATAAAGGAAAATTTTATTTTTTAACAAGATATGGTCATAAACCTCATACATCATTTGATTACAGCGATAGTAATGAAAATATCTATTTTGTCTTTGGTAAAGAATCTACAGGGATTCCTCGTGAGATACTAAAACCTCATTTAGATAATTGTATGCGTATGCCAATGACTGATAAAGTTAGAGCGTTAAATTTATCTAATACAGTAGCTATTATGGTCTACGAAGCTTTACGCCAGCAAAACTATAATAATTTACTTCGTGAAGAGCCACATAAGGGACCACATTTTATCGAAGATTATAATGAAGATTAGTGTTTATTCTAATCTTTTTTCATGATAAAATTATTTTAGGTGATAATATATGAATTGTAAATATTGTGGAGCAGCATTACCCTCAAAGGGAGGCGTATGCCCCGAATGTGGTAAGATGATACCTATATCTCAACAGAAAGAAATGCGAGAAATGCTTGACCCCCGTTGGAATCAATATCGTAATAAAGATACTGCATTATATAAAAGTGCTTCAAATACTGATAGTGACGCTAAAATAGGTAAAGCCATTGCGCTAATAATTGGAATAGTATTGGTTATAATAATTATAGCTATAATAAAAGGAATGAATTAAAATGGAACTACTATTATTATGTATTAAAATATTTTTTGCTCGTATTGCTGATGTAACATTAGGAACAATTAGAACAAACTATACTGTTAAAGGGAAAACTTTAATAGCGGGAATAGTTGCGTTTATAGAAGTATTTATTTGGTTTTTAGTAGTAAAAGAAGCCTTAAATACAGATATTCAAAGTATATGGATTGTAATATCATATTCAGGTGGATATGCTACTGGAACGATTTTAGGAACTTATATATCTAAAACATTCATAAATTCTTTAATAAGTGTAGAAGTAATAACTAGTAATGGTACAAAAGCAAATGTTGATAAAATAAGAGCAGAAGGTTTTGGTGTATCTGTAGTAAATACAACTGATAACTTAACAGGTCCAGATAATAAAATTCTACTAATTACTTTAAATAGTCGTCATCTAGATGATTTAAAACGTATAATAAGACATATTGATAAAGAAGCTTTTATGGTTGTTAACGAATCCAAAATAGTTCAAAATGGTTATATAAAGTAGGATATGTTATGTTGTTTAAAAGGCCTCAAAATTATCCTAAAAGTTTACCATATAATTTAGAAACATTAGAATTTATAAATTTAAATCACTTAACTCCATTAGAAGTATCAGAAATAACAGAAAGAATAATAGAACCTAGAGATATTGACAGTATTTTAGAAGAAACTGCTCTAACAACAGCAGAAATAACAACAAATATTAGTATTGATGAAATTTTAGGATATGAGTATCCAAGAAAAAGAGATATATTTGAAAGTATTAGTGAATTCTTTGATAGTACAAAAGATGGATATCACTCACGAAGTATCAGTATGCTAAAATACACACCAGATAATATAATGTCAGGTTTATCAAGATCTTTTATTATTGAGCCAATAAAAGTAAGAGAAGTAGAAAAAGGTAAGTGTTTTATATCTGGAAACGGAATGCATAGATTTACAGTTTTACGAATTATGTATTTGATTGAAAAACATCGTGGAAGAAATCCTGATGAATTAAAAAAGAAATACACAATTCCTGTAATTTTTAATAAAGTAGATAAGACAAAAACATATTGTGCTTATATAGTAAGTGTCTTAAATTCTAATATTTATATAAAATCTGAATTAGATGATAATTATCAAAAAACAGAAAAAGTTGAAGTAATAGATAAAGTTAATAAAACAAAAAGGATTTTAGCGGACGAAGAGCTTATCATTTATACTACTGAGGTAATAAAAGATTGTAATATGGACTTACAAAAATTATTAGCCTTATCTAAACATGTTGAAATAAATTCTTCATTTTATGAATTTTTAAACAAAAATTTTAAAGATTTGTTAATTGAATTAGAACAATTCATTGAATATAAAAAAACTCACTCAAATCCTGGTGAATTATTAGAGTATCAAATAACTCCAGATAAAAAGGATGGAATATCATGGAATTTATAAAGCTAAATGAAACTAATTTTAAAAAAAATATTAATGCCAATATTAATTTTGCTTGTGATATATATGCTTTAAAAAATCAAAATATATTAGGTTATGGTCTGTTAAAAGAAGATAAAACAAATTTGTATATATATGTGAAAAAAGAATTTCGTGGGAATGGATATGGAACAAAAATATTTAATGAATTAATAGATATAATAAGAAAAAACACTAACTATAGTGATATATCTTTATCCATAAACAAAGAAGATATACGTACTAATAATATAATAAAGAATAATGGTGGAATAGAAGTATCAAAAGAAAAGAATAATATTACTTATATTATTCCTTTAAATAAATAAAGTTATTAACTTATTAAGAAGTTTTTATATATTCATTATATTCATTCATAATATCATTCATATAACTTACTAATTTTAATACTTGTGTATAAGCCCCAATATTTCCACCTTTATTTGCTATTGCGATTGCTATATAAGGTCTGTCTCCAAAAACAATCCCTGTTTCAACAACATCTCTACTAGCAAATCCCGTTTTACTTGCACTAGGTATAGAAGGCATTACTTCTTTAAAGTAATTATATTTACCATTAGATAAAAGATTTAAGAAAGTTATTCCATCTTCACTACGAATAGAAAAATTATATATTTCTTGCCATATTAATGCAGCACTTCGTGGACTTGTATATCCCCAAGGATTGCTTGCAGTTAAATAAAGTTGCTTAGCTCCAAGATTACTTAACATATCATTATAACCTTTAACTCCAAAAGCCTTATGCAACATTTGATGAGCTATATTATCAGAATCATTAACAGAGTAATATATTAAGTCTCTAACTGTATACATAGTTCCAAATTCGCTCTTTTTAATAACTCCAGTTCCTTTATTATAATGATGACTTTCATACATAATCTCTTGATTAGGATCGATATTTCCTTCTGATATTTGTTCGTATAAATATAAAGCGTATGGAGCTTTTATTGAACTCGCTGTTTCATAGCTCTTATCAACATTGTATGCAATACTCATTCCATCATCTAAACTAATAATATAAAAAGAATTACTAGCACCATATTCATTAATAGAGTTATATATTTCAGTAAGAAGAGAATCACTTATTTTAAAATTACTATCAGCTATAGATATAGTATTATTAGTATATTGTTTAGAAGCTATATCTATAGTATTTATTTCACGCCCAGAAAAATCAGACACATCAAAAGCATTCATATAGTTTAATGAATCAAAATCACTAGTATTAATTTCTTTAGATACATCACATTCTTCTATAACTTTAGCACTACTAAAATTAGCTGTTGTTAAGTAAGTAGCAAGTATGACAAAAATAACAACTAATAAAAATATTATCAAAGTTGATTGCTTTTTCATCTGAAATCTCCTTTACTTTATATATTAATATTACTACAAATCGTCAATCTACTCAATTAAAAAGTTGCATATTTGCAAATTTATGTTATAATCAAATTATCAGATTTAAGTGGGCTCAAGTATCCCACTTTTATTATTAGTTTAAAGAGGTGAATCATGAACAAAATATTAGAAGAAATCAGAAAATCTATTGAAGCCCCAATGAAAGAAATGGATATCATTGTTGATTCAGTTAAATATGAAGTAGAAGGAAGTTATAATTTCTTAAGAATTGAATTAGATAAAGTTAATGGTATTGATTTAGATACCATAGTTGCAGCGACAGAAGTAATAAATCCAATCATTGATAAATTAGATTTAATTGATGATTCATACATCTTAGATATTGTAAGTAAAGAAAAAGGAGAGTAATTAATATGGCAAGAAAGAAAAATGTTGTTGAAGAAACTGGCGCAATGGATCCAGTTGCATTCATTAAAGCCGTAAAAGGAATTGTTGAAGAAAAAAACATATCTGAAGATGTTGTATTTGAAGCTATGGAATTAGCTTTAGCAACAGCTTATAAGAAAAATTTTGGTTCTAAAACTAATGTTAGAGTAGATATTAATAGATCTACAGGTGAAATTAAGGTTATGTCTTATTACGTAGTAGTAGACGAAATTGATGAAGGAGACATTATTATTGATGAGGAAGGTAACGAAGTAGATGTACCACCAGCAATCAACATAGATGCTCAAATTCTATTAGAAGATGCACGTGAAATTGATCCAGATATTAATGTTGGTGAAAGAATTGAAAAAGAAGTTACACCAAAAGATTTTGGTCGTGTTGCAGCTGGTACTGCTAAACAAGTAATAATGCAAAAAATTAGAGAAGCTGAAAAAGATTCTATTATTGGTGAATTTGCTGATAAACAAGATGAAATGTTAGTAGGAACATTAGCTATGGAAGATACTCGTAACTATTATGTTGATTTAGGACGTACAAGAGGTATCTTACCTAAGACAGAAATGATTCCTGGTGAAATAGTTAAAATGGGATCTAGTATTAGAGTATATGTTACTAAAGTAGAATCAAATACTAAAGGACCTTTAATTCTATTATCTAGAAAACACTATGGTTTTGTAAAAAGATTATTTGAATCTGAAATACCAGAATTAGCAGATGGTACAATTTTATTACATGCTGTAGCTCGTGAAGCTGGTCTAAGAAGTAAAGTAGCAGTAGAATCTACAGATGAAAGAATTGATGCTATCGGAGCATGTATTGGTGAAAGAGGCTCACGTATTGCTTCTATCTTAAAAGAATTAAATGGCGAAAAAGTAGATATCGTTTTATATAATAGTGATCCAGCAGAATATATTAAAAATGCATTAAGTCCAGCTAAGGATGCTATTGTAAATATTACTGACCCAATGAAAAAAGAAGCTTTAGCTATTGTAAATGATGAAAATCTATCTCTAGCTATTGGTAAAAAAGGGACAAATATTAAACTAGCTTCTAAATTAACTAGATATAAGATTGAAGTTAAAACATTAAATCAAGTTAATGAAGAAGGAAATAATTAATTAGAAAGAAGGTATTTAAATGAAAAAAATGCCTGAAAGAACTTGTGTAATCACAAAAGAAAAGACTTTAAAAAAAGATTTACTTCGTGTAGTTCGTAATCCAGAAGGCAATGTATCAGTTGATATAACTGGTAAGTCTAATGGTCGCGGTGCTTACTTAAAAAAAGATTCTGAAGTAATTGAGCTTGCTAGAAAGACTAAGGCTCTCGAAAGAATCCTAGAAGTAGAAATTCCTGAAAGTATATATGAGGAAATGCTTAATATAATAAAAGAAAGATAGAGGTGAGCTATTATGATGAGTGTTAAAGAATATGCGAGTGATACAAATCATTCAGTTGCAGAAATACTAAAAAAATGTAATGAACTTGGAATAAATGTTAAGAGTGGTGATGATGATTTATCAGAAGATGACATTATAATTCTCGACAATACAATTAATTTAATTAGTACTGATAGTGAAACTGATTATGAAGAAGAAGATGTAATTGATGAAGTTGTTGAAGACCTAGTTGAATCTAATAACTTAGATAAGAATTTTGGAACTGCCAATAAAAAACAAAAATTAAAGAAAAAGAGTCAATTACAAAGCTCTAAAGACGAATATATGTCTAAGAGAAAAGAAATGTATAAACACAAAGAAAAATTAATGAGTAATGCTGAAGAAGATAATGTAGTTCTATATAAAGAAGGTATGTCTGTTCAAGATTTAGCCGACGCCCTAGGTGTTAATGGTACAGAATTAATTAAGAAAATAATGGTACTTGGACTTATGCTAAGTCTAAATAACGCAATTGATTATGAAACAGCAAGTGTTATAGTTCTTGACTATAATAAGACTCTAAAAAAAGAAGAAACTCAAGATGTTTCTAATTTTGAAGAATTTGAAGCTAATGATAGAGAAGAAGATTTAACAGTTCGTCCTCCAGTAATTACTATTATGGGACATGTTGATCATGGTAAAACTACATTACTTGATACTATTAGAAAAAGTAAAATAGTTGATTCTGAATACGGAGGAATCACTCAAGCAATAGGTGCTTACCAAGTAGAGCATGATGGACATAAGTTATCATTTATCGATACTCCTGGTCACGCAGCCTTCACAGAAATGCGTGCACGTGGAGCTAGTATAACTGATATCGTTATTATAATTGTTGCTGCTGATGATGGTGTAATGCCACAAACTGAAGAAGCAATCGATCATGCCTTAGCAGCTAATGTACCAATCGTTGTTGCTGTTAACAAAATTGACAAACCAGATGCTAAACCAGAAAGAATTAGAACTGAAATGGCTGAACATAACATAACTCCAGAAGAATGGGGAGGAAATATTCCATTTGTTGATATTTCAGCTAAATCTGGTCAAGGCATAGACCTATTATTAGAAACATTATTAGCAATAGCAGAAATGCAAGAATTAAAAGCAAACCCTAATCGTTATGCAATGGGGACAGTAATTGAATCTAAGATGGATAAAAATATTGGTGGAGTAGCATCACTATTAATCCAAAATGGTACATTACGTATAGGAGACCCAATTGTAGTTGGTACAACTTATGGTAAAGTAAGAACAATGAAAGATGATTTAGGAAATTCAATAGTAGAAGCTGGCCCATCAACTCCAGTTGAAATAACAGGTCTATCTGCTAATCCAGCTGCTGGAGATAAATTTATGGCTTTTGAAACAGAAAGTGAAGCTAAAAATGTTGCAGATAAACGTAGCATTCAAGCACGTGAAAGCAAATTCCAAAAACAAACATTATCTTTAGATAATTTATTTGCTTCAATCGATTCAAATACAAAAGAAATTAATGTTGTATTAAAAGCAGATGTTAGAGGTTCAGAAGAAGCTGTTAAGAGTGCCTTAGAAAAGATTGAAGTAGATGGTGTAAAAGTTAAAGTTATTAGAAGTGGTATAGGAACAATTACAGAAAGTGATGTTGTTCTAGCAAATGCTTCAAATGCTATCATTTTAGGATTCTGTGTATCTCCATCTAACTCAACTAAAGAAATAGCTAAAGAATATGGTGTAGACATCAGACTTTATACTATTATTTACAAATTAGTTGAAGAAATGGAATCAGCAATGCAAGGTATGCTTGAACCAGAATTTGAAGAAAAAGTTATTGGTAACGTTGAAATTAGAAAACTATTTAAATTTTCAAAAGTTGGAAACATTGCTGGTTCATATGTAACTGATGGTATTGTTAAAAAAGATGCACAAGCAAGACTTATTCGTGATGGAATAGTTGTTGTTGATACTAAGATTGCAACACTACAAAGAGAAAAAGATCAAGCTAAAGAAGTTAAAAAAGGATATGAATGTGGTCTTACTTTAGAAAACTATTCAGATATCAAAGTTGGAGATACAATTGAAGTATATGAAACAGTTGAGGTAAAAAGATAATGAATCAAATAAAGTTAAAAAGAATTGGTTCTGAAATAGCTCAAGAATTAAGTATAATATGTGGTACAGAAGCTCATGATAATTTGCTTAAAGCAATAACAATAACTGGAGCAGAAGTAACTAACGATTTAGGTTTATGTAAAGTATTCTTCACAACCACGAGTGATATGGAACATAAAGAACTAGAACGTGAACTAAATGATGAAACTTCAAGCTATTTAAGAAGCAAAATAGCTGAGAGAATTGAGCTTAGACATACTCCCAAAATAAGATTTGTCTATGACAATTCAATTGCTTATGGAAATAATATAGAAAAAATAATAAATGAAATACATGAAAAGGAGCAATAATGCTTCTTTTTTTGACAAAAAAAACTTTTTAAAATAAAATATTTCTTTATGAAAGGGGGATTATCATGCAAAGTATTGCATTAATAAAGGATATATTTGATGCTACACATGAGATTACTAATGGTGAAATATTAGAATTAATTACTACAATAAAAAAAGAACTAGAACTAGATGATTACTTAAAGAAAGTAGAAATAACAGACTATTCTAAAAAATTCGAAGGAAAATATCTACCTAGTGATAAGAGTATGATGATATCCCCATGTCGAATATATGAAAATTTCTTTCGTTGGGTAAATGAAAACAATTATCCCTTAAATGCCAGAGCTATTAGTAGGTTATATAATCTCTTTGTCTTAATTACAATATACCATGAAATATTTCATGTTCTTCAAGATAAGGAAGATGCTGAATCTAGAAAATTTGATTCACGTGGAATTTTACTTCATGAGTCAATTGAATTTGGAAGACGTATTCCACAAAATACATCACCTTATGAAAAAATTATTTATAAAATGTTTTATAAGTTAATGCTTATGGAAAGAAATGCTGAAAGTGAATCACTATATAGAATTTTATTATTAGATGAACAATATGAATTTTTATCAGATCGTGAAAAAAGATATATTATAAATGAACTATTAAAAACTTTGTCATATGGTTACTATAATCAAAAAAATTGTCTAATATCTCCATCCCAAATATATTATTCAATTCGACTAAAACAAAGACAGTATAAATACATACCATTTAATGAAAATTATGATAATTTTACCAAATTATCATGGGGAATGCCTGTAGATAAAGAAATCTTAGATAGACTTTTTGCTAACTTTAATAAAAATGATGATATAAAGAAACTATTAAAAAGCAAATAAATTTAATAATGATATAACATATCATCTTTTTTTGTTGCTAAAAAACAAGTTTTAACTTAATATATAGGACAGTGATGTTTATGGAAGAAGTAAAAATAGAACCAATACTAGAATCTAAAATAATGGTCATATCTGACACACATATTGGAAGTAAGTTCGAAAACTTTTCTTATATAGATAGTGTCTATGAATTTGCACTAAAACATAATATCAAAACAATTTTACATGCTGGTGATTTATTTCAAGCACAATTTCAAAATGTTTCTAAAACTTATCGTAAACCTGAAAGTCAAATTTTACATTTACAGAAAGACTATCCTCATGATGGTTCTATCACTAACAAAATAATATTAGGAAATCATGATTATCATATGTTTAACAAAGATAAAAATTTAATCAAAATGATGAGAAGAGCAGATTTACAATTTGTTGCAGTTAGAAGAGCTTATTTTAATTGGCAAGGTCAATTAGTTTCTATGACTCATAAATGTCCTAAATATACAATGACTATTCCTAATCTACCAGTATTAGTTAATTTTGCTGGTCATTCTCATAAATTTGCTCTTCATCCTAAAAAAGGTATTCAAGTCCCAACTTTGAGTGATGATGCAAAGTTTGATAGTTTACCAGGTTTTTTAGTTGTAACATTAGAAGAAGAATTAGCAGTAGAACTATTATCTTTTGAACCAGAATTAAGTAATCCTAAATTAGTTCTTAAAAAATCTTTAAATGAAAGCAATGAATGATATACTTATAATGGAGATGATTAAATGAAAAAATTAGATAAATTAATAGAATATTTAAAAGGTATAGATGAAAGAAGTTACATTGTTAATATCATGCATTGGGAAATGGATACAATAGCTCCAAAAAAATCTTTTGACTATCTAAGTGAAGTCAAAAATAAAGTAGAGATGGAATGTTTTAAAATGTCTACCAGTTCTGAATTTAAATCTCTAGTAAGTGATGTAATAAATGATAAAGAATTTAAAAGTTTATCTTTAGAAGAACAAAGATACATTGAAGAATTAATGGAAGATATCATAAGAGAAGAAAAAGTACCAGAAAAATTTATGGCGAAATATCTGGATTTATGTGATAAATCAAACAACGCTTGGGCTGAAGCAAAAGAAAAAAATGATTATAATATTTTTAAACCATATTTAGAACAAATAGTTGAATTAACTAAAGAATACTATAATTATATGTTTCCTGATTGCGATAATCTTTACGACCAAATGCTTGATACTTATGAAAAAGGCATGACAAGAAAAGAAATAGATAAACTATTTGATGAACTAAAAAAAGAAATAATTCCTTTAGTAAAAAACTTAAAACTTAAAAATTTAAAACATTATAAAATTAAATTTAATGATAGTGAACTTATAGAAATTTCTAAGTATCTTCTAGATTATATTGGTTTTGATAATGATAGAGGAGCATTAGGAATTTATCCCCATGGCTATACTAATAAGATAAATAATAATGACGTTAGAATAGCATTCTCGCAAAATAAAAGAATATTTGACCATGTCTGTACAATTATTCATGAAGGCGGTCATGGAATATATGAACAAAGTATTGGTAAAAACTTAAGTAAATATGCAACATATAGTATTGGCAAATATGCTCTTCATGAAAGTCAATCAAGATTCTTTGAGAATATCTTAGGAAGAAATAAAAATTTCTGGATTCCAATTTATAGCGAATTAAAAGAAAAAATGAAGCTAGATTTATCTTTAGATGAATTTATGGAATATTTAAATGACGCTAAACCATCATACAAGCGAACTGAAGCAGACGAACTAACTTATTGTCTTCACATTATAATGCGTTATGAAATAGAAAGAGATTTATTTGCTAACAAAATATCTGCTGAAAACTTAGAAACAATATGGAATGAAAAAACTAAAGAATACTTTGGACTTGATGTAGTAAATGCATCAGATGGCATTTTACAAGATGTTCATTGGTCACAAGGAAGCTTCGGTTACTTCCCATCTTACCTTTTAGGTTCAATTCTTGATGGAATGTTATTAGAAGCTATCGAAAGAGATTTAGGTTCAATAGATGAACTATTATCTACAGGTAGAATAAAAGAAATAACAAAATACTTGCAAGAAAATATTCATACCTTTGGTGGTGCTTATACATTTAAAGAAGTAGTAAGTAGAGTATGCCAAAAAGAATTAAGTGTTGAACCATTAATTAAATACTTTGAAAGTAAATATAAGAATTAGGTACTTGCTATGAATGGAATTTTATTAATAAACAAACCAATTAACTTTACATCTCGTGATGTCGTAAATAAGCTGTCAGGCATTTTACATACAAAAAAAATTGGTCATACAGGAACACTAGATCCAATAGCAACAGGTGTCCTTGTCATCTGTGTAGGCAATACTACTAAATTATGTGAAATACTAACAAGTGAATATAAAGAATACATAGCAACTATTAAACTAGGTATTAAAACTGATACTTTAGATATAACAGGGAATGTAATTGAAGAAAAAGAATTTAATGTAAACGAGACTCTTATAAAAGAAGTATTAAATAGTTTCTTAGGTAAAAGTATTCAAACTACACCAATATATTCAGCAGTAAAAGTAAATGGTAAGAAACTATATGAATATGCTCGTGAAGGCAAGTCTATTGAACTCCCAAAACGTGAAATAAATATAAAAAGTATTGAATTATTATCATATAAAAATGACGAAATATCTTTTAAAGCAACAGTTTCTAAAGGAACATATATAAGAGCCTTAATTGATGATATCTGTGCTAAATTAAATACAGTAGGAACAATGTCCTCACTTGTTAGAACAAAACAAGGAAAATTTACACTAAAAGCTACATATACTTTACAAGACATAGAAGAAAATAACTATAAAGTTCTAAATATCGAAGAAGCTTTAAGTGACTTAAATACTATTGAAATAGATGATAAACTATATGAGAAAGTAAAAAATGGCTCTATTATCGATAAAACATTTAAAAGCGATATTGCTTGCCTAAAATATCAAAATAAAATAATAGCAATATACAAAACTTATGATAAAGATGATACTAAAGCTAAACCATTTAAAATGTTTATAGATAATAATAACTAGATATGTTAAAAAAGTCTAAAATACTTGCATTATAACTAAATATCTGTTATATTAATCAAGTAAGTTTAATCTTGGTTTGGATTTTCTCCGAATCTATACTCAGACTAAACGGATAAACTATAAAAGGAGGAATAAACAATGGCAATTTCAAAAGAAAGAAAAGCTGAACTTGTTAAACAATTTGGTAAGAATGAAAAAGATAGTGGAGCTACTGAAGTTCAAATCGCTATTCTTACAGAAGAAATTAACAATTTAACAGAACATTTAAAAACTCACATTCATGATTTCCATTCTAAACGTGGACTTCAAATGATGGTTGGTAAAAGAAGAAGTTTACTAGATTATTTAAAGAAAAATGATGTAGTAAGCTATAGAAAAACTATTGAAGCTCTAGGCATCAGAAAATAGTAATAAAAGTAGGCACTTATTTTTAAGTGTCTTTTTTTAGGAGAAATCCATAATATATTTAGTTTTATAACTAATAGGAGAGGTAAAGTAAAATGAGTAAAAAAGTATTCGAGTTAGATTTCTTAGGCAAAAAATTAGTAGTTGAAACAGGAGAACTTGCAAAACAAGCAAACGGTTCTGTTTTAGTAAGATATGGAGATACTGTTATCCTAACAGCAGCAGTAATGGGACATACTCCTATTACTCAAGATTTCTTCCCATTAACAGTTTTATATCAAGAAAAATTATATTCAGTAGGTAAAATACCAGGTGGATTTATTAAAAGAGAAGGACGTCCAACAGATCAAGCTACATTAACAGCAAGATTAATTGACCGCCCAATTCGTCCAATGTTTGATGAAAACTTCCGTAACGAAGTTCAAGTAATCAATACAGTATTATCAGTAGATCAAGATAACTCACCAGAAATGGCAGCTTTATTAGGTTCATCTCTTGCTCTAACAATAAGTGATATTCCGTTTGATGGTCCAGTAGCAGGAGTTATCGTAGGTAAAATTGGTAAAGAATATATTATTAATCCTACAGTAGAACAATCAGAAGAATCTTCAATTCATTTAACAGTAGCAGGTACTAAAGATGCTATCTGTATGGTTGAAGCAGGTTCTAAAGAAGTTAGTGAAAAAGACATGCTAGGAGCATTAATGTTTGGACATGAACATATTAAGATGCTATGTGAATTCCAAGAGAAGATTGCTTCTGAAATAGGAAAACCAAAAGTAGAAGTAGAATTAGCTAAAATAGATGAAGAAGTTGAACGTGACGTTAAAGAATATGCAACTGATAGAATGTATGAAGCATTATCTTCTGATAAATCTAAATTAGATAAATATGCAGATATAGATGCAGTTAAAGAAGCAACATTAGAAAATTTTGCTGAAATATATAGCGAAAGAGAAAACTGTGATGAATTATTAAGTCAAGTTAAGAAAGTTGTTAACGAAATTGAAGGTCTTGTTCTTCGTCGTATGATAACTAAAGATAAAAAACGTTCAGATGGTCGTGGAATGAAAGAAATTCGCCCATTATCAGCTATGATTGATTTATTACCAAGAACTCATGGTTCAGCAGTATTTACAAGAGGTGAGACTCAATCTCTTGCTACAACTACTCTAGGTTCACTAGAAGAAAATCAAATTCTAGATGGATTAGGATTAGAAGCAACAAAACGCTTCATGTTACATTATAACTTCCCACAATTCTCAGTAGGTGAAGTAGGACGCTATGGTTCTCCAGGACGTCGTGAAATTGGTCATGGAGCACTAGGAGAAAGAGCACTTCTTCAAGTAATGCCAGATGAAAAAGAATTCCCATACACAGTACGTGTAGTATCTGAAATTCTAGAATCAAATGGCTCATCTTCACAAGCTACAATTTGTGCAGGTTGCTTAAGTTTAATGGCAGCTGGTGTACCAATTAAAGCTCCAGTAGCAGGTATTGCAATGGGACTTATTACTAGCGAAGATGGTAAAAAATATACAATATTAACTGATATCCAAGGATTAGAAGATCATATGGGAGATATGGACTTCAAAGTAGCTGGTACAAGAAAAGGTATCACAGCTCTACAAATGGATATTAAGATAAAAGGTGTAACAGAAAAAATATTAAAAGAAGCCTTAGCTCAAGCCAAAGAAGCACGTATGGAAATATTAGATGTTATGGAATCAGTTATTCCAGAACCAAGAAAAGAATTATCTAAATACGCTCCAAAAATTGAAATCTTACACATCAATCCTGATAAGATTAAAGACGTTATCGGTAAAGGTGGAGACATGATTACTAAAATAATCTTAGAAGCATCTCATGTTACTGCTGTAAATGATGTTAATGCAGTTAAAGTTGATCTACAAGATGATGGAACAGTCTTAATCTATCATCAAGATAAAGAAATAATTGAAAAAACTAAAGAAATGATTGAAGCAGTAGCTCGTGAAGTAGAAGAGGGTAAAGTATATACAGGTAAAGTAGTTAAAGTAGAAGACTTTGGTTGCTTTGTAGAATTATGGCCAGGATGTGAAGGATTATGTCACGTATCACAACTTGCTTGGGAAAGAGTAGAAAAGCCATCTAGTATGTTTAAAGTTGGCGACGAAATAATCGTTAAAGCTGAAGGATACGACAATAGAAATCGTCTAAATCTATCTCGTAAAGCAGCATTACCAAAACCAGAAAAGAAAGAAATAAAAAAAGATAAAGATACTAAAGAAGTTAAAGAAGATAAAAAATCTTCTAAAAAAGAAGAAAAAAAAGAAACAAAAACTTCTAAAAAAACAGACAAATAAAAAATATCTCGTATGAGATATTTTTTTACATTACAGGTTCAGGATTAGGATTAGCAGGGTCTATAAGATAACCATAATCACCATTATTATCATAATAATCTTTTATTGTAGGATCATAATCGCCTGAAATAGTTGTAATAATTTTTCCAACAGGAGTATCTTTTAATGCGTTCATAAAATCTTCTTGTTGTTTTTTCATTTCTTCATCACTTAATTGAACTGCTGAATCAGTATTAATATTTGCTACTTCACTAGTCCAATCTTCAGTAACAGCAAGAGATACAGATATATGTTCTTTTCCCATTTTTAAAGAACCATCAAAAGAGAATTTAGCTCTTTCATTATTAATATCTTTAACAAATTTAATACTACCAGTAATTGTATCTTCATCAGCAATTAATGAGTAATCAAACTCAATACCTTTTTCATTCCATTGTTTGATATCTAATGTTGCAACTTCCTTATCATTATATTTTACAGATACTTTTGTATTATCGCCATTTTTCTTACCAACAATTTCAACAGTATTTTCTTCAATTTTACCAGTATCTTCATTTTCAACTTTAGACTTCAACATAGCTTCATAATAATTTTCATTAAAGTAATAATGGAAATCTACATTTTCTTCACTATTAGATAAACCAAATCCAACAATTTCATTTTTTGTACCATAAGTATAAATACTTGTTGTAATTGTCCCACTTCTATCGATAATTTCATTATCTTCATTATTTTCATCAGTTATTTTAATTTCTTCAAGTGCTTTCTTTAATTCATCCTCTGTAACATCGGCTGATTTAGCTATTATTTCAACAGCTTTGTTATCTTTTACAATTCCATCTATAATAAAATTAATTGTATTAGTTAGTGTTTTATAATCTATTTCATATTTATTATTTGACACTTTAATAGTTTTACCATCTATTGTAATAGAAGTATCTTCTTTTGATAATTTACTTTCATCAATACTATCAACTAATAATTGAGAAAATTTATCAGTAATATAATTAATATCTTCGCTACTTAATTTATTTGCATTATCAAATAAGTCTTCACTATTAAACAAAGAGAATATATCTTTAGTTTGTTCAGGATCAACTAATCCTTTATAAATATAACCTCTATAACTAGAATATTTTTCATAAGCTTTATCATCTTTAATATAGTAATAATAACTATGTTCTACATTAGAAGAAAGATTCTTTATAGCAATACCTTCTTGAATAGTCTTTTTAACAGGGTCAACTCCAAAATTAATATTATATGAGTAACCAGTATAATCTTTTAATTCTTCTATATTAGTATCAAAAGATGCTTCAATATCATATATTGCTTTACTATGCACTAAATCATTAGTCGTAGTACTAATTTCTTTTACAACATTTTTAATTGATGTTTCATAAACATTCTTTGGATTACTAAAATAAGTCTTCATTATAAATGGATAAACAACAAAATATCCTAAAGCTGCTAATGCGATTAAAATTACAAGAATAATAACAATAACAGGTCCTTTCTTTTTCTTTTTAGGTAATTCAGTACTTGCAGCTACAAACCCAATATCAGTAGCATTATTAACTCCTGTTAATGGAACACTAGGTCCAAAAACACCATTATTTGGAACATTATTTGTATTTGAAGATGGAGTTGCAGGAATCTCAGGTTGAGTAGGTTGAGCAACTGGTACTGATTGTTGAACAACATCTGTTTGTAATACTGGTTGTTGGATATTGTTAGTTGTTGGTACAGCAGGTGCTTGTTGCACACTTACATTTTGTTGTTCAGGTGCTTGTGGTGTTGTCTCCACAGGAGTTGGAACTTGCACAGGAGCAACTGCTTGAGGTTGAACAATAGCTTGTTGTGTAACATCGCTTTGTATTTGTGGTTGTTGAGCGGCTTGTTGAACTGGTTGAGATACAGGTTGTGCTACTTGAACTGGTTGAGGATTTTGTACTGGAGCAACAGGTGTTTGTGCAACAGCAGCTTGTTGTTGAGGTTGAGCCGCAACTTGAGGAGTTACAGGCTGAACAGGGACTTGTCCTCCAATTGGTTGAGAGTTAGGATTAATATTGTTTTGTTCATTCACAATAATCACTTCTTTCTTATATTATATATTTACTCTATTCTTATTGATTATATCATAAAGACCAAAATAAATACATAAAAAAATGGTTATAAATAACCATTAATTATTTTTTTAAAGAAACTAAAGTATAAAGAGAAAAAGTTGTGCTTTTTAACAGATTCATTTATAACTAAATCTACTGTTTTAACAATTTTTCCGTTGTTGTCTACAACTTCTAACTTACCAACAATATCTCCTTTATTAATTGGTGCAAATATTTTATTTTTTATAATATTATATGTATAACTCTTATCTTCATTTTGCTTAATTAAATCTGTTACGTCATCTTTTACTGACATTGTACCTTTTTGAGCTTTACCTTTATTTATAAAAATTTCACCAACAATTTTATCTTTTGTTAAGATATTATTTAATTTATAAGTCGTAAAAGCATAATTAAGCATGCTTGTTGTATCTTCACTCCTATGTTCTGTAGTATCAGCACCCATAACAACTGTAACAAATCTTATATTATTTTTTTTTGCTGTTGAAGCAAGACAATATCCAGCAGTAGAAGTATATCCTGTTTTTAAGCCATCAACACCATCATAAAATCTTACTAATTTATTGGTATTTACTAACCACGTTTTCGTTCCATCAGGTTTTATTAAGTAATCCTCGTAAAGTGAAGTATAGTTTAATATTTTATCATGTTTTAAAAGTTCTAAAGCAATTTGACTCATATCATAAGCAGAAGAATAGTGGTCATTCTCATCTAATCCATGAACATTCATAAAGTGTGTGTTTTTTAAACCTAATTCCTCAACTTTATCATTCATCATATTAACAAATTCATCAGTACTACCAGCAATATGCTCGGCCATAGCAACCGCTGCATCATTACCACTAGCAATTGCAATACTTTTAACTAATTGTTCAACTTCTATCTGCATATTTTCTTGTAAAAAAACTTGACTTCCTCCCATACTAGAAGCGTTTTTACTAATTAAAACTTTATCAGTAAGAGAAATAATTTCATTATCAATAGATTCCATTATTAGTAATAAAGTCATCATTTTTGTCATTGAAGCTGGAGGTCTTCTTTCATCTTTATTAACCTCATATAATAAAGAATTAGTAGTAGGTTCAATTAATACAGCTGAACTGCTATAATGAGTTAATTCAAGAGCAAAAGTAAAACGTATAGAAGCAAAAAGTATAAATATTCCAAATAATATTTTTTTCATTAAATCACCTTAATAAAAAATATGAGTAAAAAAAATTTTTATTACTTTATAAATTTGAAATGTATGTTATAATGAAAAAATAGAAAGAGGTTTGAAGTTTATATGACAAATGAAGTGAATAATGGCTCAGTGACAGTTAATCAAACACCTGAAACTCAACCATTAAATCAGGGATATCCTGATTCAACAATTAATCCTACTGTTAATATGGCGCAACCACCAAAAGAAAATCCCCTAAAAAAATTTGGTATAGCTCCTATTATTGGTATAGCAGTAGTAGTTTTTCTTTTAGTTGCTGGTGTTATTTTTAAAACAGTAACATCATCACCTAAAACAGTATTTAAAAATAGTATCAATAATCTTTATAAAGGACTAAACAAAGGTATTGATGAAGTTGAAGAACTAAATGAAAAATTTGATTTCACTAAAAAAGCATTAATTTTAAATGGTGATGTTAAATTTGATGCTAGTGAAAATATACTAAAAAATATCACTGGAGACTATGATATAAAGCTTAACGATTACTCCATAGGAGCAGAATTAGGAGTAGACATAAATAATGAAAGAATGGCTCTAAATGCTTTCTTAAAAGGAAAATCAGAAAAAATAGAGGTTCAAACATATTTTGAAGATGGAGCAGCGTATGTTGGATCAACTCTATTTGATGGTTTAATAAAAACAGAAGATGTTGAAATAGATTTCAATGAATTTACTGACTTATTCAATGAAATTGAAGAAAATACAGAATTTGAAGCAGAAAATTATGACTATGTAATTAAAGCAATTAAAAATGCCTTAGTAAAATCATTAGATAATAAGTATATGGAAAAAGATAGTGACGAAATAAAAATTGCTGGTGAAAAAGTAAAAGTCACAAAATATAGTTATACATTAAATGAGGAAGCTGTTCAATCTATGGCTAGATCAATTACTGAACAGTTATTAGATGACAAAGAGTTTTCAAAAAAATTAGCTAAATTAATTGGGGAAGAAAAATCTGATATCGAAGACCAGTTAAAGGAAATGAAAAAAACATCTAAAGATATCGAATTTGATGGCAAAGTTGTAATTAACGTTTACCAAAAAGGATTATTTAATACGTCAGCAGGACTAAGTATTAAAATAGATAAAAAAGAATATTTCCACTATTATACTGATGGTGATAACCATGAAATTAAATTTGATGATAATGGTGGAGAATACTATGGTACAGTTGTAGAAATAGTTTCTAAAAAGAAAAATAAAGAATCAGAAGTTACCTTAGAATATAATGGAGAAAAAGTTGGAGAATTTACTATAAGAGAATTATCTGATAAAAAGATGGATTTTGACTATAAAATAATTGACGAAGATGAAGAAGTTAAAGGAACTATCTATTTTACTTATAATGAAGAAAAAACATCTATCAAAGGCGATTATAAATTTAAACTAGAATACGAAGGAGAATATGTGTCTTTGGAAGGATCTTATGGTATAGAATCTAAAGATTCATTAAGCAAAGTAGATTCTAGTAAAGTTATATCAGAGGATGATTTAGATGAAGAAAAAGTTCTAGAAAAAATAGAAGAAATAGCTAAGAAAGATCAATCATTCCAAACTCTTTTGGATATAATTAAAGATCAAGAAGAAGAGTCTATAAAGTCCCATCTAAATTCTTATGGAATGTATAGTGTAGAAACAAGTGAAATAGAATCAATAGTAAAAAGAAGTAAACCGACTGTCTTATTTGTAGGTTCATCATATTATTCATCATATAGTGATGAAGCTGGTTATACATTATTTGAAAACATTCAAAAAGTTCAAAATGAATTAGATTTTTATAGTTATTTCTATAACTCATATAACGTTAATGATAACTTTAAAGATATGGTTAAAGATGCTAAAATAACTTGTAAATATAAAGATAACACGGCTCTTGAACCTCCAGTTGCAAATCCAGTAGATGAAACACAAACTCCAGGAGTTTCACCAACTGCACCAACAGAAGAGTTTGCTAATAATTTATGTAGTGAATACCCAGTACTTTATTTTATAAAAGATGGCAAAGTAGTTAGTGCATTAAAAGGTATTGCAACAGTAGAAGACATTAAAGAATCACTAAAAGAAATAGGTATTGAATAATAAAGAGATTGCTAAATAAAATAGCAATCTTTTTACTAGACAGTTATTAAAATATATAGTATACTTTAATAAGTAAAGTAAAGGGATGATTTAAATGAATGGACAAATTAGAGATAAATATTTGCCAGTTGGTTCTGTGGTATTATTACAAAATGGAAGTAAAAGAGTAATGATTAATGGTTTTTGCACAATGGACGCAAGTAAACCAGATAAAATTTATGATTATTCAGGAGTTTTATTTCCAGAAGGATCTTTGAGCTCAGATCAAACTTTATTATTTGATCATAGTCAAATTGTCAGAATAGATCATATTGGCTTAGACGATCAAGAAGAAAGAGAATTTAAGGTTAAACTGGCTCAAATAGTAGCAGCAGCTAATCAAAGTGGTAGTATGCCTAGTGGACAAGCTCCTCAAATGAACCCTAATGGTATGCAAAATCCAGGAATGATGAATCAACCATCACAAGCAATGCCACAAAACCCTATGAATCCACAAAATCCAAATAATTATTAATTTTTTATAAATAATAACAATTACTATTTGACAAATAATAGTAATTGTTTTATATTATTTGCAATATGTTGATTGGGACATAATGTCTTATTTCCTTATTTAAAGAGAACTTAATAGTGGTGAGAGTTAAGTAATAATAGTAAGATATTCCTACCCATGAATGAAATATGAAAATATTTCCGGATATTTATCCGTTATCAAAAAGAGTATATTAAGGATGGTACCGTGCAATCTAGCACTCCTTTGGTACCATCTTTTTTATTTTAGGAGATGATATTATGAAATGGATATTAATGCGACCGACTCTTTTAGAATATACTAGTAAGAAAAATAAGGAGGAGATAATATGAAGATAAATAATAGTTTTTTCTTCACTTTAAGAGAAGATGCTAAAGATGAAGAAAGTACAAGTGGAAATTTACTTGTACGTAGTGGAATGATAAAAAAAGTAGGAGCAGGTATTTATATGTTCTTGCCAATGGGATTAAGAACTTTAGATAAAATAAAAGGTATCGTAAAAGAAGAAATGGACAATGCTGGTGCTCAAGAATTATTAATGCCTAGTTTAATACCAAGTGATTATTATGAAACATGTGGTCGTGTAGAAGCATTTGGTAATGACATGTTTAATCTTAAAGATCGTGGAAATAAACCACTTGTATTGGGGCCAACCCATGAAGAATTGTTCACAATAGCAGCTAAAACAATGGTTAAAAGTTACAAAGATTTACATTTTACTTTATATCAACAAGCAGATAAATTTAGAGACGAGCCAAGACCAAGATATGGACTTATAAGAGTAAGAGAATTTATAATGAAAGATGCTTATTCCTTTGATAGAGATGAAGCTTCACTAGATGTATCATATAATATTATGAAAGATGCCTATAATAAAATTTACAATCGCTTAGGAATAAATTATAAAATTGTAAAAGCAGATTGTGGTGCTATGGGAGGATCTTTATCTGAAGAGTATCAAGCTGTAACTAATATTGGAGAAGATACTTTGGTTCTTTGTAATTCATGTGATTACTCAACTAACTTAGAAATATCAGAATGTATTTCACCAATAAATGATAAAGAAGTAGAAAAAACAATGGAATTAGTTGAAACTACTCATCAAGAAACTATTGAAGAAGTATGTGAATTTCTAAATTTAGATGTTAAAAAATCCGTAAAAGCGCTTCTTATGAATGTTAATGATGAGTTAGTAGTATTCTTTGTCCGTGGCGACAGAGAACTAAATGAAAATAAAGTATGTAAACTTCTTGGCGTAAAAGAAATAAATTTTGCAGATGACGCTCTTATAGCAACAAGTAATGCTGTACCAGGATATACAGGACCAGTAAACTTAAATTGTAAAGTAATAATTGACAACGAAGTATTAAAAATAAAAAACTTCTGCTGTGGTGCCAATAAAGAAGGATATCATTATATAAATGTAAATGCAAATGATATAAAATATGATATGGTAGCTGATATTGTTAATGTAAAAGAAGGAGATATTTGTCCTCATTGCGGTGGAAAATTATACTTTAAAAAAGGAATTGAAATAGGTAATTTATTTAAACTGGGAACTAAATATGCTGAAAAACTAGGTTTAACATTCTTAGATGAAAATAATCAGGAGCAAACAGTTACAATGGGATGCTATGGTATTGGCGTAGGAAGAATTTTAGCCAGTATTATTGAACAAAGCCACGATGATGATGGTATGATTCTACCTATGTCAATTGCCCCTTATCAAGTAGCTTTAGTTCAAATTGATATGAAAAACCAAGAGCAAACAGCAATAGCTGAAAAAATATATGAAGAATTGAAGAAAAACAATATTGAAGTAATCTATGATAATCGTGATGAAAGACCAGGAGTAAAATTCAAGGATATGGATTTAATAGGAATACCATTACGTATTACTATAGGCAAGAAAATTTCTGATAATTTAGTTGAGTTAAAGATAAGAAAAACAAAAGAACAATCAGAAATAGCAATTGACGAAATTGTCAATAAAGTTACTGAATATGTTAAAGATGGCTTAAAATAAGTCATCTTTTTTGATATACTTAAAATAGGTGAGAATATGGAAGAACTATTTACTAAATTTTGTCGTTATTATGTTTTAAACGGAACAGAAGAGGAATATCAAGAGTTAGTTAATCTATCAGGACCAAACTTTAAAGATTATCAAAAAAAAGCACTAAAATTTTCTAAAAATTTAAAAAGAAAAACTCAAAAGATGGGATTCGACACAGATTTTGAATCTTTTTGTAATATGTTAGAAGACTATATAAATAAAAAAGACAATCTTTCTGATATAGAAAAGAAGAATTATCTAAAAGTACTACTGAGTTTATCAAACATTCACGATATTAATTTAAGAGAGGAATTAGAAAAGTATGTCTCTTATAAAGACTCTACAAGCGATGATAAATTATATAAAAATATCTTTAAAAAATTCTGTTGTTATAACTTAACAACAGATAATACCGTTGAAGACTTTAACGAATTAAAAAGCCTTGCCCAAGAAAATAATCTCGATTTTTATGAACTACAACAAAAATCAATAAGCTTTGTTGAAGAGATAAAAGAATTAATTGAAAAACTTGGTTTTTCAAATGATGAAAATTCTTTTTATCAAATGGTTGATGAATATAAAAATCAAAAAAAACATATGACAGATACCCAAAAAGCCTCTTACCTAAGAATATTATTATATTTGTCCGAAATATATGAAGTAAATTTAAGAGATATTTTATTTAATTCAAAAGATATAAATAGCGAAAATAAAGAATATAGTTTTGATTTTAATAACATTATAAATCCATTAGATAACAATATGTTATTATCTGATATGTTAAGTCAAAGATTTAATAATGGTCAATTTGACATAGAAAATTTATATCAAGTTGAATCAAACAAAAATAGTGAATATAATTATAGTAAAATTCAAGCCAACTTAATTTTTAAGATATTTCGTATATTTATCGACAAAATGAGTAATTATGCTTACGAAGATTTAAACCCTAAATATTCAAACTTAATAGGTGAAGAAGAATTATCATTATTAGATAATTTAACAGAAGAAAAAATATATAATATTTTAATTGACATAAACAAAAATGAATCAAAACATTATGTTTGTAAAAAGTATAAAATTACAGATAATTTATATAAATTTATTCTATTATCGGCCAATGAGGCAACTAATTTAAAAAGCAATATTAAAGGATCCACGTATTCCTTATTTAACTATAATTACTCTAAACCAACTATAGCCATATATATATCGGGAGAAGAAAAAGACATATTTAATTTTTTAAATGATTATATAAAACTATGCATTCAAAATGATTTATCTTATGATTTAGAGAGCTCTTATAATCGTCATTCTAATACTTATATATTGCTATCAAATAAAGAAGAATTTATTAGAAGAATAAATCTTTTAGAATCTTTAGCTTATAAATGGAATAAAAAATTATTCAAACCTAATCCTATTACTTGTACTGTAAACGGCACATATTATGGTGTAACAGACATTGGTATGTTAGATTCAAAAAATAATATTTTAATACCATATTTTTCTTATATCAATATTATATCTGAACTTTCTTATTATAGAGTATTATCAAAACTGATAATTAATAAGATAACTGACACTAAAGCTCAAGATATTATAAATAATTTTATTGCGTTAAATGATTTAAAAATAAATAATATAGAATCTTTAGAAATTTCCATTAATGATAATAACTTTGATATGATAAAAGATCTAGTTAATCAATACATACCTCTTGTCATTAATACATTAAATATTTACATGGAAGATCAAATTAAAAAAGAAAATATTATCATTGAATTTAGAAAATCTTTATTATATATTTCAAATATATTATTTAAAAATGATAAGAAAGAAAAATCAAATATAGCATTAAACAATTTATTAAAAAATAAATAATTACTTAATAGAAAAGAATTATTCTACTTTGAATAATTTTTTTAATTTGTTAATATATTTATAGAGAGAAGTGAAAATATGCGAAAAAAATTTAAAGAATTTAAAAATGAACTAAAAAGAGCAAGAAAAGAGAAAAGAAGTAGTTCTATTATTGTATATTTTATTTTAAGAGCATTAGTTATTGCTTGTATGGTTCTAGAATTTCTAAGAGGTGATTTAAATAATGCAGCTCTTTGCTTACTATCCTTGATTTTATTCTTAATTCCATTCTTTATTGAAAGAAAGTTTAAAATTGATTTACCAAACACACTTGAAATTATTATCATGCTTTTTATATTTTCTGCAGAAATATTAGGAGAAATTAATAACTTTTATGGAATTATTCCATATTGGGATACTTTATTACATACTCTTAATGGCTTTATTGCTGCGGGTATTGGATTTGCTTTAATTGATTTATTAAATCAAAACACCAAAAGCATAAACTTATCTCCAGTTTTTGTTGCTATAGTTTCATTTTGCTTCTCAATGACAATCGGGATAATGTGGGAGTTTTTTGAATATACTGCTGATAAATATTTTTCTACAGATATGCAAAAAGATAGAATAATAAAAAAAATAAATTCTGTAAAACTAAATGAAGATGGAAAAAATATTCCTTTTTCAATCGATAATATTGATAAGACAACAATTTACTATACAGATAAAAGCGGAAATCAAACCTCAACAACCATAAATAAAGGATATTTAGACATTGGTCTTATTGATACAATGAAAGATTTATTTGTTAACTTTATCGGAGCATTATGCTTTAGTATATTCGGATATCTTTATATCTTAAATCGTGATAAATATCATTTTATAACTAATTTTATTCCTCAAAAAGTATTAAAAGAATAATGCTTTTTTCATTATTTCTTCATAAACTTATCATAATTTAATATTAATATATTTCTTTAGAAGGGAAGAAATAATGAAAATAGAAATAATAGGAGTTAATACATCAAAAGGACTAATAATGAAAAATAGAATTATTGATATATCAGCATCAATTAAAGGTAAAATAATTATTAACCTTGTTAATGATAATTTAAATAACAATCTTCCTTTACTTTATATTAACGATAAACTCATTAGTAAAGGAAGAATAATGAGTAAAAGAGAATTAGTAAAGTATCTAAAAAATAATTATAAAGAATAAAGACATATGATATAATCATAATAGGTGATAGTATGGCATCAGCAATTATTCATTTATGCGTTGCAAAAGAAGTAAATAAATATTTAAATATGGATGAGAATGAACTTCTACTTGGTTCGATAGCTCCAGATATTTCTAAGCAAATAGGACAAACAAAAGAGATATCTCATTTCTTAGATTATTCAAATGAAGATGATATTCCTAACATTGATAGGTTCCTAGCTAAATACAAATCAGAGTTAAACAAACCATTTGAGATGGGATATTTAATTCATTTACTAACTGATAAATATTGGTTTAGGGATTATGTCTATCAATACATTGAAAGATATACTAAAAACTCAGTTAAAAAAAATATAACTTATACAGCTATCAGAGATGTCATATACAATGACTATACTAATATAAATATTGATCTTATAGATAAATATATGCTACCTTTAAAAATATTCTATAATGAATTTAAATGTCCACAAAGTATAATTACTGAGATACCAGTTGATAAATTAGATATTTTAATTGAAAAAATGGGCCTTATTATAGAAGAAAGTAAACAAGAGAAAACATTTATGTTTGATACAACAGATATTGAAATATTCATAACCAATACAGTAAGGTATATTATAAAGGATATTATGATTTTAGGAATTCGCCCACAAAAATGATTTACAAAAATCATTTTTTTAATTTGTTTATTATATGTTATAATTAAAATAATAGGAGGTGGTATAAATGAAGATTTGTGAAGAATGTGGTTGTGTTATGAATGACTCTGATGATGTATGTCCAAATTGCAATCATAAAGTAGGAGATAATAATACTAATGGATTAGAATTACCAAAAGAGAATCATCGAAATTCAGCTAATATACCAGCTCCAGAAAAACCAAAAAAGAAAGTAAAAGAAGAACCAGTAGTTCAAGAATCACCATTTCCACAAAATGTAAATCCATTTGAAGGATTACCTGTACCTATAAAACAAGATATTCCCAAAATAAGACCAGAAGATGAGGCTCCAATTCTTAAACATTTTAATGAACCTATAGCTCATCAAAATAATAATTTTAATTATAAATCGCCATCTCCAACACCAAAGAAAAAAAATAATGACGCTAAAATAATCGTTATAACAATTTTGCTTCTTGCTAGTGGAGGATGTTTCCTTTTCTCAAATATTTCTTCATCAAGAAATAAACCAATTGATACAGAGAATATAACTAAAATAAAATTAAGTGAGATTGAAAATGTTAAAGAGTCAGGAAAACCAATAGAAACAGACCCAACAGAAAAACCAATAGAAACGGATCCAACAGAAAAACCACCAACAGACCCAACTAATCCACCTCAAACCGAAACGCCAAAAGACTATACAGTAAAAAAAGTAGGGGAATTTACAATCAATATACCTAATAATTATAAAATAGACTCTTATGAAGATCTTGGATGGACAATAACAGATCCTAATACAGGGAAAACGATGACCTTTATTCAAGGAGCAACAGATATAAAAGGATACAGACTAAAAAGAGATGAGCTAGTTAATGAAATGGAATCTAGCGGTACTACAGTAAATAAAACCTACAATACTACTATTCAAAATCATGATTTATTTATTATGGAATTAATTCAGCCAGATGTAAGTTATATTATGTTTGTAGTTACTATAGGTACTACTGGAAAGACAATGCTTGTAATGGCAGCAGATCACGCCAATCCACATACTTTTAATTACGAGGTAATGAATGAATCTCTAAAAATTATAAATACAGCTAAACTTATATGAAAATAAAGTACTTTACAAAAAATGTCAATTTAACATTGTCATTTTTTATTTAATTTAATTAATTTACAAATCATTGACTATCAAACTTAAATATTATATATTTATGTTAATGAGAATTGGAATAGAGCGTGATATTATGAAGAAAAAATATATTTTTAGTTTAGTTTTTATTGGTATTATGTTTCTATTTGTTTTAACGATAGGTACTGGCTATGGACTTTGGATTGCTACTAAAGATGCTCCAGAAAAAAGTGCAACAACCCTAAATTGCTTTAAAGTATATTTTTCTAATAGTGACATCATTGAAATGAAAAATGTTGTTCCAGTAATTAATGATGAAGGAATAGAAACTAGTCCTAACACTTTAACAATTACTAATATTTGTGAAGATACAAAAGAATTACAAGTACGCTTAAATATTTTAGATGATACAACAATCGATACTGGTGCATTGACAATTCAAGCAGCTGGAAATATTGAAAAAAATACAGTACTATATAAAAATCTAAGTACAGCCAAAACAATTGATCCACATGTAACTCAAAGTAAACTAATTGGTCTTGCCACTATTAAGCCAAATGAAACAGTTAGAACAAACATAAAATTATGGTTTGATGAAAAAAAAGCTCCTAACGTTGATAAAGAAGCAATATTTAAAGCTAAATTTGAACTTATAGATACAGAATCAAGTATTAAAGCTACTTTTGCTGAAACCTTATTAAATAATCAACCTAATATTGAAAATAAACAATCACCATCTTTTGCTGACTCGTCTTTTCAAGAAGAGGGACTATATATGATGCAAACTAATAATGGTAATGCTTATTATTATCGTGGTATAGTTACAAATAATTATGTAAAGTTTGCTAATTTAACATGGCGCATAGTTGGAATAAATTCTGATAATAGTGTAAAAATAGTTTTAGATAAGTCAGCAGGATACGGCAAATATAGTGATTCAGTAAATGCTGCTGACTATACTGGTTTAAAATATGTTTATAATGATGAAACAATTAATAATACTATTAATAATTATCTGTTAGAATGGTACGAAAAAACAATAAACTACAGAGATTTAGATAAATACGTAACACAAACATCATATTGCAATGATTCAAATTATTCGTATACTAATTATCATACATATTTTAATGGATATAATAGAATAATTAATGAAAAATCGCCAGCTTTAACTTGTCCTACGACAAATAACGATTTTGGTGGTACATATACTCAAAAAATTGGTTTATTAACTGCAGACGAAGTAATTCTAGCAGGTGGTGGATACAATGTTAATAACTTTAGTTATTACTTATATAATGGAGAAACTTTCTTCACAATGACTCCTGCCGAATATTTTGGCTATGTTGCAAATGTATTTACTGTTAATAACAGTGGATCATTACAAATATCTAGAGTAGATAGTGAGCTTGCAATAAGACCAGTATTAAGCTTAAATTCGACAATTACTGTAAGTGGCTCTGGCACACAAAATGACCCATATAAAATCGACGAAAATTAATAAAAGGATAACATCCTTTTATTTTTTTTACCTTTGTGATAGAATAAAACACCAAAAGGTGGTAATAATTATGCGTCTAAGTTTCAATGATATGAAAAATAACTCATCAAATGAAGAATCCTTAATTCCGTTTGATAAAACTAGTATTGAAAAACGTATAGAGTCAAGAAAACTTGCCATAAAAGATAGCGATTTAAATATTACAACAAATCAAACAAAATTAGAACTAATATATTTTTTTGACGCAAGTCCATCTGTTGAAGGAACAGAAAAAGTGATGGCCGAAAAATTTTATAGTCAAATAACCAAACTGAGAACTCGCAAAGATATAATAGTTACTTTAATAGTTTTTGACTACCATGATGAAATCTTATATTATCGTCAAAAAGGTAAAGATATAAAATACACGACCTATCATATAGGTATAGGCACAGCATTATATGATTCTGTTACTAAAAATCTAAAAAAAATAAAAGAAGATCAAGTTAAGAATGGTGAACCTAAACATAAGACTATTGTAACTATTATGACAGATGGTGGTAACAATAGACATTACGAATATGATGTAAAAGATTTTAGAGAGACAATTAAAGAATGCAAAGAAGCAGGGTGGGAATTCGTATATTTGGCGGCTACAGAAGAAGCTTATAGACCTGCAAATTTACTTGGCTTCGATAAAGAAAATGTATGTTTATATGACTATCGAATTTCTGCCGATAATGCATTTTCAGCAGTAGAAAAAGCTATTGATGAATATGACGAATCTGGCAAAGTATCAAATGGTTGGAAAAAAATATTAGCATTATCAAGTGGTGAAGAAAAATGAAAGATTACTATGCAATACTAGAAGTGGATAGAAATGCTACAGAAGAAGAAATAAAAAAATCATATCGTCGTTTAATGAAAAAATATCATCCGGATTTAAATAAAAGTAAAGAAGATGAAGAAAAGTCCAAAGAAATTAATGAAGCCTACTCAATATTAGGTGATCCTGAAAAAAGAAAAATGTATGATTTAGGTAATTTAGAAACTTCCATTCAAACTGAATTTGATTATGACTCTTTAACAAAAGAACAAAAAGAATACATCGAATTTATAAGAGAAAGAAAAGCTTTTGAATTAATTGTTGAAGAAGAACTTGCAAAATATAATGCTCTTCTTAATTTAAAAAGTGCAATTGAAATTAACGGATTAAATGATTCTTTAACAGATGAAGAATATTATAAACAAGTAAAAAAATTAAAATTAAATACTTCAGAATATATAAGTAATTTAATTCCTCTTCAAGAAAAAGCTAAAAATCTTGACTTATACTATCTATACGAAAAAATAGAACATACTAAAGAAACACTACACGCAATAATTAACACTCTGCCATTAAGCTTAAAAGAATTAAAAGAAAATTATAAAAAAGAACATCGAATTGCAATAATAAAAAATAAGATTAATAGTGTGTCTTCTGACATAAATTACAATATTAATGAAGTAGCAAAGCTTCTTATAGAATTAAGCAAACATACTATTAGTCAAATAGATTATTCTAATTTTCGTGAGAGCTATTTAGTTGTTTTAAATAGTTCAATATCAGATATTAAAAAACTACTTGAACTAGCCAATAATGATTCGATAGATATTGTCGATGATCTTAAAAGATTAGAAGAACGCGTTGAATTATGTATATTGTTCATGGCTTCAGATATTGATATAGCTTCAAAATATGGAAAACAAATATCTATTATAGAAGAAATAGAACAAGCAATAAATGATTGGTTCCAAATATATAGTATAAAAATAGATAAAATATCAAGATTACTTCTTAAATATCCGAATTCTCGCCACTATGATGAATTATTCATGTATGCCGAAAAAATATATGATGAACAATATACCAAATTTTATAATGGATTTAGTAATTCCAGATATTCACAAGAAATTGAAAAAATATCTTTAACATTTTGTAATAAATCTGAAAAAGAGTTAGATACCTTAATGTTAGCTTTTTCTATTAAACATGAAAAAGATGATTTTGAAAATTTACATAGTACATTAGCTTTATTAAGAAAACAACCATGTGCCGTGAAATATTACCATAAAGAAAAAACAATTCCAACAAACGGTGAATTAATTGATTTATATAGAATAAATTTATATACAAGCAAAGTAACATCTATAACTGGATATCTAACAAGTTTTGGAACTGCCATATCTTTACTTGCTACACCTTTATGTTATGGGGTTAGTAATCAAATCGGTAATAGTGCTGCCATAATAACAGCTTGTAGTGTAACTTCTTTAATTTCCTCAGTTATTTTGAGAAAAATAACTGTTCCAAGAAGAGATTATTACGAAGAAGAAATAAAATCTGAAGTAAAATATAAAAAAATATTAAATTATAAAAAAAGAAGAAAATAATACTGTAATTTACAGTATTTTTTCATTTATACAGTCTATTAATTTCTTACTTTGTCGAACCTGTTTAAAAGAAGTAAATATTCCACTATATTCTAATTAACAGGTGATAATAATGACTAATTTAGAAAGTATTATTGCATTACATGAAAAATTAATATATAAGATAGCAACTAAGTTTCATGATATTCCAACTGAAGACTTATATCAAGCTGGAGTAATAGGTATAATAAAAGCTTATAATAACTTTGTTGACAATGGAACAACAAAATTCACTACATATGCTTATAATTATATTTTTGGAGAAATGTATGAACTATCAAATAATCTTCGTACAATAAAATTAAATAAAAATATTTTAGGTTTATATAAAAGAATAGAACAAACTAAATATGTTCTTGCTCAAAAATTAAACCATGTACCATCAATTAAAGAAATATCTGAGTTTCTTTGTATAGACGAACAAACAATTTATCAAGTATATATGTGTACATCAACTATTATGTCCTTAGATGCTGAAACAGAACGTCCTGTCTATGAAATTGTATCAGATCCAAAAGATAGTATAAGTACTAATAATATAGACCTTCAAGATTCTTTAAATACATTAAGTCCTGACGAAAAGAAAATTATTGATTATCGATATTTTAAAGATTATACCCAAAGCGAAACAGCAAAAATTTTAGGTATGTCTCAAGTAAGTGTATCTCGCCATGAAAAGAAAAGTTTAAATAAAATGTATAATTATTTAAGTGCTTAACCACAATAATAATGGAGGTTGAGTATGAATAATATAAAATATAAAAAACTAGTAGATGAAACTATTCCGAAAGAAAATCGTCTTCTTAATATGTTAATAGCATTTATTTCGGGTGGAACAATCGGATTAATAGGTACTGTCTTATATGTTAACTTAAACAAATCATACAGTAGTGAATTAGCCATATCTTTTGTGTTGTTAATTTTTATTATAGCAATCGCATTACTTACTTGTATGGGCATATCTGATTCGTTATTTCATAAGTTAAAATGTGGACTTATTATTCCTATAACAGGATTTGCTCATTCTATTTCAGCATCTATTCTTGATTATAAGAAGGAAGGATTAATAAATATTGGTTCTAATACTTTCAAGCTAGCTGGATCAGTAATTCTATATGGTATAGTAAGTGCAGTAATATTTACTCTTATAAAGGTGGTGCTAAATGTCTAGTTTTAAATATGATAATGTATATATAAAAGACTATGAAACGATTGCAGGACCAGAAGAAAAAAAAGGTAATTTAACATATCAAAATACAATAGATGATTATTATTTTGGTGAAGAAAGAATAGAAGATGCCGAAATAAAAATGCAAAATATTTGTCTAACAAATATTACTAAGAGAAATAAATTAAATAATAAAATTGATGTTATAGTAGGTGGTGATCTTTTAAATCAAATATCTATTACATCATACAATTTAGTAAATCGTAATATTCCTTTTTTAGGAATGTATAATGCTTGTGCAACATTTAATGAATCCTTATTAACAATAGCTAATATGTTAGACAAAGATCTAATTAAAAATGGTGTTGCAATAACTTCAAGTCATTCTTTAAATGCAGAAAGACAATATCGCTTTCCAGTTGAATATGGTTCACCTAAAAAAGCTTATACAACAGTAACATCAACAGGAGCTGCATGTTGTCTTTTAACCAAAGAAAAGACAGATATAAAAATAGAATCAAGTACGATAGGAACAGTCGTTGACTATGGAATCAAAGATGCGTCTAATATGGGAGCAGTAATGGCTCCAAGTGCAGCACATACTTTACATAATCATTTAAAAGAACTTAAAAGAGATTTAAATTACTATGACGTAATAGTAACAGGAGATTTAGGAAAATACGGAAGTAATTTATTCTTAAAATTAATTGAAGAAGAATATAATTATATTCCAAAAAATTATTTTGATGCCTCAAGTATAATGTATAAAGAAAATCAAAAAATGTTCCAGGGAGGCAGTGGACCAGTAGTTGTTCCATTAGTCTTATTTAATAAATTATTAAAAGAAAAAAGTAATAAGAAAATTTTAATTTTAGCAACTGGAGCTTTGCATAGTCCTTTAATGGTTAATTTAAAGAAAAGCATCCCTGCTATAACACATGCTATAAGTATTGAGGTGACATTATGATATATATAAATGCTTTTATTGTAGTTGGTTTAATATCAATGGCTGGTCAAATTATATTAGATAACACTAAACTTACACCAGGACATATTACCAGTTTATTTGTTGTAATCGGAGCTCTATTATCATTTTTAGGGATTTATGAGATAATAGCTGACTATTCCTTAGTTGGTAGTAGTATTCCAATAACTTCATTTGGAAATGCTTTATATAAAGCAGCTTATGAAGGTTTTCAAGCTAATGGTTTTATTGGCATGTTTGCAAACCTTTTATCAACTACAAGTGCAGGAATAAGTGGAGCAATATTCTTTGGCTTTTTATTCTCACTTTTTTTTAAGATAAAAGATTAACTAGAGATTATTAAATCTCTTTTTTATTTTGCGTTTATTTGTTATAATAAATAAGAAGAATGAAGGGATTTATATGGATAATAAAGAACTTGAAAAAAATATTGAGCCAAAAGAAAATAGTGCAAATAATAATGAAAATGGTTTTGAATTTCCTGAATTAAAAGAAGAAGCAAAAATCCAAAATCAAGATGTTTCTGTTCCAAACAATAATATTGAAAAAGAATCATCAAATATAGTACCTGCTGACTTTAGTTCTATTTTTCATGTTGAAAGTGAAGAAAAAAACGAACCACAACAAGTTGGCACTCAAGCTCCAAAAGTTGAAGTACCAGAAAGTGCTAAAGACCCATTAAAAATTGATGATAAACCACAAAAGATAAAAAAAGAATTATATAATAGTGATGAAAGATTGTTATATGAGATAAAACCTGAAAAAGAAGGAAATCCAATTGTTGTTGTATTATTCTTTTGTTTGTTATTTGGTATGATAGTAGCTCTTCCATATATTAGTAAAAAAATATCATATGAAGGTGGAGGAACTCCGGTTGAAAATAATCCAAATAATGGTGAAGAAGACGACATGTATCAATTTAATAAATCGTCAGTAAGAGCTAAACTTGGTGACTTAGAATTTACGAACTTTGTTAAAACTAAGAAAAATAATGAATATTTATTAACATTTAATATAACAAATACAGCTGAGAAACCTTATCGTTTCGAGAAAAAATATTATGTTGTTATGTATGATGGAGACTTAGTAGTATATCGTGCATTAATTCATTCTTATGATGCAATTGGATCAAACGCAGCTGCAGAAATAACATTAACAATTTCTGAACGTGGATATAGTAAAGCTAATAAATTTAAAATAGAAGAAATTCCAACAGCAAAGTATCCAGAAAAAAACATTATTGAAAAAGAAGGAGAATATCAAGTTCTAACATGTACATATCATAATGATGAATTAAAATATTACTTCTTAGATAATCAGCTTTCTAAAATAAAAGAAACTTACACAGAAAGTATAGAATCAAATATTAATTACGAAGCTGAAAAGCGTAAATATCAAGAAATGTCTAGAAAATATAATGGGATTGAAAATTTTTCATCTAATTTTATAATAACTAATACAGATTTTACAATGATAAATGAGTTCAATCATAAAGATATAACTGATGCAACAATACTTAGTTTAAAAAATTATAGTTTCTTCAGATATAATGAGACAAAAGAAATAGTTTCATTTGAAATGGAAGGAAGAGGTTATAAGTGTAGTTAGGACTGATTAATATGACTTACAATTTTTATGTTTCTGATTTTGAAGGACCATTAGATTTATTACTTCATTTGATCAAAGAATCAAAAATGGATATATATGAAATAAATATTCGTACAATTATAGATCAGTATTTAGATTTTATTCATAGCTTAGAAGAAAAAAATATTGATATAGCCAGTGAATATTTAGTAATGGCTTCAGAATTAATACATTTAAAAAGTAAATTATTAGTCAATCGTAAAGATGAAGAACCTACAAGTGAAGATGAATTCTCAATAACATCAGAAGAAGACTTAAGAAATAAATTATTAGAATATGAAAAATATAAAAAGATAACAAAAGATTTTCAAGAATTGGAAGAAAAAAGAGGAGAAGTTTATACAAAATTACCTGAATCTTTAAAGGAATACATTGATGAAAAAGGCATTGCAAAAGGAGAATTTGCTATTGAAGATTTGTTTAATGCCTATAAATTATTTATAGAAAGACAGCGCTTCGCTAAGCCATTAAATACTAAAATAACAAAAAAAGAATTGAGCGTTGAAGACAAAATTAAAGATATTAGAAATGTTCTTAGTGTAAGAAAGAAAGTCAATTTTATTGAACTTTTTACTGAAATTACAAAAGAAAGTATTATTGTAACATTTTTATCGATATTAGAAATGAGTAAAAATAATGAAATATTATTAACGCAAGAAGACAACTTTAGTCCAATCATGATAGAGAGATGTGAGTAAAATGAATTTATTAGGAGTTTTGGAAGGAATATTATTTGTTGTTGGTGATGAAGGTGTAACTTTAAACCAAATTTGTGATATTTTACAAATTGAAATGGAAGAAGCAAAATCGCTTTTAATGGAACTAAAACGTAGCTATGATGCGGAAAATCGTGGAGTTAGAATTAGTTATTTAGGAGATGCTTTTAAATTAACAACCAAAAAAGAGCATAAGGAATATTATCAAAAGTTAATTGAGAATCCTGAAAATAATACCTTGTCACAAGCAGCTTTAGAAACACTAGCAATAATTGCATATAATCAACCAATTACCAGAGTTGAAATAGATGAAATGCGTGGTGTAAGTAATGCTCATATCCTACGTAAATTAGTAGCAAAAGGTTTAGTTAAAGAAGCTGGAAAAAGTACCATGCCGGGCAGACCAAATCTATATGCTACAACGAGTGAATTTTTAGATTACTTTGGATTATCATCAATTAGTGATCTTCCAACAATTATAAAAGATGAATTACCTAAAGACCAAGAGCCAGAATTATTTACTTCTATATATAAGGAGGAAAATAATGAATAATAAAGAATTATTTATTGCAGAAGACGAAGACATATATAGTGAATCCTTTATTAATGAAACAATTAATGAACAAAATATAATAAATAAAACAATTGCAACCACATCTTTTGAAAAATGCAATCTAAGCGAATCAGATTATAATAATGTATTTTTTGATAAAGTGATATTTATAAATTGTGATTTATCAAATACTAAATTTACTGATTGTAGTTTTAGAGAAACTTCTTTTAAAAATTGTAAAATTTTAGGTACAAGTATAATTAATTGCCATATTACAAAATTAAATCTAGAAAGTTCTATTTGCAAATATCTAAGTATTATAGATACAAAAACAAAAGAATTAAAAGTAGAAAATTCTGATTTTACCGAAGCTACCTTTTATAATGTCGAATTATCTAAAACATTTTTTGATAATGTGAATTTTAATAAGAGCGAATTTATTCAAACTCCATTATTTGGAATAGACTTTAGCTCTTCTAATATTAGTGGGATAAAATTAAGCAATGATTGTTTAAAAGGTATGAAAGTAAATACCATTCAAGCAATTGAATTAGTTCGATTATTAGACATAGAAGTTGTAGAATAGAGTGAATTATATGAATATGAAAATTAACAATAAAATTATCATTGGCATTTTAATAGTAATTATTTTAGTTATTTTTTGTTTTACATTAAACTTTTATAAAAGAAATAATGACTATAAAGAAGAAATTACTAAATTAAAAGAAGAACTAGATAGTTTAAAAAGTGAAAAAAATCAAAATGTTGATTACAGTACAAAAAATGAATCTAAAGACAATCGTCTTATTAAATTATCAGTAGAAGAATTAGAAGAAAAAGTAAACAATAAAGAAACATTCATTTTAGTTATTACTCAAACAACATGTGGACATTGTATATCATATAAACCTACATTAGAAACTGTTTTAGAAGAAACAGCACAAATTGCTTATGAAATTGATATACAACCATTATCTCAAGAAGCTAGACAAAGAGTATATAAGATTTCTAAAGTAAGTGGAACTCCAACAACTGTTTTTATATTTAATGGTGTAGAACAAGACACCTCACTTCGCCTTAGTGGATCTGTAAGTAAAGATACCCTTAAACAAAGATTGAAGGATACTGGTTACATTAAATAAAATATCTGATTAATTTCAGATATTTTCTATTTAATTTTATAAAATTTATGTTATAATTAAACATGTAATGCCTGTGTGGCGGAATTGGTAGACGCGCTGGACTCAAAATCCAGTGTTAGCAATAACGTGTGGGTTCGAGTCCCACCACAGGCACCAATATGTAATATTCCCCGTAAATGCGGGTTTTTTTTATACTAAAAAATAAATGTTAATTTTGACATAATATTTTGATATAATATAACCTAAAAAGAAAAGAGGCGTAAATATGAAAGAAAAATATCTAGAATATGCCCAAAACACATTTACAGGAGAATCTCTTGATTTAGTATTAAATCAAATTGAATTATTTTATGAAAATAAATCGAATATTAATAAAACTAAGTACAATCTAAATGATAATGTTATTCTAAAAAAAGGTACATTTATTCATGGAATTTTTGGATATTTAGAAAATTTTGACTATACTATTAAAAATGGTTTTATTTCCACGGATTTCACAAATGAACCAAGACCAAATAAAATCTGTAATAGTGTAGGAATGTGGAATATAAAAGAAGATTGTTCACTTAAAGATTACATAAATTTATATAGTGGCTTTACAATAACATATACAATAGGTCGTGGTCCCGAATCTAAGCAAATAAGTGAATTAATTCCATATCATAAATTTGATGAATTTACTGAAAAAATTAACAATAATGATAAAATATGGACATATTGGGGAGATAAGACTAAAGAAGTCTCATTTATTCCAAGTTTAGTTGCAGAAAAAAGACAAATTGCTTTTATTTTAAATATGGAAAGCTCTTATGCTAAGGAACTATGCAAAGCTGATGTTTGGAATACAAATTTAGATGCTAAAATATTAAAACCTTTTCTTGATTATAGATATTATGAAAAATTTTTAAATGAAAGATTTAACAGAACATCATCATCAACAGATCGTGAATCAGCAATTATATTTGGATTACCATCTTCTTTAATAGAAGGTATATTTGTTGGGCGTAAACTAGAAAATGATAAAGAAGCATTAAATTATATAAAACATCAGCTACCTGATTGCTATATCTGTAATTTAGATGGTAAGGTAATAGTTTCTAATAAATAATAAGGGTGATTACATGGAAGTAGAAAATAAAAGATTATATCATATTCATCGTAAATATAATATGGATAATTTATGGAAGACAAGTAGTAACATTATTGTAGACAATAACTTTCAATCAGTTTACTTTGCAAAACTTTTAGCTCATGAATGAGTTAAAAGAAAGATATGGTAGTAATTATGACATAGATTTTATAATTGCCATGATTGAAGAAATGCTTTTTAAAGAAATGCTAAGCAAAGAAGAAAAAATAATTCTTAATAGACTTAAAGTATTAAGAAGAGAGCAAGCTTTAGAAGAGGGAAGAAGATTATATAATCCAGGAGCTCCTCAAAGATTCCATTCTATTTACTTAACTGATAAAGATGATTTAGATTATTGGAAAAAATGTGTAGGAGACAACTGTTTTGAAACGTATTTACTAGAAATATCAGGTAATTTATTTAAAAGTAGTGATACTCTATTTCCTGATGAAAATCTAATGCTTGATAGACAAATCGAACAATCAAAAAGTTATTGGAAACCAAGTGAAAGACAACTTATATTAAGAAAAGAATATCTTTTTCAAGGAAAAGCCCAAATAATAAAATAAAATTAATTTAAGTATAAAAAAAGACATGATCTAATTTCATGTCTTTTTAATTTTCTAATGTTTTATTTAATGTTTTTTCAGGCTCAATAGGAGTACCAAATGTTAAATATAGATAATTACCATTACTACCATGAGTAGGTGTACATTTTACTGGTACTGTATTTACATAAAGTATTGCAGCTCCAGCGAAAAAATCAAAATCCCCATAAGCTGCTGTTGCTATATCTATTGCTTCATATCCTTCAAATGCTTGATATTGAACAATATCGTCAGTTGGATCTGGAATAGGTATAGATATAATATGTTCTCCAATTCCAAAAGTTCTTTCACCATTTTTTGCTATAGTATTTTCATATTTCTCGTAATTAACTGGAGTACCAAAACTTGTAAAAGTTTTTCCGTCTAGAGAATTACATACAACCTCTGTATCATTTACATATAAAAGACAAGCTCCAGCAAAAAATTCAAAATCACCATAAGATGAAGTTCCCATTCCTACACATTTATATCCAGGATAAAAAGTATGTTGCATTACATTATCAGTTGGATCATTAATTGGAATAGAAATAATATGTTCACCAGGTTCAAATGTTTGTGAAACTACTGATTCAATTTTAAAGTCCTCCCCATAAACTACATTTGGAATATTATCATTCCCACATCCAGAAAGTCCTCCAACTAGTAAAACGCTAGCTAAAGATAATGCACATAATTTCATTTTATTTTTAGGTTTATTATATATTTTTAGATTTTTAATCATCACGAAATCTCTCCTTCATTGGAAATATATTATATATGATAATATTTATTTTATCAATTTATAAATTACTAATTTTATATATAATTAAAACTTTAACGTAAATTTGCTTAAAAAAATCATTAATGATAAAATAGCTTCCGTAAAAAGGGGAAGTTGTATATGAATGAAGAAATGCAAAAAATAATAAGTAAAGTTAATTTATCGTGGCCAAAAGATTATATAATTAGATATTTATATGTTAATTTAGCTCCTTTCTTTAAAAGGGATTTAAAATACTTTTTAGCATCAGATGAAGAAAAATATAGACAATATCAACAAGGATTTATAAATAGAGGGTTAGATATTGTATGTAGTACAATTTCTGATTATTTTGTCAATTTATTTAACTCGTTTGGGATAACTGCAATAAAAATAGCAGCTAATAGTGCTAAAATTCCATTATTTGCCATTGTTGTTGAAGGAGATCATGGTTGGTATTTCATTGATCCATTAAATGATTTATTCAATAACCAATATGGTTTAAAAACAAGTGAATTCGGTTCTATTCCTCACTATAAGACATTAAACAATAACTTTCCAAACTTAATCTCTTTACCAAGTGATTACATTGATGAAATGGATCAATCTTTAGGAATAGATAAAAGCCTAAGCAGTTATTTTGAAAAATTACATACTGTCATGTCTAATCGTAATATGGCAGCAGCAATTTATAAAATGCCAACAAATGATAAGTCAGCTATGTTTGAAAGAAAAATGGAATTTGCTAATGAACAGTTAATTAATCTTGGAAATGTCAAAGGTCCATTTGAACGTATTAGATTATATTTATTTCTAGAAAAAGTAATGTTTTTTAAAACAGAAAAGAAGAATTTAAAAATATATTTAGATAAATTTTATGAAGTTCCAAGAGCTCATATTGAATATTTCAATCCCTATGATAAATCTATTATATTATTTGAAGAACAACAAGTACAAGACCAATTTGTTCTAAAAAAGATTAGTTAAACAAATAATTAACTAATCTTTTTATTGTAAAAAATGTTATATTAATTACAGGTGAAAGTATGAAGATAAATAATAAATTAGAAAGTATAGAAAAAATAAAAGAATTAAATTTAAATAAATTTCCAGAGAAGACTTTTAAAAAAAATGAAGAATCTAAAGTAAAAGAATTCTTAAAAGATTATCCAGCTATACTTTATGCTATTAGAGATAAATCTTCACCTAGTGGTTTGTTTAAATTTAAAGTTCCTAAAGATGAAGTATTAAAAGAAGTAATCGATTATGAATTATTTACCATTAATGTAAGTTCGGCAAACTATTCCAATAATCAACTTTTAGTAGGAGAGATAGAAATACTAAGTAATAATGAAATATATGCAACTATATCTACTAATAAAGATTATTCTGTAAGAGATGCTCTATACAATCCAGATTTTAATATTAAAACTGACATTTTTGATAATAATACATTAAACAAAATACCTTGCTTTAATGAACTATATGATTATATAATAACTAATAACTTAAAAGATGTAATTATTGAATTCTCCTTATTTAATATTAATTTAGGAATAAAAAAGGAGAAAATAATTATCTACGAGTTAAGAACAAGTTATTAAAAGGAGATAATATCATGCTTAGAATTAATGAGTACACAGACAAAGAGAAAATGAAAAACTATTATCGTACCAGTGATATGATTAATTTAATAGATTTTTTTCCCAATATAAGTCCTGTAAAAGATTTAACTATTGTTGAGAATATCAAAGAATATCAAGAAAATAAAGACTTTTTCGATTCATTTAAACAAAATAGAGTTGATACGATAAAAGGTAAAAAGCCAATAATGAGTATTGAAAATGCTGGTAAGAGTAATGGTTTTTATGAAACAATAGTAAGGGTAAAAGAAATTGATGAAGATGGTGTTTTAGTTCTTTTTAATATTGAATCGGAACCTACTGAAAGATATGAAAGGTATGCTGGTATTTAATTAGGAATAGACGTTGGAGAAAGTATTTATATTGATGCAGTTGGTCAAGGATTTGACGGCCGTGAAGTATCTAAAAGTATCTGCACTCATGAAAGGTACTATATACCATGGTTTGATTTAAGAAAAGTAACTATTGAAAATTTTAAGCAGTATCAAACTTATATGGTTAGCCAAGAAGACTACATAAAAACAAGAGAAGAACGTGTGAATTTTCTTAAGACAATTGGTTTAAATGAAGAAATATTCAGCAAATATATTCCAATAGACTATAAACCTATACCAGACTTTATTTGGAAAAATATAATAATAGAAGTTTTAAAAAAACTAGAAAAAAATGAAGATGATTTAACTAGTAGTGGTTTTACACATTTTGCTATTTCTGGTCATACTGAAGGAAAAAAATGGGCTCCATGGGGAATGTTTGATAAAAGTAGATATGAATTATCAAATAAATCCAATAAAGAAATTAAATAATTTATTCGAATTTTAATTTATCTTTTATACTAAAATAAGCTTGTAAAAGGAAGTGAATTAATGAAAAGCTATTATCGTGTAACATACTTAGGCAAAGGAATATACAATGAATTAAAAAATAATGTCTCAAAAGAAATATGGCAAAGCTTTTTATCCTCTCCTAAAATAAATTGGTTACCAAAGCCTCCTTCATATGCTGAAAATAATAAATCTTATTTTACAGAAAAAGGCTATAAAAGGTTTAAGCAGGATGTTCTTCCGATTATAAAAGAATACTTAGATGAAACTAAAATAGAATTTAGTATCATTACTAATATAAGAAATATTATTTATGAAGATGAATATCAACTTATTACAGATAAATAGAAGTTCTTTTAAAGAACTTTTTTATTAATACTATTTTATGTTAGAATAAAATTAGTTAAATCTTATTAGTTTGAACTATAAAGGAGAAAAATATATATGAAATTATTCTTAATAAGACATGGTGAGTCTATTCAAAACACAAAAGAAAACTATTCATTAGGACTACCTGACCATAAAGTATATCTATCAGAACATGGCTGTAAGCAAGCTTCTAAAGCAGGCTCATTCTTAAAATCGTACCTAGATGAACATCAAATAGACATATCAAAAGCCACTTTGTGGATAAGTCCTTACGAGAGAACAAGACAAACTGCTAGTATCATAAATTCCTATTTAGGCATAACTGATATAAAAGAAGATATAACATTAATTGAACAACGCTATGGCTTATTCAGTGATAAAGAAATAGAATTAATAAAAAAATTATATCCAGAAGAGTTTGCTTTTTATGACAAATATTATCAAAATGATGGCAAGTTTTATGCAAAAATGCCACAAGGAGAAAGTCCATATGATGTAGCACTAAGAACTAAACAATTCCTAGAAACTATATTCCGTGATGATGCTGATCCATTATTTATTGTCTCACACGGAACTACTATTCGTACTATAGTAATGAATTGGTTTCATCATTCTCCAGAGTGGTTTAATGCCGAACCTAATATGGAGAATTGTTCTATTAGGTTGATAAATAGCATAGATAAAAAAAGTACTGACGAATATATCTATGGCGGACCAGTAAAAAAATTAACGAAGAAAAAAGATGAATAAAAAGAAGAATTAGTATATAATAATTTTCAAATAGAGGGATAACAATGAAAAAGATAGATATTAATAGCATAACAGAATCTCAAAAGTTTAAAAATATAATTAAAAATGAAAATATAAATGACGTATTTTTTACAATACTTCAAGATTTTGTAACACAATATTGTACTGAATATAATGAACAAAGAACATTAGCCTGTCAATTATTCATATACTATTTAAAATATCAAAAAAAATTAAATAATATAGACAATATATATGAGAAAACTTTATTAAATTTCGTTGGTTTCTTCTCATTATCAGAAAGTACATATAGTTATTTATTATCTCAAAATATTAATTTAGATTATGAAGATACAGATATGTATGGAACACCAGTAATTTTAAGAAACTCACTAGCTCTAGGACTAAATAATCCTAATTTAATGAGTCAATTTCTTGATTTATTAAAAAAAGAAAAAAATCCTGATAGTGAAAAATCCCAAATACAGTCATTTATCAATCCATATTATGATTTATATACTGATACAGTTCATATGAACGTAATAGCAGGAAAAGTAGGAGAAGCTATTCACCAATTTGAAAACTCTGAATATTCTTTGTTCAATGGTGATATTGATAAATTTCTTGAATTACTTATGAAAGAAAAATCTATATCATTAGAATCAATTAATACAAGAGACATAATCTCTTCATTAATAAAAACTACTAGAGGAGCATTAATATCTAATGAATTAAAAAGATCTTTTATAAATACAATTATCTATAGTTCAAAAATAAGACTTTTAAATAAAGATGCATTAAGCGATTTATCACTAATATTAACTGAAGATGAATATAATCGATTTATAACATATCTATTAGGCAAAATAAATTCTGGGGAAATATTAATATATAGAGTAGATAAAAATATCATTTCTCTAGATACATTAGACAATATATTACCAAAGAAATTAATGTATCCAGAAAACAAATAAAGATGATTATCTAAAAAGATAATCATCTATTTTTATTAGCTTCCTTAATAGCTTCTTTTAATAACTCTTTTAAATCATTAAATGGTTTCTTATTATAATCTAATTCATATAACCAATCTAAATATTTAGTTTTAGGCGCACCATCAGGTCTACCATATATTACCTTATTAGAGTGTAACCAATAACCGAATTCAACATTCGTTGTAAATCCTGCCATATCTGGTAAACTTCTAGGTATCCAAAATAATATAACTGTAGCTTCAGTTAAACCAACACGTTCCCACATCGCTTGATCAACATAATCTTCTTTAGGTTTCCAAGTTGAATATTCAGGGACATAAACAACTCCATCAAATCCAAATTCTTCTAGTATTTCACAAGCTTCTGTTCTCCAAGATTTAGCATTTTCTCCTCTTGGCGTAGGACCAGCTAAAAATATCGACTTCCTTCCTTTAATAACTTCTTGATCTGAATAATTAATATTCATACTATCAACTCCTTATTATCTTAATTATAACATTAAATAATTATAAATTCTTAGCAAGTTCTTTTTCTCTTTCAATAAATTTATTCTTATCTTCAATTAAACTTTGCATATCATTTAAAAACTCTAAATACTTTTTATCAGGATAATACATTTTTGCATATCCACCTTTGCCATATTTAGAAGATAACTTCTTATATGAATATTCAATAATTTCATCTTGTGTAGGATTTTCTTGACTATGTTTATCTCTTTGAAATGTATATGATCTTTTTAACATATTATCAGCAGAAATCTCTCTATCAGCTGAAGAGACAATTTTACCATAAACACTTCTTGCCTCATATTCTAAACTAGCACGATGATCAATTATTGCTTCATATATAATTTGTCTTTCTTCTTCAGTAAAGAAATTCTTAATACTTTCATCATTCATAAAGTAAAGAGCAGATAATTCTTCATGTCTATCTGGATTTTCTTTATAAGAAATATCGTGAAAAGCAGCAATTGTATAAACCATATCTAGATTAACCTCTAATTTAAATTCTTTTACAATTTCTAAGCTTCTATCAATAACTTGTCTAATATGGTCACACCCATGGCCACCAATATTATCTTTGTATGTTGTTAAAACATAATTATCAATATAATTTTTTAATTCTTTATTTATCATTTTATCACCCATAAAAATTATAACATCAATAAATGAAAAGTACTATCAACAAATATGATATAATTCTAATAGGTGATTACTATGAATATTTATAAAGCTCTAAATGAAATTACAGAATATATCGATAGCCATTTAGAAGAAAAAATTGATTATGAAATATTAGCTCGTATGTTAGGAGTTAATTCTTATACTATGCAAAGAATATTTTCTTTACTAACTAATATCTCTTTATCAGATTATATTCGCAAACGTCGTCTTTCTGTATCAGGCGAAGACTTATGTAACAATCCATCATTAAAAGTTATGGATATTGCAATTAAATATTGTTATGATAATGCAACATCATTTTCGCGTGCTTTTGAACAATTTCATGGTATAAAACCTAGTCAAATAACAAAAGAGAATAAACTTAAAATATTCCCTCGTATTATATTTGAAGAAAAGAATGAGATTAAAGAACCAATAAGTTATGAAATAGTAGAATTAGATGAATTAATTCTTTATGGAACTTATATTAAGACCGATAATGATCACATCGAAAACGATGCTCCAAGATTCTTTGCAGAAGTTGAACAAAAAAATATTAGCAAATATGGTGAAATAACATATGGTATGGTAACTTATGAAGAAAGCATTGAAGAATGCCATGAAAAAACAAATGCTTACTGGGTTTTATATAATAAAGAGATTCCCGAATTAAAGCGTGTTGTAATACCTAAAAGTAAATGGTTATTATTTAGAATAAACTCTCAAGAAGCCAAAGATATTCATGATATGTCTCAACAATTTTATCTTGAATTTTTACCAAGTTGTAAATACAATTTATCGCAACTTCCAGAATTAGAATATTATCATGATAATGTAACTGACTTTCTTGTACCAATTAATTAAACTGACAAAACTGGTAACAAAAATGTCAGTTTTTTTTATTGCTTTTCTGTTATATTACCTTTCAAGGAGATGATTGTGATGAAGTTTAGGGGTTATTCATCAGAAATCTATTTAACAAAAAAATTTATTATGAAAGAGGAATGGTTAAAACTAATAAACATAATTTCAACTTATAATGGATTACTTAGTAAATGGAGTATAACTATTACAATAGATTCAAATAAAATAAGATATTTTATAAATACTAAATGTAAATTACCACCATCAATAAATAATTTAAATTCATATCTTTTAAAAGGAACAGAAAAAATTATCATACCAGAACACTACACAACATTACCATCATACTTTCCAATAGGAAGTAACTTATTTGATATTATTAATTATTGTGAAATTAAAAATATTGGTAATTTAAAATATGTAAACATTACATTTCGCAAATTAACAGAAGATAAATTTATATCCAATGTAAATCTATACATTGATTATAAAAGTAAATTATTAAAAACCAAGATGATTTTTGGTCTTCCTGCTAACGTTTTAAGTGTTGATTATGAAAGTAATAAAAGATTCTCATATAAAAGTGTTCCTAAATATTTAGATATAAACAAAGCTCTACATATGTTAAAAACTGATGAACCAAATAGTTTGCTAAAAGTTGATACATTTCCATATTTTGAAACAGATTTCTATATTACAGAAAAAAGTTTCGACTTTGCCAAGCATTCACTAGTCTTAGGTTCATCTGGTTGTGGCAAATCTAAATTTTTAAGTCTTCTTATTAATAACATAAAAAATAACAATAAAGGTAATTATAAAGTAGTAATGATTGATCCACATGCTGCTATAGAATCAGACATTGGTGGCTTAGGTTCAACTATAGACTTTAAAACATTAGAAGATAGTATTGATTTATTTGCATCAACTAGTAAAGATTTAGTAGCATCCACTGAACTTACTTTAGAACTATTTAAATCATTAATAAGTGATCAATATAATTCTAAATTAGAAAGAGTACTAAGACATGCTATATATCTTTTATTAACTAATAAATCTTTTAATTTTACTAACTTAAAAAAAGTCATATTAGATTTAGAATATCGTAATCAATTAATAAGAGATTTAAAAAGAATTGTACCAGTAAGTATTATTGATTTCTTTTTACAGGACTTTAATGACTTAAAAACTAAGTCTTATGGCGAAGCAATCTCTCCAATTATTGCTTTCATAGATGAAATGGAAATGTTACCAGTATTTAATGAAACAAATATCCATAATACTTTAAGTGATTCTATAAAAAATAATTACTTAACTTTATTTTCTTTAAATCGTACTATTCTAGGAGATAAAGTAACTAAAACTATTTCTGGTCTTATCATGCAACAGTTATTAACAATCATCCAGAGTCAGCAAATAAATGAACATATTATCTTTATTATAGATGAAGTAGCAGTAGTAGAAAATCCTATTCTTTGTCGTTTTTTATCAGAAGCTCGTAAGTATAATTTATCTTTAATTTTAGCAGGACAATATTTTAACCAAATATCAAATAAGCTAAAAGAAGCTATCTTTGCTAACATTATAAATTATTATATATTTAGAGTTTCCAGAATGGATGCTAACTTACTTGTTGATAATTTAGATATAAAAATACCAATTGATGACACAAAAGAAACAAAAATAAAACTTTTAAGTAATTTAAATAATCGTGAGTGTGTTGTAAGAGTAAGTAATAATGATATTTTAATTCCATCATTTAAAGCCAGTACTATAAATTTTACAAGTATTCCGCGAACTACAAAGGAAATAGCTATTAAACCATCTATACCAAAAATAGAAAATAAAACTTCTAAAACAAACTTTACAATAACTAATAATATAAATTTAAATGATATTTTAAAATTAAATTCAACAAATAGAAAGGTAAATTAATATGAATGATAACAAAGCAATGGACATAATTAATAAAATATTTAAAAATGTTTTTGAACTGAACTGTCCTTACAAGATAGATGAAGTACTAGAAAAGTTTGCTTTTGATATAAAGCTTCCTAAACAAGTACTTGATTCAACCACTAATGAAGAAACCTGGGCCGATTCAATCAGTAGTGGCAGATTTATTACTTTAGAAAATATGGAAAAAAGAGATACTTCTGTAGGATGGATGCTAAATCGTCAAGAAATTAACAATTTACAAGATTTAATAAACATTTGGAATAGTATAAACTTAACAACTACAGAGAGAGTATATGATTCTATAAATGTTGCTAAAAGTGATACTATTTATAGTTGCCAAAATGTGTATCGTTCAACAGATTGTAATAATTGTAAAAATATTGTATTTTGTGATTCTTGCGTTAATAGTGAATATTTAATTGCTTCTCAAAGATCTAATACTACTGCCTTTTGTATTAGAACAGACGATTCAAAAGATTGTAGTAATTCTTATAATGTTATATGCTCAAATAAAATAAGTAATTCATTTTTTATTCAAGACTGCTTTAATTTATATGAATGTATGTTTTGTTCCCATATAGCAAATAAAAGATTTTGTATTGCCAATATGCAATTTGAAGAAAAAGAATACTTTGAAATCAAGAAAATGATAATAGAATGGATTCTAAATTCATAAAATTTGAAAAAAAATTACTATTTTCCAAAATTCGACATTTTCCGACAAATGGATATGTAATAATCTAATCATAGAAGAAAGGAAGAATTAAAATGGAAAGTAAAGTAAAATGGTTTAATAACGAGAAAGGGTATGGATTTATTGAATATAAAGAAAACGAAGACATCTTCGTACACTATTCAGCAATCCTACATGATGGTTATAAAACCTTAAATCAAGGAGACAATGTATATTTTGATTTAATCGAAACAGACAAAGGTTTCCAAGCAAGAAATGTTCAAACATTAAATAATTTAGCATAAAACTAAATTTAATATAAACAAAAATACTATAAGCGCTTATAGTATTTTTTATTTTATTAAAATATTTTTGACAAATTTAAAATTTCGTATTATTATAAAATCACGAAAGGGAGATTACTATGTTAAAAACGATAATAAGTAAATTACATCATCATAATAATCTGCACTTGTTAATACGACATTAAAATTGTTGTAGGTACAAGTGCTATTTGTGGTGCTTGTATTTACTTAAGATATATTACTTAAAGCTATACAGGTACTATGCTGTATAGCTTTTTTATAATTAAAAATAAGAAAGAGGATTATTATATGAAAACAATAAATGAAGGAATAGTTTTTAGTGATGATATCAAGATTATTCTAGATGGCAATAATGCTTTAAATTTTAATTACCAAGAAAATGGTTTAATATTACCAAATCAAAATACAATAAGTTATTTAAGAGAAGACTTTTTAAAAGAAACAAAAAGTATTTTTAATAATAAAGTGACTATTATTACAGAAGAACAAATGCTAGAAGGACTTAATAGTTCTTTAAGAGATGTTTATATGGTGTATCCCCATTGTTTCTCTAGATAAAATATATTTAAGTATTGATAATGAAAACATTTTATTTCTAGATTGTACTAGATTAGATGGTTCTAAAGAATTAGTCTCGAGAAATGGTACAAATACCTTTAATTCAGTTACACTACAAATACAAAGTATATCTAAATATCTTTTAGATAGAGGAATAAAAAATATTATTCTAGCAGATGATGTTGTTTTTAGCGGTTCTGTATTACGTACCGTTATCAATCTTTTCAAAGAACAGAACATTGAAGTTATTGGAATAAGGAGTGCAATATCAACTAGTTCTTCGTATCAGTTATTTAATGAAATTTTACCACTAGGACTTAAATGTGGATATTTAATGAGTGAACAAGTAATAGATCAAATATGTGAAAGAGATTTCTACTTTGGTATTGCAGGATCAGGTATTTCAACTATCGGAATTGATAAAACAATTTATAAAGCTCCTTATTTTATTCCCTATGGTGATCCCGTTGCCCGTGCATCAATTCCCCAAAAAGATCAAATAACCTTTTCTAAGAATTGTTTAGCTAGAAGTATTATACTTTGGGAAGAGATAGAAAGATTATCAAAAAGAAAAATTTTAATTAAAGACTTACCAGAAAAAATTGCAAATACCAATGAATATGACGGAGTTATAAAAACATTAAAAAAGGAGTGGAAAAGAATATGAGAAAATTACAAATCGGAATTATGGGGTCAGCTGCTGACCTAAACTACTGTAAAGAAGCAGAAGATTTCGCCAAAGAGTTAGGGCGTTTAATTGCTGAGAGTGGCAATATTTTAGTATATGGAGCCGAAAAAGAATATAGTTCATTATCAACAAATGCAGCTATTGAATCAAGTAAGAATGGCGGTATAACTGTTGGAATTACCTATGGAAAAGAAGGAAATATTTATGGTGATTTTAGACCGACTGTCTTAATTCCATGCGGTTTAGAATTAGGTGGAGGAAGAGAATTTACTTTGATTTTATCATGTGACGTTATCATAGCTATAAGTGGTGGATCTGGTACTTTAACCGAAATGGCTATTGCATACCAAGCAAATATTCCTATTATAACTGTTGATAAATTTGGTGGTTGGGCAAGAAAATTATCAAATAAATACATCGATGATCGTGAAAGATTAAAATGTCTAAGTGCTAAGACTCCAAAAGAAGCACTAACCAAAGCAATAAAAACAATAGAAGAAAGAGAGTGTAAATAATATGAAAATACAAAATGTAAAAGGTGGTTATGATTTTTTACCTAAAGAACAAAAAATTAGAAATTATATTAATAGCATACTAAAGAGTACTTTTGAAGAATATGGATATTTACCAATTGAAACTCCAATTCTTTGCTACTTTGATATGTTAGCTGGTAAATATGATGAAAATAATGATATATTAAATGAAATATATAAATTAAAAGATCAAGGTAACAGAAGTTTAGGTCTTCGTTATGACTTAACAGTACCATTTGCTAAATTCATTGCTTTAAATAAAAATGAATTAAAATTACCATTCAAAAGGTATGAAATAAATAAAGTATTTAGAGATGGACCAGTAAAAGTAGGCCGTGATAGAGAATTCACACAATGTGATGTAGATGTTGTAGGTTTATCAAATCAAATGATAGAAGCAGAATTATTAAGTTTATATGTTAGCGCTTTTACTAAACTTGATATAGAAATAAAAATAAAATATAATTCAAGAAACTTAATGCGAGGACTAATAAAAGAATGTAATGTAAAAGAAGAATTAATATCTAATGTAATTACAATTGTTGATAAAATAGATAAATTATCAGAAAATGATTTCAAAGAAGAATTATATAAATTTGATTTAGCCGAAAAAGATGTTAATAATTTATTAGAATATTTTAAGCTTTCACTAGTTGAACTAAATAAGAAATTCAAAGATACAACTAATGAAGAACTTAAAATAGGTCTAGAAGAACTTAATAATTTAGAAGATTACATAAAAGAATTAAATCTTAAAGATTATTGTGTCTTTACATCATCTCTAGCTCGCGGACAAGATTATTATACAGGAAATGTTTTTGAAGTATATGAAGCTAATGGGAAACTAACAGGTTCTATTGGTGGCGGTGGTAGATACGACAAAATGATTACCGAATTTATTTCAGATGGCGAAATATATCCAGCTGTTGGAATAAGTTTTGGTCTTACATCAATATTTGAATTATTAAAAAATCGTGAAGATTTAGCTAATACAAATGCTATTGATTTATACATAATTCCTCTTGGAACAGAAAGATATTCTTTATCTCTAGCTAATAAGATAAGAGAATTAGGATATAAAGTAGATATCGAAATGACCAATAAAAAAATTAAAAAGAGTCTAGATTATTGTAATAAAGAAAATATTCCATTTGTAATCATCTTAGGTGAAGATGAGGTTACTAATAAAGTATTTAAAATAAAAGATATGTTTAATAAATGTGAATATGAAATACCTGTTGATAATTTAGAAAATATTAAAGAAATTATTAAATAAAAATAATAATTTTATTGTATAATACAAAGAACAGGTGATTATATGTCTAAGGTATCCAATGTTTTAACTATGTTACAACTTCTAAATAGCGGTAAAAAATATAGTATTAAGGAACTATCAGAAATTCTTGAGGTAACTGAAAGGATGATTCGTTCTTATAAAGATGATTTAGAAAAAGCTGGTATTTATATTGATACTATAATGGGACCATATGGTGGTTATGTTTTAAATCAATCTATAAGAATGCCTGTTCGCAAATTTAAAAAGACTGATTATGAATTATTATATAAATATATTGAAGAAGAGCAAAATAAAGATACTAAAGAAAAATTAGTGTTGTTACAAGATAAAATCAAAGGGGTATATAAAGGTAGTAAAGCTGAAGCCAAAGAATTAAATCTAAAAGATGAAACACTAAGTAAATATAATTGCTTAACAAGAGCTATTAAAGAAAAAAGAAAAGTTAAAATTCTTTATTATTCATATAATAAGGGAGAAAATGAAAGGATAATATGTCCAGCTGAAATGTTTCTATTCCAAGATGGTTGGTATGTAGCAGCTTTCTGTTTATTAAAGAATGATATTAGACATTTTGAATTACGTCGCATTTTAAAGTATGAATTACTAAATGAAAATTTTTAATTAATAAGAGTTATTCTTTACCATGAGAATAACTTTTTTTGTATTCTATAATAATATCGTAAAAATATAAAATAAAAATAATTACTAAAATATATAAATTTTAAAAAAATTCAAAAAAAGAAGGAAATTGAATTATGGAGAATATATAGAGTGAAGGGAGGTTTTATGAAAGAATCAAAATTTTATACAAGTAAGTATGATATTGTCTTCAAATCAGTTTTCATAGATGAAGATGATCCATATCTATTAAAAGAATTCTTATCTAGATTATTAAAGAGAAAAGTAGAATCAATTAAGTTCCTTAAAACAGAACAAACAAAAGAATATATTAGAGAGAAAACAAAAATACTAGACTTTCTAGCTAAAGTAGATAAAGAATATTTACATATAGAATTAAATTCTAGTTATAAGAAATACTATAATGTAAGAAACTTTAGTTATTTTGCAACAGTATACACAAGACATATCAAGATAGGAGAAGAATATGATTTAAAAACAAAATTCTTACATATCGATTTATCATATGGATTAAAAGAAAATGAAGATGAATATCGTATGTATAAAGTTATAGATAAAAATGGTAATAAGTATATTGAAAACTTTGAAATAATTGAATATAATATGGATAAGTTAA
>CAJTLN010000001.1:583182-638391 GCA_910577505.1 uncultured Bacilli bacterium
CGTGAAGAAGGCTTCGTCGAAGGACATGCAGAAGGACGTGCAGAAGGACGTGCAGAAGGCCAAAAAGAATTAACACGTACATTATTAGAAAAAGGAGTCCCAAAAGAGTTAATTGCAAGCAGTTTGAATATTCCTATTGATGAAATTGATGAATACCTAAATTAATTAATAAGTAGACCATATACTTCCTACTCAAGTGATATATTGAACTTGAAAGGAAGTATTTTTTATGAGAGCAAATATGCATGATAATTTTAATTTATTAGAAAGTAGAGTTCTAGATACTCTAACTAAAACTAATTTAGAAAGAATAAAAGATGTTTTAAGTAGCATTAAGACTCCAACAATATGTACTGGAGTAGGAGGCTCAAATGTTGTTAGTAATTTTGCTAGTAAGGTAATAAGCAAAAAAAACAATTGTATTGTCGAATCAATCGAACCACGCAGTATTATTTACAAAAGCTTATCTGGCTATTCTAATGTATTAGCTTGTAGTTATGGTGGTTCAAATTTTGGTGTTGAAACATCATTTAACAATGAACTAAATAAATATCTTTTATCAACAAAAATTAAAGAAGGCGTAAATAACATAACATATATATCAAGTATAGAACCAGAAGATAGTTTTATATCTCTAGCAGCAACTTTAATGCCTATGAGCATTTTACTTGCATACTATGCTGATAATGATTTATCTCTAATAAGAGAAATTCTAGCTACAAAGAAAGCGTATTTAACTAGAGTTTCAAAAATATATGAAATATTATCGGGATATGATACAAGTACAGCTTCAATATTCTTAGAGTCTACACTAGCTGAGTCGGGAGTTGCTATTCCAATAGTCCATGATAAATATGGATATTGTCATGGAAGAAGCACAACATCATATCACAATAATTCATCAGTAATTATATTCAATAAAGATACAGAACTAGATCAAAAGTTACTATCTTTATTTCAAGAATATTATCAAGAAGTTATCCAAATAGATAGCAGATATCAAGATTCCATAATTGACGATTTTTATTTAACATATCAATCAATGCTTCTTTCTAAATCTATCGCAACAAGTACAAACAAAGACTTATCCAGAGTTGACTATTCACCAATGGTAAAAAAATTATATTATTTTAAAGGAAGTATGTAAAATGACACTAACTTATGTAACAGGTAATCTTGGTAAATATTATTCAGTAAAAGAAAAATTTGCTAAGCATAATTTACCTGTAGAATTTTTAAAATACGATTTTGAAGAACCAGAAATTAATGATATTGAATTAATCTCCAAAGCTAAAGTAGAAGAAGCCTATAAACTATTAAATAAACCTTGCTTTGTTGCTGACTCTGGCTTTTATATAAAAAACTATCCAGGTAATCCTGGTTATCCTGGCGCATTTGCTAAACGCAGCGGAATTTCAGAGAATGTCGAACTGCTTTTAGAAAAAATGAATGGAGTTCAAGACAGAGAAGCATGTTTTCTTGATTGCGTAACATTTTATGATGGTAATGAATTTTATACATTTTACGGTTTATGTGAAGGAGCCATAACTTATGAACCAAGAGGATGCCACATGCAAAAAGCAAAATCGAAACTATGGTATGTTTTTATTCCTAAAAATCATGACAAAACATTAGCAGAAATGACAGATAATGAAAGAAATAATCGTCACGATGATCATACATCTGCTTATGAAGAATTTATAAACTGGTATGAAAAAGTTTATTTAACTCAAAAAAAACTAACAAAAAAATCAAATAGTTAATTACTATTTGATTTTTTACTTATTAAATAATTCTTTCAACTTATTGCTAAATCTTTTTCTCAAACTCATTTTACTATCTTTAGAAGGACATCCTAAAATTTTCTCATTATCACTAATTGCTTGTTTTTCTTGTTCTTCTCTTTCTTCTGGTGTAATTATTCTATTAGTAACAATAAGACTCTTTTTGTCTTCACTTAACTTGTTAGTACTTTCAAAATCTCCAAAAAATTCATTTTTATTTGTATTTTCAGTAATTGATAAAGCTTGAGCAGATTGTAAAAATCCCATTGGAATAACTTCACTAAGATTTAAATCTTTTCCATCTTTTCTACTAATTAAAAATTGTACAGGATTTAAACCTTGTCTTGCAACATAAGGAAATTCGTCATTATCGCCAGTTAGACTAAAACCATCTACATCAGGTACTTCAGGAATTGGTACACTTAAATGTCCTTGTTTTATCCATAATATATCTCTTATAGAAAGCATTTTGTGTTCTAAAGCTTCATGTTTTAATTCTAAAGCTACCAATTCTTCATCTGTTAACTTACCAACACTATCATTATGTTCTTTAGCAACTTGATTCATTTCATCACCCAATGCATAGCCTTGATCCATAATTTCCTTTTCTGACATATCTCTATATTTTTTATAATTAACAATCCAATCTAATTCTTTAAAGAAATCTATTTCATGTGGTTCAGTAAATTCTTCAAATTTATATCGATTATCATCATTAACAATGAATATATTATAAAAAAATCTTTTCATTATACTTACAGGGATAGCTTCTCCAAAATCCATTAATCTTGCTATATCATTTAATTGTACATAAACTTTTTTAATACCTTTTTCTTCATTAAATATTTTCATCTCAAAATCCTCCTTTCAAATATCTTATCATAAATTAAAGTACTTATGAAATAATATAATTTACGTGAATTTAGACTTTATATAAAATATACTTAATTGACAAAATATAATGCTTATATTTATAATATCTTTTATTGTAGGAGTGGATAATATGATAATAAAAATTAATTCAGAGAACATAAAAAAATTAAACAGACGAAAGAAAAGAACAAGAGTATCAAGTTTATTATTAGGTGGAATATTAACAGCATCTTTATTAACAGGATGTAATAAGACAATTGTCGATACAAAATATGGTTTCGATAAAGCTCTTATTCTAGGTGATGATACATCAGTAATTTTAGACGTTGCTAATTGGCTAGATTATGAAGGTGAACAACTTCAAGTTATTACAGATGATAATATGGCAATTTTAACATCAAGTTTTGATACTAATGCTTTTTATGGTCGAAGCGAGACTTATTCTATAAATGAAGTTGCCAACTCTTCAATTACAGAAGATGGTAAAGTTTATGACTATTCACGTGAAGATGAAAATACATCTTTGTATAATAAAGCCTTCTTTGATGGAACATGGGCTTATAATAAAGCTGTAGTATTTAATGGTAATCGTGCTTTGATTTTACCAGTAGATGGTTGGAAAGATTATGAAGGTGAACAACTACAAGTTGTTTGTCCTAATGGTTTAGCTTTAAACTTATGTAGTTATAATACAAAATTAATTAATGACCAAAAGAGTACTATGAAAGCATGTGACTTTGCTTCTGCTTATGTTGGAAGTGATGGTAATGTAACAGATTTATCTGAAAATGATTACAAACTATTCAATTATGATCTATTAGATTTTCATTTTGGTTTTAATAAAGCGATAATTTTAAAAGATAATTCAGCTGTAATTCTACCTGTTAATGAGTGGTGTGACTATGAGGGAGAGCAAATACAGATTAACATTAGTAACGGACCGACTATTTTAAGTGCAGCATATTCAACTATTTTAGTTAATGATATTGAATCTGACATTAAAGCAGATCAAGTTGCCGAAACTTTAATAAATAATGGGCAAGTATATGATTTAACAACTGGATATGATTATAGTAGACCAATTTATTTCAATGGAACACTTCTAGATTTAAATTATGGATATACAAATGGTATAGTTTCAAATGCTGATAGTGCAGCATCTTTTAGAGTAGATAAATGGAATGATTATGAAGGAGAACAACTTCAAGTAAAACTGCCTTCCGGAGATGTCTTATTAACTTCATCAAAATTTTTAAATTTAGTTAATGGAGGAACAAAAGAAATAAATGCTAGTACTCTTGCTTCTATGTTTGGAATAAAAATTCTAGATTATTCCAAAGGAAATACTGACTCAACATTTCATAATAAATATATATTTGATGCTGAAATAAAATTCAAATATGCTCTTAAAGTAGTAGATGGTAATGTTACAATAATTCCACTAAAAAGTTGGCAAGACTTCTATAATACAGATGGCAAAAAAGGTCACAATGAAAATAAATATCCTTTTAAGAGAAATTATAACTCTGGCGATTTAAGTCGTACTTTAGATTTCCTACTAAATGATGATGAAAATGAAGATGAAGAAGAAAAAAGTGCTCCAAATTGTGAACAATTTCAATTAGTATTACCAGATGGAAGTGCTATCGTAACAACGTCTTATGATACGATTCTTGTAAATAATGTTACAGATATAAAAGAATTAGCTGAATATTTTAGAGGAGAAGAAGGAGTAATAACCGACCTAACTCCATATGTTGGCGAACCAAGTGTTTCCTTTTGGAATCAATCCATTGTTGATACAAGATATAAATTCACTCATGCAATTCTTAGCAATGGTGAAACTGCTCAAGTTTTTAGTGTCAAAAATTGGTTAGACTTTGTCGAAGGAGAACAATTACAAATTAATTTAAATGATAACACAGGATTTTTAACATCTTTTGTTAATACAACATTAGTTTCATCTAAAACTGAAGGACTAGAAGAAGTTTTAGCTTCTGCATTTAATGGTACTTTAGAAAATGGTCAAAGACTAATCAAAACTTATGATTAGAACTCAAATCGTTGAGTTTTTTTTCTTCTTTTATTATAATAAGCTTATATATGAGGAGGTAAGAGTATGAAAGAATACTATATAGATTTAGGTTCATCTACTATAAAAGTTTATGAATATGAGCAGGAACTTAAACTAATAGAAGAACATTCAATTTACTTTAAAAATAATTTTGATAGTGAAAAAGGTATAAGCCCTGAAAATTTAAAAGAACTATGTTCATATTTTGAAGAATTAAAAACAAAAAATAACCTTAAATATGAAAATACACACATCTTTGTAACAGGTATTTTCAGAAACCTTTGTTATGAAAAAAAGACTGAATTAATTAAACTATTTAATGATAAATATGATTTACATTTTAATATCATTTCCCATGGAATAGAAAATTATTACTTAGGTCGTGCTATGCAAAATAATTATAATGATAAAAAAGTTTTAATTATTAATATGGGTGGTAAAACTACTGAATTAGTTACATTTAAAGGAATAAATATTATTGCAACAGAAAATCTAAACATAGGTGTCGCTGATTTGTTAAATAATTTTGCTAAAGTTAATGATGAAACAAGTGGCGATACAGTAGAAGATATGACATCTTTTGTAAATGAAAAAATAGCTAATATTAATTTTGATACAGATTATGATTGTGCTATATTCACTGGTGGAGAAGAAAGATTTGAATTATTAACAGAATTTAATTTAGTTCCAAACACTTTATTTGAAGATGGAATACATAAGTATATGGTAAGTTTAGAAGATTATATTAAAGGAACAGAAAAAGTATTCTACAATATGACAATGAAAGACTTATATAGATTAATGCCACAAAATCCAAAATGGATGGATGGTGCTAGAAGTGGGGCAATCTTACCACTTGCTATATTTAAAAAAGCCAATATTAAATGGATAGTTCCATCTGATTTAAATTTAATAAATGGTGTTATAAACGATAATAAATAGGAGAGTATTTTATGAAAGAAACATTTGAATTTTTAAAAACAAGAACACAAGTAAATTATGTAACAACAATAAACGGAGATAAACCAAGCTGTCGACCATTTGGTGACCCAGTTCTATTTGATAATAAAATATATGCTTTAACTAGTAAAACTAAAGAAGTATCAAAACAAATTGCTCAAAATAATAACGTATGCATTGTTGCATATGATGGAACTGAATGGATTAGAATTAATTGTAAACTTATAGATGATAGTGAAAATATTGCTGCTAAAAAAGCTATTATTAACGAATTCGATTGGGCTGAAGAAGCAGGATATACATTAGATAATCCTAATTTCCAAGTTCTTTATATTGCTGACGCTACATCAAAAATATATGATGAAGAAGGAAATGTAAAAGAGGAGTATAAATTCTAGTAAAAATAAATATTCATATAATTTTATATGAACAATAAAATAGAAGAGTTAGAATTTGAAAAAATATTATGGTGGATAGTTATATTTGCTGCTGCACTAAGTATTTATGGAGATAATTTAGAAGAACAATTTATCATAAAAAACGATTTAAATGCCGAAAAAGAATCTAAGAGTATTTTTATCTTTACGATTACAATTTCTATCTTAATATATTTATATTATGTTAATAGGAATTACAAACAATATGAATTGTCTAAATATATAAATGATGATAATACAAATCTTCATCTAATTAGATTAGCGGGAAGTATTCTAATTGTTGTTGGAGCTATATTCATTCTTTATTTTGAAGTAAATGAAAAAAGACCAGTAGGAAGCCCCGCAATATAAAGGAGGAGAATATATGAATGTTGTAGGAACAATGTTTTTTAAAGACAATAAAATTTTAATTGATAAGCCTCGTAAAAGAGCAACATATCAAATGGTAGGTGGTGGAGTAGAAGAAAATGAAACACCATTAGAAGCGGCAATTCGTGAATGCCATGAAGAACTAGGTTCAAAAGCTATTTTTGATGAAAGTAATTTTGAATTAATAATGGACTTTGATGAAATAGCAACAAGTGATCAAAACAAAAAAATCCATTTCTATGTTTATAAATATAAAGGAGCTTTAGAAGGAACTTTAACAGAGTCTGAAGAAATAGAAAAATTTTTATGGTATGATTCATCTTATGGAACAGATATTCTATCTAATACTTTAAAAAATGAAGTTATTCCATATTGCTTAACAAACAATCTTATTAAATAAAAGTACTATTATAATAATCTGAAAAATGATAAAATACTATTATAGAGAAGTGATAATATGAAAAAAAATTTAAAAGGAATAACAGTACCATATCTTTATTATAATAAGAAAAAAAATTATACTTGTTATATATACAAAGATCAAGAATATACAGATTTATCTAAACTTTTTATAGATTTTTTAGGAGCTTATTTAACATATCATTTTAATATAAATGACAAAACATATGAAGTTCATAATCTTAGTGAAGTTCTAGAAAACTTGATAAAAAACAAAAAGAATTTTTCTATTCCAGATAAATATAAAAAAGAATATAGTAAAGAAGAATTTAAATATATAAAAAATCTTCAAGATAAACTAATTAATGAAAAACTAAAAATAGCAAACAATCAAATCTTTGAATATAAATTTACTATAAAAAATCTTAAAGAATATCGTTTGTATAAATTCACAAAAGAAGTATTTGAAAAATATAAAAAAGTATCAGTTCCTAAAAAGATTCATTCTAATATCTATAATCATGATTATTATGTAGTAGCAGGTAATGCATACGAATCTATATATCATGCATTAGATGAAGTATTTAATGATTCTTTATATTATCAATTTGGTGGAACGAAAAAAGAAAATAATCGTAGTCATTTTCATTCCCATAGTTTTGACGATTTAATATCATTAATTTTCAAAAAATCTAGTAAATTTAAAATTCATATATTTCAACAACAATTTTATAGTAAACAAGAACTAGATTTTTTAAACAAATTAGCTGATAAATTAAAGAAAATGAAATTTCATAGTGTTGAAAGAGATATAGATGAGTTAGAATATGAAGAATACTTTTATTTGAAAGATAATAAAAAATACTTAAGTCTACTAATGCATAATATAAGATTTTACAAAGAAGATAAGAATTATCAAAAAGAAGTATTAGAAAGTCATAAACTATAGTTAATAAAGAGCTAAAAACTAAGCTCTTTTATTTTTTAAAAATAAAACCTTTTAAAGTTTATATTTTTAATATATAATAATACTTACTTGGAAAGTTGGTGCAATTATGGAATTTAACAAAATAGAATATGAACAAGGATATACAACAATAAAATTAGAAACTCCCACAAGTGCTTTAGATATAATGTATGGTGGTAATGGGGATTTATATTGGAATATTCTATCTAAAGTAAAAGATGATTCAGAAAGACATTTCTTTACAATTACAAAGGAAAATTATGAAGTATTTTTAATATTTAGTAATTTATTTAGAAGAATAGATGAATGTGAAATATATACAGTTGATCCACTAGAAGAAGAATTATGCTTTAGTGCTGAAGAAAGAAAAGAATTATATGAAAGAACAAGAAATCTTAATGAAGATTTAAGTACAAAACCTGTATATGAATGTTTATGTTCTAATACTTCAGATACAATTACTTGGCATAGTGATGATGCACCATATGGTGAAGGGAATATTTTAAGAATATCTAGAAGTCGTGATAAAGAAAGATTTTTAATTGAAATAATAAAAAGAGATTTAAATAAAGATGATATTAGTGTTGAAATAAGCAATTCAGGGAGTCGCTATCAACCATTTAATATACCTTTTATGGAGCATTATAATGATTTAAATGCTATTGATCCTAATTATCATCAAATTCATATAGAAGAGATTTTATATCACAAAAGATTAACAAAGACTAGAAAAGAATCTAAATAATTAGATTCTTTTTTCTTGACCAATAACATATATTCAAATATAATATAAATATATGAACACATATTCATATATAAAAGGAGAAATATTTATGAAATTATTAAATGAAGATAAAGTTATCGATTTATCTGAATTATTTAAAATATTTGGTGATTCAACCAGAGTAAAAATAATAAATGTTTTATTACACAATGAACTTTGTGTCAATGATATATCAGAACAAATAAATGTAAGTCAGTCAGCTGTATCACATCAATTACGTATTTTAAAACAATCTAAATTAGTAAAATATCGTAAAGATGGTCAAACTATATACTACAGTCTTGATGATGATCATGTTGAAAAAATATTTATGATGGGAGTTGAACACATTGACGAAGTATAAGTATATTTTAAAAGATCTTGATTGCGCTAATTGTGCCCGTGAAATAGAAGAATACTTAGAAAAAGACAAGAATCTAAAAAATGTTATTGTTAATTATTCTAAATTAAGTTTATCTTTTGAAACTGACCTTAAAGATGTAAAAAAATATGCTTCAAAAAAAGTTAATGAAGTAGAGCCAGAAGTAACTTTACTAGAACCAGAAGAAGAAAATGACTCAAAGAAAGAAATTATTATCGATTCAATTAAATTAGTAGTTGGTATAGTCCTAACATTAATTGGTACATTATGCGACTTTGGTATTATTAACAAAATCATCGTTATTCTAGCCTATATAATATTACTTTATGAAATATTCATTAAAGCAATAAAATTATTATTTAAATCATTTACAATTAACGAGAATCTTCTAATAACTATATCTTGTATAGGAGCTTATTTCACAGGCAATATAGCTGAAGGTCTAATGGTTATTATTTTATATCAAATAGGAGAAATTCTAGAACACTTAGCTGTTAGTAACTCACGTAAATCTATTGCCAATCTTATGGATATTAAACCAGTATATGCTAACTTAGTATTGGAAAATGAAATAAGAAGTGTAAATCCAACAGAAGTAAAAATTGGTGATACAATCATTATCCGTAAAGGAGAAAGAATTCCTTTAGATGGTATCATTAAAAAAGGCGAAACATCACTAGATACAAGCGCCTTAAATGGTGAATCAAAACCTAAATATGTAAAAATTAAAGATGAAGTTTTATCTGGTAGTATAAACTTAGATGACATAATAGAAGTAATAGTAACTACTAAATATGAAGATAGTACTGTTTCACGTATACTTGACTTAGTAGAAAATGCAACAGATCGTAAAGCTAAAACGGAAAACTTTGTTTCTCATGCTGCTAAAATATATACTCCAATAGTTATCGTTTTAGCAATCATAGTAGTGATAACTTTTCCAACTCTTTTAGATATTTCATTTAAAGAAGCAGTATATCGTGCCTTATCATTTTTAGTTATATCTTGTCCTTGTGCCATAGCTATATCAGTTCCATTAAGTTACTTCTCAGGTATTGGAGCTGCTTCTAAAAATGGCATTCTAATAAAAGGTAGTGATTATCTTGATGGTCTAAAAGATATAAATAAAATAATATTCGATAAAACAGGCACTATTACAACAGGTAAATTCGATAATATTAATCTTGTTATCTTAAATGATTCTTATAAAGAAAAAGACATAATAAACTACTATCTAAAAGGAGAATCATTCTCAACTCATCCACTAGCATCATCTATCCAAGATAAATTTAATAAAAAAGTAAAAACAGATGATGTTAAAAACTTTAAAGAACTATCAGGCAAAGGCTTATCTTATGAAATAGATAACAAAAAAATCTTAATAGGTAGTGCATCTCTAGTAAAATATCAGTGCAAAGATAATTCAATATATCTTAAAGTAGATAATGATATCATAGCTAAATTAGAACTATCTGATTCCATAAAACCAGGTATCAAAGAAACAATAAATAAACTAAATAAAATGAATATCGAAACTATGATGTTTACTGGTGATGAAAAGAGTATTGCTACTTCTATTGCTAAAGAGACTAATATTAAAAAAGTAAAATATGAATTACTTCCAGAAGACAAATATAATTTATTAGAACGAGAAATCAAAACAAATCCAAATAAAACAGCTTTTATCGGAGACGGAATAAATGATGCTCCATCTCTTGCTCGTGCGGATATCGGTATAAGTATGGGTAGTGTAGGTAGTGCATCTGCAATAGAAGCATCAGATGTTGTCATAATAAATGATGATATAAATAAAATAATTGATGCTATAAATATCTCTAAAAAGACAGATAAAATAATTAAAGAAAACTTATTATTTGCTATTGGGGTAAAAATACTAGTTTTAACTCTAACAGCAATAGGAATCTCTTCTATGTGGCAAGCAGTATTTGCTGATACAGGAGTAACATTACTTACTATCATAAATACAACACGCATTTTAAAATATAAGAAAAGATAAAATCTTTTCTTTTTTTGTATACTTATAAATTAAAAGTGCTATAATACAACCAAGAGCAATAGTGATTGGAATTATTTTATAATTCTAACTTTGACGAGTCGCCAAAGATCAATGTTACCATAAATATAAATCGTAATATTCCAAGGGACTATTCTACAACTTCGTGTAGATGCGCTTCGCTCCAGTCCATTTCCATATTACAATATCTTAAGTATTGCTCATGAAGGGAGATAGTATATGTTACCAATTACAAAAGAACAAAGTAATGAATTTTTACTATCTCTAAATTTAATTGATAAAGACATTCCAGATTCTAAAAAAATCAAAATTCTTTATGCCATAAGTAATAGAATAGAATCCAACTATAATGTCTATAAAATAAAAAAACATAATGGCTCATATAGAACAATCTATGCTCCAAAACCATTATTAAAAAGTATTCAAAGAAAAATACTAAAAAATATCTTAAATAACAAAGAAATATCTAAGTATGCTAAGGCTTACCATAAAGGGATAAGTTTAAAAGATAATGCTTATCCACACCTTAATAAAAAAATAATTTTAAAACTTGATATTGTTGATTTCTTTGAAAATATTAACTTTTATGAAGTTTACCAAAATTGCTTTAGCACACCATATTTTCCTGAATCGATTGGTCATCTTCTTACATATTTATGTACTTATGAATCACGTCTTCCTCAAGGAGCTCCAACATCATCGTATATATCAAACTTAGTAATGAAAGAATTTGATGAGGAAATAGGAGATTATTGCAATCAAAGAGATATCTCATATACAAGATATTCAGATGATATGACATTTTCAGGTGACTTTAATCCTAGTGAAATAATTACCAAAGTTCGTAAAATGTTATACAAATTAAATCTAAAAATAAATAATAAAAAGATTCATATAATAAATAATTCTCAACAACAAAATGTTACAGGAATTATTGTAAATAAAAAAATTCAAACATCATCAAGATATCGCAATAAAATTCGTCAAGAAATTTATTATATAAATAAATTTGGTTTAAAAGAACATCTATCTAAAACAAATTACAAAGATAAGCCAACTAAATATCTAGATTCTCTTTATGGAAAAATACTATACATCTTAAGTATTGATTCTACTAATAAAGAATTCATTAAGTATAAAGAATTAGTTAACCATTTAAAAAATAACTAATTCTTTTCTTTTTATAAGGAAAATTTGCCAAATCTTAATATTTCAATTATAATTTATTAATAATTAAGGGGAGATTTATATGAAAGTAACTACAATTTCTAAAAGAAAATTTAGAGAATTACAACCACTACAATTAGGTCAAGAAATATGTAATTCAGAAAGTAAAATACTTGATTTTAGAATAAGAGGAGAGCATAAAATTTTAAAAGTTCTTAATGAACAAGATGGAGAATATTATGCCACAAAACTATATACTGTAGAAATGTTAGATACTTATAAAGAATACCTACCTAAAAGTTTATACATCCCGGATACTTTAGCAGTTGTTGGTAATGATACAGTTGGGTTTACAGTTCCTTTTTTAGAAGGAACAAACTTATCCACTATATTAAAATCTACTAAAGTTGATTTTAAAGAACATATCTATTATTTAAGAAAAATAGGTCAATTATTAGAACAATTAAGAAACGTAAGAAAATATACACCATTAAAAGACTTTTATTTAAACGATATTCATGAATCAAACTTTATTGTTAATCCAAATAACAGAGATATAGGAGCAATAGATCTTGATAGTTCTAAAATTGGAAGCAATGGTGTATATCCTTCTAGATATGCTTCACCATGTTCCTTAGTAAAACATGTTCCATCAAAATATCATGTTAATGAAAGCGGTAAGTGTGGAGGATTTATATTACCAGATGATAATTCTGAAATATACTGTTATGTCATGACTATTTTAAATTATCTTTTTGGTGGAAACATATTTCGTTTAAATTTAGAAGAATTTTATATTTATTTAAATTATTTAGACTTAATTGGAATTGATAAAGAATTAATAACTATAATAGAAAAAATAGTAACAACAGGACCTAACGTTAATCCAGAACCATATTTAGAAACTTTAACATTAGAACAAGTAAGTAGATCACGAGAAAATGTTTATAAACTAGCAAAAACAAAATTAATGAAATAAAAAAGACTATTATAAAGCATATCACTATAATAGTCTTTTTATTTTGTAAAAGCAGCTCTTTTACTTTGAACTTCTATATATTCGAATTTATATTTTTGCTCTACTTCGGGATACTTTTCATGATTAACTTCTTCTAAAAAATCATTTTTTTCTCTTATATATAAAGCGCCGTCGCCATAAAGCTTACGATATATAACATAAGGAGTAACACCATCATCACTGCTAATTGCAATATCTTCGACCAAATAGTGATCTCCTTTAAAGTGTCTATAAATACCTTTAATAACTAATTCTCTCATTTATATACCTCCCAAAATATTATAACACGTATAATACAAAATAAGTTGAAACAATGTTATAATAATATATATAATAAAAAAGAGATGATAAAATGAAAAAAAAGACAAAAATAATAATAATTACTTTAATATTAATACTTATAATAATTTCATATGGCATATATCTTAATTCTAAAAAATTAATTCTAGAATATACAGATAATTTAGAAGTGCTTCTTAATCAAGAAGTATACAATTTGGATAATATAAAAGAAATAAAAAACGGTAAAATTATAACTGAAAAGGAACAAATAGATACAACAAAAATATCCAAAAAAGAAATAACTATCAAAGTAGAAAATTTTTTCAAAAAAATAAAAGAATATAAATATACAATCACTATAGTTGATAAAGAATCACCAGTAATTACTTTTAAAAAAGAATTAGAAATTGAAAAAGGTGAAGAAATTAATCTATTAAAAGATGTCAAAGTTGAAGATAATTCAAAAGAAGAGATAAAAGCTTTTATAGAAGGTGAATACGATATAAATAAGCCAGATAACTATAAACTATATTATATTGCTGAAGATAGTAGTGGTAATAAAACAAAAGAAGAATTTATCTTACATGTTAAAGAAAAAAAGATTGAAGAGCCAATAAATCATCCTAAAAATAATTCTAATCTAAATAGTAACAATACTAATTCTAATAATAATCAATCAAGCGATAAAACCTTTACAACTAAAAAAGGCTTTAAAGGAGTTACAAAAAATGGTATTACTTATATTGATGGGTATATGATTGTTAATAAAACATATTCTTTGCCATCAACTTATGAAACATCACTTACTAAAGAAACAACTAATAATTTTAATAAAATGAAAAGTGCTGCTACTTTAGAAGGATTAAATATATATATTTCCAGTGGTTTTAGATCATATGATACCCAAAAAAGATTATATAATAATTATGTAAAAAGAGATGGAGTAGAAGCCGCCGATACATATTCGGCAAGAGCGGGACATTCAGAACACCAATCTGGCTTAGCTTTTGATGTAAATACCATAAACGATACATTTGCAAGTACACCAGAAGCCAAATGGTTAGCAAATAATTGCTATAAATATGGTTTTATTCTTCGTTATCCTCAAGGTAAAAGTAATGAAACAGGTTATAAATATGAATCATGGCATTTTAGATATGTTGGAGTAGAATTAGCTGAAAAATTATACAATAACGGAAATTGGATTACTATGGAAGATTATTTTGGTATAACTAGTATATATTAAAGAGTAGATTATTATAGTCTATTCTTTTTTATTTAAATTTAATAATATTTATGCTATAGTATAAAACAATTTGGAAGTGATTTTATGTCTAAAAAAATAATAATTTTATATGCTATATACCAAGAATATGGACTATCGACGTTCCTAAAAAGAATAAAGAAAATTTATAATATAGATATTCCTTTCTCTGTTAACGTAACAATTATGTTTCTTCCAGAAAGCATTATTATCCAAGAAGATGATATAAAATATACTCTAGAATTTAAAGAAGAATATTATCAATTTATTAAAGATTTTTCTACATACAAAACAATAAAAAGTTATGATAATAATCATAATCTTTTCAGACGCTCTTATTTATTTAAAACAAGCGATAATCGCATTTTAGCTTTAGATGAGATTGATGATATAAATATGAAATCAAAACGTATTATAAAAACAAGTCCAGATGATGAATTACTTCAAAATGGAGAATTTGAAAGAGAATTACTTAATTTAGTCAGATTTCCTGCAGTTGAAAATTATAATTTTACTAATACTATTGGATTTGTTCACATTAATAAAACGATTAATATGCCAAAATGTTTATATTATTACTCATATAATAGTAAAACTATGATTCCAGATTCAGAAAGCTTATTTAATATCTTGGAAGTCAGTTGTAGTACAAATACTCCAAAACTAGACTTTAGTGGTCGAGAAAGAGCAAAAAGTGAGTTATTAAGAAGTTCTATTGCTAATAAAATGCCAAATATTATATTAAGAGGAACTTTATTAAGTAGAAATAAGTCCTTAAAATGTTTTTATAAAATAACCATTTTAAAAACAGATAAAGGTATAACAATTCATTATTTATCAACAGATGCTCATGTCAATAATAAAAAAAATAAAGTAATAGTTGTACCTTCACTAAGTAAAGGAGAATTTACTAGTCAAGAAATAGACAATATAATTACAGCAATAAATAATAATTTAGTTATTGACTTTGATATTGACTTCAAACAGCCAAGTATTCCAAATGCTATTTGCTTAGAATTAAAAGCAATACAGAATGCTATACTAGTTAATAAAAACCAAAAAATAAGAGATGTTGATATTCTTGATTATAAACTGCATCAATTTGATGATATTAATCATCTAGCATTTGATATTTATGAAAATTTAAGTACTTACGAATCAATTATAAACAAGTTACTAAAAATAACTCCAACTGCTCCAGAAGAAACTCTAAAGAAAAGCTAAAAATAGGCAAAATTTGACAAAAAAGCCCCTTATAATGTAATATTCTTCACAAGAAGAGGGGTTTTTGTATGATGACATATAAAGAAATTAATGAATTTCTTACGTCGTTTAAACCAGATTCATATAATAGAAGTCAAATAGGACATAATAAACAACTAGTTATTTCTATATATGAATATTTATATAAACTTAATATATCTAAAGAAAATATAAATATATTAATAAGCAATATAGCTTATTTAAATAAAGATAATTTAAATATACCATTATTCTTAGAATTATTAAGTAAATCTATAGGTTTTATGAATTCATATGAACTTAAAGATGTTATAAATGTCGTAAAAGAAATACATGATTTATATTTTGAAAATGCTGCAAGAATTTCACTTGAAGAGTATCTACATGATACTACAGATAACCGTGTTAGAAAATTATTCTTAAATCGTAATAATAAATACCTAGTAAAAGACTTTACTAATAATAGTATAATAAACTATATATGTGACCTTAAATTAGCTGCAGCCATTGTATTAGATCAAAAAGATTATAAAGAATTTATTACATATATTGATAACTTTGAAAAAAACCAAGATAGTTATTCTCCATTAATAATATTCAAAACCTATAATCAAATTAGAAAACAATTAAAAGAAAAAACATTATTATTTTGGGACATTTTCTTTGCTAATGAATATGTAGTAGCATTTAATAAACATAGTATAGAAATAACAGATATATATAAAGAAAATATTTATAATAAAAAAGAAAGAAAATCATCAAATATAAGTGAACCTATTCAATTAGATTTATTCTCTAATGAGAATGAACTAGAAGAACCATCAAATGTTTTAGAAATTAAAGAAGATGTAAAAATCTTCCAATTATCTACTATTTATAATAGTAGAGATTTACCTAAGTTTGATAAAGAAAAAGATTTACTTATGTATTATAAAAAGTTATTAGATAATAAAGATTTAATGACTTTACCAAAATTAAAAAATCAATCTAATGGAGCATTCTTGTATGATATTAATTAAGAAGAGAAGGTATTCTTTTCTTTTTATTTGTGCTAAAATAATTATAGGAGTGATTATATGAACAAAGATATAATTGATAAACTAATAGAAGAAGCAAAAGAAATAGCTTCGAGAAACTTCTGTTGTTCGCATTCAGGATATACAGTAGGTGCAGCTCTTCTTACTAATGAAGGAAAAATATATAAAGGATTTAACATCGAAAATGAGGGTATTCAATCTATCTGTGCTGAACGTGTAGCTTTTTCAAAAGCTTTATCAGAAGGAAATCATAGATTCACTTGTATTGTTGTTGTAGGAAAAAAATTAAAAGATAATAAGTTTGTAAAAACTACACCATGCGGATATTGTCGCCAATTTATGAAAGAATATACTACAAAAGATTTTTTTATATATACTTATGATGATAATGAAAATAAAATATATAAATATACGATGGAAGAACTACTTCCAGAAAGTTTTATATTATAGGAGGATATCATGGAAAATAAAGAAGTTATGTATCATATTGGTCTTAGTAAAAAAGATATAAAAGGTGCTAAATATGCAATATTACCAGGAGATCCTGGAAGAGTACCAAAAATAGCAGCATGCTTAGATGATGCTGTAAAAATTGGTCAAAATAGAGAATATACTAGTTATTTAGGAAAAATAGAAGATGAATATGTCTTAGTAATGTCTACTGGTATGGGTGGACCATCTACTGCTATTGCTGTTGAAGAGCTAGCTCAAATAGGGTTAGAAAACCTTATAAGAGTAGGAACTTGTGGTGGAATGCAACTCGATGTATCAGCAGGAGATTTAGTAATTGCTCAAGCTGCTATTAGACAAGAAGGAACAAGTAAAGAATATGTACCAATTGAATATCCTGCTGTTGCTGATTTTGATTTAACAGCTTCTCTTCGTGAAGCTGCAACAGAACTTGGCTTTACTTTTCATACTGGTGTTGTACAATGTAAGGATTCATTCTATGGTCAACATTCTCCAGAAAGGATGCCTGTATCTTACGAACTAGAAAACAAGTGGAATGCTTGGATTAAAGCAGGAGCATTATGTAGTGAAATGGAAACTGCGTCATTATATATCGTATCATCAGTTTTAAGATTAAAAGCAGCAGCCATTTTATCAACAGTATGGAATCAAGAAAGAGAAAAATTAGGAATGCCTCAAGAAACAAATTTAGATGTTGATAAAGAAATAATTGTTACTATAAAAGCTTTAACTAACATCATCAAGAAGGAGGCAAAAAATGAATAAATTAAAAAAACATTTTAAAAATAATCTTCCCATATATGCTGTTTTAATAGCTTGTATTGCAATATTATGTGTAGCAATATTTGTAACACATGAAGAAGAAGTACCAAAAGTAGATACATCAAGATTTGAAGTCGTAACACTTAAAGAAACTTTAGAAATGTTTGAAGATCCATCCCCTAAATTATTAATAATAGGTCTTAATACATGTACTGCTACAATAAATTATGTACCATATCTTCAATATGCTCAAATAGAAAATGGTTTTAAAACATACTATTTAGAACTTGATGATATTACAGGCGACCAAATTGATGATTATAACAAATTAGTAGAAAAATTAGACTTTGAATATAACTTTATGGGTGAGACTGACCAATTTGGAAAATTTATAGGAAGTACTCCAATGACTGTTATAATAAAAAATAAAAAACAAGTCTTTGGTTACATTGGTAGCATGAATACATCTTCTTTAGCTTCTATAACTAAACTTCATGGTGTAGCTACTAAAGAAGAATAATATAATTAAATAGGAGGAAAAAAATGAAAAATAATGAAGTTTTATCTAATGCCTTTAAATGGCTATTTATTGGATTACTAATATGCTTTGGTATATCATATGTATCAACATTAAATGAGGACATATTCCTTTTAACTTATGGATCATTTGGTGGAAATGCATTCCTTGTATATGCTATTGCAGAAATAGTTTTAGCAATAATATTATCAGTAAGAATAACAAAAATGAAACCACTAACAGCAAAAATACTATATATTGGTTATTCACTACTTACGGGATTAAGTCTAAGTGGAATATTCTTAATATATACTGCTAGTTCACTTACATTTGTCTTCTTAGTAACAGCAATAATCTTTGGCGCATTTTCTATCATAGGAAAAACTACTGACATAGACTTATCTAAATGGTATATATACTTATTTGTTGCTCTATTAGCTATAATCATTTTAGAAATAGTAAATATATTCCTACTAAATAATACATTAAATATAATTTTAGGAATAGTAACAATTTTAGTATTCTGCGCCTATACAGCATATGATGTTCAATTGGCAATGAATAATGAATTCTTAGCTGAATGCGAAAATAAAGGAATATATATAGCATTTCAATTATTCTTAGACTTTATAAATTTATTCTTAAAGTTACTAAGATTATTTGGAAAATCAAGAGACTAAAAAGTCTCTTTTCTTTTTAGTTTTCTTTACTTATATAAATCCAAAGTATATAATAAATTGAACGGAGTGATTGATATGAAAAGAGTTCTTATCGGTATGTCTGGTGGTGTCGATTCATCAGTAGCAGCTTATTTATTAAAAAAAGAAGGCTATGAAGTAATAGGAATAACTATGTCTTTATTTACTAAAGAAGAAGATCAATCTGTAATTGATGCCAAAGAAGTATGTCAGAAATTAAACATTGAACATCATGTAGTATCATATGTTGATGAATTTAAAAATCATGTAATTAATAATTTTATCGAATCATATCTTAATGCTAAAACGCCAAATCCATGTATAGAATGTAATAAATTTCTAAAGTTCGGTTTATTGTGGAATAAAGCCAAAGAACTTAATTGTGACTATATTGCCACTGGTCATTATGCTAAAATAAAAGACAATAAACTATATAAAATAAATTCGCCAAAAGATCAAAGTTATTTTTTATATAAAATAAATAAAGAAGTTCTTCCTCACATTTTATTTCCTTTAAGTTCATATACCGATAAAGAAAGTATTAGAAAAATCGCAGAAAAAGAAAATCTTGTAACAGCTAGAAAAAAAGATAGCCAAGATATATGCTTTATAGAAAATGGCGATTATGCTTCATTCCTAGAAAAAAATATGGACCAATTACCAAATAAAGGAAATTTTATACTAGAAGATGGAACAATAATTGGTAAACATAAAGGAATAATTTACTATACAATTGGTCAAAGAAAAGGACTAGGTATAAGTTATGAATATCCCTTATATGTTATAAAAATAGATAAAAATAATAATCAAGTTATTTTAGGTAAAGAAGAACAATTATATAACAATACAATAATAATAAATGACGTTAATTTATTAGTAGACCAACTTCCAAAAACTTGTACAGGAAAAATAAGATACAAATACCAACAAACACAATGTAATATAGAAGTAATTGATGTTAATACAATAAAAGTTAAATTTAAAGAAAATGTTAAATCAGCTACTCCAGGTCAAGCACTAGTTCTATATGATAATGATATATGTCTTGGTGGAGGAACAATAAAAGAAATTTATAGTGAATAAATATTGAATAACAAAAATAACTATGATAGAATTAACAATGTTGAGAGACATTGTCTGGTCCGTTGGTGAAGTGGTTTAACACATAACCCTCTCAAGGTTACATACATGGGTCCGAATCCCATACGGATCACCAAATTGATGATTTTAGCCCTGTAAAAGGGCTTTTTTTATAAAAAAAAATTATAAAATAAAAATGAAGGTGAATTAATATGGAATATTTAGATATTTATGATGAAGAAAGAAATTTTTTAGGAAAAGAAGATCGTAACATCGTTCATCGTGATGCTTTATGGCACAATACAGTTCATTGTTGGCTATATGATTCAGAAGGAAACATCTATTTTCAAATAAGAAAAGAAGAAGAAAAACTTTATACAACAGCATCAGGTCACGTTCTAGCTGGAGAAACAATAAAAGAAGCATTTGGTCGTGAAATATATGAAGAAATAGGTATCAAAATAGATTATGAAAAAGCTGAATTTGTAAATATTTATAAATTTATTATGGACAAAGAGAAAAAAGATGGAACAATCTTTAGAGACCGCGCTTTTTCCAACGTATATGTTTGTATTTTTAATGGTGAAATAGCTAATTTCAACTTTGATGAAAATGAAGTTCTAGGATTAGTTAAAGTAAATGCCATTCAGACTTTAGAAATTTTAAAAAATGAAAAAGGTACAATTGATGGTATTGTAATAAAAAAAGACCAAGAATCAAATACTGAAATTAATAAAAAAATTAATTTTGAAGATTTCTTAGTAAACAAAGGTGAAACAGCTTTAGGAAAATATGGAGATGTTTTAAATAAAGTTATTGAGCTTACCAATAAATAATGTCAAAAAAATGTCACTACTCTTTATAAAAAATAAAAAATATAGTATATTAAAGATAGGGAGAGTGGTAATATGAAAAAAATATTACTAAAAAATAAAAATATCAATAAATTTTTTTGAGTCTCTAAAAACGTGTTATTAAAATAATAAACACGTTTTTTGTTTGAAAAACTACCATTAAAATAAAATATTGAAAACAATTTCAGTAATTATGTTATAATAATCATCATTTAGAGGTGATTACATGAAAGTTGAAAAGAAAATGGTTATAGGATTGGCATCAATCTTATTTACAGTATTATTAATTTTGTTTATCCAAAATTACGTGTCATATGTTAACTTAAGAAAAGTAACAAAAAGTCCTTTTAGTATAATAGAAGTCCTAGGTCAAAAAATAAGACTCAAAGATAGTGAAAGAACATATAATGTCGATATAAAATGTGATTCGTTAACAGATGCTAATACTCAAATATTGTATTATCGTTTAAATGAAAAATACAATGATTATAAAATAACAGTTTCTAATAAAGTTTTCAACAATCAAAATGTTGTAACAGATGATTATAAAAATATTACAGAAATTGATACAAATATAAGTATTATTGATCCAAAAAATAAATATGAACAAGTTTATCATATCAAAGCTACTTGCCAAATTGATGAGGAAAAAATAAGACAAGAAGAGGAAGCAAAAAAAGAAGAAGAAAAGAAAACTCAAGAACAAAATCAGGAGAAAAATGGTAGTAATAAATCAACTAAAAAAACAACAAAGAAATAGGTGAATTTATTATGAAAGAAAAAATTGCTCTAACTTTATATTTAATGAATGAAGGTCATTCAATAAATGAAATACAAAGTATGTTAAATGTAGATTATAGGGAGTTCAATAAAATATTAAAAGCCATTAGAAATGCTGGATATAATTATTCGAAATATTTTAGTTCTACTGGTGATATAACAATAAAAACAAATAAAACATTGAATTTTAATGATCGCAAAGCAGCCAGAATAAACATAAAAGATAGAATACTAAGAGCAATTTTTATATCTGATTTACATATAGGAAGTGTTTTTGAAAATCCTTCACTCCTAAAAATAGTATATAGTTATGCTAAAGGACATGATTGTCATATCATATTTAATGCTGGTGATTTAATAGAAGGAATATATCCAGATTCACCTTATCCTCCTAAGAATCCTACTATTGAATCTCAAGTAAAGAAAGTATTACGTGTTCATCCTTTTGATCCAAACATTACTTGCTTTATGTTATATGGAAATCATGACTATCGTGCTTTAACAGAAGAAGGTTTTGACATATCTAGATATCTTGAAGATAGAAGATATGACTTAGTATCACTAGGATATGGAGAAAGCATAGTCCATTTAAATGATGATGCAATAGCTGTGACACATGACTTAAAGAAATCTAGTAAAAATGTTGTACCTAATAACGTATCAGCTGTATATCGAGGACATAGTCATAAATCCAAAACAAGAGATAATAAGATAATTTATATACCAGCTTTATCAGAACAAGAAATAACAGCATATGAATTTAGACCATTAGCAGGCTTTCTAGAAGCAGAATTCGTTTTCTTTAATAAAAAAATAGCCAGAATTAATATGAAACAACTTGCAATTGTCCAAAATGAAATAAGACTAGCTAATGAAGAAACTATGATTCTTCAACCAGAATATCAAGAAAGACCACATACTTATCGCAAAAAGAAATAAAAATAGTTTGACAAAAGAAAAACTATTTACTATAATTAAACCACAAACGAGGAAAAAGAAGAGTAAATTAGTCATTATATTATAGAGAACTCTTGGCTGGTGTAAAAGAGCATATAAACTAATTGAAGAAACTTTGGAGTTGAATACTGTATACAAGGTATTCCGCTAGTAGCGTTAAAACATTAAGGTGTATTAATACACAAATTAAGGTGGTACCACGACATATTCGTCCTTTAGATGAATATGTTTTTTTAATTTAGAAAGGATTGATTAAAATGACTACAAAAGATTTAGCAGATTTGATATTTCCAAATATCACAAAAACTATAGCTGATTATGAAGCTATGTATCCAGAAAGAGAATTACCAGAAGGTGCAAAAGTAACTCGTTTTGCTCCATCTCCAACTGGATTCATGCATATAGGTAACTTTATGTCTACAGTTATTGATTATGTTATGGCCAAGAAAAATGGAGGAGTATTTTACTTACGTAATGAAGACACTGACTCAGCTCGTGAAATAGAGGGAGCTGTAGAATACATAAGACATGTTTTAGAACATTACAATATGAATCCAGATGAATATGAATATCGTGATACAAAAGAAACAAAAGGTAATTATGGACCATATATTCAATCTGAAAGAAAAGAAATATATCATACATTTATTAAACATTTAATAATTGAAGGAAAAGCATATCCTTGCTTCCTTACACAAGAAGAAATGGATTCAATTAGAGAATCACAAACTAGAGATAAAAGAAGAATAGGTATCTATGGTAGATATGCTAAATATCGTAACCTTACTCCAGATGAAGCTGCTGAAAGAATAAAAAATGGTGAAAAATATACTATTCGTTTAAAATCACAAGGAGACTTTAATAAAAAGTTCAAATTTACCGATTTAGTAAATGGCGATATGGAATTTCCAGAAAATGATATAGATATTCCAATAATGAAATCAAGTAATCTTTTACCTACTTATCACTTTGCTCATCTAGTAGACGATCATTTAATGCGTACAACTCATGTAATTCGCGGTCAAGAATGGGTAAGTTCTGTCCCAGTTCATTTTGAATTATTTAAAACATTTGGTTTCAAAATGCCTAAATATGTTCATACTCCATTAATTCTAAAGAAAGACGGAGATAAAATAAGAAAAATATCAAAACGCTTAGATCCAGAAGCTAGAATGACTTACTATGAAGAAAAAGGCTATCCAATTTTAGCTGTCATCGAAGCAATAATGACAATTGCCAACTCAAACTATGAAGAGTGGAGAGATAAACATCCAGAAGCACACTTTACAGAATTTGATTTCTCACCTAAAAAAATGTCAGTATCTGGAGCATTATTTGACTTAGATAAACTAGATAATATATCTAAAAACTATTTATCAAAACTTAAAGCAACAGAAGTATTTGATATGCTAGATACTTGGTCAAAAGAATATGATGTTGATTTCAATGAACTTATCAACAAGTATAAAGAATATACAACAAGTGTCTTAAATATTGAAAGAGAACAAAAGAAACCTCGTAAAGATTATGCATCATTATCTGAAATTAAAGGACAAATATGGTATATGTTTGATGAACTATTTACTGATGTAGAATACAATTTCGATCCTAAATTCAGTAAAGAAGACATTAATGAAGTACTAAACACATACTTTAATGAATACTATAGTGATACAGATGACAAAGATACTTGGTTCAGTAAGATGAAAGAAATGTCCGATAAATTAGGCTATTGCTCTAATATGAAAGAATATAAAGAAAATCCAGATAACTATAAAGGTAGTGTAGCTGATGTATCAAATATAATCAGAGTAGGAGTAACAACCCTTACACAAACTCCAGATCTTTATATAATCTTACAACTACTAGGTAGTGAAAGAATAAAATCAAGAATATCTAAAATAAAATAAGTGGTTAAAAGCCACTTATTTTTGACTAAAAAAGGCATTAGATTTATAATTATTGCAATGAATCAAGGGGTTTAATATGAAGAATAAAAAGAAAAACTATAAAATAGTTCGTAATATAGCAACTATTACTATAATAGCAGGTCTTTCTTACGCTCTAAATACATATAATACCAACATCAATAAAATCCGATATACTAACCAAGATACTATAACAAATATAACTTTTAACAAAGAATTAGATAACATAATTAATACTTCTTATATAGAATTTCAAAATGAAGAACTATACAATATAATAGAACAACAACTAGGAGAAAAGCCTACTAAAGAAAATCTTTCTACAATAACATTCCTAGAAATAAAAGATAAATTAAACAATGCTGATTTAAGTGATTTACGCTATCTTCAAAATATAGAAACACTAGAAATAAGTAATAATGATATTAATTTAAGTGATATAAAATATAATCAAAATTTAAAAAGTCTTAATATTGATAGTTGTACACTAAAAAATACAACAGATATTCCTAATAGTATAGAAACATTAATAATTACTAATTCTAGTATTAATGATGATTCTCTAATTACACCATATTTTCTAAAAAAATTATATATAGAAAATACACCTATATCTAATCTAGCATTTAAAAATCCATCTACATTAGAAGAACTACATATAATAGGTGATGTAATCCTAGATTTAAATAATGTAAAATCTTGTACTAATTTAAATAAATTAACTATAAAATTATGTTCTAATGTAACTAATTCACATATTTTAAATAAGTTACCTAATTTACAAACAATAGAATTAGATGATTATGCAACTATATGGTTATCTACAAATACAATAGAACAATTACCATTACAAGAAGAAACAAAAGAATGTCTATTATGTCAAATAAAACAACTAGACAATATATATAACTCTATTATTAATGAAAATGATTCTGATTGTGAAAAAATCAAAAATATAAGTCTATATATCCTAGGACAATTATCATATGATGAAAATATTTCAAATGATTATAATGGAAATATTGAAAAAGTCTTAGAATATAATGCTAATCCTATTGCTTCAAGTTTAACAGAAGAACAAGCTATATGTATAAATTATTCTTGTTTATTTAAAGCTCTATTAAACCGTACAGGATTAGAAAACTACCAACTATTCAGTAATATTCATACTTGGAATATTGTATCAAGTGAAAATGGCTATCAAGGATATGACTTAACATACTTAGATGATAAACCATTAGTAAATTTAAATGATAATAAAATAGCATTAGTATCTGATGCAACAGTAGAACAAATATTAAAAGATAATAACGGGGATTTATTACATTATTATGGCTTTAATTTAGAAGAAATAACAGATGAAGACCATCTAGCTAAATTATCACCACAAGAAATAAAAGATATAATAATCAATATTGGTTATATAAATGAAAATAATTTACAAACAAATAAAAATATTACAAATATAAATTTAATATTAAAAATAATACTAATATTATTGATAACAAATACACTTATAAATATTTACAAAAATAAATCTGAAAAGATAAAAAAATATCAAAAAGAAAGCCAGGGGGTATAATATGGCATCTAAATCATTAAAAAAAGTAGGAGCAACTGTTGTCGCTTTAGGAATGGCTGCAAGCATTTATCTTGCTCCTGATATCATAAACGCAAAACAAAATAATCTTACTGGTGCTGATATGATTAATAATCATTTTATAGCATCATATCTTGAAGAACTTGAAGAAGAAACAAATATAACTTTTCAAAATAAAGAATTATATGATCTGTTAGTTAATCACTTTGGTGGTTCACTAACAGTTGAAAACTTAAAATCATTAACAAATCTTAATTTTGAAGTGCCACTTACAAATACTGATTTAAGTGATTTTAGATATTTAACAAACTTAAGTCAATTAACTATAAAAAATAACTGTGTAGATTGTAGTGATTTAATGTATAATCAACAATTAAAAAGAATTATTTTTGATAATTGTACTCTTACTAATACAGAAGATTTACCTAACACAATAACAACTTTAGAAATGGCTAGTACAGATGTTGCTGATGATGTCTTAGTAGTTCCTTTTAATACATCATTATTAAATTTACAAGTATCAACAGTATCAAAAGTTCAATTCAAGAATCCTGATAATCTTAAATCATTATATTTTTCAGGCTATGGTTTTATTGATATTAATGATTTTAAAGATTGTTCAAATCTAAGTAAAATTTCATTAAAACAATGCCCTAATGTTTTAAATCCAGTACTTCTTCAAAGATTTACCAATGTAGATATTAGTTTAGATGAATTTTGTACAATATGGTTAAATAGTAAAGAAATTGCTGAGCTTCCATCAATATCAACTAGCTCCAAAAAAGAATGGCAAGATATATCTAATTATCTTGACAATAAACTTAGTGAACTTATTTCGCCAGATATGACAGAAGAAGAAAAAATAAATAATATAATAATTTATGTTCTAAATCAAATAGAATATGATTTTAGAGCTCTAGAAGATAATGAATTAGGTAGTGAACTATGTAGTACATATAATTTATATCCATTATCATATGCTATAGAAAAAAATGATGGCGTATGTGTTGGATATGCATCATTGTTTACAGCTTTAGCAAATAGAGCAGGAATAGATTGTTATCAACCAGATAGTATAAATCACACATGGAATATGATACGTAAGATAAATGAAAGTGAGTATAGTGCATATGACTTAACTCAATTAGATAATGAATATGCTGCTATATATGAAGACGGTAGTATTGTCCGTAATGCAGAAAAAAGTTCAATTGACTACATAACTTATGGTGAAGCTGAACAATTAGCTTATTATGACTTCGATTTAAGTTCAAGAACAAGTGAATCGTATAAAACTAACATAGAACCAAAATCAGTAGAAGCAAAGGATATCAATATTGGTTATATAAAAACAGCAATATCTAACAATAAAAATAACACTAGACTTAAATTGGCTTTATTTGAAATCTTATTACTTATAATTTATCTTGAAATAACATTATTATTCTCAAAAAACAGCAAAAAAAATCCAAAGAATAGAACTAAAAAGAAAGAAAATCATCAAGTTATAAAATATAAAAGAGCAAACTAAACTTTACATATATATTAAAAAAATAATAGTCAAAATAGTATAATTATATTAAAATAAAAATATAATAAAATATACACATTTGCTTAAAATGTCTATATATGCTATAATTACTGAGTCCTGAGGTGATTTGGATGACATTAAAAAATAAGGAAGAATTTAGCTCCTTAATTGAAGATATAAAAAATAATAATAAATTTAATAAATTAACAAAAGAACTACATCATGGTATTACAAGATATGATCACTCAATGAGAGTAGCTAAATGGACATATAAAATATGTAATATGTTCAATATGAAAAATAAAAATGAAATAACTAGAGCAGCGCTACTACATGACTTTTATGTAGATAATGACTTAGTGTCAGAACATGGTTATGAAAAACTAGGAGAACATCCTGATGTAGCATTAACAAATAGTCTTAAATATTTTAAACTAGATGAAATGCAACAAGATATTATTAAATCTCATATGTTTCCATGTACTAATGTAATACCTAAATATAAAGAATCATGGTTAGTATCAGGTGTAGACAAAACAGTTAGTGCATATGAAATGTTAAGATTTAAAGCATCTCTATATTTAGGAATATACTTATTATTCTTATTTGAAATAATAAGATTACCAAGATAACAAAATACCGATATAATCTATCGGTATTTTATTTTTGTATTATACATGATAATTTTAACTCCTCATTATTCTGCAATAATTTCCTACTATAAAAAATAATTTAAATAATTGAGAAAAAATAGACAATATACCATTAAAGTGATAGAATCTTTAATTGCAACAGCTCATGTTTAGGGGGATTAACATGAAAAAGAAATACAAACTAATGAAAGGTATAATTGTTTCATCTCTAATAGGGGGAATAGTCCTAAACTCCTTAATACCACAAAATACCAAAAATATATCATACTATAACAATTCAAATAATAAAGAATTTGAAGAAGAACTAAATATACTAGAACAAGCGGATAGTATAACTTTTACCAATAAAGAACTATACGATATAGTTGCAGCCAAAGTAAATGGTAATCTAACTACAGAAAATATAAAAGAAATAAAAACCATTGTAATAGATCAAAGACTATCTAATCAAGACTTTAGTGATTTAAAATACTTACCTAACTTAAGATTCTTAATAATAAAAGATAATGATATAGATTCTACAGATTTACAATATAATCAAGAACTAATAGGACTAAAAATAGAAAGAGGTTCAATAAAAAATACCAATAATCTTCCAAATTCCTTAATTAACATTAGACTATCAAACACTAATGTTAAAGACTACTACTTATCATTACCATATAACTTAGAAGAACTTACTATTAATAGAACTCCAATAAATAGCATAAATGCTAAAAATAAAGAAAGTCTAAAATCATTAAAAATAAATGGAGATGTTTACTTTAGTACAGAATGCTTACAAGATTTATCAAATCTTTGGTACTTATCTATAAAAAATTGTAGTAGTTTAAAAAAGCCAGAATATCTAGGTAATATTCCTAAATTAAAAGTACTATTAATAGATGAATATGCTTCTATTTGGCTAGATGAAGAAACATTAAATAAACTACCTATATTTCCACTAACTAAAGTATCTTTAAATAAAAAAATAAATGAACTTAATAAAATAGCTGATTCCCTAAGAGATGACTCATTAAGTGATATAGAACTAATAACTAAAATAACAGAATATCTAGTTAATAGATATTGCTATAATAAAGAAGTTAGAGATAATACCATAATAGGACGATTTACATCTACAATAGATAATGTAATGCCAATAACATCATCCCTAAAAAATGATGATGTTATATGCATCAATTATGCTACATTATTTCAAGCAATAGCAAATAGGCTTGATATAGAATCAGTACTATTAATAAATGATATTCATGCTTGGAATGCATATAATATAGATGGAGAATATAAAAGAATAGATATAACTAATATTGATTCATATTTAAGTAAAAAAGGAATAACAGATATAAGTACAGAATGGATTAGTATGAATAGCTTTAAATCAACTGATTATCGTCCATTATATGAAGGAGTAGTATATCCCTTAGAATATGAAAGCATTGATACAAAATTAGGATATATTAAACAAGAAGATAATCCAAAGAACTTATTTGATATATTAGAGAATGAATTAATGAATCTTATTTACAATAAAATGACATTTAACATATATGCCTATCCAGAAGGTTGTATAGTACCAATGTTAATACTAATAGATACTTTTATTATATATAAAATGATACTTTCCAATAGGAAAATAAATATCGAAACTAAAAGTTTAAAGAAAAATAAGAAAAATAATAATTAGATATATATTAAATTAATAATTTGTGATAAAATTATGTCATAAAACGTAATTTTAGGTTTTCTTTTTTAATGTTACATGGTAAAATATCTAACGTTAGAGAGACGAAAAAAGAAACTATAAAATGAAATCTTATATAGAATAGAAGGGATTATTTATGGAAGAAATTAACTTAAAAGAATTGTTTGACTATTTAAAAGAAAGAGTATTAATTGTTGCAATCATAACACTTGCAATCTTAGTAGTAGGATGCATATATTCAATATTCATAAAAACTCCTATGTATAAGTCACAAACTACTTTCGTTCTTGTTAGTGATGATGGTACAGCTGGAGGCGGTGGATACTCACAAGCTGAGGCAAACTTAAATAAAAATTTAGTAGCAACTTATAGTGACTTAGTAAAATCAAATAGAGTAATTGATAAAGTAATTAAGAATTTATCTCTTAATTATTCTGTTAATACGCTTAAAGGACGTATTACAGTAACAAATACTACTAATACTGAAATTATTAAAGTTAATGTAGAAGACACAGATAAAGCACTAGCAGCAGATATCGCTAATGAACTAATAAAAGTATTTGGCGAAGAAATAAAAGAAATATATAGATTACAAAACGTATCTGTAGTTGACGTTGCTGAAGAAGCAGAATATCCATATAATGTTAATATTATTAAAGATATTGTAATTTACTTATTAGTAGGTATAGTTCTTGCATGTGGCATTATCTTTGTTATTTACTACTTTGATACAACTATTAAGAGTGCTGATGAAGTTGAAAAGAAACTTGGATTACCTGTATTTGGTATTGTACCTAGAGTAAAATATAAAGAGAAAATATAGAAGTGGGTGGAATATATGAATGGAACAGATTTAATAATTAATATTAATCCTAAATCAATGTTTAGTGAATCTATAAAAAGTATTCGTACTAACTTACAATTTTCAGCTATCGATAAAGAATTAAAAACAATTCTAATTACATCACCATCAGCTGGTAATGGTAAATCATTTGTATCTGCAAACTTGGCAGCAGCTTATGGTCAAGATGGTAAAAAAGTACTTATAATCGACTGCGACTTACGTCGTGGAAGACAACATGAAATATTCAATGTTATGAATCAAACTAATAGTGGATATTCAAACTTAATATTAAACTTTAAAGATGAAGTTAAATTGAGTCGTTATGTTATTAAAACAGAAATAAAAAATATTGATATAATCCCAACAGGGCCAACTCCTCCAAATCCAATTGAATTATTGGCATCAAAAAATAATGCTGATGTAATTAAAGAGTTGAGAAAACATTATGATATTATAATACTTGATTGTCCTCCAGTTCTTGGAATAAGTGATACTCAAGTTATGATAAGACATGCTGATGCAAATGTTGTTGTAGTTGCAAGTGGAGAAACACAAATGGAATTACTAGAAAGATGTAAAAAAACATTTGAAACAGCGAATGGTAAACTAGATGGTGTAATCATTAATAAAGCAAGTGTTAAGGGTAGCAGTTATTACTCTTATTATGCAAATGATTACTATAGTAGTAATAAAGCCGAATAATAAAAAAGTATAGGGGTGTTATTTAATGAAAGAAGCGGTGAATACAAGCATTTTTACAGATATCAAAGAAACTGCATATCTAGGAATTAAAAGGTTGTTTGATATATTTGTAGGATTAATAGGACTAATAGTTCTAATACCTATAACTATAATCATAAAAATAGCTTCAGTATGTACAGGGGACTTTGCACCAGTAATATTTGCGCAAAATCGTATTGGTAAAAATGGTAAAGAATTTAAATTTTATAAATTTAGATCTATGGTACCAAATGCAGATGAAGTATTATTTAAAATGTTAAAAGAAGACAAAGAAATAGCTAAAGAATATAAAATAAATAAAAAGTTAAAAAATGATCCTAGAATTACTAAAGTAGGCCGTGTAATAAGAAGAGCATCAATTGATGAACTTCCCCAATTACTTAACGTTTTAAAAGGAGATATGTCTTTAATTGGTAATCGTCCTTATCTTCCTAGAGAAAAAGAAGACATGGGAGATTCCTTTGATGAAATAGTAAAAACTAAACCTGGTATTACAGGTTATTGGCAAGTTAGTGGAAGAGAAAATGCATCATTTGAAAAACGTTTAGAACTAGAAAAATACTATTCAAATCACTATGGATTTAGAATGGACATCAAAATATTCTTTAAAACATTTAAAGCAGTCTTTGGTGGACATGGAGCAGCAGAATAAAATAAATAAAATTTAGATTGTACAATTACATTATTTATAGAAAATCAAAAGAATACATGTACAATGTATTCTTTTTTATAAGAGGGAGTAAGAGTTTATGAAAAAGAAAGCAAAAAAGGAATTAAAAGATATGAAGATTGCTCTTGTAGGATCATCAGGAGGACACTTAACACATTTATATATGTTAAAGCCATTCTGGGAAAATAAAGATAGATTTTGGGTAACATTTGACAAAATGGATGCAAATAGTCTATTAAGAGATGAAAAAAAATATAATTGCTATTTTCCAACAAATAGAAATATATGGAATTTAATTAGAAATACTTTTTTAGCAATTAAAGTCCTTAGAAAAGAAAAACCTGATGTTATCATATCTTCAGGCGCAGCTGTAGCAGTACCATTTTTCTATATTGGAAAACTAATGGGAGCTAAACTAGTATACATAGAGGTATTTGATAGAATTGATAAGTCAACATTGACAGGAAAAATGGTTTATCCTATAACAGATAAATTCATTGTTCAATGGGATGAAATGAAAAAAGTATATCCTAAATCAATAAATTTAGGAAGCATTTTTTAAGGAGGTTTAGATTATGATATTTGTTACAGTAGGAACGCATGAACAACCATTTGACAGATTATTAAAATGTATAGATAAAATGGTTGAAGATGGACAAATAAAAGAAGAAGTAATAATTCAAAAAGGTTATACTGATTACAAACCTCAACATTGTAAATCTGAAAAATTAATTGGATATGAAGAAATGCAAAAAAATATTGCTGAAGCAAGAATAGTTGTAACTCATGGTGGACCTGCAAGTTTTATAGCGCCTTTATCTATAGGAAAAATTCCTATAGTAGTACCAAGACAAAAAGATTATAACGAACACGTAAATAATCATCAACTAGAATTCGCAAAAGAAGTTGCTACAAGAATGAAAAATATCATTGTTGCTGAAGATGAAGAAGAAATTGTTGATTCAATTTTGAACTACGAAAAAAAAGTAAAAAAACTAAATAATAAAAATAATTCAAATAATAAAAAATTCAACGAGAGTTTAGAAAAAGAAATAAAAAAAATAATATAAAGATGGGGGTACTTTAATGAGCAAGGTCGGAATTTTATCTATGCAAAGAATAAAAAACTATGGATCATTCTTACAAGCATATGCCTTAAAGACAATGCTAGAAAAATTGGGTCACGAAGTTGAATTTGTTGATTATCATGTTGAAGAGCCTATTATTAAAACAGAAGATAATGTCAAAAATGATAAAATGTCAAAGGCAATAAAAGCATTAAAAGGTGAAGAACCATTAATTCAAAAAATAAAATATATATTACATAAGAAAAACTTCGGAAAAGGATATTATAAAATATTGAATTTAACTGCAGAGTCAAATTATACTCCTAAACTTGATACATTAGTAATTGGTAGTGATGAGGTATTCAATTGCATTCAAGAAAACAAAAATGTTGGTTACTCGCTTGAACTATTTGGAAAAAATAACAATGCAAATAAAGTAGTAACATATGCTGCTTCTTTTGGAAATACTACATTAGAAAAACTAAAAAAATTTGGAAAAGAAAAAGAGATAGGAAATCTAATCTCAAAGTTTGACGCTATATCAGTTAGGGATAATAATAGTGGAAAAATAGTTGAAAAACTAACTAATAAAAAAGTTATATATAATTTAGATCCTGTTCTAGCTTATGACTATATAGGAGAATGTACTCTTATACCAGAGATAAAAATAAAGGAAAAGTACATGATAGTATATGCATATTCAGGTAGAATATCAGCAGAAGAGTCAGACTATATAAAAGAATATGCTAAAAAAAATAATTTAAAAGTATACTCTATAGGAGGGGCACAAAAGTGTGCTGACAAATTTATTGATTGTAGTCCTTTTGAGGTTTTATCATATTTTAAAAATGCAGAGCTTATAGTTACTGATACATTTCATGGAAGTATTTTTTCGATAATAACACATAGTAACTTTGTTACATTAGTTAGAAAAAGTGTTGGCAACGCTTATGGTAATGAAGAAAAGTTAACTGATTTACTTGAAAGATTAAGTTTGAAAAATAGAATTATTTTTGAAATAGAAAAAGCAGAATTTAAATTAAAAGAAAAAATAGATTACAAAAAAATTGATAATATAATAAATAAAGGTCGTAAAGAAAGTCTAGAATATTTAAGAAAGGAAGTTTAAAATGTTAATTAGTGTAATTATACCAGTATATAATTCAGAAAAATATTTAAATAAGTGTCTAGAATCTTTAGAGAAGCAAACTATATTTAATAAATTAGAATTAATTTTTATTGACGATGGCTCAGTTGACAATTCAGCAAATATTTTAGATGAATTTGCACAAAGGAATAAAAATGTAAAAGTTAAACATATAAAAAATAACGGTGTTTCAAATGCGAGAAATGTTGGTATAAAATTAGCATCATGTAATTATATCTCTTTTATAGATTCGGATGATTATATTGATCGAGATTATTTTGAAATGTTTCTCAATGAATTAGAAAAAAAAGATTCAGATATTATAATTAGTGGCTTTATAGCAGAATATTCTAATAAAAGTGTACAAAAAAAATCAGATGTTAGAAAAAACATTGATGATAATAAAAACATAATTAAAGAATTCTTGCTTGGGCGAATAGAACCAAATTGTACTAATAAGCTTTTCAAAAAAGAGTTAATGGGCAATTTGAAATTCGAAATAGATTTAGCTATAGCAGAAGATAAACTTTTTGTATTTAATTATTTACAAAAGGCAAATAGTGCAACTATTGTAAATGAAGCAAAATATCATTATGCAATTAATGAAACATCAGCATTTAAAAAGAAATTTGATAAAAAAAGATTTGACTCATTAAAAGTCGCAAAAAAAATAACTGATTACGTTAATGCAAAATATACTGAATTTAATGAGCTTGCAAAATCAATGGAAATAGATGTTAAATGTAGGGTATATTGTGATATATATGCATCTAATTTACAAGGAGAATTTAAAAACGAAGTAAAAGCTCTAAAGAAAAGCATAAGAAACTTCAAAATATCAAAAAAAATAAAATATTCATCCAAGAAGCATACACTAGCATTAATCGCTGCAAAAATTAGTCCAAAATTTTATAACATATTAAAAAATGAAATGAAATTACAATATAAGAGTTAAAAAGGAGGAACAAAAATGGAAAAACCTTTTCTATCTTTAATCATACCTATTTATAATGTTGAGAGATACCTTAATGATTGCGTTGATTCAATATTAAGACAAATCGAAAATGAAAACATAGAAATACTATTAATTGATGACGGCTCAACGGATGGTTCATCTTCAATATGCGATAGTTACAAGGACAAAAGAATTAAAGTATACCATAAAAAAAATGGAGGTCTTTCTGACGCAAGAAATTATGGATTATTAAAATCTAATAGTGACTATGTGTTTTTCGTTGATTCAGATGACTTTATTCAAAAGAACTGCATAATTGATATTATTTCATTAGTAAAAATGAATAAAGAATTAGAAGTAATTTTATTTGACGCAAAATTTGTTGATGAATCTGGAAAAGAAATTAAGAAAAGTGGATACAGCTTTGAACATAAAGGATTAGAAAATAATAAAATATATACTGGAAGAGAAATTATAGAGAAGCAACTAAATGCTTGTGACGAATATTTGACAACAGTTTGGCTAGGAGTATATAAGAAAAGTTTGTTAATTGATAATAGTTTATTTTTCGAAAAAGGTTTAATCCATGAAGATGAAATGTGGACGCCTAAAGTATTAATTGAATCAAATAAAGTATTATATATTAATAAAAAGTACTACTGCTATAGAATTAGAGAAGATTCTATAATGAGAGATAATAAAAAAAACAACTCTAAACATATAGAAGCCCAAATCTACATTTTTTCTTCACTATATAAATATTATACTTACAAAATAAAAGATGAATCATTTTTAAAAAATATTAATAATAACCTAAGTAAACGATATTTACACGCTATAACAAAATATGAATTTCATAAATATCCTAATCTTTATAAAAGAGTAAATAAATTAGAAATATTAAAAAAATCAAGTAAACATAAAAATATCATAAGAGCATTTTTACTATTTCTAAATAAATATTTATATTCGTATATTACAGTTTTTTTAAAGAATAAAAAGGGATGAAAAAATGACTAATAATAGATATATAATTAAGTTTTCAAAAACTGATTTGAGATTATTAATAATTTCTCTAATTTTTTTCTTAGGACTTTTCAGGTGCTATTTATTTACTCAAAGCCAATTTAAATTATATAGTTTTTTTATAATGATAGTATATTTAGTGTTGTTCGGTAGGAATTACAAAATATTAAAACAATCAAAATTTGCTTTTCTATTTTCTATAGTGATTTTTATATCAGTAATATATTTAAATATTAGTAGCACAGTTTTATTTAACGCTATATTATATTTTTTACAATTTTTTATGATATTTGTTTTGACTAATTACCTAACTCATAAATATGGTTTAGAAAGATGCATTAAAGCATATATGGGAGCAACAATAATTTTGACGCTAGCAATGGATATTTCAATTTTAGGAAATATTGAATTTGATCCGCTAAGATACCAAAACTTGAGTAGTTATATTTTTGGAAATAAATTTATGGTAGCGTATTTACATATTCAAACTCTAGGTTTGGCTAGTGCTTATAAAGTGATTAAAAAAAATAATAAAAAAATGGGCGTAAATAAAATATGGTGGTTTTTGTACGCCATATATAGTATCTTTATTTGCTCAAAAGTTGATTGTAATACTGGAATGATTGGCTTGGTAATACTGGGAATATTTTTATTATTTCCACTAACAGACAAAATAAAAAAATTTTTATCAAAACCATTTAATATATTGATTATCATGATAATTGCTAACATACTAATTATTGGTGGTAAGTTTGTTTTAGAAAGTAGCTTTGTACAATATATAATCGTCGAAGTTCTTCATGAAGATTTAACACTTACTGGAAGAACAGCTATTTACGAAATGTTGTATAATATTATAAGTCAAAAATGGCTATTAGGATACGGATATAATAGCGATACCATAACAAAACTAATAGGGTATGGAAATGCACAAAATGGAATATTACAATATGCTCTAGATTGTGGCCTAATAGGATGCTTTGTATTTGGACTAAATTGGTATATTTGTATAAAGAAGGCAGAAGGACAAGAAAAAAATATTTGGCCAATATTCTGTTTAATGTACGCATTTATTGTATGCTCATTAGTAGAAGTATCCTTTAAATTTAATTTTATGATTATATTAGCAATTATGCTTAGTGTTCCACTAGATAATAATTTAGAAGAAAATGAAAAAAGAGGTGATTAGATGAAGGTTGGAATTATGTCAATGCAGAGAGTACCAAATTTAGGTTCTTTCATGCAAGCTTATGGGCTAAAGAAAACTATTGAAGAACTAGGAAATGAAGTAGAATTCATAGACTTCCCCAAAGGAGAAAATCCAGGACAATTAGAATATGGATCTGATAAGAAAGAAATTAATTTCATAAAAGAAAAAATAATAAAAGTAAGATATATCAAAAATATAAAAGCGTATAAAAAAAAGCATTTTACATATTATAATCATGAATTTCAAAATTATTTAAAAGAATACTTAGAATTAACAGACAAAGAAAATTATGGAGAATGTGATACTTTAGTAGTTGGAAGCGACGAGGTTTTTAATTGTCTAAATTCAGAATATGGATTTACAACAGAACCTTTTGGTGATTATAAAAATGCTAAGAAAATAATAACATATGCTGCATCTTGTGGTTGGACAAAATACGAATACTTAAACGATACACAAAAAGTAAGATTAGAAAAAGCTACCAAAAAATTATCAGCTATATCAGTAAGAGATGAAAATACCAAAAATTTTATAAAAAAAATAACAAAAAAAGAGCCAGTATTAAATTTAGATCCAGTATTAATAAGCGACTATAACGATTTCTTTGAAAAAATGGAATCGCCAATTATATCTGAAAAATATATTTTAGTGTATGCCTACTATAATAGAATAAGTGATTATAAGACTATAAAAGCTATAAAAAAATTTGCTAAAAAAGAACAATGTAAATTAATAGCTGTGGGCTCACCACAATTTTGGTGTGATGATTACGTAACGATTAATCCAAAACATATTTTAGATTTGTTTTCAAAAGCTAATTATGTTATAACGGATACTTTTCATGGAACAATTTTTTCTATAAAATCAAAAAGCCAATTTATAACATTAATTAGAAAAAGTAATAATAATAAATTGTTACATTTATTAAAAAAATTAAATTTAGAATCGCAAATAGTTAATGAATGCAACGAATTAGAAGAGAAACTAAAAAAAATAATAGACTATAAAAGAGTTGATACTAAATTAATTGAGGAAAAGAAAAAAACTATAGAATATTTAAAAAATAGTCTATAAAGAAAAGAAGTGTAAATTATGGGGAATAGGATAAAATATTTATTAAAGAATACTTCTCTTTTTGCAATTGGAGAACTAGGTTCTAAGCTAATAAATTTTTTCTTAGTACCACTATATACATATATTTTAACGGCTGAAGAATACGGAACAGTTGATTTGATTTTTACTATTAGTACTGTTATTATTCCTTTAGTTATGTTTAATATAGGTGAAGCAATTATGAGATATGCGTTAGATAAGGATGCTAATCATGAAAATCTGTTAAGTATTGGAATTGTTTCAATAATATTTGGGGTGATTATATCTTTATTAATAATACCTATATGTTCACACTTTTCAATCATTTCTAATTATTGCTGGTATATGTATTTTTATGTTATTCTTAGCGCCACAAAGACAGTAGTTACATGTTATTTAAGAGGAAAAGAAAAGTTAAAACTATATGTAAGTTGTAATTTATTAAATACATTTTTAATTGCGATATTAAATGTTTTCTTTTTAGCAGTTTTACATAAAGGAATTAAAGGATATCTTACAGCATATATTTTAGCGGAAGTTATTGCGATTATATATGCTTTAACATTTGGCAAAATATATAAAGATATAAAAAAATTCAAATTCGATAAAAATTTATGCAAAGCAATGATTTTATTTTCTTTAGCAGTTGTACCAAATTCTCTTTTATGGTGGGTAATAAACTCATCAGATAGAATAATGGTAACTGCTATAAGAAATGTCGCTGAAAATGGATTATTAGCAGTATCATATAAGTTACCTTCGATTCTAACAATGATTAATACAATATTAATGCAAGCATGGAAGTACTCAGCTATAAAAGAAAAAGATAGTAAAGATAAAGATGAATTCAGTAACAAAATGTTTAATCAGTTCTTAAGAGCTAGCATGTTAATATCAGCATGTCTGATTTTAACGATTAAACCATTAACAAAAATTTTATTCGCTGAGTCATATTATATGTCATGGGAATCAAGTGTCTTCTTACTAATAGGATTTATTTTGATGGGACTTAGTACTTTTGTTGGAACAATTTATTATGTGGAAAAAAATATGGTAGGAAATATGTTATCTGCACTATGTGGAGGTGTAGTAAATATTGTTTTAAACGCATTATTAATTCCGAAGATGGGGGCAGCTGGAGCAACGCTTGCAGCAACAATCTGCTATTTTGTAATATTAATATATAGATATTTTGATACAAAAAAATATCAAAATATTCACTTATTTAAAAAAGAATATATATTAATGTTCACTTTAATTATAATAATGACATTAGGAAACTTTATGAGTGTGCCAGTTGGTTTGCTAGTTTCAATCTTTAGTTTTGTTCTCTTGTTACTAATTAACTATAATTTTATTATAAAATATATTAATACTGGCATAGAAATAATTCAAAATATGACTAGGAAAATAACAAATGCAAAACAATAAAGGAGTAAATATGATGGAAAATATTGAATTGGTAAAAAATAAAAAAGATTGTTGTGGCTGCGAGGCATGTATGAATATTTGTCCAAAGAATGCTATAACTATGGAAAAAGATGAATTTGGTTTTACATATCCCAAAATTGACAATGAAAAATGTATAAAGTGTGGATTGTGTAAGAGAACATGTGCATATCAAAATGAAAAAGAAAGTAGCAAGACAATCGAATCATATGCATCTATATCAAAAGATTTAGAACTATTAAAAAAGTCAGCATCAGGTGGAATATTTGCATCTATTGCTATGAAAATATTAGAGAAAGATGGAGTAGTCTATGGATGTTCATTAGAACGTGAAGAAGATAGACTAACTCCGAAGCATATAAGAGTAGATGAGGCCAAAGATTTAGCAAAATTACAAGGTTCAAAATATGTCCAAAGCAAAACAGGTTTTATTTATCAAGACATAAAAAAAGATTTAAAGGACAATAAAATTGTTTTATTTTCTGGCACCCCATGTCAAGTAGCAGCACTTAATAGTTTTTTAGGCAACATAGATAAAACAAATTTGTTTACGATAGATATAATATGTCATGGAACTCCTAGTATTAAGTTTTTTCAAGATTATATCTCGGTACTTGAAAAGAAACTAAAAGGTAAAATAACCAATTTCTCATTTAGAGATAAAACAGAAGGCTGGGGACTTAAGGGAAAAGCATATTACATTGATAAAAAAAATACTAAAAAAGAGAAAATAATTCTATCTCATTTATCATCATATTATCGACTTTTTCTTAATTCATCAATTTATCGTGAGAATTGTTACAACTGTAAATATGCTGGAGATAATCGTGTAGGAGATTTAACTATAGGAGACTATTGGGGAATAGAAAAAGAACATCCAGATTATCTAAAGAATAATGGTGGAGTAATCGACGAAAAGAAAGGGGTATCTTGTATTTTAGTAAATACACCCCAAGGAAAAAAATTAATAGAAAAGTTTGGAGAAGTTTTAGAAATAAAGCAATCAACATTTGCAAAAGTAGCTAAACAAAATGGACAGCTTAATTACCCTAGTAAAAAAAATAAAGATAGAAAAAAAATACTAGAAATCTATAAGAACGAAGGATATGAAGGTGTAGAAAAATGGTTCTTTAGTAAACTTGGCTCAAAGAAATATTTATATTTTATTTGGGAAAAGATTCCAAGGAAAATACAATTATTAATAAAAAAATGAATTATTATATATAATATCTGCTCGATTCAGTATTCAAGTAAAGAGAAAAGCATTATATGATAACTTATATCCTTCAAGAATTATAGTAGGTGAAAAAAGTGAAAGAGCAGAAGAATTTGCAAATCTTTTAAAAGATAATGCTTTAAAAGAAGATATTATTGTTAAATTCATGGGTTCAACTGAAGCAGAAGCAGTTAAACTATTTGCAAATACTTACTTAGCTTTACGTGTATCATACTTTAACGAATTAGATACATATGCTGAAGTAAAAGGATTAAATACTAAAGACATCATTGATGGTGTATGTTTAGATCCAAGAATAGGAGACCATTATAATAATCCATCTTTTGGATATGGCGGATATTGCCTACCAAAAGATACAAAACAATTACTAGCTAACTATCAAGATGTACCAGAAAACTTAATTGAAGCAATCGTTAAATCTAACGATACAAGAAAACATCATGTAGCAGATATGATTTTAGCTAAGAATCCTAAAGTAGTAGGTGTATACAGATTAACAATGAAAGCTAACTCTGATAACTTTAGAGCATCAGCTATTCAAAGTGTTATTAAAATATTAAAAGAAAATGGTACTAATGTAGTAATATATGAACCAACTTTAAAAGATAACACTTTTGAAGGAATTGAAGTAGTTCATGATTTAAAACTATTTAAAGATATTAGTGATGTAATTATAGCTAATAGATTAGATAACGAATTAGAAGATTGTAAGGAATGTATCTATTCAAGAGATATATTTAGTAGAGATTAATAATAAAAATGGTTAAGTGTAATACTTAACCATTTTTTTATGTACTAAAATAATATATAAATTTTTTATAACATATATAATTCATTATAAACGTAAATGTTTTTCTCGCTCTTTTAGAATTTAAATTCGGAAAATAAAGGTAAACAAAAGATGTAAAATAGTTTTTGAAGATAGAAAAAAATCAAAAAAATTTGATAAAAAAATAGCAAAAATTTAATGTTTACAAAGTATATATTATTTGTTAAATTAGGTAGCGATACATTTGATGCAAGTGGCTTTCTTATTCATGGGGATTTGGTATTTAATCAAACAAGAATAAGGAGGTGGTAATTTTATGAGACAACGTGAAAAAGCTGACTGTTTTATAATTTTTACACTTCTTGGTGTTATATTTATTTTACTATTTATGTTAATTGCAAAATAAAAAAACTGATTCGTAAGAATCAGCCAAACACTAGAAAGTCATTTGAACTAACATCAAATGTATCATTTTTTTATTAAATGATAATTGCTTTCTTACATATATTATAGCTTAAGTACTTTTTAAATTCAATATAATTCTAAAACAGTTACTTAAAAAATAAATGGTACTAATGCAGTAATATATGAACCAACTTTAAAAGATAACACTTTTGAAGAAATAGAAGTAGTTCATGGTTAAAGATAGTTATGTAATTTAAATTAAATAAGAATATATCTACTTAAAATATATTTTTTATTGAAAATAATTGCATTTTTATATTTCTTAATATATATTATCTCTTAACAAGAGAAGAGGTTTAAGTATCATGGAAAAGTATAACTTTAGAATAAATGAAATAGAATTAAAAAATGGTCAAAAAATTATTCCTAATAAAATAAACATAATAGTAGGTCCTAATAATGCTGGTAAAAGTAGAATATTAAAAGACATAAAACTATTATTAAACTCTTCAATATCTAAAGATAATTTAGTAATAGTAAAAAATATGAAGTATGAATTACCTAAAGATAAAGAATCATTTATAGAGTCATATAAAATAAAAGAAAAGGTTTATAAAGTTTCAGCTTATCAAGTTAATTTAAAAACATTCTCAGGAATAAAAGATATAGAAAATGGTTTATATGACAATGGTGTAAATCAATATGAAAGTGACTCAAATAGTATTAATTCAAATTGGGAAGAAGAATTAGATGGTTATATTAATAATATTAATAAAGATAGTACTTCAAATTCAGGTTTAGTAAAAGAAATTACAGAAACAACTAAGTTAATCAGAAATAATGCAGATGGAACCAAAACAGTTTTAGAAGAAGGTGGAAAAGGAACTACAGAACCAGTTGATTACTCTGAAAGTGTAAATAATTTTATGAGAGAATATGGTAAGTGTTTTTTCTCATATCTTGGAACAGAAGAAAAACTAATGCTATGTAAAAGACAAATGAATTATGGAATGCAATCTTATCAAACTAATTTTTTATCAGATAATAAAAAAGAAACATTAACATTAAGAGAACTATCAAAATTAGTAAAAAATATGTTTAATAAAGATATAATATTAGACACTTTTACATTGGGACAAGAAATAGCTTTTAGAGTAGGCGAAGATTTCGATGAATTTAGAAGACAAAGAAGAGATAATAATGATAAAGATAGAGAATTATTTAACTATCCATTATTAGACGAAGAAGGAGACGGATTAAAAAACTTTGTAACAACATTTCTAACATTAAAGAGTACAGATAAAAATATAATTCTTTTAGATGAACCAGAATCATTCTTACATCCACCATTAGCTAGAAGACTAGGAGAAACAATAGCAAAGTCAGCTTCAGATGATAAACAAATTTTTATAGCAACTCACAGTGAAGATATTATAAATGGAATTATAGCAAAGACAAGTGATGTTAATATTATTAGAATCACCAGAGCAGGGGATATTAATAATATTGAAAAAATAGAGTCAGATGAAGTAAAAAAAGTAACAAAAAATCCTGTATTAGTAGCATCTAATATATTAAAAGGATTATTTAGTGAAAAAGTATATATAACTGAATCATTTGCAGATACTTTAATTTATCAACAAATAGTTACTAAAGTAGATGAATTTTCAAGTATGTACTTTGTAAATACTCAAGGAAAAGATAAAATAGCTGATGCAATAAAATTTTATGATAGCTTAAAAGTTAATAATATAGCTATTTATGATTTTGATTATTTTAGAAAAAAAGACACAATTAAGAAAAGTTTATATCATAAAATAGGTGACTGCAAAGACTATGATTCTGTTATAGAATTTAGAGTTAACTTAGATAAATATATTAATGATCTAGTTAAAACTGAAATGAAAGCTGAGAATAAAACAGAAGCACAATTAGGTAAAGAAGAATATAAAAAAGAATTAAAAACTAGGGTCGCAGACTATTATCATTCAAAAGGAATAGATTGCTTAGATGAAGAATTAAAGACAAGAGCGAAAGATGTACTAGATATATTAAAAAGAAACAATATTATTGTTTTAAAAGGCGGATGTCTTGAAAGAACATTAGAAGATGCTGGCTTAAAATATACTCAAAATAAAAACACTTGGCTAGAAGAAGCTATAAAGGTTATTGAAAAAATGTCTCCATCAGAAATAGATAAGTTAGAAATTTATAACGAATTATTTAAAATATAATAATATTAATAAAAAAAGAAGGATTTTGCCTCCCTTACCTATAATAATATAGGTAAGGGAGGTTTTAAATTGACAATAATAAAAAAAGCCAATATAATACAACACATTACTTGAAGAAACATATGTTATATATATAAAATATATATAGAATAGGATGACATATATGAATGAAAGAACTGATATAAATACAGTTGTAAATTATATTTTAAGAAATATTAGGGCTACAAATAAAAAATTACAAAAATTAGTATATTATGCATATGCTTGGTATATCGTAGAAAATAACGAGAATGATAATATTACAAATGTTTTATTTCATGAACAGCCAGAAGCATGGGTACATGGACCAGTTTTTCCAGTTTTATATGATAGATATAAAGATAATGGGCGAAATGAAATAGCAATACCAGATGATATTATAGAAATAGATGAAGAATTAGCATTATTTTTAGATGAAATACTTAATGTATTTGGTCCATTTGATGGCGATCAACTTGAACTTATGACACATAATGAACTTCCATGGCAAAAAGCCAGAGGAAATGCAAAAACGGATGAAATATCAACAAATCCTATTGATTTGCAAGATATATATAATTACTATACGTCTTTAACTTAGATTTCGAAATAAGTTGGCTTCAAGATATAGAGATAAATTCAAAAAAAGTAAATTGTTGGAAAAGATATTTTACTGATAGAAACACTAATGAAATGTTAAATGTTATCTTTGATATTAATACTCATGAGAAAGAAGAAAATGAAATTACTTCTGATTTTATTGGAAAATTTATCGATGAGTCAGATAAATATATTGAAGAAAACATTTCTTTTATACATGAAGAATCATAACCAAGCACTACAAATGCTTGGTTTTATATTATCTAATATAATGCTATAATATATAAGAAGATTAAGAAGGTATTAATATAGAAAGAAGGATTAATATGTACAAAATAAAAGACTTATATGATTTAAATCATACATTAGCAAATAACTATTTAAATAAATTTACTTATCCATGGGAAGCATTAAAAGAAATTAAAGATTTTATAATAGAACTAGGTAATACTTTAGATAGTGATTATGAACAAGTAGAAGAATATGTTTGGGTTCATAAGACAGCCAAAGTATTTGCATCAGCTCACCTTGTATAATAGGACCTAATACTGAAGTTAGACATTGTGCATTTATTAGAGGAAGCGCTCTAATAGGAGAAAATTGTGTAGTAGGTAACTCAGTAGAACTAAAGAATGTTATTCTATTTGATAATGTACAAGTACCACATTATAACTATGTAGGAGATTCTATTCTAGGATATAAATCTCATATGGGAGCAGGATCAATAACTAGTAATGTTAAAAGTGATAAAACATTAGTTAAAATAAATGATAGAAAGAATAATGAAATTATTGAAACAAACTTAAAAAAAGTAGGTGCTATGTTAGGTGACTATGTTGAAGTAGGATGTAATAGTGTATTAAATCCTGGTACAGTAATAGGAAGAAACACTAATGTATATCCAACTTCTTGTGTAAGAGGAGTAATAAGTGAAAACTCTATATACAAAGATATGAATAACATCGTAGAAAAGGAAGGTATATAACTATGGGAAAATATTTTGGTACAGATGGTTTTAGAGGAGAAGCCAATATTAATTTAACAGTAGAACATGCCTATAAAGTAGGTAGATACTTAGGATGGTATTTTGGTCAAGGAAAAGACCATGCTAGAATAGTAATAGGAAAAGATACTAGAAGAAGTTCATACATGTTTGAATATTCATTAGTAGCAGGTCTAACAGCTAGTGGAGCTAATGCCTATCTAATGCATGTTACTACAACACCAAGTGTTGCATATATTACAAGAACAGATGATTTTGATTGTGGAATAATGATTTCAGCATCTCATAATCCATACTATGATAATGGTATTAAGATAATTGATAATAAAGGTCATAAAATGTCTTCAGAAGTAGAAGAATTAATCGAAAAATATATTGATGGTGAAACAGAAGAACTACCACTTGCAACAAAAGATAATATAGGTGCAGCAAGTGATTACTCAGTAGGTAGAAATAGATATATTGGATACTTAATGTCAATACCTACAAGAGCATTTAAAAATGTTAAAGTAGGACTAGATTGCGCTAATGGCGCAAGTTCAAATATTGCTAAAGCAGTATTTGATGCCCTAGGAGCTAAAACTTATGTTATAAATAGTGATCCAGATGGATTAAATATTAATACTAATTGTGGATCGACTCATATTGAAGGACTACAAGCTCTAGTAAAAGAAAATGAACTAGATATTGGTTTTGCATTTGATGGTGATGCAGATAGATGTCTAGCGGTAGATGAAAATGGTCAGGTTGTAGATGGAGATTTAATTCTTTATATATGTGGTAAATATTTACGTGATCATAATGAACTTGCTAATGATACTATTGTTACAACAGTAATGTCTAATCTAGGATTATATAAAGCTTGTGATAAAATAGGCATTAAATACGAAAAAACTGCTGTAGGAGATAAATATGTTAATGAGAATATGGTAAATAATGGACATGTTCTAGGTGGAGAACAATCAGGACACATTATATTTTCTAAACATGCAACAACTGGAGATGGTATTTTAACATCACTTAAAATAATGGAAACAGTTATCGAAAGTAAATTATCTCTAAGTACATTAGCATCTCCTGTTACTATATATCCACAATTATTAAAGAATGTTAAAGTAAAAAGTAAACCAGCAGTAAAAGAAGATAAAGTAGTACAAGATAAGATAAAAGAAGTAGAAAGTATTTTAGGAGATGAAGGAAGAGTATTAGTAAGAGAATCAGGTACAGAACCAGTAATAAGAGTAATGGTAGAAGCTTCTACTGATGACTTATGCTCTAAATATGTAGATGAAATAATTAAAGTAATTAAAGACCAAGGACATTTAAAATAAAAAGGTAACTTATGTTACTTTTTTATTGATTATGTATAGTTACTTATGTTATTATATTAATACATCAGGAGGAATCATCTATTGAATAAAGAGCAAATAAAATTATTAAATAAAATGAAAATATTAATAAGAAAAGGAAAAAGAAGATTTAAAGAAAGAAAAGATAGAAGTTATAAAGATGCTTTGGCAAAGTTATATTTAACAGAAGAACAAGCTTGGAAACATATATTATCTTTAAATAGTAATATGTATTTTGTTGATTCAAAACCTTATTACTATAAAGAAAATAATACTTTAATATTTAAAAAAATAATTAATAACTATAAAGTTTATATAAAATTAAAAATAGATTTAATAAATGGCGAAGAAGTAGTGTGTTGGTCTTTTCATAAGGATGGTGAATAATAAATGGATAAATATGTGTGTGATATATGTGGATCAAAAGAAACATATGTAAAAGATTATAAGCATGAATATACTGTAAAAAATAAAAAAATAACTATTACTAGTAAGAATAGATTTTGTTCAAAATGTAATAATTTAGTTTATGATGCTTACTTAGATAATATAACTCTAAAAGAAATATTTAGAGAATACAGCAAAAGTATAGGAATAACAAAAGAAGACATTATTAATTTAAGACACAGATATAATTTAACACAAGAACAATTTTCTAAAATAATAGGATGTGCGAAAAAGACATTAATAAGTTATGAAAAGGGCACTTCAATTCCTAATGATATCTATCTAGTAACAATAAAAACTCTATTAGATAATCCAGAAGTATTAGAGTATATGATTGAATCTAATAAAGATAGATATGCTGAAAAAGAATATGAAATTATAAATCAAAGAATATCAGAATCTTATAAAAACAATAATTCACTTTTTAGCAAAGAAAAAGAAAATGAACCAACAGAATATAACGGCTTTACAGAATTATCATATGATAAAATAAAAAATATGATTTTAATATTATCAAAAAATGGTCTTCTAAAAACTAAGTTATTAAAAGAAATGTTTTACATAGATTTTATCTCATATAAAGAAAGAGGATGTAGTATAACAGGACTAGAATATGCTAAATGTCCATATGGTCCAGTACCAGATGAATTTGATAAAATAATAAATACATTTGTAAAAGAAAAATCAATAAAGTATGAAGTAGAATATAGTGAGTTAGGATACGAATATCATAATATTAATAGTTTAGAAAAAAATAACAATAAAGTATTCGATGAAAAAGAATTAGAAATAATTAATAGAGTAAAAGAATTCTTTAAAAACTTTAATACTAAAAAAATAGTAGAATTCTCTCATGAAGAAAAAGCATTTAAGGAAACAGAAATGTTTAAACTAATAGATTATAGTTATGCTTTTGATATAGACAGAATATAAAATGAAATTTTATCTAAAACTGACATTAAACACTAATGTCGATTTTATGTTACAATAAATACATATCCAGAAAGGAAGTATCAGTATGAATGAAATTAAATGCCCAAAATGTGGTACAGTATTTCAAATAGATGAAAGAGAATATGATTCAATAGTAAAACAAATAAGAGATAAAGAGTTTGAACATGAATTACATATAAGAGATGAACAGCATAAACAAGATAAAGAAAACTCTATTAAACTAGCAGAAGCTAATTTATCAAGTAAACTTAAAGAAGAACTAAATAAAAAAGACTTAGAACTTACTAATTTAAAAAATGAACTTAAAGTAAAAGAAGAACAAGTAAGTAATAAATTAGAAAAAGAATACAATGAAGAATTAAATAAGAAGACTTTAGAAATAACAGAACTTAAAAATCAAATAAAAATAAAAGATACAGAATCAGAACTAGCTATTAAAGATACTATAGCTAAGAAAGATAAAGAACTTAATGATTTAAGTAATGAATTATCTTTAAGTAAGAATGAATATCTTTTAAAAGAAAAGAATTTAAAAGAAAGTTATGAAGAAAAATTAAAAAATAAAGATGAACAAATAGCATATTACAAAGATTTTAAAGCAAGACAATCTACAAAAATGATAGGAGAATCCTTAGAAGTTCATTGTAGTAATGAATTTAATTCATTAAGACCATTATTTAAAAATGCTTACTTTGAAAAAGATAATGACGTTAAAACAGGTTCAAAAGGAGATTTCATCTTTAGAGATTATGACGATGAAGGAACTGAGATAGTTTCTATTATGTTTGAAATGAAAAATGAGGCTGATGAAACATCAACAAAACATAAGAATGAAGACTTTTTACGTGAATTAGATAAAGATAGGAAAGAAAAGAATTGTGAATATGCTGTATTAGTATCACTTTTAGAAATAGATAATGAATATTACAATAATGGTATTGTTGATATGTCCCATAAATATGAAAAGATGTATGTAATTCGTCCTCAATTCTTTATACCTTTAATAACTCTTATTAGGGGGATTGCTATTAACTCTTTAGGATACAAAAAAGAACTAGCAACTATTAGAAATCAAAACATTGATATTTCTAATTTTGAAGAAAAAATGGAAAGCTTCAAAGAAGGCTTTGGTAGAAACTATCGCCTAGCTAGTGAAAAGTTTAAAAAAGCTATAGATGAAATAGATAAAACAATAGATCATCTTCAGAAAACAAAAGAAGCTTTACTATCTAGTGAAAATAATTTAAGATTAGCTAATAACAAAGCAGAAGAACTAACTATAAAGAAATTAACTAGTGGAAATGAAACTATGTCAAAGATGTTTGAAGAATTAGAAGAGAAAAATAAAGAAGATTTACCTGAACAAAACTAATCTATTATGATTAGTTTTTATTTTTGGTATCATTGATACTAAAAATGCTGACAAAGTGATTTATTTTACATATACTTATATTAACCGAAAGGAGGCACTTATGATTTTATATGAAGTTAACATCAAAGATATATGCCAGAGAAATTATTGATAAAGATTTTGCTAACAAGAAAATAATAATATCTCATAGAGATAAAAACGTAAAGTTTATGAAACAATATGGTATCACAAATTCAGAGGCTATTGAAATAGTTAGAACATTAAACTTAAATCACTTCAAAGAGAAGATAAAAACAATGATAAAAAGATACCAACAAATTACTTATATGTATTTGAACCTTTAATACAACTAAGCGATGAGCATGGTGAAACTATCGAACATGTATATATAAAAATATGCAAAGTTGATAATGATATTTTTACTGTATCATTCCATTTGAATGATGAGTAAGAATCTTTCTTGCATGGCAAAAAATAACATAAACGAAAATCATAAGGAGAATAAATGAAAAAATTTTTTTGTGAAAAGTGTTTTGAAGATAAAGAATGCACATACAAAGAAAAAATAAAAAAAGAAATAATAGATAACATAGAAATAGAATATTTAGAAAAATACTACGTATGTAATGAATGTGGTGAAAAAATATATGGCGATATGTTTGATTATAATATTCATGAAGCTAATAAAAAATTAAGAGAACATACTGGATTAATAACAGTTGAAGAAATAAAAGAAATTTCAGAAAAATATAATATAGGATTAAAACCATTATCATTAGTATTAGGACTTGGAGAAATAACAATAACAAGATATATAAATGGTCAAAATCCTACCCAAGAAAATTCTGAACTTCTAAAAGCTGTATTAAATAATCCTCATTTATATGAAATGTTCCTTTTAGGAAACAAAGAAAAAATAACAGAAATTGCCTTTAGAAAATCACTTGGTAAGACAAAACAACTTGAATTATCAAATGAACATTCAAAAATATATAACATAGCATTATATATAGTTAATAAACTAGAAGAAATAACACCATTATCATTACAAAAAATATTATACTTTGCTGATGGCTTATCTCACATTTTTTTAAATGGCCAATTATTTTTAGAACAACCAGAAGCATGGTCAAGAGGACCAGTATATAGAGAAATATATGATTGCTTTTCATACTATAAAGGAGATAGCATAAATTATAAAGATTTACTAAAGGATTATAATTTTAATTTAAATAACGAAGAAAAAGAATATTTAAATGAGATTTTAATTAATTTTGGATGTTATAATGGAAATATACTAAAAGAAATGACGCATCTTACTGATCCTTGGTTAAAGACAAGAGAGGGATTAAAAGAAGATGAACCATCAAATAGAATAATTGATAAAGAAAATATAGATGATTATTTTGATAAAATATGTACAGATTATAAAATTAATAATATTAAAGATATTCAAAAATATAGTAACGATTTATTTAAAAAAGCAACAGAAAAGATTTTTGAATAATATGTAAACTTTTAAGAAATATCTACAAAAGATATTTCTTTTCATATTTATAATGATAAAATATTAAATTGTAATTATTAATAACTAAAGGAGCAATGTCAAAATGAAAAGTAAATTCAATATAATAAAAATTCCTTTAATACTTATAAATATAATATTATCTATCTATATAGTAATAAGTGTTAACAAATTAAACGTAATACCAACTAAATACTATATCTTAGGAATAATTTTATTATTTCTAATTAACCTTCTAGCAGTAATATTACTAGTACTTAAAAATATAGTGCCTAAAATATTAGGAGTAATGCTTTCTATTATTTTTATATTAGTATCAATAATAGGACTTAAATATATTAATAGAACTAATGAATTTCTAGATACTTCATTTAATAATAACGCAGTAGAAATATCCACATATAATTTAATAGTTCTAAAAACAAGTAAATACACTAATATTAATGATATAGAAAATCTAAAATTAGGATATTTAAATAATAGTAAAGAAACATTAACTAAATTAAAAGATACTATCACAACAGAAAATATTGAATATGAAGATATATTTGATTTATATGATGATTTAATAAATAAAAAAATATCATCAATATTAATTGACGAATCATATTTAGATGTTATAAAAGATGAAAGAAAAGATATAGACAATAAAATAAAAGTTATATATAGTTTTAAAGAAGAAACAATAATAGAAAATAAAAATAATAAAGAAGACAAAATAGTTAGACCAATTAATATCTATATTTCAGGTAGTGATTCTCGTAGTAATAATATTCAAAACAAATCACGAAGTGACGTTAATATGATAGTATCTATAAATCCAAATACCAATGAAATATTATTAACTAGTATTCCAAGGGATTACTATGTTCAAGTCCATGGTCAAACAGGTTTAAAAGATAAACTTACTCATAGTGGCATTTATGGGCTTGATGTATCCTCATCAACAATTGAAGATTTATTCAATATTAAAATAGACTATAGTATTAAATTAGGTTTTAATGCTGTAGTTGAAGTTGTAGATTTAGTAAATGGAATAGATATATATAGTGATAGAACTTTTAATTCTTATCATATCAAAGGTTGGATAGTCAAAGAAGGAATGAATCATTTTAATGGAAAACAAGCCTTAGCATATTCAAGAGAAAGATATGCCTATCCAACAGGGGATAGACATCGTATTCAAAATCAACAGCAAGTACTTGAAGCAGTATTAAAAAGAATATTATCAGATAAATCTATCTTACTTAAATATGAAGACCTATTATCGTCTTTAGGAAATCTTTATCGTACAGACATTCCAAAGGAGATAATTACTGCATATGTAAAAGAACAATTAGAAAATGGAGACAAATGGACATTTAAGACACAATGGGTAAATGGTAAAGGAGCTTCACTAAATACTCATACATCTCCTAAATATCGAAGATATGTTATGATTCCAAATGAAGAAGATGTTAAGAATGCCAGTGAAAAAATAAAAAATATCATAAATGATTAAAAAGATTCTAGAATAAAACTAGAATCTTTTTAATATTATATAAAATGAAAATAATAAAAATAGATTATAAGAATAATCAAATATTGTTACTAGAAAATAATGTCATAGTTAAAGTATTAAAAGAAGTTGTAATAGGTAAAAATGGTGTAACAAGTAATAAAAAAGAAGGAGACTTATGTACACCCATGGGTTTATATGATTTGGGATTTGCTTTCGGTTTAGAAGATAATAAATATAATTATCCATACTATAAGATAAACGAAAATGTATACTGGATAGATGATTCAAACTCTATATATTATAATCATTGGATAGAATTATCTAATAAAAAAATAGAATATCCATATAAATATATGGAATCAAGTAATAAGATAGAATGGAAAAGTGCAGAACATTTAATTAAGTATCCGATAGAATATGAATTAGCTATAGTTATTGAATATAATGTTAATCCACCAATACAAAATAAAGGTTCAGCCATATTTTTACATATAATAAATAAAACAATAACTAGTGGTTGTATAGCTACTACAAAAGAAAATATAATATATATATTAAAATGGTTGGATAAAGATAAAGGTAAAATATTAGTTTAATGTAGTTAATTATTTATTTGATAAGCATATATTATAACAGGGTATAATTTACCTTTATGAGTCCATAAAAAATAATTATTTTAAATTTGTTGATAAGAATTTGACTTATCAATGTTTTATGTTATAATTGAATTACTTTTGAAGGAAAAAGCACTGAAAATATGCCAAAAAATAAATTTTTTCAAAAAAATGAAATAAAAAGTTGACAAGAAAAAATGATGGTGGTATATTATTCAACGCAACCGACAAAAGGTAGCAAAAATATGCCAAAAAAACAAAGAAAAAAGTTTTAAAAAATGTCGAAAAAAAGTTGACATTGATAAAACAGTTTGGTATATTAATTAGGCAACCAAGAAAAAAGCTTGGAAGCAAGAAATGATCTTTGAAAACTAAGTAAAAAAGTCAAATT
>CAJTLN010000002.1 GCA_910577505.1 uncultured Bacilli bacterium
AAAATAGTGTAAAAGAACAAGTTAAGTTTTGTATGACAGATGATTTAAGGGAAGCTTATGACCATGATTTAGCATGGAAAGAAGAATGTAAAAGACAGGGACTTCAAGAAGGCCGAGAAGAAGGGATTAAGGAGGTTGTTAATAAATTATTAAGGTCTGGTATGACGAAAGACGAGATATCTAAAATTCTTGAAATAGAAATAAATGAATTATAAGAATAATTATAAAGTTTAATTTGACATTTTATGAAAATAGGTTTAATATTTAAGTAATTCGATGAGGAAGAACAAGATTATTAAGAATCTTACTTAAAGAGAGTTCATGGTTGGTGGAAATGAATAGAAGACTTAATAGTTACTATCTTCTGAGAGGTTTAATAAAACCCGGTTTAAGGCCGTTATCTAAATTAAGTTAAATAAAGGATGGTACCGCATTATTTGCTCCTTGCAAGTAATGTGGTTTTTTTATTTATTTGAGGAGTTGATGAAATGGATCGAACCGAAGAGATAGAAAAATTAAAAAAAGAGATATTTTCATTAAAGATGAAAATGGCGATGTCTAAAATGTCTAGAGAAGAACTATTGTTAGCTTCAAAAGAAGCTCAAGTTCTTGAAAGAAAAAAAGATGCTTTGATTATTGAACTTGAAAGTTCAAATGGTCAAGTTGGATTTGCTTTTACTGATTTAATGAATGTAGAAGAATTAGAAGTAAAGAAAGGAAAATAAATTATGGTAAATTTTAAAGAAAATGAAGAATTAAATGTTTTAAATCATAGTTGTGCTCATTTACTTGCACAAGCAGTTAAACATTTATATCCTCAAGCTAAGTTTTGGGTAGGACCAGTTGTAGAAGAAGGATTCTACTATGACATTGATTTAGGAGAAGATAAAATAACTGATGATGATTTAGAAAAAATCGAAAGGGAAATGAAAAAGTGTTCTAAATCTGCTAAAAATATAATTAGAAGAGAACTATCTAAAGAAGAAGCTTTAGAAATGTTTAAAGATGATGAATACAAAATAGATTTAATATCTAGAATGGATGAAAATGAAACAACTATTTCATGTTATTCTCAAGGAGACTTTACTGACCTATGTCGTGGTCCTCATATGTCTAATACTAAAGAAATTAAGAATTTTAAATTAATTAAATTTAGTGGTGCTTATTGGAAGGGGGACGCCAACAATAAGATGCTTCAAAGAATATATGGAGTTTGTTTCCCAACAGAAGAAGAACTAGAAGCTCACTTAAAAGAATTAGAAGAAATGAAATTAAGAGACCATCGTAAAATCGGTAAAGACTTAGAAATATTTATGATAAGTGACTTAGTTGGAAAAGGATTACCTATGTACTTACCAAATGGTTATATTATGTGGGAATTACTTGAAAACTACATTAAAGATAAAGAAAGAAAGTTAGGATATCAACATGTTTTAACTCCACCGTTAGGTAACGTAGAACTTTATAAGACTTCAGGACACTGGGATCATTATAAAGATAATATGTTCCCTAAGATGGAGGTAGAAGGAGAAGAATTTGTTCTTCGTCCAATGAACTGTCCGCATCATATGATGGTTTATAGTAATAATGTACATTCTTATAGGGACTTACCTATTAGAATAGGTGAAATTGCAAGAGATTGTCGTTTTGAATCTAGTGGTTCATTAAAAGGAATTGAAAGAGTTAGAACTTTCTGTCAAAATGATGCGCATTTATTTGTTACTCCAGAACAAATTGAAGCAGAATTCTCATCAGTAGTTAATTTAATTTTAGAAGTATATAAAGAATTAGATATTAAAAACTTTAGATTTGAATTATCACTTAGAGATCCTGAAGACAAAGTTAAATATTATCCAGATGATGAAATGTGGAATAATGCAGAAACTACTTTAAGAAATGTATTAAATGATTTAGGCTACGATTATGTAGAAAAGATTGGCGAAGCAGCATTCTATGGTCCAAAGCTTGATGTTCAAGTTAAACCAGCTGTTGGACCAGAATACACACTATCTACTTGTCAATTAGATTTCTGCTTACCAATGCGTTTCGATTTGGGTTATATTGATAGTGATGGAAATAAAAAGACTCCAGTAGTATTGCATAGAGCAGTATTTGGAAGTATTGATAGATTCATGGCTTACTACTTAGAAGAAACTAAAGGTTATTTACCAGTTTGGTTAGCTCCTAAACAAATAGAAGTAGTACCAGTAAATATTCAATATCATGAAGAATATGCTAGAGAAGTATATGAAAAATTAGTAGAAGCAGGGTTTAGAGTAGGATTAGATGATAGAAACGAAAAACTTGGATACAAGTTGAGAGAATCTGTTATTAAGAAAATTCCTTATATGTTAATACTAGGTCAAAATGAAGTAGATAATAAAACTATTTCATATAGAAGAGCTGGTAGTGAAGAGACAACTACTGTATCAATGGAAGAATTTATTGAACTAATAAATTCTGATATAAAAAATAAGTCAAGATATGATAAATAAGCTGAAAAGCTTATTTATTTTTTATGTATAAAAAAAATATTTCTTATGATATAATTTTATATAGAATAAGGGAGTGTGGCACTCATGAAAATTATGTTAATGGATGTAACTAAACTAGTTAACTTAATTTTACCTGCAGAAGTTTTTGGGAATTATTGGATAGTTAATGCTGAAAAAGAAAACTTGGCTAGTGTTCAAGCAGTTGATAATAATTGGGTTCTAAAAAGTAATAGTGAAGTTAAAGTATTTAGAAATGGTAATGTTGTAGATGAAGTATTGTTAGAAAACGAAAAATTCTATACATTAAAAAACGTATTATTGAATGAGAGCTATGTTATATATACATGTCCAGTGTATGATCCTAATACTTTACAATTAAATATATCATTGGGGGCACAGCAAGGATCAGTTTCCTTTTATATAGGTAATAATGGTGCACAAGATAATAATTCTAATTTCCCCAATATAATTTCTTATGAGCAACCAGGGATATCAAAGAATCAGTTAAAAATAACTTTTGATAATGGTAAATATCATGTTGATAATTTAAATATTGCAATGCCAATGTATGTTAATGGCTTACCTTGTGATAAAACTGATCTTAGATATGGAGATACAATTTTTATTTTAGGTTTGAAATTATCTATTATAAAAGATATCTTCTTTATAAATAATCCTAATAAATTAATTAAATTTGATTCTCAGATGTTTAATATAAGACAGTTACCTACGTTAGATTATACATTAATACCTGAAGACCCAGATCCAGTAATAGAAATGTATAAGAAAGATGATTATTTCTTAAAACCACCTCGTTTTGATGAAAGAATAGAAGAAAAAACATTAGTAATAGATCCACCTCCTCAAAGTCAAAAACAAGAAGAAATGCCAGCAATATTACAAATGGGCTCAATGATGATGATGGGTATGACATCAATGATGACAGGTATATCTACTTTAATAAGTGTAATAAATGGAACAACACCTTTTGCACAAGCTTTACCATCATTACTTACTGCTCTTGGTATGCTAATATGTATGTTAATTTTACCGACAGTTAATAAGATGTATATGAAACATAAAAAAGTTGTATATGAAAGAAAAAGACAAGCTACATATAGTATGTATGTTAATAAAAAAAGAGAAGAATTCTTAACAGAAATGAAAAAAGAACAACAAGTTTTAGTAGATAAATATATTCCACTAAAAGAAGTTGGGGATGTAATATTATATAAAAAACGTAACTTGTGGGAAAAGAATACAGATGATTATGATTTTTTATCATTACGTTTGGGTATTGGATCAATTCCACCATTCTTTAAAGTAAATTATCCTGATGAACACTTTTCTATGGAAGATGAAGATAACTTAATGGGGTATTTGAGAGAATTAGCAAAAGAAACAAGTTATTTAGAAAATGTTCCAGTTACTTATTCCTTTGTAGATAAATATATAACAGCTGTTATAGGACAAAGAAGTGTAACAAATCCTTTCTTAAGAGGACTATTATTACAAATATTTGCTTATCATGGATATGATTCATTAAAAGTATGTGTATTTACTAATAGTGAAAATGAAAAATTTTGGGAAGATATGAAAGATTGTCCTTATTTTTGGGATGATAATAGAAATGTAAGGTTTTTTGGTACTAATGCTGATGAAATAAATCAAATAAGTTCATACTTTGAAGAAATGTTAAATTCTGTTAGAGAAGCTAATAGTGAACAAGGATATAGTGGAGGATCTAATAAAGATACAGCTAAATTAGTTACTAGATATTTGATTATTACAGATGATATTGAGACAGTAAGAAATGTAAGTATTATACATTCATTAATAACATCAACAGAATATGTTGGAATAAGTTTAATGATATTTACTGAAAGGCTTAATTCATTACCTAATGAAGTAGAACATTTTATTAGTGTTGATGAACGTACTGGAGGTATATTTGAAAGAGTACTTACAGATAGTAAAAGAATTAATTTTGTACCAGATTTTATGTTTGGTTCATTAGAAAAATATACATATGTAATATCTAATATACCAATAGCTTTAAATGGAGGTAAATTTCAATTGCCTTCGGCTTATACATTCTTAGAAATGTATAATGTATCAAATGTTAATCAATTAAATGCATTATCTAAATGGAAAGAAAGTGATCCAATTAATACTTTATCAACTCCAATAGGAGTTAATGAGTATGGAGATTTGTTTAAATTAGATTTACATGAAAAAGCACATGGACCACATGGATTAATAGCTGGTATGACTGGTTCTGGTAAATCAGAATTTATTATTTCATTTATCTTAAGTATGGCAGTTAATTATCATCCTAATGAAGTTCAGTTTGTACTTATAGATTATAAAGGTGGAGGCTTAGCAGGTGCTTTTGAAAATAGAGAAACAGGATTAAAGTTACCACATTTAGCTGGTACTATAACAAACTTAGATGTTAGTGAGATAAATAGAAGTTTGGCTTCTTTACAGAGTGAATTAAAAAGACGTCAAGCAGCATTTAATAGAGCGAGAGATAAAGTTGGAGAATCAACAATAGATATTTATAAATATCAGAGAATGTATCGTAATGGACAGGTTGATGAACCAATAGCACATTTATTTATAATAAGTGATGAGTTTGCGGAATTAAAAGCACAACAACCAGAATTCATGAATGAGTTGATTTCAACATCTCGTATTGGCCGTTCACTTGGGGTTCACTTGATTCTTGCAACACAAAAGCCAAGTGGTGTAGTTAATGATCAAATTTGGTCAAACTCTAAGTTTAAAGTATGTTTAAAAGTACAAGATAGATCAGATAGTCAAGAAATGATAAAGAGACCAGATGCGGCTTCTATTAAAGAAACAGGTAGATTCTTCTTACAAGTAGGTTATGATGAATTCTTTGCAATGGGGCAATCTGCATGGACTGGTGCTCCTTACTATGAATCAGATGTAAGAAAGAAAAAAGTAGATAATAATATTTCATTTGTAGATAATTTAGGAATGCCTATAAAAATAGTAGATGATGGTAAGAATAATGTTACAGGAGTACTAAAAGGTGAAGAACTACCTAATATAATGAAATATCTTGTAGATATTGCTAAAAAGGAAAACATAAAAGTTAAACAATTATGGCTTAATGCATTACCACCTGTTATTTATATAGATGGACTAAAAGAAAAATATGAATATAAGAAAGTTGATTGTGATGTAAATCCTGTTATTGGTGAATATGATGCACCAGATTTACAAAAGCAAGGATTACTTACAATGCCAATTACTCGTGGTGGTAACTGGATAATATATGGTATGGCAGATAGTGGTAAAGAAGAAATGATAAATTCATTTGTTTATTCTTGTATTACTACTTATTCTCCTGCTGAATTAAACTTGTATTTACTAGATTTTGGTTCTGAAACATTAAAAATGTACAGAAAAGCACCTCAAGTAGGTGATGTAATATTACAAAATGATGTAGATAAAGTTACTAATTTATGGAAAATGATAGTAGATAAAATAACTAAGCGTAAAAAGATGTTTGCTGATTATGGTGGAGATTATATATCTTATTCAAAAGCAACTGGTAAAGTATTACCAAACGTAATAGTTATTATTAATGGTTTTGAATTATATAATGAAAACTATGGTGATGAAACATTTGATACATTATCTACATTATCAAGAGATTGTCAAAAATATGGAGTATATTTTGTAATGACTTCAACAACTTCTAATGGTATTAGATCAAGGCTTGCTCAATACTTACCTAATCACTTAGTATTCCAAATGAATGATAAGTATGATTATTCAACTCTACTTTCTAGAACAAAAATTGAACCTGCTGCAATTAGTGGTAGAGGTTTAGTAAAATTAGATAGTGTTTATGAATTTCAAGCAGCTGTGCCAACAGAGAAAGAAAACTTCAATACATTTATATTAGAAAAAGTAAAAGAATTGTGTACAATGTATCCTAATATGAATGCTCCTAAGGTTCCAGTATTACCTGAAGTTGTAACAATGGCTTATTGTGCTGATGAACTTAAAGGAGTTGAATCAATACCTGTTGGTGTAGAAAAAGAATCATTAAGAATAAGATCTTTAGATTTAACAAAAAATACTGTTAATATAATTACGGGATTAGAATTTAATGAAATAAAAACATTTGGTAATATGTTTATTAGACAAATTGCTAAAGTTATAGGTAAAAATTGTTATGTATTTGACTTAGAAAAAATATTTAAAGATATATCAGGATTAGTTAATTATTCAGAAACTAATGTATTAGAAAACTTTAAAGTATTTGGTAAATTTACCTTTGATATATTTAATAAATATAAAGCGGCAGGATTTGATACTAGTGCTATTAATGAATATGGAGAATATGTTTGTGTTATTGTAGGTATAGATAAATTTAAGAATATATTAGGTTCTGAATTTGATGGCGCTTATAGTGGACTTATTTCTATGATAAAAGGAATGCCTAAAGTACATTTTGTAATCATAGATACTTCTGATAATTTGAAGAAACGTGAATTTGATTCATGGTATAAAGATACTGTTTCTGGTACTAAAGGTATTTGGATTGGTAATGGTATGGGTTCACAATATACGCTTAAATCTACACTTACTTCGAGAGCTTTATCTGTTAAATTGGAAAAGAACTTTGGTTACTATGTAGATGGTAATACGACAGTTTTAGTTAAATTTATTTCTGAGGCTGGAGAAGAAGAAAATGAGACGTATGAAACGTTATAACAAAAAAAGACAAATTTCTGTCTTTTTTTTTACTTTGATTGACTTTGATTCGCATTTAGCGTATTATTGATAGTATAAGAGTGTAGTGAATAGTTGTGGGGAATTGGTGTAGAAATGGTTTTACATATTCGCATATTCTTAAATCTACTTGATAATAGGAGGTTTTATTATGAATAATAATAAAGTCTGTGTAGATTTGATTGTACCTAGTATAGAGGAAAGGTACAATGTATTTATTCCTGTTAATAAGAAGACTATTGAAATTATATTCTTATTAAATAAAGCGATTAGTGATATGACTAATGGAAGTTTTCCTATGTCTGATAATTTGTCACTAATTAATGCTGATAATGGTGCTATTTATGATGTTTCTAATACTTTTTTAGAGAATAAGATATTAAATGGTACTAAGTTGATATTAATATAGGAAATGAGGAGGTGTAAAAAATGACAAATGATATTGAATGGACACAAGGTAATATGGAAACTACAATTTCAGATTTACAATCACAAAGAAATGAAATGTCTGAGCAAATGGAACAAGTTAAAACTTCTTTAAGGGATCAATTATTGCAAACTGGTATGTCAGGTAGTGTTGCAGATACTTTACTTGAAACTTTTCAAAAAGAAGTTGTTGATCCTGCTGAACAATATTTAGAAACTGCAATGAATTATATTAACGAAAATACTGAAGTAAATGAGGCTTTAGTAGAAAATACTAAAAATAACACAAATATTGCAACAATGTAATTTATGGAAAGGAATGAAAAAAGTGGCAGAAATTTTTAATGCTGAAGCAGCTAAAAGCGCTATAAATGACGCAACAAAAGGAATAGAAGATGTTTGTACAAAATTTAAAAGCTTATCTGAAAAAGTAGCTTCTGAATTTGGTGCACAAGGGTCATCATTAGGCGGTCAAACAGGAATACTTGCTGAGGGATCTTTTATGCAAAAAAGTCAGGCTTCATTTGAAGATTTGTCAAAAAAATTAAATAGTTTTATGGGTAGAGTTGATGGTATTGTTAAGAGTAATACTGAAGCTGTATCTACGACATCTTCAATTTATGGTGGATAAAATAATATTTAGTACTGTGTAAAATTACACAGTACATTATAAGTGAAAGATGTGAAGCATCTTTTATTTATAATGTACTTGTAGTGTTGAAAGGGTGATAGTTATGTCTCAAAGACAAGTTTCTTATGCTAATGATGGTGGCGGTGGTTGTTCTTCCAAGGGTGGATTATACGATTTTGTTATTGATGTTGAAAAATTAACTGAATTAAAAGAGCAATTATCAAGTGCGGCTGATAAAATCGAGGATGAAGTAGCTGCTATTTATGCTGCTATTTATAATCTAGGAAGTGGTGCAGATGGTGGAAGTACTGATGGCCCATGGATTGGTGAAAGTTATAATGCTTTTAGAAGCAAATGTGATGAGTCGAAGCCCGCTTTAGAGTCTTTATCATTGATTATAAGGGCTTATAGTGATATGATTGGTAACCAGGTTCTTAGTGATGCGGAAACTTTGGCTACATCTGTAAGTGAAGCTTTATCGATAGGAGAATAGTAGATATGGGAAATGAAAAGTTTAATGTTGGATTGGTCAAAACACGTATGACTGAAATAGAAGGATTGTTTGATGATTTTGGTGCAACATTAAGTGAAGTTAATATATTAGTTGAAAGCTTAGTACAAAATGGTGATTATTCTGCGATTCAAGGCTTTGTTGGAACAGATTTGTTTTCTATTTGGGACAATAATGCTTCGACATTTGATACGTTTAAAAAGAATTTTCAAAATTGGACAGAGGTTGTACAAATAATTTCAGCCAATAATGCACAATTTGTGGTAGAAGCTGCAGCAACTTATCGTGATACTGGAAAAAGTTTAGATGGTGTCGAAGCAGCTAGACAAACTTATTCTAATGGCGATATAAGTTTTAATGATTTGAAAGAAAGTTCTTCTTTTAATGGTTATGCCAGTGAACCTAAAAAAGATGATAATGATCCAACAATAATAGAAGATAAAACTGATGATGCTTCTTTAAATGACAAACCAACAGATAATGATTATTCTGCTAGTACAACATCAAAAACTATAACACGTGGAGATGTAGTTTCTTTGGGAAATGGAAATTATAATTATTATGGTACCACTAAAGGTGGTAAAAATATTTATACAGACTCAAATCAAGATTTGTATTATGAAGATGAAAATGGAAATGCTGTAAATATTACGCGTTCTCAGTACATGGGTGGAACAAATACGCAAACTGTTAACTTTAATGTTAAGGATATTGGTTCTAGTTCTGATGTACATGGATATAGTAATCCAATAGTTTTGAGTGTAGATGGTGAGTATGTTGGTTATGGTGCAACAACTGGTTCAAACATTAATACTTCTATAGTTTATGAAAATTCCGATGTTGCTCCAAATGTTGTTAGTTCTGTTCAAGGTGATACAACAGGAACAACATATAGAGTTGGTGCAACAAATATGAATGTATCTGAGAATTCAGACAATATAGTAATACCTAGACAAGAGTCAGAGTTTATCTCTGCTGTGCAAAATGGTCAAGATATAAAGTTAACACCAGATGCAACATTAAAATATGATCCGAGTGGTTTGTGGAATACGGAAACATTAACAAATGGTGGAAATAATGTGTATTTAAGATATGACCAAGGAACACAAAAGTATTATATAGCAGATGAGAATGGTACTTATTCGACTTCTTCTACTGGATATTCTCCTGATGTTCTAACAAATGGTGATAGTAGTCTTAAGTTTAATTAAAAATTAATGTGAAATATTGTGTTTGAAATACGTTTAATAAAGCTGATTGTAAAGAGGTGATAATATGGATTACGAAACGGTAAATGGGACTATTCCGCATATTGATAATGCTATAGAAAAGTTAAAAGATTTGCAAGGGAAAATAAATGAAGAATTAGTATTAACAGATAAGTCTAATCAATTAGACAATATTGTTTCTTCTGTTGCAAATATTGTTGACATATTGAATGATGCGAAAAATAAAATGTTAACAGCAGCATCTGGTATGTCTGCTATTGCAAAAGAAATTAAAGGAGGGTAAAATATGTCTTATTTGAAATGTTCAAAAGAAAAATTGAATGAAGTTTTATCTGTTTTTGAAGAAACTAAAAAAGAAATAGACGGAGCTTGGACGGCCTATTTTGGAAATGGATTTTATTCTTCAGCTTATAAGGAAAGTGATAAATGGGCTGATAGTTATTGGCAAAACCATAAAGATAAAGCTGACGTTTCCAAAGATTCTTACACAAGTGAAAAATGGGATTCTGCTGCCCAGAAATATGTTTCTGATTTTGATGAAAGCGGATATAATAAAGCTGTAGAAAATGGTGCTAGAGCTTGGATTAAAGCTCAAGCTGAGTTATATAAAGGAAAATTAACTGGTGCTAACGGGGACTTCAAACGTCCTATGGTTCGTAAATTTGAAAGCATATATAATGCATTTGAAAAGGTTTGTAATTTAATCGAAACTTTTGAAGGTATAGAACCTTCTTTAAAGAAGGAATTGATGTCTTTAGATGGTAAGGTTAGTGAAGGGGGAAGTTTTAAATGGCAAACAGAGACTATTATCTCTGAAGATGGAAATGAAACAACATTGGATATTTTACTTTTTTCATCAGATGGATCCGATGAAGGATTTATAAAGATTGCCGAAGCTGTTAACTGTTCATATACAACTATGGGTGTAACTTCTAATTATGCGATATATGCTTATGAAAGCGGATTTGACAATGATAAATTATTTGATGAGTATATGACAAAATCGGCAGAAAAGATTGGTGTTCAGTATGATGCTTATAAGCAAAAAGGCTTTTTTTCGGTTGTTAGTGATCAAAATATTGCCAATATGTACACAGAAGCGATGGGAAAAGATTATGATAAATCTATAATTGCAGAGGAATATGCTGCTGCAACAGGATATTATTTGGCTAAAGATGATGATGATTTAACTTCTGTTAAAGCCGGAGAATATGGTTCAATGGCAATGGCTGGAGCTGTTTTATTGGCAGCAGGTAATATAGGAAACGAAGAACTTCCAGATGAATTAAAAACGATTAAAGAAAATGAAAAAGATGAAGATAAAGATGACGAAAAAGATAAAATATTTAGTGATGATAGTGCTAAACAGGAAGATAAGGTTGAACAATTAGGTGATAATGAAGTTATTATAGAAGACATTGATGGTGAAGGTGAAGAACCTATTGATGGTGAGGTAGAAGACGAAGAAATTGAAGAGTCGGATCCAGAATTAAATCCTGAGGAAAAGGTAAAAATACCTGATGATGTAGTTAAAGATATAAAAGATAAAATTGAATCTAATGAAGATTTAGTTGTATCTGAAGAAGTAGAAAAACCAGAAATTACAAGTGATGATATTGATAATCAAGCTAGAGATAAATTCTATGAGGAAAAGACTAAGGGAAATCCATTAGATAACGAGTTAGCTCAAGAACGTATGAAAGCTGTTGAAGATTATAATAATATGAGTGATGATCAAAAAATTTCTGCACTAGAAAGTTTAGGTTATACTGGAATTGCAGCTGCTGGATTAGTTGCTGACCAAGCTGCTGGTCAAACTGCTTATATGATTGGTTTGGAAAATCAACAGTTAGCTAATATATCTAATGATTTGGCAGCGCAACAAGGATTTATGAATCATGATACAAGATATGATGACCCAATTGGAATGGATTATTTCAGCAGTGGTCAAGCGAGTATAGATTTAACTCCAGTATCAAAAGATGTACAAGTTGCAAGAACTAATCTTGATCAAGCTAAAACACAATATGATTCTTCTGTTACTACAGCAAATAAAGCAATTAGTGATGCGAATGCTTCAAAAGAAAAATATAATAATGTTCTTAAGAATATTAGAAGCACTAGTGGTAACAATCCAAAAGATTGGACAGAAGAACAAGTTAAAGAATATAATAAAGCAGCTAAAGAATATAATGAAGCTGTTGATAAAGCAAATGGCGCTGTAAAAGATGCTAATAGTAAAAAAGCAGATTATGCTAAGTCTAAAGAGCAATATAATGTTGCTTATGAAAAATATCGTGAAGAAGCTGAGAAAGCTTTACAACAAGTAAAAGAAAATGACAATGCTGATGAGATAGGTACATCTGTTGGAGAACCACCATTACCTTCTGGTGATGATTTAGGTGATACATTTGTTGTTGGTGATGAATTAGTAATCGGCAACGTTTCATCAGGAGAACAAGGGTCTGAAAATCCGGGAAATAATAATGATGACCCAATACCAGATCAAACAGGTATAGTTTATGAGGAAGAGTAAAATATAGGAGGATTATAGTATGAAAGAAAAATATTTACCAATAGGAACAGTAGTATTATTAAAAGGTGGAAGAAAAAGAGCGATGATTACTGGTTTTTGTTCAGTAGCTCAAGAGAATCAAGAAAAGATTTATGATTATAGTGGATGTGTTTATCCAGAAGGCTATTTAAGTTCAAATCAAGTTTGTTTATTTGATCATGATCAAATAGATAAAATATTCTTCCTTGGTTATGAAGATGAAGAAGAGGTAGCATTTAAAGATAAATTGAACAAGATTGTTGCTTCTATTGAAGCATCTTCTGTAGAATCTGAAGATGAAGCACCTATTGGTGCAACACCTATAACACCTTTTGCTGGTAATTAGTTTTTAAAGAAAGACAATTTGTCTTTCTTTTTAAATATCTTTAAATTTGATTGATTAATATTGAAAAATTTTATATAATTGTATGTATAAGAATATGTAATAGGATATGGGGGTTTGGTTTAAAACCTATATTATATTCTATCAATTTGTATATTCTTAAAAAATATGGAGGTGAAGATTATATGTCAAATGGATTAGTAATAGATACTGATTTAGTTAATTCTTCTGGAGGAAACATTAATACTAGTGGTACAAATTTTCAAGATGAAGTTAATAGCTTTAAAAATCATGTAAATACTATTATGGGAATTTGGTCAGGAGACGATGCAACAGAATTCCAAAATGTTGCCAATGAAGTTAGTGATTTACTTGACAGAGCATCAATAACTGTTCAAGAAGTTGGAACACATTTAGTTAATACTGCTACTGCAATGGACGATGCTGTTGCTGAAAATAAATCTAGATTATCAGGAATTTAATTAAAAGAAAGGATGAATAATAATGGCTGTTAATAAGTTAGATTATGAACAATATAGAACAGAACATTCAGCAATTAATACTTGCATTCAAAATATTGAAAGCGAATTAAATGCTGCTAATAACAATTTAAAAAATGCAACTGCTGATGCTTCTGGACAATGGGCTACTACAGATGTTGAAGATTGGAATAGAATTTATAGCGATATTAATGTTAAATTTCAAAGACTTCAAGAATTAATGAAAGCTACTGGTGTTTCTGCTGAAAGTACTGCGGCAACAGAAAGTGCTTATAGTGGACTTGGAAATACAGTTCAATAGAATTTTGTACTACTTAAATAAGTAGTACATTGTAAGTTACTAAGTTTTAGTAATTTACAATGTATTATTTATACAGAAAGACGGTGTTTGGGAATGGCTAGTTGGGATTTTACAATTGATAGTGATAAACAAAATGAGTTAGCTGGTAAGCTATCAGAAGCTGCAGATAATTTTGATACTAAGATTTCTTTGCTATATGGTCAAATTGATTCAATGAATGGTACTTCTTGGGTAGGAGAAGATTATGATACTTTTCGTGAAGGCGTTCATAATTATGAAGGTGCATTAAAAGATTTATCAAATGGTTTTAGAATGTTTGGTGAGCATTACAAATTGATGGCTGAAGGAACTACTACATTAGCATCAGATTTAATTACTATTGTCAAAAATATGACAGGAACTATTGATGGAAGTTCTTCTTCTGGTGGTGGAAGTGCATCTTACGATAGTGGAGCTGGAATGTCCGATGATGTTGGAAACGAAGGAGATGCTAGTCATAGTCCAAGTATGAGTTATGGTGCAGATGCTGAGGAAGGCGGCAATGGAGCTCATCAAAGCGAAAGTGGAGCTACACATGGTGGTGGAGGACATAGAGCTGATGATGCAGGTGATGGGGAAAGTGAAAGTGGTACTCATCAAAGTGATGTTGTAGGTGATACTACATCTTCCCCACAAGACGAAAATTCAGAGAACAATGCGTCTGGTAATTCAACTTCTAATCCTGTTACTGTTTCTTCAGGTCAAGAAGTTACACTTGAAAATGGTGAAAAATGTTATTTTGTAATGAGAAATTCTAGTGGAATTGATTTTTATACTAGAGATAATGATGGGGCTTCTCAAATTATGGTTATTGATGAAAATGGGAAATTAATTCCTTATGAGTCTGATTATTATGGTGGAATTGTTACACGTGATAAATTTATTGATAAAAATAAGTACAATTTGGAGAATTATTGGAAGGTTACTTATAATAATGGAATTTCTCCTTATGAAAATGTTAGTATTAATATAGATTCTTCTTTTACATCAAGTGTTTCTAATCCTAATCAAGAACTTATTCAATTTAGTGACGAATATTTAAACTCAAATGCAACTACTCTAGATGAGTTTGATAGAGGATCTTATTCTTTAGGAAGAACTGATACAATGCCTACAGTTATCAAATTAGCTCCTGGTCAAAAAATAACTTTTGATAAACCATGGGATACGTATGATAATGTTATCTCTGGCGGAGAAAATGGTAAGTATATGGTTTATGATTCATCGAAAGATGCTTATTTTGTTATAAACGATGGTGCTTACAAAACAGAAAACGATGGTACTTTTGGACTTTGGATATCTAGTGAACAATTATTATCTGATCGAACGAGTATAACGAAATAGAGGTGAGAATTTATGGCAGAAAGAAAATTTGATTATAACGCTGTCTCTGATGTTTATAATGAAATAAAAAGAATTACTACAGGTAGTGATTCTATTAAAACTGTATTAGATAATATTAATAGAGATTATCGTAATATGGTTGATGTAGAGGGAGAAGCTGTTTATGGTGAGTTGGGACGTCAATTATTATTAGATTGGGATAATACTTCTTCAAATTTTCCTAATTTTGTTAATAATTTTGAAAATTGGTCTGCATTGATTGCCCAAGCTTCAGGTAATTATAGTGAGTTTGAAAATGCTATAGCTGGCTTTAAACAAGATCATATGTTAGGAGCTACTAGTGAGGTTGGTCGTACAACTGCTTATACTAATGATGGATATTATGCACATAGCATTGCTATGGAAGATTTAGATACTTTAGCTAGTTATGCTCAATTTCACGAATTAACTGGGGCAACATATGTTGATACAGGCATGGTTTCCTTTGCTAAAAAATATAAAGTTTGGAATGCTGTTGAGGATATTATAAATGTTGCTGCTATTGTTTCTGCTGGTTTTACTGTTGCAAATTATGTTAAGAATGTTGCAGGATTTACCCAAGTTGGAACGTCTACTTCTGGACTTTCAGGAAATGTTGGAGGTCTTAGAGGTGGAATGAGTCAAGCTGGTGCTAATACTGCTGGTAGTGTTGGAAACTATATGGCAAATAGTGGATTCTGGCAAAGATTTGCGTCAACTGGTTTTGGCTCCAAATTTGCCAACGGTACTATTCATGCTGCTAATGCATTAGGCAAAACAAAATTTTTCTTAACGCATTTAAGTAATTATGGTGGAGCAGGAAGTAGCATTCTATCCGCTTCTAGACTTGGATTGACATCTGCACCAGTTCTTGCAACATCTAGCCTTAGTATACTGGGAGAAATTGCCTCATTTACAAATTATACTCCAGAATATTATTTAACAGGTAATTATAATGTAACTAAAGTATTTGGTGATACTGAAATTATTAATGGCGAACAATATACTTTCTTTGGGCAAACGTCATCAGGAGTTACTCTTTATGTTGATAATACTGATGCTTGCAATTTACTTTATAAAGATGAAAACGGAGCTCTTATTAATGTTGTAAATGAAAATAATGAAAGTGCAACATTGAATAATATTGATGTAAATTCTAAGATATATATTAATGGTGTTTATGTTGGAACTTATGATGATTTAGATTATGAAGTTGATGAAATTTCCCCAGATATTAAAGATTATAATGAAAAAATTTCAAATTATTCTGATAGTCTTTTAAATAATGCTGAAGAAGGAGGAATCTAATTGTGGCAAATAATACAACCGTTGATCATGAAGATGGTACACAATCTGTGTATACTTGTGGTGACAAAAAAGGTTTTGAATATTATAAAATAGGTGATGATATAAAAAATGATTTTGCTTTTCTTAAAAGTTCTTCTACAGGAGAAGCAGCAATATCTGGTAGATTAGATTTGATGCTTTCTAATTTGAAAGTTGCAACTGATAATATTAACGCATTTAAATTTAGTGCTGGTAGTGATGCAGGAGTTAATAATTTAAATGAGTTATATGAAGAGATTTCACAAGATGTAAAAGCTTTAAAAAGTAATTTAGATGTTTTACATAGTGCTTTTATGACAGATATTGATAATGTTAATGCTGAATTAGAAACTAATTTTGGCTGGTGGATTGGTCATGATGTTAAGGAGTCTAAAAGAAAAAGTAAATAGGTGGTGATTGTATGTCATTAGTAAAAATAAATAATGCTGAGTATGATGATATATCCTTAAATGTAAAAAAGGCTGCTGAAGAGTTGGAACAAGCCGAAAATATATGGGGCGAGAATTTTGATAATTTATATTATAATATTGTAACTTCAGGATGGCTTGATAGTTTATATGATGATGCAGCAAGTAATTATCATATTTGGAAAGGAACAATTAAAGTTATTGCTGGAGCTGCTCCTTTGGCTTTATTGGCTGCAGGTTTAGTTGTTGCAGGCCCAGTTGGATGGATAGCTGCAGCTTTAATAGCAATATTTGGTGCGATATCTGGATTTAAAACTATAGCTCAAGATCCAATTTGGATAACTGTATCTAAACAAGTTTTTATTGATTTATTATACAATTGTATGTGTGGTTATGATGATAACTATGTTAGAATTACAAATTTGATGACAAAATTTTATAATGTTCAGATTTCGTTAGAAAAAATAAAAACTTTAGTTAATGAATATCAGCAATTATATGCAGATTTAGAAGCAGCTGCGAAAACACAAGGATTAGAAAATAAACTTGATTTAGCAGGTGATAGTACTACTGTTTTAGGAATAAATACTGATGTTGAAGTTGATGGAAAAGTAGTTACACTTCATGCTAGTGATGCTATGAATGCTTTATTTACTTATACCAATACAGTTATGGATAGTGAAATAGCTGCAGATTATTTGGAAAGAACTTATGGATATAAGATTAATTATGAAGATATAGTTAAAAATGCTAATTCATTTATGTATAATACAATTAATAGTGGATTATATAGTCATGAATTTATTGATAAAATTTTACCAGAAAATTATCCAAATGCTGCTAGTACATATGGACAAAATGCTTATAATGCAGTTACTGGTGCAACTGGTGTAGATTTAGAGCATATTCAAAGTGCTTTAAATAATACTGTAGCAGGTAGTGTTGCACTATTTGGCGGATTGCTTGGTACTGCATTTATTGGAAATGTTGCTAAGCCGAATAATGGTGGCTCTTCTGGTGGCTCAGGTGGTTCTGGAGGCCATGGTGGCGGTGGCTACGGTGGAGGTTCATCTGGTGGTGGATCAGTTCCTGTAGTTCCTCCAGTAGTTCCAGATCCAGTAGATCCTGTTGATCCAGTAGATCCAGAGCCAGAGCCAAAAAATGATATTGAAATTGAACCAGTTATTGAAGATATTGAGCTTCCTGAAGAAATCGAATTTGAAATTAATCCAGATGGAGAACCTGATTACGATGAACTTGCTCGAGATTCTTATGAATTTGAACAAGATTATGAAGAACTAATTAAACATCGTACAGAAATTATTGAAGATATAGAAGCTAAATGGGAAGCAGGAGATTTGGATTCAATTCGTGAAGAGTTAAAAGAATATGGTTATAATTCTGCTGAAATTGAAGCAATTATTCAAGATAAACATTTAACAATAAAAGCAATACTTGAAGGTGATCAAAATGCAATTATTGCTCAGAAAGCTAGAGAACTTGCAAAAGAAGCTGGTATTGAAGATTATGTATCTAAATATGAAGGTAGACCAAACTATGATGATTTAATTGGTGAAGGTCCAAGTGAAGCATTAATTTTATCATCTGGTGATGAAACTGTTGTAAAAGCTAAAGAAGCTATGGATGAAGCTAGAGATAGCTATGAAAAATCTGTTATTGCTGCTAGTGCTTTATTAACAACAGTTAAAGATAATGAAAAAGTTATGACAGATTTACAGACAAAATATGTTGCAGAATATGGTACAGATACAAAAATGTGGCCAGAAGATGCTGCTAAAGAATATAATGAATCAATTAAAACTTATAATGAATCTGTTAAAAAAGCAGACGAGTCACTAAAAGAAGTCGAAGAAGAAAAGAAAAAATATTCTGAAGCTAAGAAGGGATTTGTCGATGCTAAAAAAGAATTCTTCGAAAAATCAAAAGAAGAATATGAAAAAATTGCAATGACTCCTGTAGATGAGGAAGGAAATCCTTCTGTTATTGAAGAACAACCTAGTGCACCTGCACAGGGCGATGATATGGGCGTATCTATAAATGAGGAGGAAGGAACTATTTCATTTAATCCTACAATGGATAATGGAATTCCTGATAAAAATGCTATGCCAGTTGGAGACGAAGATGGCGCATTACCAACTGATACAATTGGTGTTACATATTTAGATTAGAAAGAGATATATAGTTGAGAGTTAATGAACTCTCAACTATAAATATATTTGGTAGGTGATAATATGAAAAAGGGGCTTTTACCTATAGGAACAGTAGTTATACTTGAAGGCGGAACTAAAAAGGTAATGATTACTGGTTATTATTCTAAAGCAGAAGGTGAAAATAAAATATATCAATATAATGGGTGTATTTTTCCTGAAGGATTTATGGAGAATGTTTTCTGTTTATTTGATCAAAGTCAAATAGTAGAAGTTTTTTATAAAGGATTAGAAAATGACGAATATGAGAATTACGTTAATGATTTAAATCCTGATAATAGTTTATCCTTTAGTTCTATTTCTAAAACTGGTTCTAAATCATCTTCATCTTCAAATACAGTTTATAGAAGAACACCTAAGGCTCCTACTAAACCTTTGTCAAAAAGTGAAATGAAAGCTAGATATACAAAGAGTAGAATGTCTGGAGAAAAATAATAGGAGGAAACAAATATGGAAGAAAAATATTTACCTATAGGGACTGTAGTATTACTTAAGGGTGGTACTAAGAAAGTTATGATAAATGGTTTCTGTGCTGTTACTGAAGCTAAGAAAGATAAAATATTTGATTATAGAGGATGTCCTTTTCCAGAAGGAGTATTAGAATCTAGTGGAGTTGCTTTATTTGATCATGATCAAATTCAAGAAATAGTACATATGGGATATAAAAATGATGAATCTATAAATTTCTTAGATAAATTAGAAATAATAGTTAATTCAAAAGCTTAAAGATACTATGAATAGTATCTTTTTTACTTGAATTAACTATTGTTTGGATGTATACTTAAATAGACTTTTTACTTGAGAAAATTTAGTTTTAAAGATTAACCGCTATGGACAAAAATAGTGGAATTTTGTTATGATAGAAAGCGAGGGTGGTAGCAGTGGCCATAACAGGGAGAGATTTTGAACTTGAAGAGAGACGACTTGAAGAAGTAATTAAATTACTTGATGACAAATTAGCGCAGATGGGCGAAGACATCTTTGAAGATGAAGACAAATATAAAGAGTTTAGAAAATATACTTGGGATAATATGAGAGCAATGGATGCTCAAGAATTAAATCAAGCAAATGCAGACTCTGAATTTGAAGCAAATAAAATATTAATGAAACAAGATTATTTTAAAAAATTATATAGAATAAAAGATAATCCATATTTTGCTTCAGTAGTATTTGAAGATGAAGATAAAGAAAGATATAGTGTATATTTAGGTTTAACATACTTAAAAGATGAAGATTATGGAAATATAATATATGACTGGAGAAGTCCGATATGTAGTTTATTTTATGACTTTGAGGTTGGACCATGTGCCTATGCGGCACCAGGTGGTCCAGTTAAAGGAGATTTAATTAGAAAAAGGCAATATAAAATCCTAGATAGAAGATTACTTAGTGCATTTGATAATTCTATGAATATAGATGATGATTTATTACAAGAAGTATTAGCTACTGATAGTAATGATAAAATGAAAAATATTGTTAATACAATTCAACAAGAACAAAATAATGTTATACGTAATGTTAGAGATAAAACACTGATAGTATCTGGTATAGCAGGCTCTGGAAAGACTAGTGTTGCATTACATAGAATTGCTTTTCTTTTATATAAAATTAAAAATTTAACTAGTAATGATGTCTTAATATTTTCTCCTAATCAAATATTTACAGAATATATTTCTAATGTATTGCCTGAGTTAGGAGAAGATAATACATTACAAACAACTTTTAATGATTACTTAAGTAATACTATTACAGAATTTAGTGAAGTTGAGCCATTTATGGATTTTATAGGTAAATTTTATTCAGAGAAAGTACCTAATGTAGAATTTATAAGATATAAACAAAGCGATGAAGTAATAAATGACATAAATTTATATATTGAGGATTTCGTTAGAAAAGCTAGAGTAGTTAGTGATTTTGTAGAAAATAAAATATATACAATATATAAAGATGAATTAAACGAGTTATTACATAAAAGATATAATACTTTACCATTCTTTGAAAGAATAGATATAATAGCTGAAAAACTAAGTGAAGCTAATTATAAGGGAAGTACTAAAAAGAAACCAACATATAAAAAATTAATTATGGAAAATAGTAGTTTTAGAAAAGATTATAAAGATATTTATTTAGGTTTCTTTTCAAGTCCTTTTTGTAAGATACGAGCAAGAGATGAGGATATAAAGAAATTTAATAAAAGTAAAATTATTGGATATGAAGATGCCTTATTATTTGTATATATGAAAGGATTACTAGAAGGATTTCCATATGAAGGCAATATAAGACAAGTGGTAATAGATGAAGCGCAAGATTATAGTTATTTACAATATTTAATAATAAGTAAAATATTTAGAAATAGTAATTTTACTATTTTGGGAGATGTTAATCAAACAATAAATCCTTATTATAAATATGAATCTTTAGATATTTTACAAGAAATATTTAAACAAAGTAAATGTATATCTTTAACTAAAACATATAGATCTAGTCCTGAAATAATAGAATTTACAAATAAAATATTAGGTCTTAATCATGTTTGTGCTATTAGAAAAACTAAGAGTACACCATTAATACATAGAATAGATAATAGTAAGTTATTTGATGACATAGATTATTTAAGAACTAAATATAAAAGTGTTGCTGTTATAACAAGAGATAATAATACAGCTTTAAAATTATATGAACAGTTAAAAGAATCATTTCCTATTTCAATGCTAAATAGTAATACGGAAGAATTTAATAAAGAACTTGTTGTTTTACCTGCATATTTAGCTAAAGGTTTAGAATTTGATAGTGTAATAGTTTATAGTGATTTAGATAGTAAATACTTAAAAAATGAAAAGAATTTATTATATGTAGCTTGTACAAGAGCACAACATGAATTAATTGTTTATTCGGCTAAAAAGTAATATCAATAAGATATTACTTTTTTTAATGATTTATGGTAAAATTAGAGTAGGAGTGAAAGTATGATGAAAAAGTATATAATATTTTTTCTGGTTGTGTTTAGTGCTTGCTTTATTAATGTTTATGCAGAAGAAGTTATTGAGAGCGAAATAGCAGATTGCCCATTAACAGGAGCTGTATATACTATTGAATATCATTCAAATGGTGGTAGTGAGCCACCTAGTATAACTATCTTGGGTGGAACTATGGACGAAATGTTACCTGTTCCTATGAAATCTGGTTATACATTTTTGGGATGGTATTATGATGAAGGCTTTACTGATAAAGTAGAAACTGAAATGATTACAAAATTAAAGCATGAATCTCAAAAAGATGAAAATGGTTGTTTTGTTACTCCAAAAGTTCATTTGTATGCTAAATGGGATGAGATTATTGTTGAAGAAGTAAAGAATCCTGAAACTGGTTATTTTGTTAATATTATGATTGTATTATTGATATGTTTAGGATCTTGTTATATATATAAATTTTCATCAAAATATAAGAAATATAAAAGTATTTAGTTGTATTATTAAATAATATTTATGATTATATAAAAAATTATTATGGATTAAAAAGATTTTTTAATCCTTTTTGTTTGACAATAACTAGTATTTTATTTTAATATATTTCTAATAATTAAAGAGGGGGAAAGTATAATGGCAATGACTCAAGTTGATAAAATAAAAATTATAAAATACTTTAGAGAAACTCCCTTTGGTAATATATATTATCGTAGTCTTGTTGATTATTTAGGTAAAAAGTCTAAAATTACTGATGCTGAATTTACTGATTTTTTTGCTAGTTATATAATTGAAAATTTAAAAAAAGAAAAACCACCATTAAGTTTAATTATGAAGATGATATCAACTATAACAACTTTTATAGGATGGCTTTATGATGATAAAATTGAACTTGATTGTGAATTAGTTAATAAATTATATAGTATTAGAGAAAGTTATGAACAATATTTAGTTCAAGCTAATGAAGAGAGAAATAATAGTTTAGAAGAATTAATTACAACTTTTGAAGATGATTTGAATAAATTTTATCCACCTGTAGAAGAAGAAATTGAAACTATTGATGTAGATACTTTAATGGCAGAAATAGAAACTTTGAGAAAAAATCTTACTGATAGTGAAAAAGAAGTTTCGGATTTAACATTAAAATTATCAAAACAAGCTAAAGGTTTGGAAGGTAAAAGAAAAGATAATGATAGATTAAATGCAAGATTAAATGAAAGTAAACAAAAACAAAAAAATCTTGAAGCTAAAGTAAGAGAATTAGAAAGTTTAATTGAACAGTTGAATAGCTTAGTTACTTCATTAAAAGGTGAAATTACTTCAGCTAATGAGAAATATAGTATTTTAGATGCTTTAAAAGATAGAATACAAGCAGATTATTTTAGTTTAAAGACAGAAATGAAATCTTTAAGAAAAAATATAGAAGATAAGAATAGAGAGATAGCAAGACTTAATAAAGAAAATGAGTTTAAAATTATTATTCCAAGATCTATAGATTTTAATGAAGAAAGAGATAATAAAATTGAAGGTTTAATTATTCAAAAGATGCTAGAAGGAAAAAGTTCACTAGAAGATATTAAAGAATACTTAGCAATTAATGGTTATGTTTTAACTCTAGATGAATTAAGAAATTATTTTAAAATAATAAATGAAAGAATGAAGTATGAAATAAGTTGTGATGAATCTTTAGATGGTAGTGAGGGAGCTGAATATGTAATTCCTATTAGCAATGATGCAAAGAGTATTGATTTGATGGTTGTATCAGATTTTCATTTATTAGCTTTTTGCAAAGATACTATTCATGATATGGAATTAATAAATGATTATTGTGAAGATAATGGAATTCATATGATTCTTAATGTGGGTGATTTCTTTTCTTGGACTCGTTTAAAAGGTAAACATGAAGGATCCGCTTGTAGGAGAATTGTTGAAAAAGCAATAGTTAAATATCCTTCCAGAAAAGGAATTAAACATGCTGTATTAGGCGGAAATCATGATAAGGATATGCTAGTTGCTGGAGTTGATCCAATTAAGTTGCTTGCAGAAGAAAGAGAAGATTTCATCAGTCTTGGATACGGCCATTGTAAAATATCATTTGGTGGTTCTTTTAGTATATTGGATAGTATAGGTATGCATCATCCTAATAGAAGGTATCCAAATTCTGTTGGTAAAGATTTTTATACGACTGAAAAAATTATGGATACTATAAGTAGTTATTATGCTGTTAGTGGTATTAATGCAGATGACTTTTATGTTCAATTAGTTGGTCATATTCATAAGAGTGGGTTAGATACAGAAAATGGAATATGTATAGTACCATCTTATCTAAAAGATAGAGTGATAAATGGTGCTTGGCATTTGAAAGTGTATTTTAGTGAGGATAGACATATAAGCAATATTGTATTTATGCCTGTTATTAAACAAAAAGCTTTGGTTAAAATATCTGAAATAAGTTATAAAAAACAATTAATTAAGAAATAATTGTAAATTTTAGGTATAAAAATAAGAAAAAGTACGTAATTTAAAGAAGAATATATTGACAAGAATTAGATTTTGACTTATAATCTATCTTGTTATTGAAAAGAAAGCGATGTATCCACATCCACCTGATTGCAGTGAGTTGCGATAGGTTAAGAGCTAAATAAAGAATATTTTATTTTGTTTTTATGGGTGGATACTAGATGTTCGCCCTTTTTAATTGTGTGGAGGTGCTTACTATAGCAAAGGATAAAAATGAAATGCCAATCAATAATCAAATAAGAGTGGCAGAATTAATGGTAATTGGTCCAAATGGAGAACAAATGGGAGTGAAAAAATTAGCTGATGCATTAACATTAGCAAATTATGCTGGATTAGACTTAGTATTGATGAGTGGAAATTCAGTACCTGCTGTTGGTAAAATTATGGATTATAACAAATATCGTTATGAAAAACAAAAGAAGCTTAAGGAATCTCAAAAGAAACAAAGAGAAACTAATAAAGATGTTAAGGAATATCAATTAAGTCCTACAATAGACATTCATGACTTCAATACAAGAAAAAAGAATGCTAATGAATATTTGGTAAAAGGACATAAAATTAAGGTTTCTATTCGTTTTAAGGGTAGAAGAATTGAACGTCCTGAATTAGGTAAAGAAGTAATGCTTCGTTTCGCTGAGGAATTAAGTGAAGTATCTACAATCGAGTCACAACCTAAATTAGAAGGTCGTACTATGATTATGCTATTAGCACCAAAAAAATAATATTAAGAAAGAGGAAGTAGAAATTATGGGAAAAACTAAACAAAAAACACATAAAGCATCTAGTAAAGTTCTAAAAGCTAAGAAAAATGGTCAATTAGTTTATAAAAAATCAAATGGTAACCACATTACTGGTAAGGATTCTGCAAAAGCAGTTAGACAAAGAAGAACAAAGGGAGTTTTAAGTAAAGGAGATACTAGACGTCTAAAAGACTTCATCTAGTAGAGAAAGGGGAGTAAGAAATGACAAGAGTTAAAGGCGGAAGCGTTGCAAAAAATAGAAGAAGAAAAGTTTTAAAAGAAGCTAAAGGATATTTTGGTTCTAAGCATAGATTATTTAAAACTGCTCAAGAACAAACATTCCATAGTGGAGTATATGCTTTTAGAGATAGAAGACAAAATAAGAGAAATTTTAGAAAATTATGGATTCAAAGAATTAATGCTGCATGTAGAGAAAATGAAATTAGTTATTCTAAATTCATTAATGGTTTAAATAAAGCTGGTATTGAAGTAAATAGAAAAATGTTAAGTACTATTGCTATTGACGATCCTGCTGCATTTACACAATTAGTTAATGTTGCAAAAGCTGCATTAGAAGGAAAAACTGCTCCAAAAGCAACTAAAGCAGTTAAGGCTGAAGTTAAAGAAGAAGCTAAAGTAGAATCTAAAGACTATTCAAAAATGACTGTAGCTGAATTAAAAGAAGTTGCTAAAGAACAAGGTGTAGAAGGTTATACTTCTATGAAAAAAGCTGAATTATTAGCTGCTATTAAGTAATCAAGTATTTGATTACTTTTTTATTTATATTAAGGCTAAAATGTGCTATTTTTTTGAGTAGCTTGGTTGATTTATTGACGTTATTTTAGTATAATTAAAATTAGTATAATATGGAGTGGTGAAGATGCGAAAGATAATGGCTTGTTTAGATGTTGGTTCAGACGTAGTTAAATGTGTAGTTGGCGAAATGGTAAGAAGAAAACTAAATATCCTAGCTGCAGCAGAAGCACCTTCAAAAGGAGTAAGAAATGGTATAGTTGAAGATCCAAATTTACTATTAGAACCATTAAAAAATGTTATACAAAAATGTGAAGAAATAATTGGACTTAGAATTAGACAAATGATAGTATCTGTTCCTGCTAAAGATGCAGAATTCCAAGTTGTTACTGGTTCTGTTGCAATTACTAATGATGGTAATTTAATAGAAGGAAAAGATATAATAAGAGTATTACAAAAAGCTATCAAAAGTAGAAAAAATAATAGCTTAGAATATATTTCTATGATGCCAACAAGTTTTTCTTTAGATGATGATAGAGTTGTTAAAGATCCTAAGGGGTTAACATCTAAAGTTTTATCTGTTAGAGGGGTATGTGTATCAACACCTAAGAAAAATATTTATCCAATATTGGCTTGTCTAGAAAGACTTGGTGTTGATGTTTTAGATATTACTCTTTCATCTATTGGAGATTATTTCGAATATAAGAATAAAGAATTAGATAAAAAAGTAGGAGTAGTAATAAATCTTGGTGATGAAACTACTACTATGTCAGTATTTAATAAAGGGGTTTTAACTAATACGACTGTTAGTTTAGTTGGAGGACAAAATATAGATAATGATATTTCATTTATTTATAAAGTTCCAATTAAAACAGCAAAAGAATTAAAAGAGGAATTTGCGTTAGCTCATAAAAATATGGCTCAAGCTAGTGATGTTGTTACAATAGATAATAAATCTTCCGAAAAAATTCAAATTAATCAATTTGAAATCAGTGAAATTGTTATGAGTAGGATACTAGAAATATTAAATTTAAGTAAGAAAGAGATAAATCACTTAACAAAAAAAGAAATAAGTTATATAATATTCACAGGAGGCTTAACTGAATTTAAAGATTTTAGTCTTGTTTTACAAGAAGTTTATGGAAATGATGTTACAGTAGGTAATATTATGGAAATAGGTGTTAGAAATAATAAATATAGTTCATGCTTAGGTCTACTTAAATATTATGCTTATAATGCAAAACTAAAAGATAAGGATTATTCAATCTTTTCGATAGAAGAACAACAAATGTTGAGTGGTGCTAATTTTGGGGAGCAACAGGATAGTGTTATAGGCAAGTTGTTCGGGTATATTTTTAATGGTTGATAGGAGGATTTCATGATGCATGATTTAGAAAGAGATCAAATAGCTAAGATAAAAGTTATTGGTGTTGGTGGCGGTGGCTGCAACGCTGTTAATAGAATGATAGAATCTGGTGTTGGTGGTGTAGATTTTATAGTTGCTAATACAGATTTACAAGTGTTAAATGTTAGTAATGCTGAAACAAAATTACAAATAGGAAAAAATATTACTGAAGGATTGGGAGCAGGTGCTAATCCAGAAGTTGGACGTGAAGCGGCATTAGAAAGTAAAAAAGAAATTGAAGAAGCTCTAGCTGGAGCAGATATGATTTTTGTTACTTGTGGTTTAGGTGGAGGTACTGGTACTGGAGCTGCACCTATAGTTGCTGAAATTGCTCAAGAACAAGGAGCCTTAACTGTTGCTATTGTTACAAAACCTTTTAAATTTGAAGGTCGTAAAAGAATGGAACAAGCAGAAGTTGGTCTAGAAGAATTAAAGAAACATGTAGATACAATAATTGTAATACCTAATGATAGATTAAGAGATATGATAGATAGAACTACTCCTATTGTGGAAGCATTTAAAGAAGTTGATAATGTTTTACGTAGAGGTGTTCAATCAATCTCTGATTTGATTGCTGTTTCTGGTTTAGTTAACTTAGACTTTGCTGATGTTAAAGCAGTAATGCAAAATAGAGGTAATGCTATTATTGGTATAGGTATTGGTGTTGGAGAAGATAGAGCTATTGAAGCTGCTAAACAAGCTGTTGCATCTCCATTGCTTGAAACAACAATAGATGGAGCTACTGATGCAATTATTAATATTACAGGTGGAAATAGTTTAACGTTATTTGAAGCTGAAGATGCTGCTGAAGTAGTAAGAAATGCTGCTAATACAGATATTAATACAATATTTGGTGCAGTTATTAATGAAAATTTAAATGATGAAGTTATTGTTACTGTAATAGCTACTGGATTTGATGATGCTAGAGAACAAATTGGTGGCGGATTAGATAATGATTTACCAGTTAATACATCATTTATGAATGATGATGACGATTTTGATAATGTGGATATACCACCATTCTTAAGAAATAGAGACGATTTTTAATAAATCGTTTTTTTTTATAAAAAATATTAAAAAATATGGTATACTTTTATAAGAATAGTAAGGTAGTGGTGTGATGGTTTGTAGCAAGTGTGGTAATATCGTGCCAGACGGAACACAAGTTTGTAGTTATTGTGGTAGTAGTATGGTACAAAATTTTAATAATCAAATGGTACAAAATAATAATGGCTTAACTAAAAAGCAAAAAGGAATAATTCTTTCTTTGTTATCGTTAGTTTTTATATTATTGGTTATAGTTGCTTTTTATATTGTTAAAGATAGTAAAGTTGTCACTTTAAATGATGGCTCTAGAACAATTATGATTTATATGGTTGGTAGTAATTTAGAGTCTGATAGTAAGATAGCTACTTCAGAAATAGAAAATATTAATCCAGATGATATAGATCTAGATAAAACTAATGTATTACTTTATACTGGTGGTACAGAAAAGTGGCATAATTTTATAAAAAATGATGAAAATGCTATTTATCAGTTAAAAGAAGATGGTTTTGAAAAACTAGAGGTATATGATAAGAAAAATATGGGAGATTATAATACATTACTTAGTTTTTTAAATTATGGATATGATAAATATGAAACACAATATTATGATTTGATTTTATATAATCATGGTGGAGCTATTCAAGGAGCTATTTATGATGATTTTACTAATGATAACTTATCGCTAGAAGAATTTGGTAAAGCTTTAAAGGAAAGTTCTTTTAATGAGAATAATAAGTTAAATACAGTTTTGTTTAGAACTTGCTTAAATGGAACTATTGAAGTTGCTAGCGTGTTTGCTCCATATGCTAAATATATGATTGCTTCAGAAGAAATTACTAATGGTCAAACAGGAGAGTCTGTACTTAATTTTATAAATGAAATAGATAAAGATGATGATGGAATAGAGTATGGTAAAAAGTTTATTGAAGCTTATGAAGAGCAAATGGAAAATATTGATCCTTTAGGATTTGCAACTGTTCCCATGTATTCTATTATTGATTTGTCAAAAATAGCAGAAGTAAATGAGTTATTAGATGATTTTATTTCGGGAATTGATTTAAAGAAAAGTTATAATGATATAGTACGTGTTAGAAGTAATATGTATCAATATGGATATACTTCATTTAATGAAAGTGTTTATGATACAGTGGACTTGTATACTCTTGTCAGTAATCTATCAAAATATTCTGATAAAGATAGTGAAAAATTATTGAAGAAGATAGATGAAGCAGTAATTTATAATTGGAGTGATGAGAAAGAATCTCATGGTTTATCAGTATATTTTCCTTATAATGGAAAACCAAATTATCAGGCAAAGTTTTTAGATGTATATAGGGGATTAGATACTACTAATACATATTTTAAATTTATAGGTCAGTTCAATTCATTTAGTACATCTAAAGGAATTACTTCTTTTTCTAAGAGTGATTTAACTCATAATCAAATTTCGATAGATAATAATAAAGAATTTAGTTTAAAATTAACAGATGAACAAGCAAGAGATTATGCTGATTCTATTTATATGGTGTTTAGAAAAAAAGAAGATAATACTTTTAATCCAATATATTCTTCTGATAATACAATATTGACTGAATCTGGTGAACTAAAATCTAATATTTCTAATAATTTGATAAAATTGTATGATAAAAGTGATAATAATGATGATGGAGAATATTTAACGCTTGTTGAAAGAGGTAGTGATAGTAATAGATTATTAACTACAGGAGCTGTTTTACATAGTTTTAGTGGAGAAAGTATTGCTGATTGGAAAACGGAAGCTAGTACTGTTTATTTTGAAGTAAAGGATGGAGTACCTAATATTTCTAAATATGTAAAAATAGATTCTGAAAAAGGAGCGTCTGTAACTATTTTGAATTCAGAAGATTATACAGATATTGAATTTGTATCTTCTAGGTATAAAATCTTAGACGAAAAAGGGAACTATACTCCTGATTGGGATAATAATGGAATAATTTCAGGATATGGAGTAGAAATGAAAAATATAGGTTTAAAATTATCTTCTTTGGATGATAATGGAGATTATTATTGTGTATTTAAAATAAGAGATATATATGGAAATGTCTACTATTCAAAGTTATTGAGTATTAAATAGAAGGAGTGAAGAATATGAATTGTAGAAAATGTGGAAATTTATTAAATGAAAATGATACTTTTTGTAAAGTATGTGGAGAGGCGGTAAATAATGGTCAGGTCATGGGAGCACAATCTGTTCAGCAACCAGTTCAACAGCCAGTTCAACAGCCAGTTCAACAACCAGTTCAGCAACCAATGCAACCTCAAATGATGCAACAGTCTCAACAACCAATGCAACAAGTAGGTCAACAACCTATACAACAGCCAAATTATGGTATGCCAAATAATATGATGGGACAAAGTCCTATGCAACCTGCACCTAAGAAAAATAGTAGTGCTTTTGTTGTAATTTTAGTTATCTTATTAGTAGTGATAGTTGGATTAGGTGGTTTTATAGGATACAAAGTCTTGTCTAATAATGATACAAAACAAGTGGATAAAGAAAAAAATAATAATAAGGATAAAGATACTGAGAAGGAAAAGGAAAAGGAATCTGAAAAACCAGTTATTGCAGAAAATAAAAACGTGTTTGAAGCATCAGGATATAAATTTACTATACCAAGTGAATTGAAATATCAAAATGAATCTGGAATGTTAACTATTAGTGATTCAAAGACTTTCCAAGCTAATTTTAGTGTTGATTATTATAAGTATGAAGATGTAGTGGCAAATCCACAATCAGTAGCAGAAGAAATAAAAGCTATAGGAGTTGGAATAGTAAATAGTGCTGAAAGAAATATTGGAGGTAGAAAGTTCTATTTATATCAAATTCAATATACTAATGCAGCAGCAATATTTTATTTAACAAAATTAGATACATATACTTCTGTTATGGGAGTAGCAATGGCTACTACTACAAGTGGTTATGAAAAATGTTTAGAATACATTGGAAAAATGGTTGATGATGTAAATAAAACTTCATCATTTGCACCAGGAGAAGGAGAAGAAAAAGAATCTCACCTTACTATTGATAATAAAATATTTGATAATAAAGAAATTGAAAGTATAGAGTATCCTGTTCAATAGCGTTGTTGAAAATGAAAAAACGATTTTTAATAAATCGTTTTTTTTTGACTTTTTTCATACTATATAAATGGTAATTTATAGAGGGTGAATGATATGAAAGTATATATAGATTTAATTATGATAGTAAATTTTATCTTTGACTTTATACTACTTAGTAGTGTTAATTACATATTACGGAGGAATGTTAAGGTTATTAGATTAATACTAAGTAGTTTAGTTGGAACAGTTACTTTATTAATTTTATTTATAAATATGAGTAATATTATGTTACTGAGTTTTAAATTCTTAGTTAGTTTAGTTATGGTAGTAATAGCATTTGGATTTAAAGATATAAAGTATATGTTAAAAAATATTTTATATTTTTATTTAGTCAGTATGTTACTTGGAGGAGGGATAGAATTTTTAAATAATCAGTTTAGTTATAGTAATAATGGTTTAGTATTTACTAATAATGGATTAGGGATAAGTTATGGGATTGTCTTAATACTTAGTTTATTTATGTATTTTAAATATGTTAAATCTTTTAAAGATTTAAAAAACCATTATAGTAATTACTATAGATGTAGAATTTATTTTAGTGATGAAAACTTGGTGGAGGTGAATGCTTTTTTAGATACTGGTAATAAGTTAGTTGATCCTTATTCTAATAAGAGTATTATATTGTTACATGAAGATATGTTGGATAGGAGAGATGAGTTAAGGCCTCTTTATGTACCTTATAGTAGTTTAAATAATCATGGATTACTTACTTGTTATCAGGCTTTAAAAATAGAGATAGATGGTAAATGTTATGATAAATTTTTAGTTGGGGTAAGTCATGAGAATTTCTTTATAGATGGTATTAATTGTATTATAAATAGTCAAATTATGGAGGGATTAAGATAGTGATAGAGTTTATTAAAAGATTGATTTCTAAGATAAGAGCGAAGTATAATCAATTTTTCTTTGTAGGTAGTAGTGATATTTTGCCTCCTCCTTTGGAGAAGGAAGAGGAAATAGAGTTACTTATAAAGTCTCAGAAAGGTGATGAAGGAGCAAGAAATAAGTTAATAGAACATAATTTAAGATTGGTTGTTTTTATTTCTAAGAAGTATGAAAGTACTTTAGAAACTTTAGAGGATTTAGTTAGTATTGGAACGATAGGTTTAATTAAAGGGATAAATACTTATAAAATAGATAAGAATATAAGGTTGGCTACTTATGCTTCTAGGTGTATTTCTAATGAAATATTAATGTATTTAAGAAAGAATAAGAAGAGAGTTAGTGATATAAGTTTTGAAGAAGCATTAAGTTATGATGCAGAAGGCAATGAGTTGCATTTAGAAGATATAATAAGTGATAATGATGATATTACTTATAAAGAGTATGAGAAGAAAACTGATATTGAATTACTTAAAAGTTATTTAGATCATTTAAATGATAGAGATAAACAAATTATGATAATGAGATATGGACTTTATAATACGGAAGAATATACACAAAAAGAAGTGGCAGAAATACTTGGGATAAGTCAATCATATATTTCACGTATAGAAAAAAAGGTTATTAGAAAATTAAAGGTTCATTTAGAATAAATATTATAGGAATTCTAATAAAAGAAAATTAGTGTAAATATAGCTGATTAATTTGAATTAATTGGCTTTTTTATTTGCTTTTTATTGATGTATTTATTAGTATTTATGTTATAATTATACTAGGTGTAAATATGAAGAATATATATGGCATAAAAAGATTAGATTTAGAAAATTATTTTTTGAATATTAATGAAAAGAAGTTTAAAGCTTTGCAGGTTTTTGAGTGGCTTTATCAGCATAAAGTTAATTCTTTTTTAGAAATGACAAATATAAAAAAGGAAATTCAAGAAAAACTGGAAAAAGATTTTTCTTTTAGAATGATTAGTATTCAAAAGAAGCAAGAAGATAAAGGAACTAAAAAATATTTGTTTAAGTTGTTTGATGGCAATTTTGTTGAAGCTGTTTTGATGGAGCATGATTATGGAAAATCAATTTGTGTTAGCAGTGAAGTAGGATGTAATATGGGATGTGCATTTTGTGAATCTGGACGTCTTAAGAAAGTTAGAAATTTGGAAAGCTTTGAAATGGTACAACAAATTTTACTTGTTGAAGAAGATATAAAGACAAGAATATCTAGTGTAGTTATTATGGGAATAGGTGAACCTTTAGATAATTATGATAATGTAATGGATTTTATTAAAATAATTAATGATGCTAAAGGTATAGCAATTGGAGCTAGACATATTACTTTATCAACTTGTGGTATTGTACCTAAAATAAAAGATTTAATGAATGAAGATTTACAGATTAATTTAGCATTATCTTTACATGCTCCAAATACACAATTAAGAGATAAAATTATGCCAATTAACAAAGCGTATAAATTGCCAATCTTAATGGATACTATAAAAGAATATATTGCTAAAACAAATAGACGAGTTACTATAGAATATGTTATGCTTAATGAGATAAATGATAATGAGACACAAGCTAATGAATTAGCAGCGTTACTTAAGGGATTAAATGTATATGTTAATTTGATTCCTTATAATGAAACTAATCATATAGAATTTAAAAGAGCTAGTAAAGATAAAATAATGAAATTTTATGATACTTTAAAAAAACGAGGTATTAATGTTACGATAAGAAAAGAGTTTGGTAGTAAGATTGATGCTGCTTGTGGTCAACTTAGAAGTAAAGAGGTGAAGGCATGAAAACATTTTATTTAACAGATTCAGGAAAAGTAAGAGATCATAATGAAGACTCTGTTATAATACTTAAAAATGCTAATAATGAATATTTATTAATAGTTGCTGATGGAATGGGAGGACATAGAGCTGGTGAAGTTGCTAGTTCAATTGTTGTTAACCATATGGGAAAGAGATTTTCAGAAACTAATACAGTTGGAAGTAAATTAGATGCTATTAATTGGATGAAGGACAACATTAGTGAAATTAATAAAGAAATACTTGATCATACTAAAACACATCCTGAAGCATTAGGAATGGGAACTACTACAGTAATGGCGTTACTTACTGATGAATATTTATTATTTGGTAATATTGGAGATTCTTCGGGATTTGTATATAAGAATGGTAAATTAACTAAGGTTACTAATGATCATACTTTAGTTAATTTATTAGTAACAGCTGGAGATTTGACTGAAGAAGAAGCAAAATATCATCCAAAGAGAAATGTTTTAATGAAGGCACTTGGTAGTAGCGAAAAAGCTGAATTAGATGTCTTTGATGTTGATAGGAATGTTGATGGAATTCTTTTATGTAGTGATGGTTTAACATCAATGTTAACTAAGGAACAAATTGAAAAAGTATTAAATGATGAAGAACTTGAAATTGAAGAACAAGTTATTAAACTAATCCGTAAGAGCAATGCTCGTGGAGGAACTGATAATATTTCAGTAGCTTATTTATCTCTTGAAAGTGGTGAAGAAGAATGATAATGAAAGGACAAAAAATAAACGATCGATATCAAATCATTAAATCTATTGGAGAAGGTGGAATGGCTAATGTTTATTTAGCTTATGATACTATTTTAGATAGAGATGTAGCAGTTAAAGTTTTAAGAGGGGATTTATCTAATGATGAAAAATTTGTTAGAAGATTTCAAAGAGAAGCTTTGAATGCTAGTAGTTTAAGTCATCCTAATATTGTTGAAGTTTATGATGTTGGTGATGATAATGGACAATATTTCATTGTTATGGAATATATTGAAGGAAAAAATTTAAAAGAATTAACTAAGAAACGTGGTAAACTTACTACTACTGAAGTTGTTGATATAATGAGTCAAATTGCAGATGGTTTAAGTGTTGCTCATGATAGTTATATAATTCATAGAGATATTAAACCACAAAATATAATGATACTTGAAAATGGATTAGTAAAAATTACAGATTTTGGTATTGCAATGGCAATGAATGCTACACAACTTACACAAACTAATTCAGTAATGGGTAGTGTTCACTACTTACCACCAGAACAAGCTAGTGGCAAAGGATCAACATTAAAAAGTGATATTTATTCAATGGGTATTTTAATGTATGAACTATTAACTGGAGTTTTACCATATCGTGGTGATAATGCTGTTGAAATAGCATTAAAACATTTAAAAGAACCACTTCCTAGTATTAGAGAGGAACTACCAGATTTGCCACAAAGTGTGGAAAATATTATTTTAAAAAGTGCAGCTAAAAATCCTAAAAATAGATATAATGATGCACGAGAAATGTATGAAGATTTGAAAACTTGTTTAGATGATTCAAGAATTAATGAAGAAAGATATGAATATCAGTATCCAGAATTAGATGGAGAAAATAAAAAATTTACTAAGCAAGTAGAAAAAGCAATAAGTGTAGAAAATGAAAATGAGGAGACTGAAACTGAAGTGAAAGTTAAGCAAGTAACAGATGATGAAGTAAAAAGAGAGAATAAATTATTGGTTATTCTAGCTTCAATATTTGTAGGTTTATTTGTAGTTATAGCAGCATTTGTATTGTTACTTCCTACTATTTTAAAGCAAAAGGATTTAACTGTTCCTGAAGTAGAAGGAAAGAGTGTAAGTGAAGTAATTGATGAATTGCAATCTTTAGGATTTGAAGTTGCTGATGCAAATATTGATATAACTGATGATAAAGTGCCAGCTGGTAAAGTTGTTAAAACTAATCCACCTAGTGGAGCTAAGCGTACTGAGGGAACAATTGTAACAATATATGTTTCTACTGGAGATTCTAAACATGAAATTCAGGATTATACAGGAAAAAATTATCTAGAAGTTAGAGGAGCTTTAGAGGCTCATGGTATATTTGTATATATAGAGAAAAAGGAAGTTGAAAATCCAGATAAGTATAAAGAAGGAACGATAATTGAACAGTCTGTAGAACCTGGTAGTAAGCTTGGAGCAAAAGATAGTATTACTTTATATATACCAGATGTTGCAGTAAAATATCCAGACTTTACTGATGGTTCTTATTCAGAGGCCGAAGTAAAGAAATTCTGTGAACAATATGGTGTTACTTTAGAAGTACAAAGAATACCTGAACCAAATTATGATGAAGGTAGAATTTATTATCAAAGTAGAAAAGAAGGATATACAGTTACTAGTGGAACTAAATTAATTATTAGAATCGCAACAGCTCCAGTAGAAGAACCAGTTGATGATCCAGAAGATCTTGGAGATTGCGATGGGTTATGCTAGATGAATGGTCAAATAATAAAAGTAATTAGTAATTTATATACAGTAAAAGTTGGAGAGATGTTATATGGTTGCCGTGCAAGAGGTAAATTTAGAAAGGATAACATAACTCCAATTGTAGGAGATAATGTAGTAATTGATTCTGATAATAATATAATAAATGAAATATTGCCAAGAAAGAATGAATTAGATAGACCTGTTATTGCAAATGTAGATATGGCTTTTATAGTAACTAGTACTAAAAAGCCTAATCTAGATTTGAATTTATTAGATAAATTAATTAGTGTGATAACATTTAATAATATTGAACCAGTTATATGTTTTACTAAGTTAGATTTACTAAATGAAGTTGAACTTGAGATAATAAGTAATCTTAGAAAATATTATGAAATGATTGGTATTAGAGTAGTTTATAGTACTGAAACTAATATTATAAAGAAAATTATAAAAGGAAAAATAGTAGTATTGGCTGGTCAAACTGGTGCTGGTAAAAGTAGTTTATTAAATAAACTTGATGATAAATTAAATATTAAAACCGACGAAATAAGTGAAGCATTAGGAAGAGGTAAACATACTACTAGACATGTTGAATTATATTCGATATCTGATGGTTATGTAGCTGATACTCCTGGTTTTTCAGCTCTTGACTTAAAAAATATGGATAAAGAAGATTTAAAAAATACATTTATTGAATTTGCGAATTATGAATGTAAATTTAGAGATTGTATTCATAACAAAGAAAAAGAATGTGGGGTAAAAGACGCATTAAAAGATAAAATGATTTTACAATCTAGATATAATAATTATTTATTATTTTTGGAGGAATTAGAAAAATGAAAGTAGGAATATCTTTTTTAACAATAAAAGAAGATTTGGAAACAACATTAAGTAAAATTGATGAATCTAGTGCAGATTATATACATGTAGATATGATGGATGGTATATTTGTCCCTAATGCAAATTATACTGTTTCAGATATAAAGAAAATGTTTAAAAATATAAATAAAAAATTAGATGTACATATGATGATGTGTTCACCTAATAAGTATGTTAAAGAGTTTGCTAAAATGAGTAATGTTGAATATTTGACATTACATTATGAATCTCATAGAAGACCTATTGATGTAATTAATATGATTAGACATACGCCACTTAAAGTGGGAATTGCGATAAATCCTGAAACAAAAGTAAGTCATATTGTACCTTTACTAAATCATATTGATCAAGTTCTTGTTATGAGTGTTAAACCTGGTAAGGGTGGACAAAAGTTTATGGATGAAATATTGTATAAAATAGAAACTCTTAAAGATATTAGAGAAGAAAATGGTTATCATTATATCATTAGTGTAGATGGTGGTATAAATGCTGAAACAGCTAAGTTAGTAAAAGATGCTGGAGCTGATATGGTTGTGGCTGGTTCTTATGTTTGTTTGAGTGATAATTATGAAGAAAAAATAAATACTTTAAGGTAATAAAGGATTAATATATGAAAAAAGGAATAATTGTAGTAATAGTAGTATTAAGTGTAATTATTCTTGTATTTTTAGGAATGTTATTATGGAAAAAGAATGAAATCTTTAATACTGAAATATTTAAAGAAGAATATAAAGAAACATTTGTTGGACCAGATAACTGGATTAATGAAGAGACTTTGGATAACAAAGTCTCTATTAAAAATACAAGAGATTTTGATATAGCTGTTAGAATAACATTTGAAGAAAAAATACTTGATAATGATAATAATGATGTTCATGAAGAAAATATTAATATAGAAGAATTATTTGATAAAAAGATATATGATGAAAATTGGATTAAAGTAGATGGTGATAAAGAGTATTATTACTATGCTTATGGTTTAGCTAAAGAAGAGGAAATAAATTTATCACAATATTTATTTTTGAATAATGGAGATAATATTGATAATGATTTATTTGATGATAAGATATATAGTATTGATACTATTATAGAATTTATTGAATATGATAGCTATATTGAAGGATGGAATTTAGTAAATGATAAAAATGAAAAAATCGTTAATATAAAGAAGCCATTAAGTAATAAGGACAAAATTAAGTTGGATGAAGAGATGAAAATGAAAGAAGAGACAATGTTATTTAATGATAAGATAGATAGAAAATTGAATAACTTAACTTTGGAAGAAAAGATAGGTCAAATGATGATTATCTCTTTAAGTAAAAATGACAAAAGATTAAAAAATGAAGGAATAAACTATAATATAGATAAGTTATTAAATGATATAAAGCCTGGAGGAGTAATAGTAGAAACTAGTGACTTTGAATCTAGAAATGTTGATGAAATGATTGAGCTTACTAAGAAAATAAAAGATTCATCTAGTATTCCAATCATTATATCTGTTGATCAAGAGGGTGGAAGAGTACAAAGATTTAATTCTTTAAAAGATAGATATAATAATGGTATTACATATATACCTGCAATGGATAAGATAGGCAATACTAATGATAAAGATATTGCTTATGATACTGGTAGGTTAATTGGAATGGAACTTAATGCTCTTGGATTTAATATGGATTTTGCTCCAGTATTAGATACTTTATATATAGATAGTAATGTTATTGGGGATAGAAGTTTTGGTAATAATTCAGAAGTAGTTACTAAAATGGGATTATCTGTTGCTAATGGATTACAAGATAGAGGTATTATTCCAGTATATAAACATTTTCCTAATCATGGATCTACTTCTACAGATTCCCATGATGGCTTACCAGAAGTAAATAGAACTAAAGAAGAACTAATGAAAAAAGATTTAATTTCTTTTAAAGAAGCTATAAATAGTAATGCACCTGTTATGATGGTCGGACATTTATATTATCCAGAAATTACTGATGTACCATCTTCTTTATCTAAAGAAATTATAACTGATTTGTTGAAGAATGAATTGGGATTTAATGGTTTAGTTATTACAGATAGCTTAAGAATGGGAGCTATTATAAATAAGTATGGTGAAAAAGAAATATATGAAATGGCAATTAATGCTGGGGTAGATATTTTGCTTATGCCATATAATCCTGATTATGCAGTTAATTATATTAAAGAAAGTATTAAAAATGGTAAAATAACAGAGAATCAAATAAATAATTCTGTAATAAAAATATTAACTTTAAAATATAGTTATTTGAAGACCGATGAATGTGATAAAGATATTCTAGAATCTGAAGAATATAGAGAATTAAGCGATAAAATAAATAAAATTGAATAAGATATATGTAAATATATCTTTTTTTGATAAAAAATAAAACGTCTATGACGTTTTATTGATTACTGCACTTGCTTCTTCTGTGAAAGTGTAACTATTTACACTATCATGAATTGTATATACTACTTTATATGTACCACTTGTGTATTCTGGAATAGTATAGATAAAGCGATCTTTAAATGGTTTTTGTTCTGATAGGGAAGCTGTTTCAATTAGCTCATCATCTTTATATACTTTTATACTTACTTTGAATTGAGGTGTTGTATAAGATGGTGCGTATTCTCTTCCATAAACTTTTATTATAATTCCTACTACTTTAGGACATGATGGTAGTCTATAATCTATTTCTTCTTTAATACTTATTTGTACTTGAGCTTTTTTTACTACTCTTAAAGTATATGAGCTTTCAAAGCTTCCATCGATACTTTTAGCTGTGATTATAGTAGTTCCAGTTTCTTTTAACTTTATTTTATTATCAGTAGTGATAGTAGCTACATCTTCATTAGAACTTGAGATAGTAAAGTTTTTATTAGTAGCGTTATTAGGTGAAAAGATAGGGGTAATAGGATCTATGGGATTAGTACTAGAATTATTATTATTATTATTATATTCAACAAAATATTTTTCTTCTGGGAAGGAAATAGATTCAACTTTGATATCTTCAACTATAACGCTATTTTCAATATTGTCATTAATTGCTGGGTTACTATTTCTCTCATTATTAGATTGTTCTTGATTTTATTATCCTTACTTTTATTAATTTGAGAATTTTCTATAACATCTTCTTTAGGTAAATCTTTGACATTAATGATATCATTTTCTTTATAATTAGATTCTATATTACTTTCTATATTACTTCGTTCTATAGTTGGATTATTTTTTTTAGAAAAGGATGTGTCAAATATAGCATTTAATGTTATACCACTTATAGTTATGAATACTAAAGATAATGGGATGATTATTTGTTTTTTATTTTTCATATTACCAACTCACTTATTATCATAAGTATAATACTGTATAATTTATAATTCAATAGAAAGATAAAACCTATTTTTATGATATAATTATGTTAAGGAGAGTAAATAAATGAACGTGATAAATATTTTAGAAAGAATAGAAGAGAATGGATTTGAAGCTTATATAGTAGGTGGTTATGTTAGGGACAGTCTTTTAGGTATAGAAACTGGAGATATAGATGTATGTACTAATGCAAGAGTTAAAGATTTAATGGAAATATTTAATGATTATAAATTATCTAGTAATGAATATGGTGCTGTTAAAATAGTTACTAATGATTTAAGAATAGATATAACTACTTATAGAAGAGATTTAAAGTATAATGGAGATAGAAAAAAAGTAGAACTTGAATATGTTGATAATTTAATTGACGATATAAATAGAAGAGATTTTACAATGAATACATTATGTATGAATAAAGATAGAAATATAATAGATATCTTAGGTGGACAGGAAGATATAAAAAATAGAGTTATTAGGTGTGTTGGGAAAATAAATGATCGTATTAATGAAGATCCACTTAGAATGCTTAGAGCTGTTAGATTTGCAACTATATTAGACTTTAAAATAGAAGATAGGCTATATAAAGAACTAAAAAAGAATAAAGAACTAATTAGTCAGTTATCACGTGAAAGAATTAAAGAAGAATTAACGAAGATATTAATAAATAAAAATGCTATAATGGGTTTAACTATGTTAAGAGATTTAGAATTTTTACCTTATATTGGAATTGATTATGATGAATCACTTGTATATGTTAGTGATATTTGTGGTATGTATAGTCAACTAGAATTAATTTTAGATTTTCCTTTTTCTAAAGAAGAAAGAGAGAATATAAAAATAGTTAAAAATATTTTAAATTATGGTATTATAGATGAAAAAGTTTTATTTACTCATGGATTATATGTTTCTTTGGTTGCTGGTAGTATTTTAGGAATAGATAAAGAGTATATTACTAAGTTAGATAAGAAATTACCAATAAGAAGTAGAAAAGATATTGAAGTAAGTAGTAATGAGATATGTGAAATACTTGGTGTTAAACCTGGAAGAGTTATTCAATTTGTATATGAAGATTTGATAGATTTAATATTAGGTAATTCTCTTAAAAACGATAATATTTCTATTAGAGAGTATTTGTTTAATAATAGGGAGAAGTGGTTAAATGAAGGAGCAGTTGTATAAGTTATTAACTTCTAAGAGGTTAGTAGTAACTGATTATTTGATAAAGATTGCTATTTTAAATAATTTAAGTTTGAATGAGTTTTTAGTATTAGCATATTTTGATAATAGTTTTAATAATTCTTTTGAGGTTGAATTGGTTAGTAGTACTTTAGGTTTGGATGTTACTTCAACAATGGAAGCTTTTAATAGTTTAATGGTTAAAGGATTAGTTAGTTTAGAGAGTGTTAAAGATATAGAGAATAGGTTGAATGAAGTTGTTGTATTAGATGGTGTTTATAGTTCTGTTATTGATAATACTATTAGCGAAACTAAGGAAGATGTTAAAGAGGATGTATTTAAAGTTTTTGAACGAGAACTAGGGAGAACAATGTCTTCTATGGAACTTGAGCTTATTAATGGATGGTTAATTAGTGGAACACCAGAAGAACTTATTTTAGGAGCTCTTAGAGAGGCAATTTATAATGGTGTGACTAATTTTAGGTATATTGATAAAATCATTTATGAGTGGGAAAAAAAGGGGTTTAAAACTATGGATGATGTAAATGCTTATATTAAAAATAGAAGAGATGAAAAAAGTAAGGATAAAGTTATAAGTAAGAAAGAACAAGATATTTTAGATTATGATTGGTTGGATGCTTAATGGTTATAGTAGATTTTAATAAAAAATTGGATATGATGGTACCAGATGCAAGGTGTGAACTAGAATATAATAGAGATTATGAGTTACTTATTGCAACAGTTTTATCTGCACAATGTACTGATAAAAGAGTTAATGAAGTAACTAAGGTATTATTTAGTAACTATGATATTTATGGACTTGCTCAAGCTGATAAAAGAGATGTTGAGAGAATTATTAGAAGTTGTGGTTCTCATACTAAGAAGTCCAGTTATATAATTGAAATAGCTAAATCATTAGTTAATAATTATAATGGAGTAGTTCCTAATAATAGAGAGTATTTAGAGAGCTTACCTGGAGTGGGAAGAAAGACTGCCAATGTAGTTTTATCTAATTTGTTTAATGTTGCTGCTATAGCAGTAGATACTCATGTTGAAAGAATTAGTAAGAGACTTAAGATAGCTCGTAAGAGCGATTCAGTATTAGTTGTAGAAAAAAAATTAATGAAGATGATACCTAAAGATTTATGGAGTAGAAGTCATCATCAAATGGTATTGTTTGGGAGATATATTTGTAAAGCTCGTGGACCAGAATGTGAAAAGTGTGCTTTTTATAATGATTGTACTAGTAAAGATAAAAAGGCTATTAAATAGTCTTTTTTTTATCTTAATTAATTTATTAATTTCGTTTTTTCTGCAATATAAAAAGAGTAAGAATTTCTTACTCTTCAGTTTCATCATCTGGTGGAACTGGAATATCAGGTGTTTCAGGTACGTTACCTTCTATATCAACACTTATATTTAGTCCAGAACTCATATTAGCTTTAAAAATACTATATGCAGATTTTATTACAAAGTCGTATGTTCCATTTGATGTTGCATTATAGACGAAATATGGATTTGATGTATATCCAATACTTTGTAATCCATCATCTGTTTTTAAATATATTTGATAGCCGACGTTTCCAATATAGTTATTATTATAAGTATTTCTTTTTTCTAAATACATGTCAGCAAATTGACCATAATTATCTGCAAAATATTTTTTTAAATATGTTGAACTAATTGCATCAGGAGTTGCAATTTCGTCCCAGCTAAGAGTGATTTGGTTTCCATTTACGTCTGCGCTACCATTTGATGGATTACGTAATTGACTAAATCTCTCCGATACCTCACTTGGCTCAGTCCCCTTCTTAAAAAGCTCTTTTGATATTAGATCAGCAGGTGTATAGTCAGAAGGCAATTGCGCATAATTTGTTTCTAACTCATAATTTGCTGATACAACTCCAGCAGGTCTTGTAAATTTTGAATTTTTCTTGTAGATATTATTTGCTAGTATTGCAGATATTTTCTTTCTTTCAATAGCAGCATCAATTGCATTAGTATATGTTTTATTACTTATAACTTTATCAATTCCATACCAGAATGATATTACGTAATCAGGAGAGTAGGTAATAACCCAGTTATCCATTGAGGCTGAATCTGGTATTCCCATTCTTCTCATGTATGATGTATCATATGTTGATGTTCCAGTCTTTGAAGCAACTTGTGTTCCAGATACGTTGATATTTCCACCAACACCTTGTTGAGTGGCTGTAATTAACATATCTGTTATCATATAAGCTGTTGCTTCACTCATTGCTTGAATTTTTTCTGGTTTATATTCTGTAACTTTTCCAGTTTCTTTATATATTATTTTTGTATAAGTATAAGGTTCTATGTAATATCCTCCACGAGCAAATGTACCATAAGCCGCAGCCATTTCTTTTGGACTCAAGTCGATACCACCACCGATTGCATATGCTTCGTAAAGATTACAATCTGTTGGAGGTTGATCTTTACCATTACGATATTGGCAATAGTCTATACCTAAATTATGAACAAATTCTGATATTTTGTTTTTATCAACGGCTTGGAAAGCTTGAACAGCAGGAATGTTTCTTGATTTAGCAAGAGCTTGTCTCATTGTCATGGCTCCCATATAAGAATTATCTGAGTTTGTTAATTCTTGTCCATTTGAATATGTCATTTTATTATCAAAGAATAATGTTCCAGTATTTCCGTTATTGTATTCAATGTATGGTCCATATGCAAAAATTGGTTTTGCTGTTGAACCTGGGTTTCTATACATATCAACACCACGGTTTAATGCTCTTTGAGTTGTTTGATGACGGCCACCATTTACGGCAGCAATTGAGCCATCGTGAACATCAGTTATAACAGCTCCTATTTGAATTATATCTTGATAGTCATTATATTTATATGTTTTCCATTTATATCCTAGATTTCCTTCATTTAATTCTGTCATATATTGTTGAATTTCAGGGTCTAGAGTAGTGAATATTTCCATTGATGTTGTATAAGGATTAAATCCAGTTTTTTCAATTACTTCATCTATAACAATATCAAGGAATTGTTGATATTTATTTAGAGTCTCAACTTTTTGATCAGCAAGTAATGATTCGACAGGAATTGCTTTAGCGTCTTCTGCTTGAGCTTCAGTTATGTAGCCATGTCTTACCATTAGATTTAGAACAATAGCTCTTCTGTTAGAAGCTCTTTCAGGATATTTATATGGATTGTAGTAAGATGGTCCATTGAATAGTCCAACTAATAGAGCAGATTCAGTTAGTGATAAGTCACTAATTGATTTCCCAAAATATGTTTGAGCTGCTTGTTCAACACCATAAGCACTTTGTCCTAAGTCTTGTGAGTTAGCATAGAATTCAATGATTTCTTCTTTAGTATAATTTTTTTCAATTAAGAATATTGACATATAAATATCAGTAAATTTACGTATTATACCTTTAACACCACTAGATGCTACAACACCATTTTGTTTACTAAATGTATTTTTTGCAACTTGCATTGTTAGAGTAGAAGCTCCACCAGCACTACTGTTACCTGCTAGTTGACCAAGTGATGCTTTTATGAAACGGATAACATCAAATCCATTATGTTGGAAGAATCTTGAATCTTCAGTAGCAACTAAGGCATCAACAAATGTTTGTGGAAGGTCTTCGTATGTTTTTAATTCTCTTTGTTCAGTTCCAACACGAGCAAATTCGTTTCCGTTTTTATCGTAAAGTACAGATGCTTCTCTAGAATATAATTTATCAGTTTCAAATGGTGGGGCTGATATTACAATATAAGCACAGAAAGCAATGATTAAAACCATTATACCGATACCTAAAATCATTAGCAATGATAGAATAGCATTTAAAACTTTTCCATTACTTTTTTTCTTTTTTCTTGGTTTATTAGTTTTTTCAATTCCAACAGTTTTAGTAGTTAAAGGTTTAGCTTTTAACTTAACTTCATTTGGTTCCTTTTTTTGTATCACTTTAGTTTCTTTTTTAATCGTAATAGCTTTTTTATTACTGCTAGTTTTTTTATTTTTATCTTGAGTAACAATATTATTCTTAGCCATTTTTTTACTCTCCTTTAAAATATACTTTATCAACTACATTTAGATAGTCTAATTGGGGTTGATATGTTTCTTTGACAATATGAGCATTCTCTTTAATATAATCATAACTTATAGATTTACGTGTTTCATTGTCAATATAAGATATGTAATCTTCACCAGTTAGCAAATAAGTAATGTTATTCATTCTAATTATTAGAAAGACTATTCCTCCATGTTTAATAACATTTCTTATTTGTTTTGTTTGATGTTCATGAATATTAGATAAAGGAAAAGATGTTTTATTTAATGTTTCTTTAGCATCAAATTCAATATATTTTCCACGATATAAACCATTATAATCTAAAGTAGATTGCTCTTTGAAATATGCTTTTTCAATAGTCTTTTTATGATTTTTATAAGACACATCAACAACTCCTATAGGTGTTGGTTTCTTATAAATTAAGGCGATATCTTTTTTTAGATAGTATTCATTACTATTATTAAGTGATGCTTCTAGATTCATTCCTCTGTTACTATGAGAAACACTTAATTTAGTAAATTCTTTTTTTATGTTATTAGGATACTGCATCAGAATCACCTTAATTAATTATACTATATAATGAAAAGAAAATATAGTCTTTAAGTTCTTGTTTACATTACAGCTTTTTTCTAATTTTGTCTAATTTAATGAAAAAAATAATAATATAATATATGATGATTTTAGGAGGAATAATTATGAGAGTAGAATTTTTTATTCAAGATATGATAGAGATGGTTGACTCAGTTAAAAGGGAACTTACTGCTCTTTCTTGCAACCTTGACAAATAGTGGTATATCGATATATAATTCTTTTATAAGAAGGGTGATTTGTTTATGTATAATGATAAAGTTGTACTTACTCCACAAGAAATTCTGGATAAGGAATTTAAAATTGATGCTAGAGGCTATAGACCACAAGAGGTTGATAAATTTTTAGACCTTGTAATCAATGATTATAATGAATTTATCATTGAGATAAAGAAATTAAAAAAAGAAGTAACAATACTTAATGATGAAAATGGTAAGTTAAAAAATGAACTTCGTCGTATTAAAGCTAATATTGAAGCAGCTGAGGGATCTGCTTCAAATAGTTCAGTTAGTAATGTAGACCTTCTTAGAAGACTAAGTCAACTTGAAAAAGTTGTCTATGGTAAAAACGAAGAATAATATAATTTTAAATTTTAAGGCAAATGCTATATATTTTATGTAGAGGAAAGTCCAAGCTCACACAATCTGTGATGATTGTAGTGTTTGTGCTAAGGGAAAAAATAACCTTAGGTAGTACTTTGTACTAACGGCTTCGAAATAGTCCCTATGGGATTAAATTAGATATAAAAGTGCCAAAGAGACGAGTCTAGAGAGTAATCTTTAGAGTGGAACGTGGTAAACCCCGCAAGTGAGAAACTCAAATTTTGGTAGAGGAGTCTTTGCTAGGAATCAAGAACGATGCAAAGGACCTACTTTGTAGGTAGATAAATATTTGCCACCCGAAAGGGTACAGAACGTGGCTTATTAAAATTTTTTATTTTTTTATTATTCAATAGAAAAGGAGTGAATAATCTTGAATGAGATTGGCGAGCTCTTGCGTACAACACGTGAAGAGTCAGGCGTAAGCTTAGAAGAAGCCAGTGGTGATTTAGAGATTAAGACGCTAATATTAGAAAATATCGAAGATGGAAACATTGGATGTTTTAAAGATATCTTTGTACTTAAAGATTATATATATGATTATGCTAAGTACTTAGGGTTAGAACCTGAAAAAATAATTGATGAATTTAATGAGTATCTATTTGAATATACTTCAAAGATACCACTAGAAGATATCGAAAAAGCAATGAAAGAACAAAAAAAAGAAGAGATACAAACAGAAAAAATAGTATCTCCATACACTAATTCAACAAAGAAATCTGCTAATAAATTAGTTTTGATTTTATTAATTGCTTTAGCTGTTTTAGTTGTACTGGTAGTATTGTGGTCAATTAAACAAATAACAGTAAACAATATGACTACAAATATGATTAGCTATGTTAATAGTAGATAAGGTTGTGTATTATGGAAAAGAAAAATGAAAAGAAAAAGAGTATGAATTTACCTAATAAAATTACTTGTGTAAGACTTGTTATGTCTGCAATTGTATTAATTGTTTTATGTATGCCATGGAGTTCTATTGGAGTAGAGTTCCCTGTGTATAATGTTTTTGGAGTAGAAAATGTTGATTTGAAATACATTATATGTGGTGTATTATTTATGATAGGATCTGTAACTGATTTCTTAGATGGATATATTGCAAGAAAATATAATTTAGTTACTGATTTTGGTAAAGTAATGGATGCTATTGCTGATAAAGTATTAGTTAATGGTGTATTAATTATTTTAGCTTATGATAAGTTTATTCCTTTAATAGTTCCAGTTATTATAATTACAAGAGATATAGTAGTTGATTCTATTAAAATGGCTTCTGGTAGCAAAGGAAAGGTTGTTGCTGCTTCTTGGCCAGGTAAAATTAAAACAATTTGTATGATGATCGGTGTTACATTAGTATTCTTCTATAATATGCCTTTTGCTTTTATAGGTAAGGGAATAAGAATAGATTATCTATTTGTGTATATTGCTACTATTATGAGTGTAGTATCTGCTTGTCAGTATTATTTAGCAAATAAAGATTTTATATTTACAGAAATGTAAAAAATAAGAGTTTCAATTGATAATTACGTTGAAATTCTTTTTTTATGCAAGAAAAGGGTGATAAAAACAAATGTTCGAAAAAGTGTTGACAAATATGTTTGAAATATTATAAAATGAAGATGTCATTAAAAATGTGGGAGGAAATATTAATGAAAACAGTTAAAGAACAAGATAAAGCTTTGGAACAGGTTTTAGCAGATATTGAAAAACAATTTGGTAAAGGGTCAATAATGAAACTTGGTTCTGATGTACATTTAAATATTGAGGCAACTTCTTCAGGATCAATAGCACTTGATGTGGCTTTAGGCGTTGGAGGTTATCCTAAAGGAAGAATTGTAGAAATATATGGCCCAGAATCGAGTGGTAAAACAACATTTGCATTACATGCAATAGCTGAAGTACAAAAAAAAGGTGGAAGAGCAGCGTTTATTGATGCAGAACATGCTTTAGATCCAGTTTATGCACAGAATTTAGGCGTTAATTTAGATGAATTGTTACTTTCTCAACCTGATACAGGAGAGCAAGCATTAGATATATGTGAAGCTTTAGTTAGAAGTGAAATAATAGATTTAGTTGTAATAGATTCAGTAGCAGCATTAGTACCACAAGCTGAAATTGAAGGTGAAATGGGAGATGCACATGTAGGTTTACAGGCAAGATTAATGTCACAAGCATTACGTAAGTTATCTGGAACCCTTAATAAAACTAAAACAACTGCAATATTTATTAACCAATTACGTGAAAAAGTTGGTGTTATGTTTGGTAATCCAGAAACTACACCTGGTGGTAGAGCATTGAAATTCTATTCATCAATTAGACTTGAAGTAAGAAGAGCTGAGCAAATTAAGCAAGGCGATAAAGTTATTGGTAATAAAACTAATGTTAAAGTTGTTAAGAATAAAGTTGCTCCACCATTTAGAACTGCAACATTAGATATAATGTATGGTGAAGGTGTTTCAAGAGAGGGAGAAATTGTTGATTTAGCAACTGAAATTGGAGTACTAGAAAAGAGTGGTGCTTGGTATTCATATAATGGAGAAAAGGTTGGTCAAGGTAAGGAAAATGTTAAGGCATTACTTAAAGATACTCCAGAGTTAAAAGAAGAACTTGAATATATGATACGTGAACATTATGATATTCTTAATGGAATGAAGAAGCCAAAAGTTTCAAAAAAGAATGAAGTTAAAATAAATCCAGAAACTGGTGAGGTATTAGAAGAAGAGTAATAAGTTTACTTTTCTTTTTTTTGTTGTATAATAAATACTTGAATTTAGGGGGGATTTACATGAATGCTATAATAGAGAATTATAAAAATGAATTTATGAAATCATATAATTTAACTAGAAAGAAACTATATCCTTTACTAAAAGAAATGAGTGATATGGAGAAAGAGCTTGTTTTAAGTGACGATGAAGTTATAAAAAATATAACTTCCATTAATGATGATGAAATATTATCTATGTTTTTTAGAATGAGTCCTGCTAAAGTTCAAGAGATTATTTGGCAAAATGAAGGATGTCAAAAAAGATTATTGGGAATAAAAAAGTTAGATTTGACAGATGAAAAAGCATTAAATAAAAGTCTTTATTTTTCTAAAGAAAGATTACGTCGTATTCAAGTATTTATTAAAGAAATAAAAAGTCGAAATATCTTAGATAATTTAGTAGATAATGTATATTTTCAAATAATAGTATTATTTTCTAAAGCATTACATAAAACAATATTATCTAGTATTGATTGTTATAGATTATTTGATAGTACAATAAATAGCGGAATTTATGATTTAGCAAATTATGGAAATAAAAGACGTTGGGTGTCAATACTTAATTGTAGTTTTGAAGAAATTAAATTACCAAAAGATTATTTACAAGTTTTTAAAGAGCAAGATAAGCCTAATTTAGGATATTATCTTATTGATGATAGTGCAATAGTATCAATGTTAAGAAGTAAATGCTATCATATGAAAGAGGCAGGTAAAAAGGTAATATTTGATAAAAAATTATTAGATATGCTAAGTATAAAAGACATATCTAGTATTTATAGTATGGCTGAAAAAGATTATAGTGATATTTTAGATGGTGTAGATAATATAAAAGAATATTTAATGGAAGTTGTTAATAAACGTTTAGCTAATGATACTGCTTTTGGTAAAGATTTTTTAGATTTAGCTTCAATAAATAATCCATTTCAATATTTGGTTTTTACAACTATTAAAGAAAAATCAAAGGCAGATTTAGATTTAAGAAAAAAATTTACTTTATTTTTACGCAATTATTTATTTAAAGGGGAATATAATGAAGAAGAAAATAGAACTATAGATATTTATATTGAAAATTCAGTTCTTAATTGTGATAAAATGGTTTTATCAACATTATTTGGGAATAATAGTGATTTAAAAAGTTTATTTCATTTAAAATTTAATCAAATATCATATAGTATGAATTATCTTGATGGAATAGATGTACATACAATATTTAAATTAAATGTTAAACAGATAAATAAAATTGCTAAATTATTGGAAGATAAAACACAAGATGAATTATCAGATACTTATAGTAAAGCAATCAGAATGTATTTTGTTTTTGGACTTGATAGAAGTTTGTCTATTTTAAGTGGTACTTATGGTAAAGTTAGTAAAGCATTCTTAGATTGTGTAAGTAAGCTTGATATAAAAAATGTTACTCTTAAACAAGTAGGTAAAAAATATGAGCCAGTGTTAAATCAAGAATTTATTAATTTTTTGTTTACTGGAGATAACATTTTTGAATTATTTAAAAGTGGATCAACTTTTGAAACGACTTGGTTTAATTTATTTAATGAATTCGAAGATATTAAAGAAACTTGTAAGGGACATATAACAATTAAACAAGCTGAAATAGTTTTAAAAGAAAAAATGAAAAATGTTAAATATACAGTAGAACCAGATTTATATCCGTTAGAAGACTATTTGTATGAGATTGGGTTAGGTAATAAAGCTAAGAAGACAAATGAAGAAGTTTATGATGAAGTTGTTAAAGTCTATAAGCAACAACTAGAGAGAAAAAGTGCAACAATTCCTTATGTTAATGGTGTTGCTTCTAATGGCTATAGATATGAAGTAATGAGACTTGATGATGTTCTTGCCTATGTGTTAGGGTATAGAGCTGGATGTTGTATTAGAATTTTAGATATAGCTCATAATCATTTGTTACATGCTTTATTATGTGAGAATGGAAGAATTTTATTAACTTATTCACCTAAAGGAGTACTTACATCTTTTTCACCATTAAAACGTAATGGAGAGTTATTAATTGCTAATAGTATTGAAGCAATTGAAGATAAGAGTCAAAATGTAGTTATGGCTTTTACTGCTGGTATTAGGGCTATAATGAATGAAACAAGAATACAAGAAGAAAGTGGATATTTAAAAGTCGCTTGTATTGGAAGTGAAGCTTATTTAAAACCAGAGGGAAAAGAATGGCCACAATTTTTGCCAACGCCAACAATTTTAGAAAAAAATGATGAGGTTTATGGAAGAACAGATCAATATCATAAAAAGCTTGATGTGATTATGATGGAAGATGGATTTGATTTAAGAAATTTAAAACTTGGTAAAGCTTCAGTTGAATATAAGGATAGAAGAAAGCCAATAAAGTCTTGTAAATTTAGTGATGATGCTGTTAGTATTGAAAAAATAGAAGTTGCTAAAATTGTTAATGCAATTAATTATAAAAATGCAGATGAAGAAATGAAGAAAAGATTTTATAAAACTAATATCCATTATATGGATTATGCTTTTTATAATGATGACTGGTATATATTAATTGATAAAAGTGGTAAATTTTATTCTGGAGTTATTAAGGATAGTAGTGAAGCATTAAAAGAAATGCAAGCAACATTAGCTGTTATATCTGAAATAAGTAAAAAGAAAGATATGGATGAATATGTACTTTCCTTTAAAAATAAAAGTTTTAATTAAAAAATACTGTTTGACAGTATTTTTTTAATAGATATAATTGGTTTATAGTAGGAGGAGTACAAAAATGATTGCAGAATATATAAAAATGGAATGGGATACTAAATTAGGATTTAGTTCAGATGTTGGAGGACTTGATTTACAAGCAAAGACTACGGTTGTTCCTTATAAGTCAGTTGTAATTGCAAGAAATCAAGAAATAGGACAGATAACAGGAAGAATTCATAAAGATTCATATGATTTAACTGTTAATTTGGTTAATAATGAGAGTTATGTTGTTAGAACAAAATACTAATTTGGGGACAATAGAAAGTGTTGCTTCAATGGTCGGCCAGATGGTTAAGGAAAAATCTACTGATGCATTATATGAAACATGGTAGTAATGATATCAAAAAGAATGCCTGTTATAAACGGTAAATCAAGATATACAATGTATATGATTAGCGATGAATGGTCTAAATATGTTATTTTATTATGTACTATTATGCATAATATTAATTATGATGAAAATGATTTTCAAAAGCTTGGGGTACAAAGTAATAAAATAAATACTTTCCAAACTGGTTTGAAAGAAGAATATAATCCTAATTTTAAAAATGATATTATAGCTAAAGAAGGAGCTAATAATTTGCCAGATAATATGACTTTAGTTCAAGAAAGAGTAAAGGATAGTCAAAATACTTTTATGATAAAGTTTAAAAAAATAGCTTCCATTATATTTATAGTTGGATTTATAGCTTTATTTGTTTATTTATTTTGTTTTGCTTCTAAATAATATTTGTAAAAAAGAATATTCATTTTTCGAATATTCTTTTTTATTGAAAAAACTGAAAAAGTTTTTTATAATAGGTTTATAGATGATTAGATTGTTATAATTTATAATTTTTCTATAAAATAGATATGGAGGTACAAAATGGACAAAACGATAATGGCCATTTTAGCACTTCTTGTGGGGATTTTTTTAGGAGTTATTATAATCCTAGTTGTTAATTATATTCGTAATAAAAATAACGAAAATAAAGCAGCTAAGATAATTGATCGTGCAAAAAAAGAAGCTGAGAAGCAAAAAAGAGATTCTATTTTAGAATTGAAAGAAGAATCTTATCGTTTGAAACAAGAAACAGATAAGGAAATTAAAGAGAAAAAAGCAGAAATAAAAGATTCAGAAGATAGATTGCTTCAAAGAGAAAAAAATCTTGATAAAAGGGAAGAAATTTTACAAAATAGAGATGCACTATTAGATCAAAAAGATAATAATTTACTTAATAAACAAAAAGAATTACAAGAAAAAGAAGCTAAAATTGACGAATTATTAAAGAGTGAAATGGAGCAATTGGAGTCAATTGCAAAATTTTCAAAAGAAAAAGCTCATGATTTAATCATGAAAAGAGTAGAAGAAAATATGTCGCTAGAGATAGCTGATTATATTAAGGAACGTGAAACAGAAGCTAAATTAAAAGCTAATGAAGTAGCTAAAGGTTTAATAGTTGCTAGTATGCAAAGATATGCTAATGATGTAACTAATGAACAAACTGTTAGTACAATTACTTTACCTAATGATGAAATGAAAGGTAGATTAATAGGTAGAGAAGGAAGAAATATAAGAACTATTGAATCAGTAACAGGAGTAGATTTAATTATAGATGATACACCTGAAGCAATAGTTATTTCATCTTTTGATCCTTTAAGAAGAGAAATTGCTAAGATTACTATAGAAACATTAATAAAGGATGGAAGAATTCATCCAGCTAGAATTGAAGAAGTTTATGATAAAGTATCTAAGGATATGAGTGAAAAGATTACTGAAATGGGTAATGAAACTTGTTATGAGCTTGGCTTAACTAAAGTTGATCCTAAGTTAGTTAATTTAATTGGTAGATTAAATTTTAGAACAAGTTATGGTCAAAATGCATTACAACATTCTATTGAAGTTGGACATTTATGTGGTTTAATGGCTGCTGAGTTAGGTGAAAATGTTACTTTAGCAAAACGTGCTGGTTTATTACATGATATTGGTAAGGCGATTGATTTTGAAGTTGAAGGAAGTCATGTTGAACTTGGTGAAGAAGTTGCTAAGAAATATCATGAGGATCCTGTTGTAATAAATGCAATCAAATCTCATCATGGAGATATAGAAGCAAATAGTGTAATTTCTGTCTTAGTACAAGTTGCTGATACTTTATCAGCTGCTAGACCTGGGGCAAGAAATGATTCATTAGAAAACTATATTAAGAGATTAGAACAATTAGAAGAAATTGGAAATAGTTTTGATGGTGTAGAAAAAACATTTGCAATGCAAGCAGGTAGAGAAGTTCGAGTAATGGTTAAACCTGATCAAATAGACGATTCACAAAGTTATAAGATAGCTCGTGAAATGAAAGAAAAAATTGAAAATGAAATGCAATATCCTGGTACTATTAAAATTACAGTTATCAGAGAAACAAGAGCACAAGAAGAAGCTAAATAGTTTCTTCTTTTATTGTGCAAATAAAAAGATGAGTTTTACTCATCTTATGATAGATTACGAGGATTATTAAATCTTATAAAGTATTCATAGTATTCTTCAAAAGTAATATCGTTTTCGTAAATATATTTAGCAGCACTTTCACCAACGTAGCGATAATGCCATGGTTCATATTGGTATCCAGTTATATATTCTTTATTTTCTGGGAATCTGATTATAAAGCCATATTTATGAGCGTTTTTACTTACCCAAGTAAATGATTTTGTTTTTGAATAATCATCATTTGTAAAAGGGTAATCACGGATATCAAAAGCATAACCTGTTTGATGTTCTGAATATCCAGCACGAGCAGAATAGGTATCAGCAAGACTAACTCCATCTTTATTAACCCATCCTTGATAAATACTAATTTGTTTTTCATAACTACGATATGCTGAATTTATCTTGAAACCATAACCAGCCTTTTCTGCATCATTATACATTTTTAAAAAGGCTTCATAACATTCTTTAGATAATTGAAATTCATAACCATATAAATTGTATTTTGCATCAACATTTATTAAATGTTCTCCTTTATAATTTCCGTTGCTGTAGTAATGTTTATTTAGAATAACAAATTTTCCTAAAGTATCATCCGTTTTTTCAGTATTGGTATAAAATTCTGTATCTAGGTGGGAATTAACTCTGGTAATAATTTCTTTAGAATCTAAAGTAGGATTATTATTAAAATATGTAACGTACTTTTCTAAATATTCGTCGATATAATATTTTTCATTGATAATATTTATAGCTAGTTTATTATCGATTTCTTTATCAATTAAATAATTTATATTTTTTTCATTAAGTTCTTTTTTGATTAAGTCTATATCTTCATCTGAATAATTTAAAGAAGATAATTTTTTCTTAATTTCATCTTTATTGTCATTTAATATTGGAATATCAAAAGAATTACGTTTTTCTTCATACTTTTTGTAAATAGTTATAGAGCTATAACCTACAATTATAACTAGTAGAAATAAAAGTGGGTATTTAAAAATTTTCTTCATTTTTTTCTTTCTTTTTGTCATATTATCACCTATTATATTTTAACATATTTATTAAAATATGTATTTATAAGAGAGGTGATTTGATGAAAGAACTTGAAAATTTTAAAAGAGATGTAATATTTCAAAGATATAATAATATGCAAAATCCTTTTATTATAATGACAATTCCTATTAAAATAACTAACTTGGTTAAGTATTGTAAGATACATAAATATTTTTATGCAATGTTTGGTTATTTAATTGGAGAGATGGTTAATGAAATAGAAGAATTTAGATATAGATATATTGATGGAAAGTATTATCTTTGTGATAAGGTCGGAGTTAGTTATACAGAGAAAACAGATGATGAAATAGTATTCTTTGATTGTTTTGAAAGTGATAAAGATAAATTTATTAAAGAATATGAAGAAAAGAGAAAAAAAGTTTTATCATCAAAAAAATCAACATCAAGTGAAGAAAATGATGTTATTTGGGTTTCTTGTGAACCTTGGTTTAATTTTTCTTCTTTAGTTGCTCCTTTTGATAAAAATATAACTATTCCACAATTTATTTGGGATGCTTATATTGAAAAAGATGGTGAGTATTATTGCAATTTAATGATTATGATTCATCATGGTTTTGCTGATGGGCAACACATTAGTAAATTTTTGAAAATATTAGATGATAAAATAAATAATTTAAAATAAAATAGGAGTTTTTAACTCCTATTTTTGTGTTTCACGAACTTCCATAATAACTGGTAAAACGATTGGACGACGACCGGTTAGTGTATTAATAAATGGATGTAGTTCTAAAATAATTTGATTTTTCAAATCTGTATAACTATAAGTATTTTCTCTTAAAAATTTATTAACAATTTCTGTTGTTTTCTTTTCAATTTGGTTAATTAGTTCAGCATTTTCATTTACTAAAACAAATCCTCTAGTAGTAATGTTTGGTTTTATTAATAATTTTCGTGTTAGGGGATTAATATTTAGAATTGTAATTAAAATTCCATCGCGACTCATTAATTTACGATCTTTAATAACTACTGATCCAACTTCTCCAATACGTGAACCATCAACATATACGTCACCAGCAGTAACTGATGGACCACGATGAACTCCTTCATTATCAAGGATTAGAGAATCACCATTATTCATAATGAAAATATTCTCACGTTTAACATCACATGATACAGCAAGTTCTGAATGACTTTTTAGCATACGATATTCACCATGCATTGGCATGAAATATTCTGGTTTAATAAGTCTTAACATAAGTTTTAATTCTTCTTGTTTAGCATGACCTGATGTGTGGATATCACTAAATTCAGAATTTGTTATAACTCTAACACCTTTTAAATATAATTTATTTATTATTCTATTAATACCAGCAGCATTACCTGGAATAGGATTAGATGAGAAAACTACTAAATCATCTGGCATTAAAGAAATCTGTTTATGAGTTCCATTAGCTATTCTTGATAAAGCTGCAAGTGGTTCACCTTGAGAACCAGTACATAAAATACATATTTCATTTTTCTTTAAATTTTTAGCAGTATTAGAGTCAATAAAAATTGATTTGTCTGTTAATAGTCCATTGTTTAACGCTAAATTAGTAGCTGTTTCCATTGAACGACCAAATACAATTATTTTACGATTGTTCTTACGGCATGTTTCAACGATATGTTTAACACGATAAATATTAGATGCAAATGTTGCGATAATAATACGTCCGTTATAACCGTTAACAATATCAGATAAAGCTTCATCTACTGAGTTTTCTGATTTAGAGAATCCTTCTGATAAGGCATTAGTACTATCACTCAATAATAATTTAACTCCTTCAGCACCAATTTTGGCCATTTTATGTAAATCAGCCATTGGACCAATTGGTGTTAAATCAAATTTAAAGTCTCCTGTTGATACAATAGTACCATTTGGAGTGTGAAGAACTATACCAAAACTATCTGGGATAGAGTGAGTAGTAGCAATAAATTCGATATCAAAATATTTTGTTTTAATTCTAGTATCAGAATTAATTGTTTCTAAATTTTTATAACCAATACCACGATCTTCTAATTTGTTTTTTATTAAATCTATAGATGTTTTGGCTCCATAGATTACAGGAATATTAACGCTTTGTAGAAGAAAAGAAATTCCTCCGATATGATCTTCATGACCATGTGTAATTAATAAACCTTTTATTTTATCTTCATTTTGTTTTAAATATGTTACGTCTTGTATTACATAATCGACACCTAAAAGGTCACTTTCTGGAAAAATGACACCGGCATCGATTATGAATATTTCTTCTTTATGTGTAAAAACATACATGTTTTTACCGACTTCTCCTAAGCCACCTAAAGCAATGACAGACGTAAAGCTGTCTTTATTATTCATAATATCTTCCTTTCAATTACATAAAAATAAAAAGTATTAGTTCTTCGCTATAGATAATTATATATCAAAAAGGTGAAAAAGTCTAGTTGTATGTTATATTCCTTGTATGGAGTGTTAAGTATGGAATTAATTTTAAAAGGTAAATATAAAGGTGAAGTGATTGATTTTCCAGATAGAGTAAAATTTAAGAATAAAGAAGCAGATAATACAGAGGAATTTATCAAGTTATTAAAGAAGCCATAAAATATTTTAGCTTTTTTATTATGGAAAAATAAAGGAAGTTAAGGTATACTAATTATGGTGATATAAATGGGATTATTTGATAAATTAAAAAGTATAATAAGTAAAAAAGAAAAAGTAGTAGAAGAAGTTAAAGATGAATATGAAGTTGAAGCTGTAGATGAAATTGAAGTAGATAAGACAGAAAAAGTATTAGAAACTATAATAGAAGATGAAGTAAATAGTGATTTAATAGAAGAAGATTATAATGAAGATGTTTCTGATGATGATAATGAAGACGAAGAATGGGCTAAATTTATTGAAGAACAAAATAAAAAGAAGAAAATAGAAGAGGCTCAAGATATTGCTTTATATGATAAAGGGTTAGAAAAAACTAGAAAAGAATTTGTTTCTAAGTTAAGTATGTTAGGAGTTAAATATACTAAGGTATCTGAAGATTACTATGAGGAATTAGAAGAGTTACTTATTAATGCTGATGTAGGAGTTAACACTGTAATGGGATTTATGGATAGACTTCGTGATCGTGTTAAAAGTGAACATATAACTGATACAAATTATTTAAATGAAGTTATTGTAGATGAATTATTTATTATTTATGTAGATAATGAATCTTTATCAGATAAGATTAATATAGCTAGTGAGGGACCAACTGTAATATTAATGGTTGGAGTTAACGGAGTAGGAAAAACTACGACTATTGCTAAGCTTGCTTATAAATATATTAATGAAGGCAAGAGTGTTATGATGATTGCTGGAGATACTTTTAGAGCTGGTGCTGTTAAGCAATTAGAAGAATGGGCAGAACGTACAGGAGCAACTTTCTATGGTAAAGAAAATACTGATCCTGCTGGTGTTATCTTTGATGGTTTAGTAAAAGCTAAAGAAGATAATGTAGATATAGTACTAATAGACACAGCTGGTAGATTGCAAAATAAAGTTAATTTGATGAAGGAATTAGAAAAAGTTAATAAAGTTATTGGTAAACATATTCTTAATGCCCCACATGAAACATTACTTGTAATTGATGCTACAACAGGTCAAAATGGTATTAGTCAGGCTAAGTCTTTTAAAGAGATAACTGATATTACAGGCATAGTTTTAACTAAGTTAGATGGTACTGCTAAAGGTGGTATAGTTTTAGCGATTAAAGATGAAGTAAATATACCAGTTAAGTTTATTGGTCTTGGAGAAAAAATGACTGATTTAAAAACATTTGATATTGAAAATTATATCTATGGTTTATTTAAGGATATGATGTAATGGAAGAATTTGTTTATTATAATAATTTATTTGATATTTATAGTGAATTATTGACTGAAAAGGAGATAGATACATTTAAGGATTATTATCAAGAAGATTTATCACTTTCTGAAATAGCAGAATCAAATAATGTAAGTCGTACAGCTGTTCAAAAGACTGTTAAGAATGTTATTGATAAATTAAATAATTATGAGAGTAAATTGCATGTTTATGATATTAGATGTAAATTGAATGGTTTTGTTTCTTATGAAGACATAAATCAAATAAAAAAAGGGATAGAAGAACTACTAAGATAGAGTTCTTTTTTTTTGAAATTATTGTGTATTTTTTACACTTTAAAAAAGCTGTTTTATGTGATATTATATTGTTGTAAAGGTAGGTAGAGAAAATGGCAGGTGTTAAAAAAGGTAAAATAATAGTTATTGAAGGTACTGATTGTTCAGGAAAAGAAACTCAAACAAGTTTATTAGTTCAAAGATTACGTAAAGAGGGCAGAAAAATTGAAAGAATGAGTTTTCCAGATTATGATACACCAACAGGGAAAATAGTTGGTGGTCCTTATTTAGGTAAGAAATATATTTGTGATGGATATTTTCCAGAAGGTGCAGCATCAGTTGATCCTAAAGTAGCTTGTTTATATTATGCGGCAGACAGACGTTATAATATGGGAAGAATTCTTGATTTAATTAATCAAGGAATAGATGTAGTATTAGATAGATATGTTGAAAGCAATATGGGACATCAAGGCGGTAAAATATTTGATAAAGATGAAAGACTTAAATTATATAAGAGTCTTGAAGATTTAGAATATGGTTTTTTAGAATTACCTAGACCAGATTTTACAATATTTTTATATATGCCATATAAAAAGGTGGCTGAATTAAGAAATGGAAGAAGTGAGCCAGGAGATCAACACGAAGCAAATCCATTACATATTAGAAATGCAGAACACGCTTATTTAGAATTGGCAGAAATTCATGGATATCAAAAAATTGATTGTGTAGATAAAAAAGGTAAGTTACGTGATGTTGAATCTATACAAGAAGATGTTTATGCGATAGTAAAAAAAGAATTAGGAATAGAATAAGAGATACGAAAGTATCTTTTTTATTTATAAATTTGATGTGATAAGATATAATAATGAAATAATATTCTTTATAGGGGGATTTTATGAAGAAATTAATATTGCATAATAGACAAGAAATAAATAGAGATAAAAGTACTTTTGTTAAACAAAATGCTTTGATAAGACCTGATGGAACATTTTATTTGGCTAAGGGGTATACTGGATGTAATCCTTGGCATCAACTTGAAAGTTCTGCATTGTGGGTTGGTAGACATGATATAGGGTATGATTTTGTTGATAAGTATAAACAATTTTTAAAAAAATTAGAACAAGAGGATATTTCTAAATATAGAGAATATTTAGAAAATCTAAGAAAAAATAGTCCTGTTGAAGGGGCTACAGAGTTATATGATAAAAGAAGTGTTCTAGTACATTTTTATGGATATGTCTTATTTTGTCGTATAGAATTAATAAGAGCTTTTAATGATAGAGATATATTTTTTGATCAAACAGTAATTCCCGAATCTAGTATTCATGACCTTGAAATAACTTTAGAACAAGAAGAAACTTTAAGAGAATTGTTTGATGTAAATGATGGACAGGATGTTTCTTTGTATGGCCATGGAAGACGAATTAGAGATAAAGAAGAAATGTTAGAACTTGTTTTGTCTAAGAAAAATCATGGCAGAAGATGGCATTGTTAGTTTATTTTATGTTATAATGAGAAAGGTGATAAATAATGTTTGAATATATGGGAGATAGATTATCTAAAGCAATAAAGAATATTCGTGGTATGGGTAGAATAACCGAAGAGAATATTAGTGAAGCTATGAGAGAAATTAGAATGGCTTTACTGGAAGCAGATGTTAACTATCAAGTAGTAAAAGAATTTGTTAATAAAGTAAAAGAAAAAGCATTAGGCATGGAGGTACAAAAGTCTTTAAAACCTGATGAATTATTTATTAAAATAGTTAAAGATGAATTGGTAGAGTTATTAGGTGGAGAAGAAGCACTACTTAATACTGATGGTAAGCCAGCTATTTTAATGCTAGTAGGTTTACAAGGTAGTGGTAAAACTACTACTTGTGGTAAGTTAGCTAACTATTTAAGAAAAAAGCATGCTAAGAAACCAATATTGGTAGCTTGTGATATTTATAGACCTGCTGCTATTGAACAATTACAAACAGTAGGAAAACAACTTAATATACCTGTATATACAGAGGGTAAGAAGAATGTTAATGAAATTATTACACATGCATTAGATTATGTCAAAGAAAATGGAAATGATTATGTAATAATAGATACAGCTGGACGTTTACATATTGATGAAGCACTAATGGATGAACTTGAGGGTATTGTAGAATTATGTCATCCACAAGAAACATTGTTAGTAATTGATGCGATGATGGGGCAAGATGCTATTAATGTAATAAATGGATTTAATGATAAGTTGTCTTTGACTGGTTGTATTTTAACTAAGTTAGATGGTGATACTAAGGGTGGTGTTGCTCTATCAGTAAGACATTTAACTAACGTACCAATTAAATTTGTCGGTGATTCAGAAAAATTAGATGGATTATCTCCATTTTATCCAGAACGTATGGCTGAACGTATTTTAGATATGGGTGATGTTTTATCTATAGCAGAAAAAGTAGAAGGAATAATTTCTGAAGATGAAGCAGAAGCTCAAGCTAAGAAGATGATGAGTGGTAAATATGATTTAGAAGATTTTTTAGCTAACTTAAAACAAATAAGAAAGTTAGGACCTTTAGAAAATATTTTAAAGATGCTTCCTCAAGCTAGAAAGATGGGACTTAATAATGTTAATATAGATCCTAAAGATATGGCACATGTTGAAGCAATAATTTTATCAATGACACCATATGAAAGAAAACATCCAGAAGTTTTAAAAGCTACTCGTAAACAACGTATAAGTAAGGGTTGTGGAAGAGATGTGGCTGAAATAAATAGATTACTTAAACAATTTGAAGAAATGAAAAAAATGATGAAAATGATGAGTAGTGGGAATATGAAGTTGCCATTTTAAAAGTAGTTTAAAAACTACTTTTTTACTTTGTTAAAATATTTTAGTATGTTATAATTAAATATAGAGTAGGTGTGCTTATATGAGTAGAACAAATAAGATAACGATTTTTATAATATTAGGTATATTTGTTGCTATAATTAGTTTATTTACTTGTGTTACTGTATTTGGTTCTGCAAATGCATGCAGTGGTGTAGCGTTAGAAAATATAGAAATTTATGAAGCTAAAATAAATGATATATCTGATATATATTTTGAAAATGGAACATTTGAAATTTTAAAGACTGCAAATTTAGAAGATAAAAATATTATAAATTATGGGCTTTTGTTAAAAAAAGTTGATAATTATGCACAGTTTCAGTTTGATGTCGAAAATAAAGGTAATATAGATGTAAAGATAAAAAATATTAGTATTTTGGGATATGAAGAGTATAAGGATTATGTTGATATCAAAGTTGATGGTATAAATATTGGAGATACTATTGAAAAAAGTTCAGTTGTTTCTGGGATTAAAGTAATTACAACTTATAAGAATCCGCAGTATATGGAAAATGGATTTATAAAATTTATAGAATTAAATAATTTAAAAATTGTCATAGAATTTGATAAAGAGTAAAGGGTGAAAGTATGAAAAAAGTAAAAGATATTGATTTTTCAAAAATGGAAATAGTTCATAAGCCTAGTGATAAGTATGTTGATAAGGGAGTTTATTTTTATTGCTCATATGGACTTAGAATATTATTGATGTTTATGTCTATTATAATTATTGGAGTTGTTGCATATAAATGTTTTAACGATAGTTTTTCTGATAGTGAAGAAATAAAATTAAGATATGATGAAAAAGGACATATAGATTATAATGTTTTATTCTTTGATAATAATTTATTTGAAAATGGTAATTTAAATCCAGTAGATAGTTATATTTCTGATTTAGTAGATAATATTAGTACAGATTTTAATTATGAGTATTCTTTTGATGAATTAGTCGATGTAAAATATTCTTATTATATTGTTGCAACTATGGAATTAAAAGATATAAATAATAATGTGGTTTCAAAAAATGAATATCAATTGATGCCGAAAGTAGCAAAAGAAGAAAGGAATATTAAAACTGTTAAAATAGTTCAAAATATTAATTTAGATTATGATTATTATAATAATTTAGCTAAAGCAATTAAAGACCAATATGATTTAGATTTAGTTGGGGATATGAATGTAAAAATGTTTATTGATACTGATGTAAATTATGCACACTTTGATAAAAATGTTTCACATGAACAAGTATTAGATGTTAACATTCCATTATTGTCTGCACAAGTTAAAGCACAATTGGTAAATGATGTTTCTAATACTGATGAATATGTTGAACATAAAAATCCTAAGTTATTAGTACCTTTAACTTTGTATTTAGGTATTACTTTATTAATAGTAGATACATTATTCTTATTATTAGCGTTAAATTTTGTATTTAGAACAACTCCTAAAAAGACTAAGTATTGTTCTTTAAGAGATGGGCTATTAAGAGATTATGATAGAATAATAGTAAATTGTAAAAAGCTTCCTAATTTAGAAGGATATAATATAGTTGATTGTTATAGTTTCTCTGAATTAATGGATGCACAGAGATTACTTGAAAAACCAATACTTTATTATGAAGTAATAAAAAATCAAAAATGTGTATTTGTTATTTTAGGAAATAATGATGCTTATAGATTTACTTTAAAAGAATGTGATTTAGAATATTAGAAGACATTTATAATGTCTTTTTTTAGTTTAAATGCCTATGCATAAAATAATTTCTTTCATATGATAAATTAGAAAGGATTGTTTTTATGTTTTTAAATAGATGCTATGAAAACGAAAATGTGAATATGAATAATAATATGGATATGAATACTGGAATGATGATGCAAGGTGGATGTTATAATCAAGGATGTACTTGTCCTCCTGTAATGGAATGCCCACAAGAAAGAGTTTGTCATAGACAAATGTGTTATGAAGTTCCTCATATTATTCCAGTAAATACAAAGATAATTAATCATCATATTTATAGACATACATATCAACCAATGTATACTTGTACAATGGAAGATGAAGTGTCTAATGTTTATGATAATGGTTGTGGATTTTAAAGGTCTTAAGACCTTTTTAATTTGATTATATTATGTTATAATTACATAAGGTGAAGTAAATGAAAAAGAATGGATATACAGCTTTAGAAATGTTAGTAGTGATTATTGTTTTAGGAGTATTTACAATAGGAATATTATCTGCAACATCATATGCTTATCAAGATAGAAGTGTTGGTTACTATGAAGAAATAGAGCATGTTATAGAAAAACAAGCTAAATTATATGGCACGACTTTAAATAATTTAAAAGAAGAAGGAAATTTAGTTATTACTTTAAATGATCTTGTAAATGCGGGATATTATGTAGCAGATGATAATGAAGGAAATGTTGTTGATCCAAGAAATAGCAAAGCAACACTTAATGGTTTAAAGATAAAAATAACTTATGAAAATGATGGAAATATAAGTGCTAAAGTTATAGAAGATGAGTAATCTTCTTTTTTTGTAAAATATTTGTCAAAGTTTAACAAAAGACTATATAAAAGTGTAAAAGTTATGTATGATATTAATGTAAGGGCGTGATTAAAGTGATATATCCATCAATAGACAAGTTACTTAATATTGTCGATTCAAAGTACAAACTAGTTCATATTGCATCAAGAAGAAGTAAACAAATGTTGGAAAATAAACATTATCAAATGAAACAAAGTGAATATGTTAATAAAAAAGAACTAGGACGTGCTTTAGAAGAAGTGGAAAAGGGATTAATTACTATAAAAGAGTAATTAATTTTTTTTTTGCAAAAAAAAAGTTCCATTAGGAACGATCTTCTAAAAACCATGAGTGCTAATTATGCAGCTTCTTCTTCTTTTTTCATTGTTCTAGCTTCTCTAGCTGTTAGAACAACTTTTGTACCATTGATAGTTACTTTTTGGAAGTTTGGCTTTTGAGCATGTTTAGTTGCATTTAAAGCATGACTTCTTCTATTTCCACTTAAAGGTTTTTTTGTACTTACTTTTTTTGCCATAGTTACGCCTCCTTAAAAATCATTTCATTACCAACTTTATCATAAGAATTGAATAAAGTCAATTATTTATTGATTTTATGCCATAATGGTAAAGAAAATTGTCACTTTATAAGAGATATGATATAATAACAAACAATTTTAGGGGTGTGTGTATGGAAGGGCATTTATTAATAGTATTAAATGATTCAGAAAACAGTATGGAATTATCGCCATATATTTGTAATGATGAATATATGATAACCATTTATGTAAATGATATGACTTCCTTTAAAGATATTATTGGTAATGATCAATATCTTAGAGAAATGGTAGAAACATTTGAATATATGTTTGGCTTTGAAGAGGAAAATAGTTTATTAACTAATTATATAAAAAATAATATGCATGAAGTTAAGCATTTTTTACAGATATGCGATGAAGTAAGCTTTACTGGTAAAGCTAGTAAGGTTAGAGAATATATAAAGCAAAATAATTTTGTGAATAAAAAAATATTTTATAATGAAATATTACCTTTAAAGAGAGAATGCCTAGAGGAAATAGAAGCTACTTTTGGAGATTTATCTAATATAGTTTTTCTTATAGAAGGTAATAGTGTTCCAGTTACATTAGATGAGTATAAAAAAACAGTTAAAGAAATAGAAATAATAGCACAAAATGTAAGAAAACTTAAACTTAGTCCTTTAGAGGAGATTATGTATGTCTATGATTTAGTAAGAGATAGAAATTATATTAAAGAAGATGATTCAGAAGAATATACTGTTTCTCGCGATTTAACATCAGTTTTATTTGGGAAAAAAATTGTTTGTGCAGGATTTACGGTTTTGTTTAATGCAATTTTAAATTGCTTAGGATATAAGACAATTAATTTCTTATTGTCTCCTTTAAAAAATACAGAAGCTCATATGAGAAGTTTGGTATATGTTTATGATGAAAAATATGATGTTAATGGAATGTATTTTTTTGATCCAACTTATGAATGTAAAAGAGGAGAGAGCAATTCTTTTTTAGAAAGATATAGTTTTTTTGCTAGAACATATAGACAAATAATGCAAAAAGATAAAGATAAATTTTCAAGTAATATGTATAGATATATGGATGATGACATTATAAATGATATAGATGAGTTGTTTCCAAATGAAGAAATATCTATTATTGATTTAATTAGAAAATTAGAATTACCAATATTGAATAGATTATTAAGATTTTCTGGTCAAGAAGAAATTTCCATTGATAAGGGAACTGTTTTTAAAGAAGATTTGATAGATAGAGTTTATGAAATATCAGTTTTATCTAACTGTTATATTACTTACGAAAAGTTTTTAGGGGCTTTATATAATGTAAGAAAACAACAATATTATCAGGAACCATTAAAATATGCTTTTGATATGGAAAGTATAACTAATATTTTAATAAATTCTAAAATTGCTGATAAATCATCTGATGATGAAGATAGATTATTGATGGCGATATTGGGTTCTGTTCCTGTTGTCTGCGAGAAAGATGCAGCAACTAAAGTTAATGATTTTTTTGTAAAAAATGGATTAGATAAAGATATGGAAAGTGTTAGATTAACAAGAAATCTAAAAACCATTTTAGATAAAAGATTAGAAGAAGAAAAGAAATTATCTTTTAAAAAATAAAGTAAAAATATAAAATAAATATTAATAATAAAAAATACTGTTTTTTGACAGTAATTTTTTATAGTGAAATAATTTCTAAATCATACAATTATTCGTTTTAAATATAGAGTATTTTTGGTATAATATTTTAAGTGAAGGGTGGTAATGTTTATGTATATACCTATTGGTATTAAATCAGATTATTCATTATTAAAAAGTTTAATAAAAATACCTGATTTAATGAAATATTTAGTTAGTAAGAACATTACTGCAGCAGGAATACTTGATGATAATTTATTTAGTAGTATGTGTTTTTATAATAGTTGTATTAAGAATAATATAAAACCTATTATAGGATTAGAAGTTAAAATAAGTATGGGAAGTATTTATTTGTATGCTAAAAATTATGAAGGCTATCAAAATTTACTTAAAATAAATACAATTATTCAAGAAAGAGAAATTAATTATATAGATTTAAAGAGTTATAAAAAAAATATTATTTGTGTTTTGCCTTATAAGAATAAAGATGTGTATGATGAAATAAAGAATATATATGAAGATTTGTTTATCGGTTATGGCGATGAGTTTGAGCGTAAGAATGCTTTAATTATAAGCGAAAAAGTAGTTTATATTAATGTTGTCAGAACATTTAGCTTTCAAGATGTTAAATATTTAGGAATATTAAATGAAATTGATACTGGTGAATGTATTGATTTAGAAGTATATACTGATGCTTATTTAGATAGAGAAGTAAGTTTAGATGATGCTAAAACAGTAGAAGAATTTAGTAAATTAATAGATTTACATATTGATAATAGTAAGAAATATATTCCACATTTTGATGAAAATATTAAAGATTCTTATGGTTATCTTAGTTCATTATGTAAGAGAGGGTTAAATAAGAGACTTAATGGCAATGTAACTAAGGAATATGCTGATAGACTTATGATGGAACTTGATGTAATTAATAGAATGGGGTTTGTAGATTACTTCTTGATTGTTTATGATTATGTTAAATTTGCGAAAACTCATAATATATTAGTTGGAGCAGGCAGAGGTAGTGCTGCTGGTTCTTTAGTAAGTTACTCAATTGGTATTACAAATGTTGATCCGATAGAATACGATTTATTATTTGAAAGATTTTTAAATCCAGAACGTATTACTATGCCAGATATAGATATAGATTTTGAATATACAAAAAGAGATCAAGTTATTAATTATGTTAAAGATAGATATGGGCATAATAATGTAGCTAATATAATGACTTTTGGTACTTTAGGAGTTCGTCAAGTAATTAGAGATGTTGGTAAATGTTTAAATATTGAGACATCTTTAATAGATAAATTAAGTAATTTATTAGATCCTAAGATGTCTTTAAAAGAGAATTTAGAGAATAAATATGTTAAAGAGTATGTAGGAGCTAATAGTGATTTACAAAAATTATATAAAGTAAGTTTTAAATTAGAAGGATTAAAAAGACATATTAGTACTCATGCTGCTGGTGTTGTTATATCTTCAGAACAATTAGATAATGTTATTCCAATTTGCTATAGTGGTGGAGAATTACTTACTGGTGTAACAATGGAGTACTTAGAAGATTTAGGATTATTAAAAATGGATTTTTTAGCTTTAAGAAATTTAACAATAATTCAAAATGTATTGGAATTAATTCAAGAAGAAACTGGGAATAAGATTAATTTGTCTGAAATACCTTTAGATGATAAAGAGACAATGGATATTTTTAAAAGAGTTGATACTGAAGGAGTATTTCAATATGAAAGTTCAGGGATGAAGAATTTTATTGCAAAAGTAAAACCAGATAACTTTAGTGATTTAGTTGCAATAATAGCTTTATTTAGACCTGGTCCAATGGGAAATATAGATACGTTTGTTAAAAGAAAAGAAGGAAAAGAAGAAGTAATATATCCAGATCCTTCTTTAGAAGAAATACTTAAAGATACATATGGAATTATGATTTATCAAGAACAGATAATGCAAGTACTTGTTAAAATGGGAAATTATACTTTTGCTGAGGCTGATAACATAAGAAGAGCTATGAGTAAAAAGAAACACGATGTAATGGAACATGAAAGAGAAGTATTTGTTAGTAGGTCAGAGAAGAATGGATATACAAAAGAAAAGGCTGAGGAAGTTTATGACTTAATTATTAAGTTTGCTAATTATGGATTCAATAAAGCACATTCAGTTGCCTATGCTTTGATAGGTTATCAAATGGCATGGCTTAAAGCGCATTATCCAGTTTATTTTATTGCAAACTTACTTAATATGAGTATTGGTAGTGATATTAAAACTAAAGAATATTTAGATGAAGCTAAGAAAAAAAATATATTGATATTTAAGCCTAGTATTAATGTTAGTATGGATTATTATGTAATAAAAAATAATGCTTTACTATTACCATTAAATGCAATACATAATGTTGGGGGAGCTGCAGTTAGTGATATAATAACTGAAAGACGAGAGAATGGCAGATTTACAGATTTTTTCAATTTTGTTGCTAGAACATATGGAAAGAGTGTTAATAAAAAAACAATTGAATCATTAATTGATGCAGATTGTTTTAGAGATTTTAATATTAATCATAAGTCTTTAATTAATACAATAGATAGTGCTTTAGATTATGCGGTTCTTTGCAGTGACTTAGATGAATCTTTAGTTATGAAACCAAATTATGAAATAGATAATGAATATAGTGATTCTCTATTAATGAGTAGAGAACTTAATACGTTTGGGTATTTTGTTACTAATCATCCAGCATCTAAATATATAGATGGAATTATGAAAATTAAAGATATAAAGAAATTTTTTGATAAATATGTCAATTGTGTTGTTATAATAAATAGCATTAGGAAAATTAAAACAAAAAAAGCAGAAGATATGGGATTTATTTCAGGCAGTGATGAAACTGATTCATGTGATTTTATAATATTTCCCAAAAATAATAGATATCTTACGGAATTAAAAAAAGATGATTTAGTTAATATAAGAGGACAAGTTACAAGGAGAATAGATAAATATCAGATTGTAGTAACGAGTATAGAAAAATTATAGGAGGTTTGTAGTATGCAGGAGAATTTACTTAAGTTTTTAAATAGTGTTGGATATGAAGATATAAATGGAGATTTTATTGACGCATATATTTCAAGAGTTGTTTTAAAAAAGAAAGAAGAAGTCTTTGAAGTATTTATTGAAAATGAAAGACCCATTAATCCTGTTGCTACTTTAGAATTAAATAAATGTGCTAAAAAAGGAATTAATGGTAAAAGTAAATGTCACATTAATTATATTTATGATGATATGGATGATGAAGATATACTAGAAGCTTTTAAAGTATTATTGGGGGATTTAATTACTAAAAGACCTTCTTTAGTTTCATTAGAAAATAAAAATATTACTATTGATGATGATTTTATAATTATTGAACTTGATAGTAAGAGTGAAGAATATGATATGATTCAAAAAGAGATTAGAGGCTTAGGAGACGAGTTAGTTGAACTAGGATTCTATGAAATGGAAATTACGACAGCTATTAATAAAGATAATGAACGTAAAATTCAAGAAGAGATAGAAGAATTACGTAATAGAAAGATTGAAATAGATTATGTTCCAGAACCAGAATTTAATAATGGAGGAAATGGTTATAGTAAAGGTGGATGGACACCTAAGAAAAAGGTAGAATATTCTCGTGAAGGATTAGTTACTATTGAAAGTATTGATCAAGAAGAAAATAATGTTCATTTAGAAGCTTATATATTTGGAGCAGAGTTTAATCAATTAAAAACTAAAGATGGAAGAGACTTATTTTTAATTACTTTAAAGATAAGTGATAATACATCAAGTATTTTAGCTAAGTGTTTTGCGAAGGATGAAGAAGATTTTATAGCTAAGAGTAAGGAGCTTAAAAATGGGACTTGGTGGAGCTTTAAAGGACAAGTTAGGTATGATAATTTTGCTGATGACTTAGTGTTTAATTTTAGAAGTTATGAAGCGTTAGAAAATACACCAACATTTAAAAGATTAGATAATGAATCAGAAAAGAGAGTAGAATTACATTCTCATACAATGATGAGTCAGATGGATGGTGTTTGTGACGAGGTAAAATTAGTTAAGCAAGCGATGGAATGGGGACATAGTGGTATCGCTATAACAGATCACGATTGTTGTCAGTCATTTCCGCATGTTTTTGGAGAAGTAACTTCATATAATAAAGGTTTAAAGAAGAAAGCACAAGCGAAGATAGATGATTTAAAGAAGAGTTTAGAAGAAATAAAAGAAACAGGCAATGAGACAGGTATTGCTGAAATGGAAAAAATGATTGCTCAAGCTGAAGAAGAAAAGAAAAATTTAAAATTCTTTAAGGCTGGTTATGGAGCAGAAATTGAAATGTGCGAGTCTTTTTTGAATGTTTGTTTTAATGCAACAGATGAACTTATAGAAGGGAATACTTTTGTTGTATTCGATACAGAAACAACAGGTTTTAATCCGGGACTTGGGGACTCAATGATTGAAGTTGGTGGAGTTAAGATTCATAATGGTGAAGTAGTAGATCGTTTTGATGAATTAATTAATCCAGGACATCATATTGATGAACAAATTACAAGAGTTACAGATATCTCTGATGATGATGTTAAAGACGCTGACAATGAAGAGAATGTTGTTAGGAGATTTAAAGAATGGATTGGGAATTTACCATTAGTTGCACATAATGCACGATTTGATAAGAATATGCTTGATATGGCTTATTATAAGTATGATTTAGGTAAGTTAGAAAATCCTATTATAGATACTTTAATGTTATCAAGAGTTATAAATAGAGATTTAAAGAGACATAGTTTAGCAGCTTTAGGTAAGTTCTATGGAATAGATACTGGTGAAGCAGATGAAGATGAGGAGAATGTTTCAGAATCTGGAGTTACTGGAGTAATAATTGATCCTGATGTAGGAGAAGCATTTACTAGTATTTTAGTAGATGGAGAAGAAGTATTAAATATTGAGAAACAGGAATATTATGATATCGATATTAGTACAGAAGAAAGAGTTAAGAAATATAGAAATGTATATCATTTAGCAACATTACATAAAGCTTCTAAGACTGAAGAAGTACATGTAGAAGTAAAGACTAAAGATGGTGTTGAACTAATTGATTTTGAACCAAATATTAAGTTACATCCAGCTGAAAATGATATAGAAATTAAATTTACTGATGATTTTGGAGAAAAAGCTATTACGGTAGTTGTTTATGTTGGGCAACACCATGGTGCCGATGTCGACTCTGAAAATACTGGTTATATATTTAATAAGATGTTAAGTCAAATTAAAGGAATAGAAAAATTAAGTGATTTAAATAATTTAGGATTACTAGAAGAAACTAGTTTTAGAAATAATCCAAAGTTACTTGATCATATTGGTGATTTAAGTACATTAAAGAACTATATTATTAAACCTTTGGAAGGTGAAGAAGTACCAGAAGAACAGGGATATCCATTTGAAAAATATGGCAATATGGAATATAGATGGAAATTTCCTTGGTGTCATGAAGATTTTTTACAAATGTATGAAAATATTCCTGGGAAGACTTATACAGAACATATTGCTAATATGTATGATAATAGTAAACATATTACTTTTATAGCTAAAAATAAAGTTGGATTAAAGAATTTATTTAGAATCGTAAGTTTTGCTAATACTAACTTTATTCAAAGAAATGCTAGATTGCCTCGTAAGTTAATTGAAGAAAATAGAGAAGGTTTATTAGTAGGTAGTGCGTGTTTAAATGGTGAGATATTCTATTTAGCTGAAACACGTAGTGAGGAAGACTTAATGGAAGCGATGAAATTTTATGATTACATAGAAGTTCAGCCACCTGAAAATTACTCACATTTGTTACGTGGTCATGATATTAATAATATTGATCATTTACATTATTGTTTGAAAAAGATAATTAGATGTGCGAAAAAGTTAGATAAGTTAATTGTTGCTACAGGAGATGTTCATAACATAAATCGTGAAGATAGATTATATCGTGAGATTATAGTTAATCAAAATGTCCCAGGTAAAGGAAGACATCCGCTAGCTCGTTATTTAAATGGTAGTAATAAACGTAATACTAATAATGATAATATTAAGAATGTAATAGATAAGTGTGCTTCACAGGGAGTTGTTCTTGATACAGTAGAACAAAAAGTATTAAAGTATATTTATATTTTAACTAAAATTAAGAGAATACCAATTACTGCACTTAATATAGCTTCAATATATGCACCTAGTAAAAAGGATACATCAGAGGATGCATTTAAAGGTAAAGATGGTGAAGGTGAAAAATTAAAGGCAGTTTCTTCAGCATTAAGAAAACTTACTGTTGCTGGTATAGTTAAAGAGTCTGAAAATGTTTATTCGTTGACAGGAAATTATAATGATTCAGAAACTGCGACATCAGGTCATATTCCTAATCAATTTTTTAGAACAACTAAAGAGATGTTAGATGAATTTGCATTCTTAGATGATTCTGAATTAATTAAAGAGATAGTTATTACTAATCCTAATAAGATTATTGATATGTTAGAAGAGATTGAAGTAGTAGTTTATCCTGATAAACCATATTCACCAATAATTGAGCATTCACAAGAAACTTGTCGTGACTTGGTATTTAATAAAGCTCATAGTATGTATGGTGATCCATTACCTCCCAATATAGAAGAACGTATTGCCCAAGAGTTTTATGGGGATAAGATAACTGACTTGATTAGAGAGAAACTTGATATAGATCATCCAGAAATGAGTGAAGAAGAGAAAGATAAAATATTTATTCCAACTGTTCATGAAGTAATTATGAGTGGTTATGATGGAGTAGTTGCATTAAAGAAAGATCAAGTTAAGAGAAATTCCGAAGAAGAATTGACTGATGAGCAAGCAGAAGAGATGGCAAAAGCACAATTAACTGGTATTATTGGCGGAGGATTCGATGTTATTTATCTTATTGCGCAAAAGTTAGTTAAACACTCAAATGATGATGGTTATTTAGTTGGATCCCGTGGTTCAGTTGGTTCTTCATTTGTTGCAAGTATGATGGGAATTACAGAATGTAATGGCTTACCTGCACATTATTATTGTCCTAAATGTTGTTATAGTGAATTTAAGGATGAAAATGGTGTAAGCTACGCTGAGAATTATCCATCTGGTTTTGATTTACCAGCGAAGGAATGCCCAAAATGTGGAGCATCAATGATTCATGAAGGTAACGACATGCCATTTGCTACATTCTTAGGATTTGCAGGAGAAAAAGTTCCAGATATCGATCTTAACTTCTCAGGAGATAACCAAGCATCTGCGCATGAATATACGAAGGTGTTATTTGGTACAGATAATGTATATCGTGCAGGAACTATTGGTACTGTTGCTGATAAGACAGCTTATGGATATGTACAAGGTTTTTATGAAGAAAGATTATATGATATTTTAAAAATAGAAGCTCAAAGTTATGGGTTATCTGTAATAGGTAAAGATGATTTAAAGAAAAAAGGAGTTATTAAATCAGGTATTAGAACACCAGAAATAGAACGTATATCTGTTGGATGTACAGGAGTTAAAAGAACAACAGGTCAACATCCAGGTGGAATTGTTGTTGTACCAGGATATAAAGATATTTGGGATTTTACACCATTTCAATATCCAGCAGATGATCCAACTAGTGCATGGAGAACAACTCACTTTGATTACCATGCTATTGATGCTGACTTACTTAAACTAGATATACTAGGACACGATGATCCAACAGTATTACGTATGTTACAAGAGTTAGCTTCAAAATATATAACTAATGGTGAGTATTTTGATGTAACTAAGATTGATTTAGGAGACTTGGATACAATGAAAATATTTACTGGTCCAGAAATACTTGGAGTAGATAGATATAAGTTACGTGGGTCGACTGATAAAGATGGACGCAAATATTGTCCAACTGGAACTTTAGGGGTTCCTGAGTTTGGTACATCATTTTTACTTGGAATGCTTGAAGAAACTAAACCAACTACATTTGCTGAGTTAATTAAAATATCTGGTTTATCACATGGTACTGATGTATGGTTAGGCAATGCAAGAGATTTATGTACACCGGATGAGACTGGAACAATTCAAGTACCATTTAAAAATGTTATCGGTTGTCGTGACGATATTATGGTTAATTTAATTCAATGGGGAATGAAACCGGCAAAAGCATTTAAAATAATGGAGTTTGTTCGTAAAGGAAAAGCAAGCAAAGATCCAGCAACTTGGGCACAACATGCTGAAACAATGAAAGAAGCTAATATACCTGAGTGGTATATAGAATCTTGTCGTAAGATAAAGTACATGTTTCCTAAGGCACATGCAACAGCTTATGTAACAAGTGCTTTCCGTATTGCATGGTTTAAGGTACATCATCCAATTTTATATTATTGTGCATACTTGTCAATTCGACGTGATCAATTTGATATTGAATCAATGATAAAAGGTGCTGATGCCTTAAGAGCAAAAATTGATGAAATTGATGCTAAGGGGAATTCAGCAAGTAATAAAGAAGTAGATACAAGAGATACTTTATGCTTATGCTTAGAGATGTGTGAAAGAGGATTCTATTTTAAAAATATTGATGTTGATAAAAGTGATGGTAAAAAATTTATTATTACAGAAGATGAAAAAGGTTTAATTATACCATTTAGAGCATTAGATGGTTTGGGAGATAACGTTGCTGAAGCAATTGTTAAAGCTCGTCAAGGAGGACCTTTTATCTCAATGGAAGATTTAAGAAATAGAGGAAAAGTAAATACTAGTGCAATGGAAAAACTAAAAGCATTGGGTTGTTTAGATAATATGTCAGAAAGTAATCAATTAAGTTTATTTTAATTGATTACTTTTTTTATGCAAAATAAAAAAGGTTAATTATTTAACCTTTTCAATACTTTTGAAAATATAATTTCCATTATCTGTCTGTGTTAATGTAATAGTATATTTAGTAAATTCATTAATTTTATCTTCTGGGAATTTTTCTGAATTCTCTGCAACTATATTTTCACCTTTACTATCTTTTGCAAAAGTTCTAGTATTACCAGTTTTATAAGTATAAGCAACTGCTATAGTAGTCTTAATATCTTTTTCTTTTTTAGTAGTTTTAACGAACTTATAATCAATTCCGTATTCTGGTGATGAAAGATCAGTTACATCATTACGTTTTACTATGTATAAATCATATTCATATATATAAATGAAATCATATAAGTATTCAAATTCATTAATAGAGCTTTCTTCATTTAATTCAATACCAAATAGTTCTTTAGCTGCTTGCTTAATACCTTCTGCATTATAGAATAAGCATTCGCTAACATCTCCATATTTTTTACTACGATTAATTTCATTAATAACACCATTTGCAACATTAATATTAAGACCATTGCTTGTAGCATATTTCATTGAAGTATTAAAGATATTGTTTAAATTAAGGTCACTAACTGTGATTTTATCTTTTGCATATAACTTTTCACGTCCCATGTAGTTTGTTGATGAACCATAAGTTAAATTTCCAAAATATGTTGTTACTAATTCTTCAACTTTCTTTGTCTCTTCCTCAGAAGGCTTTTTTTCTCCAAAAAATTGTTTAGAACCAAATATGACAGCTAATGCTATAACGGCAATAATGGCAATAAATACTAAAAGTTTTTTAATGTCTAGATTTTTCATTTATTCTTTACCTCTTTCCTATTATAAATAATAGCATATTATTTTAAAATAATCTATAATTTTAAAGATATATTATGATAAAAGAATTGTATTTGTTGTATAATTTTATTACATGGAGGAGATATAATGATAAAAGGTAAAGCGGTTATAGGAATACTAGCGACTAGTAACTATATGGTTACTAATGATACATTTCAAGATACATATAGATATGGAAATAATTATGCTAAGAAAATAGTAGAATGTGGAGGAATACCATATTTTATTCCTTTAGAGGATGAAAAAATTATACCTGATACTTTAGAAATTTGTGATGGTTTATTGCTTCCTGGTGGAAGTAGAGTAAGACCTGTTAATTTTGAAATAATAGATTATTTTTATAAAAATAATAAACCAATATTAGGTATTTGTTTAGGTATGCAGACATTGGCTATGTATTCAGTTAATATAGAAAATGATGAGAATTTAAGAATAATTAAACAAATTGATAATGGAGTTGATCATTGGCCAGTTGAGCTACTTAGAGATAATAATGATACTGTAGTTCATAAAGATGTTATTAAGAAAGATACTAAACTATATGATATTTTTAAACAAGGAGAAATAGTGGTTAATAGTGTACATAAAAATACTATTACTGAAGTAGGATCTAAATTTAGAGTAAGTATTGAATCGGAAGATGGACTTATTGAAGGAATAGAGTATATTGATAATGATAAATTTATTATAGGTGTTCAGTTTCATCCAGAGATATTGTCACAATTTAAATGTGTATTTGATAAATTTATTTTGGAGTGCCAGAAGTAATCCTGTATCTTTGACAATATAGATTATTAGATATATAATATCTTCCTATAAAAAGGGGGAAGATATTATGGAAAATTTAGTTACTTTAAATAGTGGATTAGCAAATTCTGAGGATTTATATTTACTTGTTGGAGATATTCCTACTGATAGAATGTTTATAATAGAAAATGTTGGTGAATCTAATATATCACTTTTAGATAAGGATAAAGATATAAAAGCAAGGCTTTACTTCAAATCAAAAAATAATGATGGAAGTTTTACGATGAATAGTATTGATGAAAATCCATATCAAGAACATTATTATTTTAGTTATTCTAATGGTGAAACAGAAAGAGAAAATAATGCTTTTATTGGTATAAGAGAATTCTTAGCTAGAGGAATTTTTGTTTGTCGTCAATTTGAACCCACTGTAGAATATTATATTGATACTTTATATCAAGGAAATGCTGTTAGTTTGGCAGAACTTGATATAATTGAAAGTTATCATGTACCAAAATTGTTAATATGTATTTTAGGAAATAAAGCTTTAGTAAAGACAAAATTTTCATTAACTAGTGGTTTAGAATTTATTGATTTTAAGGATACTCCTTTAGTTAATGAAAAATATTATAAATTTGTTGGGGAAAAAGAAGAGTTGCCTTATACATATGATGAAATTGTAGAAGGTATTAAGGATGATATTACGCAAACTATAAAAGCTAATTTTTGTGGGGCATCATATAAATAATTTGATAGAAGAGCAAAAAAATTTTTTGTTCTTTTTTTATTTATAAATACTATTTTTTAGTTGATAAATAGAGATAAAGTTTGTATTTTCTGTTATAATATTTAACAGGTGATAAATATGAAAAAAGTAATTCTGGTAGATGGTAATAATTTAATGTTTAGAAGTTATTACGCAACAGCTTATACTGGTAATGTGATGAAGAATAGTAATGGATTCCCTACTAATGCATTATATGGTTTTGTTGGAATGATGAATAAGATAATAGCAGAAGAAAAACCTGAGTATGTAATGGTGGCTTTTGATATAGGGAAGAATTTTAGAAAGCAAAAATATGAAACATATAAGGATGGCCGAGCAGCGACACCTGATGAATTAAAAGCACAGATGCCAATAGCAAGAGAAATATTGCAGGCTATGGGAATAAAGTATTTTGAACTTGAGCCATATGAAGCAGATGATATTATTGGAACATTTGCTAAAGCTTGTGAATTAGATCCTGAATATGATGCGACTATTATTAGTTCAGATAAAGACTTATTACAACTTATTAGTGATGTTGTTGATGTTAAATTATTAAAACAAAAAGATTATATTAGATACAATCCAGAAACATTTAGAGAAGATTGGGGATTTGAACCAATTAGAATGATAGATTATAAAGCACTAGCGGGAGATTCTTCAGATAATATACCTGGTGTTAAAGGTATTGGAGATAAGACAGCAATTAATCTTTTAAAAACTTATGATACTATAGAAGATATATATGAACATATAGATGAAATAAAAGGCAAAATGCAGGAGAAGTTAATTGCTGATAAAGAAAGCGCATTTATTAGTAAAGAAATTGCAACAATTTATAGAGATGTTCCAATTGATACAACCTTAGAAAATGTAAAATATAGTGGACCAGATTTAATGACTTTAAATAAAATATATGAAGATTTAGAATTTTATTCATTTATAAAGAAGAATGAAAATTTAAATAAACCTGTAGAAAATGATACGAAATATAAAAATGTTAGTAGTGTTAAAGATTTAGATAATTTAGAAGATAAGATAAGTTTATATATTGAGTGTGATGCAGAAAATTATCATGATGGTAATATAGTTGGTTTGGCAGTATGTGATAGTAAGAATAACTATTTTATTACTAATACGATGTTAGAAGAAATTATACCAGTATTAGAAAATAAAGAAATTTATACTTTTGATCAGAAGAAGAATTATTGTTTATTAAAACGTGAAGGATTTATGTTAGAAGCTAAGTATGATGCAATGATAGCTGCTTATTTGCTTAATATGAATATTAAAGATGATATTGCTTATTTAATGAATAATAGTGGTTGTGAAATAACTTTTTATTCACAAAGTTTAAAGAATGGATTTGATAAAAAAGATATTGTTTTAAAAGCAAGATTTATTTATGATAAAAAAGATGAATATTTAGAATTATTAAAAAAAGAAGAAATGTTAGAATTATTTAATACGATAGAGATGCCTTTAGTTACAGTATTAGCTAATATGGAATATGATGGTGTTAGAGTAGATGCTAATATACTTAAAGATATGGAAACAGAAATGAGTGAAAGGCTTTCTGTTATAGAAAAAGAAATATATGAATTAGCTGGAGAAGAATTTAATATAAGTAGTCCTAAACAATTAGGGGTTATATTATTTGAAAAGTTAGAATTACCTTTTGCTAAAAAGACAAAGACTGGATATAAAACAGATGTTAGTATTTTAAATAAATTGGAAGACAAGCATCCTATTATAAGTAAGATATTAGAGTATAGAGGTCTTAGTAAGATAAAAAGTACTTACTTAGAAGGATTAGCTAATTATATTAGAGAAGATGGCAAGATTCATACTATTTATAAACAGAATTTAACGAGAACGGGAAGATTATCATCTGTAGAACCTAACTTACAAAACATACCTGCAAGAGATGAAGAAGGAAGAAAGATAAGAAAAGCTTTCTTACCAGTTAATGATTTATTTTTGAGTGCTGATTATTCTCAAATGGAACTAAGAGTACTAGCTCATGTTAGTGGTTCTAAAGAATTGCAAGAGGCATTCATTAATGATGAAGATATACATACAAGAGTTGCTAGTGATATATATAATGTTCCAATGGATGAAGTAACTAAGTTACAACGTAAAACTGCCAAGGCAGTAATATTTGGAATAGTTTATGGTATTAGTGGATTTGGATTAGGAGAAAACCTAGAAATAAGTGCTAAGGAAGCGAGAGAATTCATAAATAAATATTATGAATTATATCCAGGCGTAAAAAATTATATGGATAATATAGTTATGGAAGCTTATAGAGATGGATATGTAAGAACATTGTTTAATAGAAAAAGAGTAATTGAAGAATTACAAAATAAAAATTTTATGGTTAGACAAAGTGGAGAGAGAATAGCTCTTAATACGCCTATTCAAGGAACGTCTGCTGATATAATGAAGATAGCGATGGTTAAGATATTTAATGAAATGAAAGAAAAAAATATCAAAAGTAAAATGTTAATGCAAGTTCATGATGAATTAATATTTGATGTAATAAACGAAGAAAAAGAAGAGTTAGAAGAAATAGTAAGAAGAAATATGGAAACTTGTGTTAAACTTTCTGTTCCATTTAAAGTAAGCCATGATTATGGAACAGATTGGTATGAAGCTAAATAATTAGGAGGGTTTTAAATGAAAGAAGTAAGAACATTTTTAATAGCTGATTTAATTGTTTTAATAATAAAAGTCCTAGGAGGAATACTAACTCACTCTTATACAATGATAGCTAGTGGTATTTATGATATTGCTTTAATATTAATTACATTAGTAACAGTTAAATTAGGTGAAAATAAAAAATATAAAGGGATTATCAGTTCTGTACTTGGTATTTTAATAGTAGTTTTAGGAATAGGAATAATCTTTGTTAGTTTTATAAATAAAATAAATAGAGTATCTTTCTTTATAATATTATTTATTTTAATATCTATTATAGTTAAATATATGATTAGTTGTTTTTATACTAATATTAGTTATCAAAAAAAGAAAGGTTTACTAACTTATGGACAAATTAATAGTACTTTAGATTTTGTTCTATATGGAATTATTTTAGGAGTTTTAGTAATAAGTAAAATTAGTAAATGGGTAAATATACTTAAATATGTAGATAGAATTGGTACTATATTAGTTGCTGGCTTAGTTATATATAAAGGAATAATAATTATTATTAATAGTATCAAATATCTTGAAGATAAAGAGTTTGTAGTTAGTGATAATGTAAAAGAAGAAATTACTAAACGTGATGAAATTAAAAAGTTAGAAAAGCTTGAAATAAATAATTTTGGAGGAATACGAAAAGCACAATGTAATATTGTTTTAAAAGATGGTATAAGTATGATAGATGTAAATACATTTGTTGTAACATTACAAGATTATTTACTTAAAATAGCTGATGTAGTAAAAATTAATCTAGTAGAGAAAAAAGTTACAACTAAGAAAAAAGAAAAGGTAAGGAGTTTGAAGCAAGATGCCAGAAATAGCAGAAGTGGAAACAGTAAGACAAACACTAAAAAGAAAAATACTAAACAAAAAAATAAAAAACGTTAATGTTTTATATGATAGAATTATTGAGTCTGATTTAGATGAATTTAAGAAAAATTTAGTTGGTTTAGAATTTAGTGATATCTTAAGAAAAGGTAAATGGTTGATATTTGAAATAGGGGATTATTACTTATGTAGTCATTTAAGAATGGAAGGTAAGTATTTTATTAAAACAAATAGTGAACCAATTGAGAAACATGAACACATTATATTTGAATTCGAAGATGGTACTGATTTAAGATATCATGATACAAGAAAATTTGGACGTATGAATCTAGTATTAAAAGATAAACTTGATACAGTTCCTGGTGTTAGGAAACAAGGAATTGAACCAATAGATTCTAAGTTATCTAAAGAATATTTATATGAAAATTTTAAAAAGAGTAGGTTACCTATGAAGACTTTATTACTTGATCAAACTATTATATCTGGTTTAGGGAATATATATGCAGATGAAGTATTGTTTGCTTCAGGAATAGATCCGCTAAAATTAGGTACAGATATAACACTTGATGAATGTGATAAAATAGTTAAGGCTTCTAATGAAATTATTACGGAAGCAATAAAGTGTGGTGGAACTACTATTAGAAGTTATACATCTAGTTTAGGTGTTACTGGTAGATTTCAACAGAACTTAAAAGTTCATAAAAGAGAAAATGAAGAATGCAAAGTTTGTGGAACTATAATAAAGAGAATAGTAGTAGGTGGTAGAAGTACTTATTACTGTGAGAAATGTCAAAAATAAAGAGAACTTTTGCAAATCGTTTGTAAAAGTTTTTTTTTGGAAAAATTCGACATATAGTAGTGATAATTTTTTATAGAGGTAGATAAAGATGAAAAAAAAGATTTTTGTAGGAATATTGATAGCGGGATTTTTACTTTTTTTAGGAAATATTTCTTATGGATATCGTGATAAATTTGATAAAGATGTAAAAAATACTTCTTATACAAAAGAAGATTTATATCAAATAGTATCAAATAAAAGAGTTGATTATAAAAATCAAGAAGTGGTTTATATTTTATGTAACTGGTATAAATATTTTGATAAAGAAGAATTGTTTATGACTCAGGAGGAAGAATATGTTGATTATGTAACTTATGAAATATATAGAGTTCATTTAGAAAATATGTATGATAATGAAAAGAAAAAGATATTGAAGAAATTATTAAGATATGGCAATTTCCCTAGACAAGAAGATAGTGAAAAATATGATAAATATATTATTGAATATAAAAAGACAACAGGTAAAGATATTTAAAATAGGCAAAATTTGATAAATTGGGAGTGAAATGCTAGAATAGAAACTACTAAAGGGGGATTGTGTATGAGAAATGCAATTAATATATCTACAGTGCCTTATACAGTTGTAGGACAAGATGGTCAAAGTAAAGTATTAAATGAACGTTTTATGACAAAGAGCGAATTAGAAGATTGGATATGTCGAGTAGTTGCTTCAGGTAATGTTTTGTATGCTAGTAGAATAAAACTTGTACATAAATTAAAAGTAAAAAGTATTAGTGAATATATGATGTCTATATTAGGAGGTACTCATCCTTCTAGCGATTATATGAAGCAAACGTTAAAACAAGCAATTGAAGATTTAGGAATAAATGTAAAAGATTTGATGACAATTACACCAGAACAAATTGTGGAAGCTAAGAATGCTTTTCCAAATAATGCTGGTAAGGGAAAAAGATAGTAATATTTTATATTTTTAAAAGTTCAATAATGAACTTTTTTCTTTTCTACAAAATACGACATATCGATATGATTTATTAATATTAAGGTGATTAAATGAAAAAAATTATTATTTTGAGTGTTTTGACGATTATATTAATTACATTAATAGGTAATGTTTCTTATGGGCTTAAAGGAAAAAAAGCATATGAAGTAGAAAATTTAACATATGATAAAGAAGAAATATATAAAATTATTTTAGAAAAAAATATTGATTATAAAAATCAAGAATTAGTATATGTTTTGTGTGATTGGTTTACTTATTTTGGTAGAGAAGATATGTTTTTAACACAAGATGGTGAATTTATTGATTATGTAACTTATGAAATATATAGAGTACATTTAGAAAATATGTATAAAAGTGATAAAAGAAAAATATTAAAGAGATTATTAAAGTATAATAATTATCCTAAGGAAGAAAATAGTGAGAAATATGAGGAATATATAAATGAATATAAGAAGACAACTGGTAAGGATATTTAGTGTTAGTTTGTTAGGTTTAAATATTATGATATAATATGAATTGGTGATTTAATGAAAAAGGTTATATTTATTATAATAGTTTTATTTTCTTTTTATGATATTTGTTTTGCGAAAGACCCTGCTAATTTGGTTTACTTAACAAATAGATGTAGTGTTGTTACCAGTAAAGAAACTACAATTCATTTAGATGTTATTAATGTTAATGATGGAATGTTGGCAAAGTTAACAGATAAATTTACATTAGGAAGAATTTCTAATACTGATGAAATGACCTTATCTATTAGTGGTATGGATAGTAATTATATTAAACAAGTTTTTATTGATACTTTAAAAGACGAAAATAATAGAAGTAATTTAAATATATATTATGATAAAGATATAATTTTAGATAAGTGGACTAAATTATTATCATTAAATATTAATATAAAGTTTGATAGTGAAATGCCTAGTACTTTTTATGTATTAGGAAGTGAAGTCTTTCTAAGTGAAGATGAGTCTATTTGTGAAAGTATTAATGGTTATAAAACAGAAGTTATAAAAAGCAGTGCTCAAATAAATAAAAATATGAAAATCAATTATATTGGGTATGTATTATTAATTCTTGTGTGTTTATTTGAGTTATTATTTATTATTAAGAAAAAAAAGAATAGTTAGTAAACTATTTTTTTATGTTATAATTTTTTTGGGAGAGTGATAAAATGCCTTACATTCATACAAGAACAAATACAGAAATAAATAAGGATAAAGAAATAAGAATAAAAGAAAGACTTGGAGAGGCAATTCGATTATTAGGTAAAAGTGAAGATTGGCTGATGCTAGACTTTAGTGAAAATTGTCATATGTATTATGCTGGTGATGATAATAATCGAATTGCCTACATAGATATAAAAATTTATGGAAAAGGAAATAGAGAGGCTTTTAATAATATGACGAAAGAAGTCACAGATATTATTTCTTCAGAATTAGATATTAGTCCTGATCACATTTATATTAGTTATGGCGAATATGAAAATTGGGGTTGGAATGGAAATAATTTTTAAGCTAATATCTATATTAAAGGGATTTAATTTGGAAGAAAAAAGGGAGATAAAAGTATTTCATAAATTAAATTTTAAAGAACAGAATGCTATAAGAAATCAATATAGAAAAGAATGCTATAAAGAATATAAATATTCTATTAATTTATATATTTTATATGTTATTTTAGGAATATTATCTTTAGGAGGATTGCTTTTTTGTTATATTAATTTATTATGGGGAATGGTTATATTTACATTGAATTTTATATTTATGATAGTGGTTCTATATTTCTTGATAAGATCAAATTATAGCTTTTATAAATTTTTAAATAGTATTGGTTATGTATATGATGAAAAATAAGAGGTTTAAGCCTCTTATTTTTGAATTGGAATATTTTTAATATCGAAATTATTAAGGGATTTATGAATTGCTTGTTCATAGAGATATGCTGCTTTTAGTTCATATTTATATATAAGAGAATCTTTATTAGGAGTAGTTGGAAGAGTTATATCTTTTCTTATTTTATTTAGATATTGTTGACCATTAGAATTAAAACCTAATATTTTTATATAATCTAATTTAGTGTTTTGATTATCTTCTTTGGTTAAACCAATGAGAATGTGAATTAACATACGATTAATTTTGTTGTAAGTATATCTTTTAGTTTTTATGTTACTTATTAGTTCATCAAATGAATGAGAAAAGTTTATATATTTTAGAATACGATATTCTATTCCTTCATCAACATCTAAATAAATACTTAAATCTTTATCGGTTAGAATTTTAAACTTTAAAAGATTAAATAGTGAATCATTTGTTATATTATGAAGATATAAAATAGCATTAGATGGTAAATATTTTTCGAGAGATTCTTCGTTATGCATTTTTTCTCTAATATTAGTTGCACTTATTATTTCATCATTAGATAAGATATCATGATAATTATTAGTTCTTTTTATTGTTTCAGGAATAATCTTACTATTAATTTTTCTAATTGCTTTAATATATGAAATGCCAAGTAAATCATTTGGGTTTGAAATATCTTCTTCAATATTTAGGGCTTTTTTCATAGCAGTTGGATAATTGTTTCCATCACTTAAATATTTTTTTACATTAGATTCATAGTCTGGATTGTTGAGTTGAATATCTACGACTTTATTTAGTAAATCTATATTATTTGATTCACTACCAAAAATGATATGATCTACTTTTAATTCATTTAATATTTTTATACTATAAAAGCCAAATATATCACTTGATTGTGTTCCATATATAAAAGGTAATTCTAAAACTATGTCCACTTTATTATCGAGAGCTATTTTAGTTTTATCTTCTTTGCTTAGAACGGAAATTATGCCACGTTCTGTGAAGTAACCATTTAGGACCAAGATAATTAAAGAATTAGGATATTTTTCTTTTATTTTTTCAATATGATAAATATGACCATTATGAAAAGGATTATATTCAGCTATTATTCCAATTATGTTCATTAAAGCACCTTCTTTATATAATTAATTTTATTATAAGAAGTTGTAATATTCAAGAAAAGTTGGTATAATTATGTGGCTAGTAGGTGATGTATATGTTTATAGATTTAGCTAAAGTAGATGAAAAAGGTATTGTTATAGATGATACTATCTCATTTAGTGAAGAATATATAAAAAATACACCTATTCAAAAATTAGATAATGTTAAAGTAACTGGTAAGGCTTATTATAGTGTTACTAATGAAATAGTATTTGATTGTAAGGTAACAGGTACTATGGTTTTACTTGATAGTATGGACTTAGAACCGATAGATTATCCGTTTGATATTGAAATATCTGAAGTTTTGAGTGAAAACGATGATGAAAAAGACCAAAATAAGTTAAAAACACTTGATATTATTGATATTTTATGGCAAAATATTGTACTAGAGGTCCCAATTAGTATTCGTAAGAATCCTGATAAGAAATATGAAATGTCAGGAGAAGGTTGGGAACTAGTAGATGAAGAAAGAAAAAAGTTAGATCCAAGATTAGCTCCTTTGTTAGAGCTACTTGAAAAAGAAGGGAAGGAGTGAAATCATGGCAGTTCCTTTTAGAAGAACAAGTAAAACTAAAAAAAGAATGCGTCGTACTCACTTAAAAAAAGAAGTTGGAACTTTAACTAAATGTCCAAAATGTGGTGCAACAATCCAACCTCATCGTGCATGTATGAAATGTGGTTACTACAAAGGTAAAGAAGTAATCGCTGTTGCAACAGACGCTACTGAAGAATAGTTTTTGCTAACTACTTTTAGTAGTTTTTTTTTTGCTTTAATATATTGATTTTTGAAATATTAATTACTATACTTATTATGATAGAGGTGTCGTTATGAAGATAGAAAAGATAATTGTTTTATGTATATGTATTTTGTTTTTATGTAGTTGCGGAAAGAAAGAAATGGAATTTTATTGTGAAGAAGGTGTTTTAAAAGGCAGTAGATGTTTAATTACAGAAGAAAAAAATGCAGAATATACTTGTGAAGAAGGGTTTAATTTTAATGAAGAATCTAAAAAATGTGAAAATATAATATCAGTACAAGCAAGTTATGATATTGTTTGTGATGGAGGTTACTATTTAGAGAATGGAAAATGTATTAGTGAAGAAGATTTACCATATAATAATGGTGTGTGTTCAGGGTCAATTTATCAAGGTAAGTGTAAAGATATAAGATATAGATATAAAGCTTATCATTGCTTGTATGGAACGTTAAACAACGAAACTAATAAATGTGATTTGGTAGATGAAAGAAATCCTATAGAAACAAAATGCGATGATGAATATGAATATAATAAAAAAAAGAAAGTTTGTGAAAGGTCTCATTATACTGAAGCTTTAGAAAGAGAAGTAGAGAGTTAAGTTTAACTGTACAATTTATTGTGTAATTATAAGTAATGGGTGTTATGGTTATGAATAGAGAAAAAAATATTAAGAGAATTCAAAAATTAAAAAATATTCTTGAGACTGATATTGATTGTGAGATTGTTTTGGAATATTTTAATCTTCATGATGAATTAAAAATGGTTCATGGTTTTAGAGAAAAGAGAAAAAAGCTTAAGGAAATTAAAAAACAAAGTTCAGGATATTTAGCATTTGATAAATATTTTAGAATTAAGGGTGAAATTAGAATAAGAGAGATAATTAGAGATTGTTATTACGGTAATGATGATTTAAATGATACTGATAAAGAAATTTTAAGAAACTATTTTTATTATTCTAATTATTCTTTATATTCAAAAAGTGGGTATGATAGTAGTGATGTAGCAACTTATTCTGGAGAATTTGATGATGAAGATGTAGAAATATTAAAAAAATTATATAGAAGATTTGATTCTGTTACTGATTTAGATAAGAATGAGTTAGTAATAGATAAGATAGATCAAGAGTTATCATGTAATAAGGTTAGTGATATTGCATCTAAGGTATTAGAATTGGAAGAAAAAGTTAATTCTTGTACTAATCCTATTAAAAAATTAGCGCTAAAGAAAATAATATGGTTATATAAGAGAATAATTTTATTTCAATCAGAAGAATATGGTAAATATCTTAGATTACATCATGAATTGGAACTTAGATATCTAATTAGAAAATATAACAATCAAGAAGCTTTAACTAGAGATGAATTATCTTACATAAGATTTTATTTAGATATATTAGATTTACAGAGAAAATATCCTGGTGTTAGGGAAGATGAATATGGTCTTAGGTTAAATGATGAAGATATAATATTATTAAAGAGGATTTCTGATAGAGATAAAAAAAGTAGTTGATAAATTTAAATATAGTAAAAAATAATCGAATATTAGAATGAAATATCTTTTTTAAGATATTTTTTCTTGGCATAATTTATATATTAAGCTAAAATAGTGTGTAAGAGTTTTAAAGAGTTAAATGATGGAGGTTTTGGTATGAGTAGATTAGAAGATTCTATAATGGAGATGAGACATCATTTTATTTATGGAAGAGCAAAAGCAGAAAGAGAAAAGAGTTTAAGAGAAGTTGCTTTAAATAATCCAATTGTTCTTGATCAAAATAAACCTATGGGAGTTTATTTAGATAGGATAGGCTTACCTAAAGTAGAAACTGAAGTGAGGGGATTGGATAAAGATAGGTTTAACTTATTTGCACGTGAATATTTTGGTTTTGTATTATGGGATAATTTGTTGACGAAATTTAGAGAGTCTGTTGATATTGATAAAGAAAAGAAGAGAATAGATGTTTTTTTGGAAAGAATAAGTTGCTTGGATGGTTATAAAGCTAAGACAATTGAAGATTATGCTAGAGTTATAAAGAATTCTAGAGATGCATTTTTAGAAGCATATATAAAATATGTGCAAACAGGAGAAGTGGGAAATTTTATTGAAAATTTGGAAGTTCCTTTTATAATGATTGAATATTCTATAAAAAAATTTAAAGGAATGTTAAATAATAATTCTTTTTTTGCAATTATTGCTGAGCATAATGAAACTATTTCTAATAGTTCCTATAGGGCTATTAACAATATTGTTTGTTCACGTATAAATGGCGATATTTCGATGAATGTTGCAACAGAACCAGATAGTTGGAAAACTTATTATGGGATGAATGGGCAATTAGCAGAGTATGTTCATGATTATGGTGTTATTGAACTAGATAATAGTCTTAATGAACATATTAAGAAATTAAAAATGAAATATGAAGATACTAATGAAGAATAAGTAAAAATATTTTAGAAGAGGTGAAGTAAATGAAAATAAATAGTAATAAACATTTTAAATTCACTTCAAATAATAAAGTTAAAGTTAATAAGTCGGAGCCTTTTGTTCCAAGAAATAGAGAGAGGTTTAATTTTTCTTATTTAAAAAAAGGTTTAGTTATTTTAGGATTAGCTTTTATTTTACATGATTTATCCTATGAAAAAGAAGATATTGTCCCCATAAGTAGCATAGATATTTTAGAGGATGAGAATGCTTATTTTGCTGAGTATAGTTTGGGACGAGTTTATATATGTCAAGTTGCAGAATTTTATAAATATCAGCAATTAATGAGAGAAAATGATATTTTAGTTATTGATAAGAGGAGTGGAGAAGACCCTGATATGTGTGTATATAATTCTTGTATGATAACTGATACAAAAATTATTACAGAAGTACTACTGATTTTAGAAGAGTATGAAAGAAAGGTTCCTTCTATGTGGGATAGAACATTATCATCAATGTATAATGAATGGATTGTTCATAATATTTGTTATAATTTTAATTATAAAGTGATAAGTACACAACATGTTGATTTGGATAATGAAGATGAAAGTTTCTATTCTTCTTTTATATTTAAGCTGTTATTGAAAAGAAAATAAGTAATGTGAAAGTTTATTGAAATATGCGTGAAATCAAGATTTATTCTTTTTTAGATTGTATAATTAATTTAGAAAAGGATGATTTTATGAAAACTATTGGAATTATAGGTGGAATGAGTTATGAATCTTCGATTCATTATTATGAAAGAATAAATGATCAAGTTAATGAAATTGCGGGAGATTTAAATTGTGCTCAGTTAATTATTTATAATGTTAATTTTCAAAATATAAGGAAGTTAATGGTAAAAAACGAATGGGATAAAATAGGAAAGGAATTAGCTAGAATTGCTAGAGTTTTAGAAAATGCTGGAGCTGATTATATAGTAATAGCGACTAATACAATGCATAAGGTAGCAGATTATATTCAAAGCCATCTTAGTATTCCTTTAATTCATATTGCCGATTGTACGGCTTTTAAGTGTAAAAAGAAAAAAGTTAAGCGAGTTGGCTTGTTGGGGACAAAATATACGATGCAAGAAGATTTCTTAAAAAAGAGATTGGAAGCAAATGATTTGGAAGTCTTTGTACCTAAGAATGAGAATGATATAAATAAAATAGATAAAGTTATTTTTGATGAATTATGTAAGGGAGTTATATTGGATGAATCTAGAAAGTATTATATTGATGTAATTAATAGAATGATTGAAGAAAATAATATAGAAGGGATAATTCTTGGTTGTACAGAAATAGAAATGTTAATTAAAGAAAAAGATGTTGATATACCTGTTTTTGATACAACGCAATCTCATATAGATGAAATTGTTAATTATTGTTTAGAAAAAGAGAACTCTTAGTAGTTCTTTTTGTATAGAATTTTGAATTTTATATGGTATAATTTTAGTATGAAAGCCTCTTTAGTTAAGTGGTATAACAGGACCATGGTAAGGTTCAGTTGCAAGTTCGATTCTTGCAGGAGGCACCATGATTAAATATGTTCAAAGTATTTGAATTTGATAAAAAAATATCAGTCACTATGATTGATATTTTTAATTATTTTTAAACTTTTTAATACTTTGAAAAGAGAACTAATTAATGATTATCGAAAAAGTAAGAGATTTGACAAAAAATTTTATAGAAGAGCTAAAAGTATAGGGAAAGTGAAATGATGTGGTATACTTATGTTACTTAAGAAAACTGGATGTGAAAAAATGGAAAAGTTTTATTTAGAAATACCATCAATTGAAAGAAAAGATGAAATAATTAATTATGTTAATGAATTTGTTGTTTATAATTCAGATACTAATGGAATGGGTTCTTTAGATAAGATTTTAGAAGGATATACTTTTGAGGAAGCTTTGGAAAGATGCTTAAATATGGAAAATATAGAGTATGCTAAAAAGGTAGGAAGATGTCAATCAAAAACATTCTTATTAATTAGAGAAAATGATAATAAAATAGTTGGTATGATAAATGTTCGTTGGAATTTGTCAGAAGAAATGAAAAAGTTTGGGGGAAATATTGGATATGGAATTCGTCCAACCGAAAGAAGAAAAGGGTATAATAAGATTAATTTATATTTAGGATTACTTGAAGCACAGAAATTAGGCTTAGAAAAGGTAATGCTAGATTGTGATGTTAATAATTTGGGATCTTTAAAGACAATGCAAGCATTAGGAGGAGTATTGGAAAGAACAGAAGTTGATCCATATGATGGAATATTGACAAGTGTATATTGGTTTAATGTTAAAGAAACTATTGGTAATTATAAAAAAGAATTTGAAAACAATATATTCTGATAACATATGTTTATAAATTTATGAAAGGATGAAGTTATGAAAGAAACAATTATAATTGCACAATTGATTGGTGTTGCTGCTATAGTGGTCTATTCCTTGTCTCCTCATCAGAGAACAAATGCTAAAGTTTTAATATTTCGTTTTGTGGCGGCGATATTATATGCAATACAATATTTTTTGTTAGGCGCTTATACGGCTGTTGCAACTAATATTATTGGTGGAATAAAAGAGGGAATATTTTATTTATATAGTCGTAATGAGAAAAAGATTCCTTTAATGATATTTCTAGTATATGCTTTAATATTAATAATTTCAGGAATATTTACATATGTTAATCTATTTAGTATATTGCCTGTTATATTTTCCGTTTTAACGGCTTATGCAACTTGGTGTGGTAATTTGAAAAAATATCGAATACTATTAGTTTTAAGTTCACTTTCTTGGATATTTTATAATTTTAATGTTGGTGCTTATATTAGTTTTGCTGGTAATATATTTCAATTATCGTCTACGATTTTTGCAATGGTTAGATTTGACTTTGGCAAGAAAAAAGTAGATAATAATTGATATAAATGGAGTTGATTTGAATGAAAAAGAAAACTTTGTTACTTGATATAGATGAAGTGTTTTGTTTTAGTGGATTTTTAGAAGCCGTTAATGAATTTTTAGGAACTAGTTATGTAATAGATGACTTTACAAGTTATTATATAGATGAAGCTGCTATTCCAAAAGAGAGATTTGATGAATTTAATCTGTTTTTAAAAGGAAGAAATCTTTATGAAAATATCTTTATTTTACCAGGAGCAATTGAAGCTATTAAAGCATTAAGTGAGGAATATGATATATATGTTTGTTCATCTTGTATAAATCCTTTTGATGTAGAAGGATCAGGTAGCTTGTTTGCGGATAAATATAATATGTTATTAGAACATTTACCATTTATAGATCCAGGGCATTTTATTTTTACTAGTGCAAAGCATATGTTTAGAGCAGATGTACAGATAGATGATAGATTATCTAATCTAGATGAAAGTATTGAAACCAGAATTTTATTTCCTTCATATCATAATAAGGATATTACTGATGAAGAATTAAGGGAAAAAGGTGTATTAAGAGCTGGATATGATTGGAGATATGGATGGGAGAATGTCTTAAATCTTTTACTTAGTAAGGAAACTATAAAAAGAAAGAATTTAGAAATAAAGGAAAATGCATAATTTTCTTTTTTTGTTGGCAGAATCTTATTAAAGTTATAAAATATAGATTAATGAAGTTTTAACAAAGGAGAAATAGGTATGTTATATTGTTATGATGAAAGATTACCACTTGAATCTTTTAAAAGAGAGATTCAATTAGCTGTAGAAAAAAATATAGCTGTTTTTTATAATGAAGAAACTGGTTTTGTAGATAGTCTTGGTAAAAGAATCGATATTAAAGGAAAGAGAATTATGCCGAGAACATTTGTGTCAACGATAAATCAAATTAATGAAGTAATTTTAAGTAATGGTGGCTTATTAGTATTAAGCCATGAAGATGATGAAAAGATTTTAAATTGGCCTAAGTATTATCGACCTAAAAGAAAAGCCTTTATTTTTAAAGGAAAAGATTTAACTAATGAAGAAATTGTAAATAATATAAGAAAAATATTTGGGGATAGAATATTTATTAAAACAAAAGAAAAGAATTTTAATGGAATTATTCCAACTAGTTTGTTAGAAGATAAAGAATGTAATTTTTATAAAGCATTACTATGTAGTTTAGATACTGATTTTATTGTTAGTGGTGTTGTTGATTTAGTAAAAGATGAATATGGTATAAAAGAATATAGATGTATTGTAATGGATAATGAAGTTGCTAATATATCAAGATTTACTGAAAATGTTTTGCATACAATAAGAAGTATTAGATAAAGCTAAAGAGTTAGTTAGTAATCTTAAAGGCATAATGCCCACTTGTTATGTTGTAGATTTGTTTCAGTATGAAGTTGATGGAAGAAAAGAAATTGATGTAGTTGAGTTTAATCCTTTTCATTCATCAGGAGTTTATTTATATAATTCTGCTATAGAAAAGGGTGAAGATTTATTACATAAAGATATGAATAAAGTCTCATATGAATATAGTGATAAAATTTTAGAATGTGTATTAAATGGTCAAATGATAAATGAAAGATCTCCTTTATATAAAGTACATGATACCTTTGCTAATAAATTATTAGGTATTTGTGTATGTGGGGTTGATGGTGGTGGATTATTTACAGATGTAAAAATAACAGAAGATAACTATGCTGCACATAATCCTATTTTAAGTTTTGGTAAATCATCTAAAATAACTGGTGAATTTGATTTAGGTTTTGAAATATTAAGTGATGCTGATTTAAAATCTTTTTCTGAAGAAAGCATGGAAGCTCCTAATATTATTTCTACTAGTCAAGATATTATTATAGGAACTAGTTGTTATCAAAATGCACATAGTGGTAATTTAGTATCAATAACAGGAGATGGAGGAAATGCTTGGGGATTTTATGGACCAGCTTATAAAAAGTTAGCTCCTAGTTGGAAACTTTATGAATACTGGCGAGATAATCCAGATGGCTTAACTGACATAGAATTAATAGAACATTATATAAAAGAATATTTTTATCATCGTTTAGAAAAACTCAATACAAAAGAATTACTTTATGAATTTAAAGAGAGATTTGGTAAAGAAATTATTTTGTTATGTCATGAGTTACCAAGTGAATCTGATATTATGAGTAAAGAACATTTCTGTCATAGAAGAGTTGATGCTGATTTTATAGAGCTTACAACAGGAATAGTTATTCCAGAAATTAGTATAGATGAAAATGGTGATATTAAGTATCATAAGCAACCAGATTATAAACCTATGTTGAAGAAGTTAATGAAATAAAAGAAAATTGGAAAGATTTTCTTTTTTTATGATATACTAAATTTCAACTTGGGGGGATTTAGATGGAGATTTGTGATAATATTTTGAATAGTGTAGAATTTAAAACTATTAGAAGATATAATGATATATATCGTCAAGTATATATGGATTTTTGCAGAGAATCTGGTAAATCTTTTAATTTTTGGGATGAAAATGCTTCTTATAGTAGTAAGGTATGGAACTTATTGTATGAATATGTTTATGAATCTAGATATACGGCATTGTTTTTTGAGATAATGAAAAAATATGGATATAATATGCGTCAAGAAATTAAGGATGCTATGCACCATTTAGGATTATTAAAAGACCCTAATAAAAATTCAGCTATTATAAATAAATATATTAATTCTCCAGTTATACAAGATATTAGTTTTGATGGAAAAAGTAAGTTTACGATAGAAAGTGAAAGATTTGGAAAGTTTGTTTTTGAACTAGCGTCATCTTTTTATGGAGATAACGAAAGATTAGTTAATTATGTAAAAAATAATAAGTTATCTAATCAATGTCATAATCATACATATTATTTATCTTCTATATTCCCCAATTTTTACGCTGTAACGTCATTATGTAAATCATATTTTGGTGGCAACTATATACATTCATATACGTATGATAAAGAGAGAGATTTAGTTATAGATTTATGTTCGAATGCAGTTGTAAGTAAAGAGTCTTACTATAGTATATTTAAACCGCGAGAGGTTTCTTCAGTATTAAATGATCAAGTATGGTATGAACTTGGTATTGTTAATGATAAGAGCCGTCAAACAACAAATAGATGTTATATTTTAAAGATTGCACTGTTTAAATTATATTTAGAAAGTATTAAATATAGAGGAGTATTAGAAGATGCTCCTTCTAGTTATGTTTATACAAAAAATAACTCTACAAATTGTAGATAAAATGGTTAAATTACTGATGCTATAATTAAATCAGGTGAGATGTATGAAGATAGGAAATAGAATTAAAGATTTAAGAAATGAAAAGAAAATAACACAAAAAGAACTAGCAGATATATTATTTGTTAGTGATAAAGCGGTATCTAGTTGGGAAGCTAATAGGACTGAACCTAGTTTAGAACTGATAATTAAGTTAAGTGAAGTATTTGATTGTAGTACTAGTTATTTGATTTACGGGGAAGTAAGTAGAAGTGATATCGAAACAGAAATAAAAATTAAATTAAGCGAAGATGAATATAAGAACTTAGAATTATTAATGGAACAGAATGCTGAGTTCATGAGAGAAAATCATCATGTAGATACATATTATCAGCCAAAGCATAGAAAGTTCGTCAAGGAAGGAACTATAAATGAATGGTTACGAATTGGTGAACGTGGTAATAAAAATATAATAAATTATAAAAATTGGTACGATAATTATTGTGATGAGTTTGAAGTAGAGATAGATGATGTAAATAATTTAAATAAAATATTTGATAAGATTGGTTTAGAGAAAATAGCTACTGTTGACAAGGTAAGAAAAACTTATTTTTATTTAGATAAGTATGAAGTGGCTTTAGATACTGTAAAAGATTTAGGATACTTTGTAGAGATAGAAGTTAAAAAGTATGAAAAATCAGCAGATTTAGAATATGATGAATTACTTAGAGTAGCTAAGAGAATTAATTTAAATTTAGATAACCAAGATAGAAAAGGGTATCCATATTATTTATTAGACATTAAGTAATAATTAGGAAAGAAGGTATTATAGTGAATGATAAAATAGTTATAAAGAATATAAATGATATTAGTAAAAAATATAAAAATGAACATGAAGGCTATGAATATAATAAATATGAAGTAACTAAGAGAAAAGATTTTAGTCAAGCTTATGTATGTTTTTATGAAATAATGCCTGGGAAAGCGGCATTTCCTAAACATTATCATTCTTATAATACTGAATGCTTTTATATAATAGATGGTGAAGGTTTAATTTTAGGTAAAGATACTGAATATTTAGTAAAAAAAGGAGATATAATTGTTTTTCCTTGTGGAGAAGAGGGAACTCATAAATTGATAAATACTTCGAATGTTGAAAAGTTAGTTTACCTTGATGTTGATACTACTAATTCTCCTGATATAGTTCATTATGTTGATTCAGATAAAATAGGAATTATAGAACACAATATATCTAGTACTTTTTATAGAAATAATGATGATGTAGATTATTTTGATGGGGAAGAATAATTTCTTGTAATATAAAATGCTTATATAGTATAATCTTTATGAATAGAGGTTTATATTATGAAAAAGAAAGTTCTGATAGGTTTAATTATTGTAATTGTGTTTGTTTTATTAGGAATAGGAATTTTTGTTTTTGTAGATAAAAAAAGCAAAGATAAAGAATTTCCTAAAGAAGAGATAAGATTAGATGTTAAAGAGAAACTTATATTAGAATATGGAAGTGAAATACCAAAGTTTTCTTCTTTCTGTTCTTATGAAGGATTAGAAGATGTAAAAATAGAAATATATTTTGATGGTAAGTTATATGAGGAAGATTCTTTAAAAGAATTAGGAGAATATAAAGTTAAGATTATTGTAAAAGATGAGACTTATGATTCAATAATTATTGTAGAAGATAATGAAGGTCCATTACTTGAGTTGAAAGATGTTGTGATAGACCAAGGAGACAAATATGATTTAAAAGATTTTGTCTTGAAATGTGAAGATAATACAGGTGAAGAGTGTTTATTAGAATTTGCAACAGAAGAAATGAAAAGTTATACAGAATCTGGTATTTATGATATTTCTATTGTTGCGAAAGATTCTAGTGGTAATGTGACTAAGATAGAAACAAAACTTATTATAAATAAAAAAGAAGATAAAAAGACTGAAAGTAGTAAAAATACTTCTAGTAATAAAAGTACTTCTAACAAAAATACATCTAGTAAAGATAATGATACATCTAAGGTTGAACCAGTTGTTACTTATAAATATGGAGTTAAAATAACTACTATAGGAAACAAAACTACTTATGACAGAACTACTTTTAATGCAACAACTAATGATTTAAAGGATGAAGCTCTACAACAAAAGTCAAAAGAACAAAATAATATTAATCAAATTTTGTCTGAAACAAATAAATATAGAACTGAACTAGGGATAGAGCCTCTAACTTTGGATGATACTATGACTACAGCAGCAAATATAAGAGCTTTAGAAATGGCGTGGGGAAATAAAACTTCTCATACTAGACCAGATGGAAGAGATTGTTTTTCTATTTTAGATGAATTTAATGTATTTTATTTTTCTTCTGGGGAGAATATAGCACGGGGACAAAAAAATGGTTCTACAGCTGCATCATGGTGGCGTAATTCTCCTGGTCATTATGCCAATATGACAAATAAATATTTTACTAAGATAGGTATCGGAGTTTATAAGTTTAATGGTCAATATTACTATGTACAATTATTTACAAATTAAAAAAAGAAATTTAGGTATTTCTTTTTTTCTTTAGAATTAGATTTATAATAATACTAGATATGGCGATGACAATTATGGAATAAATAGCTTTTAAAAAGCCGAAATGAAAATATCCAAGAATGATTATGATACCATTTACGATAAAGTTAGCAGTTGATATTTTTATATGAGTAAATTTGTTTACTAGGAGATTTACTATAGATATGCCTCCAGATGAAAATCCTAAGTAATATATGAATCCACCAGTTATACCACATATAATTCCAGCAATAATAGACCAAAGTAGATTGAAGTTTTCAGGTAAGGTGAAAAAAGGAATGAAACTGGTGATTTTTATGAATAAGGGATATGCAAATGTAGCAATTAGAGCGCTATAAGTATTATCTTTAGTTAATAAAAAGTAACTAGTTATTATAGCAATTATATTAATTATAAAAACAATAGTAGATGGTTTTATTTTTAGCAAGTGATTTATTAAAATTGCAACACCTTGTGTGCCACCTGTTACTAGATTTAGTGGTTTTAATATAAAATTAAAGTTAAGAGCGGCGAAGAATAAGCAGATTAATAAAAAAGTAACATTCTTAAAGTTTTTTATGTTTTTCATAGGTTCACCTTTTTTTACTTTCTTGTAATAGTATTACCAAATAAAAAAAAGATATTAGTTATATAATATCAATTTTTTTGTGTCATTAAATCTATTAACTTTTTTACACTATAGTTAGGAACAGTTTTATCAAGAGTAATTATACCAATATATCTTTTAGGAACTTTGGGTGTTACTTTTATTTCATATAGTTTTTTAGCTTTTAGTTCATCTTCTATAAACTCTTTGGTAGCATAACCTATACCAAAACCAGAAGATACAAAGTCCATTATTAGATTGTAACTAACTACTTCCATTTTAGGCTTTATATTTACCTTATTATTTTTTAAATAATTATCTAAATATTCACGAGTATTGGATGGATTTTTTTGAAATAATAGTGGGTAGTTATTTAAGTCTTTTAAATTAAGTTTTCCTTTTGTTAGTTCATAATACTTTTTATTACCAACAAAGATATCTTGGACATCTAATACTTTAGTTATTTTAAGATCCTTAGCTTCTTTCATAGGTAGATTTAGAAGAAGAATGTCTAATGAACCATTTCTTAAGTCTTTAAGAAGATTTTCAGTAAGAGAATTTACGATTTTTATTTCAATATTAGGATATGTTTCGTGAAATTCAGCTAGATATGGCATTAGAACATGTTTGGATACTGTAGTGCTTGCTCCAATTCTTATTAGTCCATAGTCTAGATTTTTTAAGTTTGTTAAAGCATTTTCACCGTTAGTGAAGCTTTCAACACCACTTTTTACGTAATCAAATAAGACTTTTCCTTCATCTGTTAAAATAACACCTTTTTTGGTTCTTATAAAGAGTGTTAAACCAAGCTGATCTTCTAGTGATTTAATTTGCCATGTAACAGCTGGTTGAGAAATAAGCAATTCTTCAGCAGCTTTAGAAATACTTCCACTTGTTGCAACATGGTAGAAAATACGATATGATTCATAGTTAATATTCATAAATAAGTTCTCCTTATATTTAATATAAAAAAAATATATTTTTCTTATATCATAAATTGACATATAATGCAATTAGAAAGAGATGCATCCTTTATGAAAGGAAGATTTAAATGGCAAGTCATAGTGGACTTAAATATATTCTGGAAACTAAAAAGGGATATGTAAAGGAAGATGGTGGATTCACTGATAATAAGGAAGAAGCGATGTTAATTGATTTTTGGCAATTTGGATTTGGACCAAGTGCTGAAGAAGTTTATAAAAGATTAGGATTTAATAATCAAGAAGTAATGGATAGTGGAGTTTCTTTTCATACTATTGTGTCTTCGTATGAAGGAAGGGATTTGACAGGTATTTATTATTACGAATTAATGGGATATGATTATAAAGAAGCTTATAATAAATCGAGAAATGATTATTTTTATTATAATTTATGTAATGATAATAATTATATAGCTTATAAAAAGATGATGGAAGATAGTGTTTTTAAATATTTTAAATCACATAAGGAAGTAGTAAATGTATTAAATACTGATGATGGAAATTTAGCTTTGTTTCAAACTAATGAGGAAGATGAAATAATATTAGGAGGGGATTTAAAATATTATTATTCAGAAAATGGAAGAATATTTAGATATACGATTCCTTTAAAGAATCCTCATGTTGAAAGATATTTTGATATAGATGAAGATAAAATAAGCTATTATAATCATTTTCAACAAGATGGAATAGATGAGTACTTTAAAAGAAGATTTAATGAAGAAAAATTTAGTTGGGGATTAAATTTTAATACAAAGTTATTAGATATAGGGATTCAAGATGATAAGTTAGTAATGTATTTAGATGATTGGACTAATATTAATGGTAATAAGGTTGCTAAGAAGGTTAATTCTGTTTTAAGGGATTATTATGAAATGAAAGAAATGCATATTACTAGAATGTTTGGTAGTTATATTATTTTGCAAAGGGTTAATGAGGAATTAAAAGCAGTGGAGGCAACACCAGTACCAATTAAATATTGTCCATTAATGGTTAAATTATTAAAAGAAGTAGGTGGAGATGGTAGTGAAGCTTTTATTGAAGCAATTAGAACAGAAGATGTTGCTACACAAACAAGAATGATGTGTGAGCTAATAAATAATGTTGTAATTAAAGGTGGTTATTTTGATACTAATCGACCACTTAATTCTTGTGAAGCTAATGTATTATTTGGAGCAAGTGAAACTATTTCTTCAGCATTTAAAGGTAGTATGGTAGATGCTGCTGTAATAGTATCTAATAATTTGGGAACGATTATTACGACAAATGATATTAATACACAAGGAGCAGTTAAAAGAATGACTGGTTTATTTTATACTAGTCCTTCAGAAACTATAATGAATGAAGCTAATAATTCTAAAATTATTCCAGTATTTCCATATTCAGCAAGAATAGATCAAGTAGAGGGCGTTAAGGAAGCAATTAGAAGGGGATATAAAAAAATTGCTGTTACTTTAGCAGCACAGGATAATGAATTGTTAGATGAAATATCTAAATTAGAAAGAGAAGGTATAACAATTTATAAGTTTGGATTATGTTCAACAGGTATAAATGAAAAAACAGCTGAGAAAATGCTTGAATATGCTGATATTGTTTGGTCTTGTGCTTCAAAGTATGTTAAAGAATATATTGAACCAAATGCAATTGCACAGGTTGGAATAAAAATTCCAGTACATATAATGACTAAGAAAGGGTGGGAATTAGTTAGGAATCACTTAGAGTATATGGTTAATCAAGATATAGAAAATGTTGAGTTAAAAAAAGGAGAAGAAAAGCCAGTATTTTTAAATAGTGATGATGGTATAAAGAGACTAGTTAAGAAGGATATAAGAAAGTGTAGTGATTGTCCTCATCCTTGTATATAAAATTATTTAAATTTTTTTGGAGAAAATGAATCAAAATTTGATGAAATACAGAGTATCAAGCTTGGACATATGATAATTCTGAGTTTACTCTTAAAGAATATTCAAAAGGTAGGTCTAGATAATAAAAATTATCGCTTTTATAGCGATTTTTTTATTATGTGAAAATTTTATTTGTATTTAAGTTAGAAAAACTTGAATTTGTTAAGTTTTGTGTTATAATATCTTGAAATTAAATTTTATGTTTTTGGAATATTATTAACTTAAAAGTTCCAGATGCTTGTTTTGTTTTTAATATTTCAGATGGTGAAGGGGTAAGGATATTAATGAAAAGCAACATAAAAATGAAAAACGATATTAAACTTTTAGGAGTTATTTTTTTCTGTATTGTAGCTTTATCAAGTATTATTTTAGTTGTTGGATTATCTACAGCTGATAATAAAGCATCTATTGAAAACAATATAGAAATAATTCCATATTATGCTAATAAAAGCGAAGAAGTATTGTATTTATCAGATATTAATTATTTAACTGGTAAAGATGCAGGTGGAGCCAATAACTCATATGCTGGTTGGGATGAAATAAGATATGATAGAACAAAAGATGGCAAAATATCTTTAAAAATAGAGGGTGGAGCTTTTGAATTCCCAAAAGGAATTTGGGCACATGCTTCATCAAGAATTACTTATGATGTAAGTGAATATAATTATAAGTATTTTACTACATGGTATGGAGTAAATACTTCATCATCTGCTGGTAATGGTGTTAAGTTTTCAATTTATACATCAAAAGATGGAAAGAATTGGGAAGCAGCTATTTATCAAAAGGTAAAATTACCAAAAGAAGAAGCTGAAAAAATAGTTGTAGATTTAGAAGGTGTTAAATTATTAAGATTAGAAGCTGATTCTAATGGATCAAATGGGAATGATCATAGTGTTTATGCTGATGCTAAATTAACAAATGATTTTACAGAACCAAGTATTTTTAAATCTTTAGATGAATATGATGAAATAATAAAATCACAATTTAATGGTGAAACAGATATAACAGGAGAAGCAGAATTTAACTTATTAAAAAGACAACTTATTGCTAATGTTGGACAGTTTACAATAAATTCATTTTATAATGCAAATGATGATAATAAAGCAGTACTTGATTGGTTAATGAGTAATCAACAAGCTCTTAGATATTATATTTTCAGTAGTAAACCTTTAGGAAATAGTTATTATAAATCATTAACACAATTATCTAGGTTATATAGAAATTATAAAGATGATTTTAATAATACTGAGGTAACAAAATATGGTACAGTTTTGGGTGATTTGTATCTTAGAATGGCGATATCTTTATCATTAACTCATTCTACTACCATTGGATTATGGATGGATAATGCTTCAAATCCAGAAAGCCAATCAGATTCTGTTAGAAGATATGCAATTATTAAATACATGCATAAAAATAATCTTTTTGAAGGTCCAGACGGTATGGATTATAACGCATGGTTCGAAAAATATACTGTAGAAGAAATGCGTTATGTTATGGCAAACAATATTGATGATCAATCTATGCTATGGTTAAATGCATATGTTCGTGAATTAATTAAAAAAGAGGGGAGTAGTCGTTTGTGGCCACATAAATATATAGAATACGTATGGCCAAATTATGGAAATTCTGTTTATTATGCAGAAGAAAATAAAGAATATTTTAATGATTTATTTTCTGTTCCAGATGAAGAACATGAAGGACAAAGAATAGGATTATGGGATGTTGTTTATACTATTCCAGGTGGAGTAGATGTACCAGAATATAAATTACAAATACCAAGGGGTACATCAGATAATAAAATTTATAAAGTATGGATGAACATGCGAAACAAATTTGGTACAGGTGCCGTTTGTGGAGGTATTTCTAAGACTGGATCAAATATTAGAGGAGTTCTTGGACTTCCTGATGCTGTTGTTGGACAACCAGGACATGCTGCTCATATAAATTATTTTAAAAATAGTAAAGGAGAAGGATACTGGGGCATTGATAATGACGTTAGTGGATGGGCATATACAGGTTCTTCTGCATTATTAGGTTGGGCATCTGGTCCATATGCTAGCGGTTATACTGGTACTTATATACCTTTAGCACAAGAAGTTGTTAATCATTTTGATATATATGAACAAAGTCAAAAATTTGTATATCTTGCAAATTCTTATACTGATTTAGCTAAAAAAGAAGAAATGTATAGAAAAGCATTAGAAATTCAACCATTAAATTTAAATGCATGGTATGAATTAATCTTAACTTATAATGCTTCTTCAGCAAAAACAGAAGAACAATACATAGAATTATCAAGAGAAATAGCAGAAGCATTAAAATACTATCCATTACCTATGTATCAAATGACAAATCAAATTAAACCAAAATTAACAAGTATTGAAGCAGAATATCAATTTACATTGTTACAAACAAGAGTATTAAAAGAGGCAAGTGCTACTCCTAATAATTCAACAGCAGTATTACAACCTAGTATTACAAGATTAATGGCTAATTATTTATTAGGTCAAATGGATACTAATATAGCAACTTTCTCATTTGATGGAGAAAATGCTGGTAAAATATTATTATCTAGTCGTTTTGATGGAAATGGTGTTCGTTGGGATTATAGTATAGATGGTAAGAAAACTTGGAAAGAAGTAAGCTTCTCAGCAGAAGAAGAACATAAATGGCAATTAACAGAAGAAGAAATAGCTGCAATGTCATCTGCAAATGATTTATATATTCATATTGTAGGTGTTAATTATTCAGAAGAAAATTTATATAAAATAGATATTCAAGAGTCAGCTGGATTACCATCAACTTTGTTTGCAAGTGATTTAGAAAATAAATTAATAGGAGCAGTAGATTCAATAGAATGGAAATATAATGAAACAGATGAATGGACAAAATATAAAAATAAACAACCAGAATTAACAGGTGATAAGTCTGTTATAGTAAGAATGGGTGCTACAGGAACAAACTTAGCATCTAATAGTAGCGTTACATATACTTTTACTGAAGATGTTGTAAATAACAAAAGAAAATATATTCCAGTTTCTCATATAACATTAGAAGCTGTATCAACTGAAGCTGTCAATCAGTCAGGTAGTGCTTTATTTGCAATTGATGCTAACTACAATACAAGATGGCATTCTGCTTGGAATGGTAGCGATACAGAACGTTATATTACTGTTAAGTTAGATCAACCTTATAATATATCTGCTGTAGAATTTGTTCCAGCAGCTGGTGGAAATGGAAAAATTTATGATGGAACAGTATGGGGAAGTATGGATGGTGAACATTGGATTGTAATTTCACAAAAGAAAGGACTTACTTATACAAATGCAACAACAACAGTAAGTCAAGCTATTGATAATATAAAAAGTTTTGATGCTGATGTTCCTCAACGAGTTCAATATGTTAAAATTGTTGCAGATAGAACAAATGGTAATTGGTTTACTGCTAGAGCATTTAATTTCTATGAAGATACAACTGTAAAAATTGCAGCAAACTTTACTTTTGATGGAGCAAATGCTGGTTTAATATCATTAATTGACTCAGAATATAAAGATGTTTGGAAGTATTCAATAGATGGTGGTAATACATGGAAACTTGCAACTGGAAACCAACATCAATTATCAAAAAATGAGATAAAAAATATAACTTCAGAAAATGGTATAAAAATACAATTAGCTGGTGATGATACAGAATACTCAATTAATATAAAAGAATCTGAAGCGCTTGTAATTAATCCTTATGTAAATGACTTAGAAAATAGATTGATAGGACTTACTGATGTTTCAAGATTAGAATGGAAGTATTCTGATGAAGATGATTGGACTTCATATAGTGATGAAGAACCTATCGTAAAAGGTAATAGAACTCTTCAAGTTAGATTAAAAGCAACTGGAATCACTTTACCTAGTGAAGCTTTAGAATATCAATTTACTGAAGATAATCAAACAGATAAAGTTAAATATATTCCAATTAAACATTTATCTATTCACGGATATTCAACACAATCTGTAGACTCAAAAAGACCATATTATGCACCAAATGCAATAGATGGTACTCCAAATACTTTATGGCATACTGATTTTAGATATTCAGTGTTACAACAAGAAGGAAATCCTTATTTAACAATTAAACTTGATTCACCAAGAAATATATCAGCTTTAGAATTTATTCAAAAGAAATACAGATCAAATGATCCTGATGATATAAAAAATGCAATAGTTTATGTAAGTATGGATGGAGAAAATTGGGTTGAAGCTGGTAGAATTGAAAATTGTCCTCAAGATAATGAATTAAGACAAATTATATTTGAAGAAAGTGTTAGTGGACAATATGTAAAACTTGAGATGGAAACTTATGGTATATTTGCTTCAGTAGCAATGATTAATCTTTATGAAGATATTAGTCAAATTACATCACATGTAAGTATTAAGTATGATGTTACAGAAAAAACTAATAAATCTGTAACTGCAGAGTTAGTTTCTGATAAAGATATTACTGTGATTAATAATAATGGTGAAAAGACATTTACATTTACTGAAAATGGAACTTTTACATTCGAATATACAGATCAAACAGGTGAAATAAAAACTGCTGTTGCTGTAGTTGATTGGATTGATAAAGAAGCTCCAACAGGAACAATAAACTATAGTATTAGAGATGTTACTAATGAGAATGTAGTTGTTACTTTAACTACTAGTGAAGAAGTAACTATCACAAATAATAATGGTTCTAATACATATACATTTACTGAAAATGGAGAATTTACATTTGAATTTGTAGATGCTGCTGGAAATGAAGGAACAGCTACAGCAAATGTAACATGGATAAATAAAAATGCTCCAACTGGAACAATAGATTATAGTACTAATGATATTACTAATGGAGATGTAGTAGCTACTTTAAATGTTGGTAGTGGTATAGTTATTACAAATAATCATGGTTTAAATACATATATATTTACTGAAAATGGAACATTTACATTTGAATTTGTTGATTCAATTGGAAATAGAGGTACTGCAACAGCAACTGTTAATTGGATAGATAAAGTTGCTCCAACTGCTAAGGTAGAATATAGTACAACAGAATTAACAAATAAAGATGTAGTTGTAACATTAAAAGATTTTAGTGAAGATATTGAAATTTTAAATAATAATGGAATAGCTGTATATACATTTACAGAAAATGGAGAGTTTGAATTTGAAATTCAAGATGAAGCAGGAAATGTTTCTAAAATAAAAGCAGTTGTAAATAATATTGATAAGGTTGCTCCAACATCAAAAGTAGAATATAGTACAACTGAATTAACTAATAAAGATGTAGTAGTAACAATAAAAGATTTTAATGAAGAAGTAACAATTCTAAATAATAATGGAAAAGATACTTATACATTCACTGAAAATGGTGTATTTACATTTGAAATTAAAGATAAAGCAGGAAATGTTTCTAAAATAGAAGCAGCTGTAAATAATATAGACAAAGTTGCACCAACTGCTAAGGTTGAATATAGTACAACTGAATTAACTAATAAAGATGTAGTAGTAACAATAAAAGATTTTAATGAAGAAGTAACAATTCTAAATAATAATGGAAAAGATACTTATACATTCACTGAAAATGGTGTATTTACATTTGAAATTCAAGATAAAGCAGGAAATGTTTCTAAAATAGAAGCAGCTGTAAATAATATAGACAAAGTTGCACCAACTGCTAAGGTTGAATATAGTACAACTGAATTAACAAATAAAGATGTAGTAGTAACAATAAAAGATTTTAATGAAGAAGTAACAATTCTAAATAATAATGGAAAAGATACTTATACATTCACTGAAAATGGTGTATTTACATTTGAAATTCAAGATAAAGCAGGTAATATTTCTAAAATAGAAGCAAAAGTTGATAATATTAATAAAAATATGCCAACTGCAGAAGTTGAATATAGTACTACTGAATTAACTAATAAAGATGTAGTGGTAACTTTAACTTCTAATGAAGATATAACTATTACAAACAATAATGGCTCTAATACCTATACATTTAAAGCGAATGGTGAATTCAAATTTGAATTTGTTAACAAAGCAGGTGTAAGTGGGTATGTTATTGCTAAAGTTGATTGGATTGACAAGACTGCTCCAACAGCAAAAGTAGAATATAGTAGAACTGAACTAACTAATAAAGATGTAGTAGTAACATTAAAAGATTTTAGTGAAGAAGTAACTATTTTAAATAATGGTGGTAAAGATACTTATACATTTGTTGAAAATGGAACTTTTACATTCGAAATTCAAGATAAAGCAGGAAATATTTCTAAAATAGAAGCAACTGTAAATAATATAGACAAAGTTGCTCCAACTGCTAAGGTTGAATATAGTATAACTGAGTTAACAAACAAAGATGTAGTAGTAATTTTAAAAGATTTCAGTGAAGAAGTAACTATTTTAAATAATAATGGTTCTAATACATATACATTCACTGAAAATGGTGTATTTACATTTGAAATTCAAGACAAAGCTGGAAATATCTCTAAAATAGAAGCAAAAGTTGCTAATATTAATAAAGTTGCTCCAACAGCAAAAGTAGAATATAGTACAACTGAGTTAACAAACAAAGATGTAGTAGTAACTTTAAAAGATTTTAGTAAAGATGTAACTATTCTTAATAATGGTGGAAAAGATACATATGTATTTACTGAGAATGGAGAGTTTGTATTTGAAATTCAAGACAAAGCTGGTAATATTTCTAAAATAAAAGCAATTGTAAATAATATTGATAAGGTTGCTCCAACAGCAAAAGTAGAATATAATACAACTGAATTAACTAATAAAGATGTAGTAGCAACTTTAAAAGATTTCAGTGAAGATGTAACTATTTTAAACAATGATGGTAAGGCTACTTACACATTTACTGAAAATGGTGAGTTTACATTTGAATTTGTTGATAAGGCTGGAAATAAAGGAACTTTAGTTACTAAGGTTAATTGGATTATTAAAGAAGATAAAAAAGATGAAAATCAAAATAATAACAATAATAATCAAAATAATAATAACCAAAACAATAATAGTTCTATTGTAAATAAACCTTCAAATAATAATAGTTCAAATATTGACAAAAATGATTCTAATAATAGTACTGAAACAGATAAAAATGATTCAATAAATGAAAATAAAAAACCAGAAGAAAACGATACTGATGATAAAAACAATAGTGTTGTAGAAAAAGAAGAAGATAAAAAGAACACTGAACAAAGTGATTCTGAGGGTAAAGAAACTAAAAATAATAATATATTAAAAATAATTATGATTGCATTACTTATACTTATTGTTATTATAATTGGTGAAGTACATATTTATAGAAAATCAAATAGTCAATAAATTATGATTATGCAAAAGAGGATTTGATCCTCTTTTTTTGTTTTAAATTAATATAATTATGGTATAATTTTTTATAGTAGAGAGAGGTTTATATATGAAGTGTGATAAGTGTGGGACAGAATTAGGAACAGATTTAGTTTGTACTAATTGTAATAAAAATTTAGAGAATAATATTCAACAAGCGGATGATTTAAAAAGTGGAAGTTCTTCTGATGTCAAAGTGCCAAATAATTTCTTTTTAAAAAATAAGAAATTATTAATTGGTGTTGGAATAGGTGTAGTAGTTATTTGTATTTTAATTATTTTATATGCTATTTTATTTGGATTTGAAAAACTGGAGTGGGATGATAAGTATAAGAGTGTTTCTTTAGATTATGTAGCTCAAGCTAGTATGAAGATTGGTTATGATATTTCAAATAGAGATAAAGTGGACGATGTTAAAGTCAATGTTTCTTGTGGTAAATATGAAATTAGTAAAAGAGAGATAACTTGGGATTTAAAAGAAGCTAAAGGTAAATGTACTATTGAAGTTTCATATAAATTGAAGAAATTAAAAAAAGAAGTAACTGTAATTCCTTCAGATATAGAAAATGAACAAGAGTTAGCTTTAGAATATAATATTGATTTAGACTTTGATGAAGATTTAGATTTTGATGGTTTAACAAATAAACAAGAAAAAGAATATGGAACAAATCCTATACTTGCAGATACAGATATGGATGGACTGGATGATTATTATGAGATATTTACTAGTAAGACTGATCCTACAAAAGCAGATACTGATGAAGATGGATTAAATGATTATGATGAGATAGAAATGCAACTTGATCCATTAAAGAGTGATTCTAAAGGTGATGGAGTTAAAGATGGAGATAGAACTCTTAGTTTTGAATATTCAAATGATGAAGTAAGTTTATCTGTTAATGGAAAAGGTAATATTGCTAGTTCTATTGTTAATGTAAATAAAGATACTAAGATTAGTACAAAAACGGGAATGATTAATAAACTTTATTCTGTTTATAGTGAAGGAGAAGTTAATGATTTAACTATTAGTATTTCATATACAGATGAAGAATTAGTTGCTAACGATATTATAGAAGATAATCTTACTATATACGCTTATAAATCTGATAAAGCGGAATATGAAAAGGTTAAAACAGAAATAGATAAAAATCAAAAGAAAGTTAAAGCTAAAGCTAAAAAAGGTGAAAACTATGTAATTGGTGATGGCAGTAAGATAAAACTTAAAAGTACTAGTCAGATATTGTTTGTTTTGGATAATTCTTGGAGTATGTATAGTAATGAGCAATATAAAGAAATTACAGGTGAAGATTATGCAGGGAATTTAGATGGATTTGATAAAGAGGGCGCTAGATTTACTTTAACTAGCGATTTGATTGATAAGCTATCTAGTAAGGGGCACAGTATTGGAATTTCTGAGTTTAGAAGCGACTATGCTAATATTTCTAAAATTGGAACGTCTAAAGGAACATTAAAGAAAAATTTGAATAATATGTATGGTAAATTTGCAACAAATGTTGCTGGAACGAATATTAGAACAGCATTAGAAAATGGAATGAAAGAGTTTGATGAAGAAAGTGATAATAAATATATTATTATATTAACTGATGGACAAGATTCAGAATTAAAATCTTCTGCTGAAAAAATAATAAATAAGGCGAACGAAGAAGATGTTAATATATGTTCAATTGGTTTTGGTGGAGGCTCACTTAATGTTGAACTTTCAAATATATCTAATGCTACTGGATGTAAATTCTTCTCATCTAGTGATTCGAATGGTTTAACAGAACTATTTGATAATGTAGAGACAGAATTATCTGATGACTTAGTAGATGTAGATAATGATGGAGAAAGTGACGCAATTTTAATTGCTGATAGTGGGTTTATAGTAAATAGAGATGGCTTTTCATTTAGGAACTATTCTTCTAACATAGCAGGAGGACATTGTTATGGAATGGCTAATTTTGCTGAATTGTATTATTTAAAAAAATTACCTTTAAACGTAAGTTCAATAGAAAACGGTGGATTAAAATCATATGCTTACGATTTGAGAAATACATATTTTAAAAACTATAATAGTTTATATTCTTATAATTTACAAACAAATGCATTAAAATACAATTTTGGTTATGATTATTTTAATGAAGAAATTCCAGTAGATTTGAGAGAATTAGATAATAATAAATTGATTTTCAGTAAGGAATATAAGAAAGAAATAAAAGATTCTAATTTGTATGATATAACTGATAAAAAGTCAGGATTATCTAGTGAAGGTCAAATTGAAAAATATGGATTTACATATGAAAAATACGAAGAACTATTATTCAATGAAGACAAGATGCAAAAAAGTACAGTAATTAATAATGATGATAAACAAATGTTTAATGCTATATATGCTGTATTTATAAAACAAGAAGGAGTTCATCATATTTCTTCTTCTATGAATTTTGATTTGTGGTTGAGAGATTTAGTTGAAAAGGAAAATAATGATTATAGTGGCGGTAGTGGTTTTATTAATGTTCTAAAGACAAGATTAGCAAGTGGAGACCCTGTTACTATAACAGCAGATTATTATGGTCAACATGCAATAAATGCAATTAGTTTAGCACAAGATATAGAAAATCCTAATTATTATTATATTAGTGTTTATGATAATAATTATCCGGGAGAAAAAAGATATGTTGATTTAGAATGCAAAAAAGATAAATGTGTTATGAGGCCTAATGAATATTATGAAGATGTTAATGGTAAACCCATAAGAATGACAGCTTCATTAGAATATGATTTAGAATATTATAAAGATTATATTAAATAAAAAGATATTAGAATTTTCTCTAATATCTTTTTATAATTATTTCTTCTTTTGTTTTGCTGATATTTCAATAAATGATTTAAATAATGGGTGAGGACGATTTGGACGTGATTTAAATTCTGGATGGAATTGACAAGCTATAAAATGTGGATGAGTTGGTAACTCAATTATTTCAACTAGGTTAGCTTGAGGATTAATTCCAGAGAATACTAAGCCTTTATCACTTAATGTTTCTCTATACTTATTATTAAATTCATATCTATGACGATGTCTTTCTAAAATATTTTCTGATTTATAATCATTATATGCTAAAGTATCTTTTGTTATTGTACATTCGTAGTTGCCTAAACGAAGTGTTCCACCCATGTTAATTATTTGTTTTTGATCAGCCATTAAGTCAATAATAGGATTTTTGCACATTGGATCAAATTCAGTTGAATTAGCATCTTCTAAATTACATACATTACGCGCAAATTCAATTGTTGCGATTTGCATTCCTAAGCAAATTCCTAGATATGGTACCTTATTTTCACGAGCATATTTAGCCGCTTTTATCATACCTTCAATACCACGTGAACCAAATCCACCAGGGACTATAATACCTTGAGAGTTTTTGAATACTTCTTTTAAATCTGTATTTGAATCTTCTAATTTTTCTGAGTCTACCCAATTAATATTAACTTTAACTCCAATAGGATATCCAGCATGTTTTAAAGATTCAACTACTGAAATGTATGCGTCATGTAATTCAACATATTTACCAACTAAAGAAATTTCAATTTCATCTTTTAAATTATCAGTTGTTTTTACAAGCTTTTCCCATTCTTTAATATTTATTTTTTTTGTCTCTAATCCGAAATGATTTAAAACTATATCATCAATTCCTTGATCATGATATATAAGGGGGATACTATAGATGTTTTTTACATCAGGAGAAGAAATAACATGATTAGATGGGATACTACAGAACATAGATATTTTTCTTTTTAGATCTTCATCTAACATAATTGGTGTACGACATACGATAATGTCTGGTTGAATACCAATACCACGTAATTCAATTACTGAATGCTGGGTTGGTTTAGTTTTTAACTCACCACTACCATATATTTCTGGAACTAGAGTAGTGTGAACATATAAAGTATTTTCATATCCTTCTTCTAAACGCATTTGTCTTAAAGTTTCTAAGAATGCTTCAGATTCAATATCACCGATTGTTCCACCAATTTCAGTGATTATGATATCAGCGTTTGATGTATGAGCTGCTTCATAAATACGTGCTTTGATTTCATTAGTTACATGTGGAACTATTTGAACTGTTCCACCTAAAAAGTCACCACGACGTTCTTTTTCAATAACGGAAGCAAAAACTTTACCCATCGTCATATTAGATGTGTAGTTTAATTCCTCATCAATGTAACGTTCATAGTGACCTAAATCTAAGTCAGTTTCAGATCCATCAGCTGTTACGAAAACTTCACCATGTTGATATGGTGACATTGTTCCAGGGTCAACATTAATATATGGATCAAATTTTTGCATGAATACTTTATATCCACGACTTTTTAATAATAGTGCAATAGATGAAGCTGTTATTCCTTTGCCAAGACCAGAAACAACTCCGCCTGTTACGAATACATATTTAGCCATTTTTCATACCTCCTTACCAAATAAAAAAAGCTAATAGCGAGAACGACTATAGGCTCTCTTAAATTATATCACTAAAATATGCATAATAAATAAAAAAAATAATAAAATGTAAAATAGTGACTAAACTTTAATATAATTTTATGATATTATATTAATAATAAGGGCGTGGTTAGATGATATGTCGAAATTGTGGTGTTAAACTTAACGAGGAAATTAAGAAATGTCCTTTTTGTGGAACGAATCTTGATAAGTCAGAAGTAGTTGAGTTAGATTCAAAATCAGGTGAAATGGATTTAGAATTACCTATTTTAAAAAATGATGAAGAAATAGTTGAAATTGATGATACAGATTATAATTTAACTGATAATGATTTTGAAATCGAATTAGATGAAAATGATGATAAAGATTTTGATGATAATATTGATATAGATGAACCAGCTATTGATAATAGTATATCTTTAGAAAAGACTAGAAGCATTTCAATGCTAGAAGACTCACAAGAACTAAATGATTTTTCTTTAATAGATGATATAAATAAACAAATTGAAAGTGTTAATGAAGAGGCAGAAGAAGCTACTGATGATAGAAAAGAAATTGAAATCGTAGAAGAAGAAAATCTTCCTGAAGATGAAAAAGAAAATGGGGAAGATCTAACTACTGATGCCAGTTTAAAGAAGAGAAAGAAAATATTAATTTTAACAGGGATTTTTTCACTTATTTTAGTTTTAATGATATTTGTAGGTTTATATGTATATAGTAAAACCGATAAAAAAAATATTGGTGATAATTATGTAGATGAAATGTCAAAAGCATTAGATAGTTATTATAATGGTGGAGATATTGATGATGTAATATATGTATTAGAAGATGTCAAAAAAGATCCAGATAAAATAAAAGAGGTTCAAGCTAAAACAAGAACAATTTGCGATAGTTGGGTATTATTATACTTTGATGAAAAAATAAATAATAGAGCTGAGTTTGATGAAATAAGTGTTAAATATAAAGATTTGTTAAATGGATTACATTCTTATGCAATAGTAAAAAATAATAATATTAGAATTAAGGCATTAACTGATACTGATTATGATGAATTATTAAAACAAGTTGATGATATTTATAGTGATAGTACAATATTTTTTGATGCATTAGCTTATTATAATGAGAAAGATTATAATAGGGCTTATTATGATTTTGATAAAATAGAAGATGATAATAAATACTATGAAAAAGCTATATCTTATAAAAGTATGATAATATCTAATATTTTGGATTTAATGAAAAATGATATTAAAAAGATAGAAGCTGGAATGGATGATTTAACTGATAATGAAAAATTACAAAAATATGCACATATAGAAAGTATTATATTTGAATATAATAATGTTTATGTAAGTGTTAATCTTAGTGATGACAATACATATCAAGAATTATTGAGTACATATACTAGTAAAGTATCAGAGTATACGGATAAGGTTTCAAGCAGTAATGAAAATAAATTAAATGATAAAAATAATGAAAAAGAAGAGAATAGAATTGATGAAAATCAAGAATTAAATGAAGAAGAAAAAAGTGAATAAGACTTATAAAAAGTCTTTTTTTCTGTAAAAAAATTACAATTTATTGTATACTAATTATAGGTGATAAAAATGGAATTTACTGAACTTAAAGAAAAAGAATTTATGGAATTTGTAAATTCTAGACCAGAAAAGAATTTTTTTCAAACTATTATGATGAAAAAGAGAATAGAACTTGATGGTTATGAAGTTTATTTAGTTGGTGTTAAAGAAAAGAACAAAATTGTGGCTGCTAGTTTAATTGCAGAGACTGGACATTCTTTTATGGGAAAAAGAACTTTTGAAGCTTATAAAGGTTTTATTATGGATTATAGTAATAAAGAGCTTTTAGACTTTATGACTTTAGAAGTAAAAAAATTCTTAAAAGAAAAAAATGGTTTAAGATTAATAATAGATCCTTATATACCTAATGTTTCTAGAGATATGGATGCAAACATAATAGATGGTATAGATAATAGACAAATAAAGGATTACTTATATAAATTAGGATATAAAGATCATGATGGAGCACAAGTAAAATGGTGTTATTGCTTAGACATAAATGGGAAAAAAAGCGATGAATTATTTAATGATTTTAGAAGTAGTACAAGAAATAACATAAGTAGAACGATATCTAAATTTAAATTAGAAATAAAAACTTTAAAGAAAGATGAACTTTCAGAGTTTAAAAAAGTTACTAGTGATACTTGTGATAGAAGAAGTTTTAGTGATAAAACATTAAAGTATTATGAAGAAATGTATGATTGTTTTGGAGACGATGTTACATTTAAAATATGTCAGTTGAATTGTGATACATATATTAATTATTTAGAAGAAGAAACAACAGAAATGGTTAGAAGAATAAACGAGTTATCTGATTCTGCTTCTAATAAGAAGAAAAAAGAACAAATGAAAAAAGACATAGAGAATAATAAAAAGAAAGTAGAAGAAACTAAAAAATTAAAAGATGAAAAAGGTAATATTATTCCACTTTCTGCAGCAATGTTTATTATGTATGGAGATGAAATAGTTTATTTGTTTAGTGGTTCATATGCTGAATTAATGAATTTTTGTGGTCAATATAGATTACAATGGGAGATTATTAAATATGCAGCTGATAATGGATATAAAAGGTATAATTTTTATGGCATACAGGATGTATTTAATCCAGAAGGTAAAGATAGAGGAGTTTATGAATTTAAAAAAGGTTTTGGTGGTTATGTAGAAGAGCTTCTTGGTTCTTTTGAAATAACAGTAAGTCCTATTAATAATCTATATGAATTTTTAAGAAAAGTAAAAAAAGTGATTAAAAGAGGATAATTTTTATTATTCTTTTTTCTTTGTTTATTTATAAAGTTATGAGATAATGAGTATAGAAATGATATGAAGTGATAGATATGGATAAGTATAAAATTTCATTTTATGTGTTGATGTTATTAATGATTTTTTTAATTGGTTTTAAATTGTGTGTTAATTTAAAAAATGAAGATAAGAATGAAATTAAGAGTAATTTAGAAGATGTACAAATTGGAAACTATATTATAAAAAAGAATAATAATTTTTCTTATCATAATACCAGTGAAAGAAATAAAAAAATAGAGTACATTGTAATTCATTATACAGGAGCAGAAACAAGTGCTTTATCATATGTGGAATTTTTTAATAATCCTTTATCTACGGATGCTAGTGCAGATTATTTTGTAGATTATAATGGAGATATTTATCAATATAATTTAGATATTGATAATAGATATAGTTGGGCTGTTGGTGGAGATAATGAAAATAGTTTAGGCGGAAGTTTATATGGTATTGTAAACAATGAAAATAGTATAAGTATAGAACTTTGTGTAAGAAGTAATGGAGCTAAGGATGCAAATATGTATGGCTGGAGTTTTAACTCTGTAACTTTAGAAGCAAGTATTGAATTAGTTAAATATTTAATGGAAAAATATGGTATTTCAATTGATAATGTTATAAGACATTATGACGTGAATGGTAAGCTTTGTCCTGGAATTATTGGATGGAACGAAGATAGCGGTAGTGTAAATGAGTGGGAAAAGTTTAAAACAATGATATCTTTACAATAAAATAAATATTTGTTATTCTATTATTAAGATAATAGTTGAATGTTATATGAAAAAAGTATTTGTAAATCTAAGGTGAATTTTATGAAAAAGTTATTGTGGTTTTTAGTTATATTAGTAAGTTTTATTGAAATAGTATATGCGGATGAATTTCCATTAATAAAGGATAGAGAAGTTGCTAGAGTTGAAATAAATGATGAACTTTGGTTTACACCAGATCGTGTTCTTTATGAATTTGGTGAAAAATATTTCGTTTATGATTTTTTTCATACTAATTACATAACAATAGGAGAAAGACCTAATTGGCGAGGAGATTCTTTAAAAAAATACACTTTTTATGATAAGAATTGGAAAGAAATTTTAGAACATTCTAATTCTAATTTTTTTGAAGGAGATGGTAATTATTTTATAGTCAATAATAAGATTTATAATTTTTTCTATGATTATGTACTGAATATGACAGTTTATGATGAAGATTTTCAATTTAAGACCTACACTTTAGATTTTTGGGATGATGTGGTACCTTATGATTTTGGTATAGTAGATGTTATAGCCGATGAAAGCAATATTTATATATTATTGAAAGACATAGATCTTTATAAAGAAATTAGATTGTATGATGATAATTCTAAATATGAAATATTTGATTTAGATTTGATAGAAGTTAAAGAAAGATTTCCAGAATATTATTATAGATATAAAAAGATGAGTGAATCATATTTTATAGTTGGTAATAATATTTATGCCTTTTATAATGATGATGAAATGAAAATGACAATTTATAAAGAAAATTCCAACCTTGAAATTTATAATTTAGATTTTTGGGATGATGTGGTACCTTATGATTTTGGCATAGTAGATGTTATAGCTGATGAAAGCAATATTTATATATTATTGAAAGACGCAGATATTTTTAAAGAAGTCAGATTATATGATGGTAATTCTAAATATGAAATATTTGATTTAGACTTGTTGGAAGTGGAAGAAAGATTTCCAAAATATTACAATGAAGGTAATCAAAGGGCTACTGAAGAAGTGTATTATGATTGTGTCGGTAATGATGCAGTAATAAGCGGAGATATATTAGTTTATATAGAGAATGGTAATGAAAAATTTAGAATAAAAAATGAAAAATATAAAAAATATGGTCAAGCACGAAAATATAATAATTTGATTATATCTATTGCTTATAAAGGTGACTCTTTTAAAAGTGATATTTTGTTTTATGATTTAAATGGTAACCTTATTGGAACTTTTGAACATAACGCTTATGATATTGATTTATTATTTAAGAATAATCAACTAGTTGTAGCTACATTATATGTGGATGGAATATGCGATATTTTTACCGAAGGTTATTATTCTTATAATCATAATTGCTCTAGTGTTCTAATGAATGAAATTTATGATTTAAAGCCTGAATTTTTGGGCATGGCATTAGGAACAAGTATAGAAGAAAAACCTGATATAGTAACTAATCCTGACACTTTAGGTATGATTAATAGAATTATAATGCTTTGTTTTATAACTTCTATTGTTATTACAATATGTGTATTAGTTAAAAAGAAATTTAAGATAATATAAAACTTCCAATTGGAAGTTTTTTTGTCAATATTATAAATATAAGAAATATTTTATTTACTTAATTTTTTTATTATGATATTCTTTAATCAATATATACAAAGTAAGTTAAAGAATACTTTTCATCATATAGCTCATCATTTTATTAAATTTATGCTCTTTAATTCTTTTATGTATATAATAAAGGAGATTAAAATATGAAGAAGATTTTTTTAATAATTTTATTATTCTTTGCGTTTGCTAATCTTGTTTTTGCGGAAGATGTTCCTTTAAAAAGAAACAAAGAAGTTGCTAGATCTGAAGTTAAAGATCATTTTAGATTGCCAGAAAGAAAGCTTTTTTATAATGATAATAAGTATTTTATTATAGATGAGTATGAATATGTAGAAGAAATAGGTGAGCGTGAAATATTACATACTGGCGAAATGAATTCATATCTATATGACAATAATTGGAATAAGCAAAATGAACTTGTTGGTATAACATCAAGAGATGTTCGTCTATCTTCTGTTTTTTATATTGATGATTATTATTATAGTATAAGCCAAAATGCTTATTATTATTTCAGCGATAAATCTGTATTTGAAATAAGTAGAGTAGGTAAAATTTTGATAGAGATGTTATGAAACTTGAATATAATAGGAAGAATTATACTTTAAATATTAATGAGTTATATTTTGAAAATAATGAATATATTTATTTTCTTGTTAATGAATTTTATTATGCTTATGTTGAGGGCAAAAACATACGTATTAATGAATTTAGAATATTAAGAATTGATAAAGACTTAAGTGACTATACTTTTTTTGATTTAGATGACGAAGAAATTATTAACAATGCTCCAGATTATTTTAATCAGATTATTATACCTAATATAGCATCAGGATTAATAGATGGAGAGAGTAATTATTTTCTTGAGAATGATAGATTATTGATTAGTGGAGATACTTTAAGTTATTATGATAATCTTGAAAAAAAGTTTGAAATAAGCAGCGAAGATTATGTTAGATTTGGTCAGGCTAAAGTCTACAATGAATTAATAATTGCTATAGGATATAAAAATTATCCTAGAGGTTATGAGGGTGATTCTGATTCGCAAACTACTGGTCTTAATAATAGTGATATTTTGCTTTTTGATTTGGAAGGAAATTTATTATCTAAATATGAACATAATGCTTATGATTTTGACTTTTCTTTGATTGATAATCAATTAATAGTAGCTAATTTATATGTAGATGGTATTTGTAAAGGCGAATATAGAAGTGGTGACCTTGGAGGATATTTCTCTTATAATTCTACTTGTAAAGGTACGTTACAAAATGAAATTTTTGATTTGGATGCTAAATTTTTAGGTATGGCTGTTAGTGAAGATAAAGTTGTTGACGATATAATAGAAAATCCTGAAACTTTACCTGATATTAATGTGATAATTATTTTTAGTTTTATCTTTTCTATTATTATTACTTTTAGTTTATTAGTAAAGTCTAAAATAAAAAGAATATAAAAGCTTCTTATTTAGAAGTTTTTCTTTATTAAAGGAATGGTATTGATGAAAAAGGATATATTGGATAGGATTATTGGAATTTATTATGTTATTTTGATTATTGCTTTATGTTTTATGGGAGGATTATCTAGTTATGATGTATTTTATAGCGATTTTATATCTAATACGTTGATTGGATTTGGAATTGTAGCTTTAATCTTGTATGTCATTTATAGAATTAGGAACAACTCTACAAGATATTGGGATTTGATTATACTTATTATGTCTTTTTTAGGATATCTGTCTTATTATTATGCTTTTGATAAAAAAGTGGCTTTAAAAGGATTTTTGCTTGGTAGAGAAGGTTTGCTTGTAATTTATACATATTACATGACGTTTTTACTTTCATCAGTTTTAAAAAATACAAAGATGAAAAATCGTATTTTAATGACTGTTACTATTTGTGGTGCTTTACAGGTTATATATGGTCTATTACAGGTTTTTAGAATATCTAATATATTCGGATTACCAATTGTTGGTAATTGGAAATATGCATCTGGATTTGTATTTAATTCTAACTTTTTTGGAAGTTACATGGTTTTACTTAATGGATTATGGATGAGTAGATTTTTCTTCGATAAAGAGATAAATTATAAAAATTTTTTGATTTTATTTATATTTATAACAGGTTTATTAATTAGTGGCGCCATGAGTGCTGTTGTTGCTTTATTAGTAATGTTCTGTCTGGTTGTTTTTATCAACGTGATAAATAAACAAAATAATATAAGATTGTTTCTAAGAAAAATTGGCATGTATTTAGTTTCAATTTTATTAATTTATTCAGTAATTGTATTATGGACAAAAAGTGATTTAACTAAGGATATAAAAGAATTATATACTCAATCAGTTAGTACAGTTTCTGGTAATGTTGATGAATCATTTGGTACTGGAAGAATCTATATTTGGAAAGAAGCTTTGAAGTATTTACCTGATTATATTTATACTGGCATAGGAATAGATAATTTTGCTTATATAGGTCATAGAGATGGAACATATATTTATGATTCTCCTAAGAAAGATAATATTATATATAAAGCACACAATGAGTATTTACAAATATTAGTTACAGAAGGAATATTTATGTTTGTTACTTATTTGATATTTTTAGGAAGTATTTTTTATACTGGAGTGAAGAATATTAAAAATGAAAAAAATAAGAATTTGATTGTTTGTTCATTACTTTTAATGTTTATTGGTTATTCAGTACAAGCATTCTTCAATATAAGTATGACGCTTATTGCACCTATATTTTTTATGATTAGTGGAATGCTGGTGTCTTGTTGTGAGGAGAAAATAGTAAAGGAATGTTAATGTCAAAATATGGTTACTTTACATTATAATTTTTTTATGTTATTCTTTTCTTGTAAGATAGTGTATTTCGTTGTATGAGGTGAATAAAATGATAAAAAATAAAATGCCTTTTTTAGTAGGATTTATAGTTTTCTTTTTAGTATTTACTATAGCTTTAGCGTTAGAAAACGTATTAGAAAGCACAAATGTTGTTAGTGAAATTGATTTTGATGTTATGCAAATTTCAAAGAATAATGTTGTCTTTTATAATGATGGATATATTAATTATTTGAATTATTTACAAGGTATTAATCATAGTAAAAAAATTCAGTATTTTGATTTGGATGGAGAATTAAAATCTGAAATAGATGTTCCTTTTTTTTATTATGGTAGCATGTTTGATGACATAAAAAGTGAGATGATTGTTTCTGATAAATATGTATATATTTTTGATAGAGAAGATTATAAACCACACTCATTTTCTCCAGTAACTAATGAAGATTTAATTATACATAAATATGATGATAGTTTAAATGAAATTTCTAGTATAAAATTATCAGATTTTGGGGTAAAGTACGAATCTTTATATTATGTTGATGATGATAATGATAATGTTTATATATATATTTCTAATGAAAGTAGTTCAAAAATTTATAATATAGATTCTGAATTTAAAGAAGTAATTCCTATAGAAACTAGTGATGAAAATCTAAAAAAATATTTTCCATCTTTAATAATTACCCAAAACCTTCAATTGGATGAAGATGTGAATTTTAGTTTATTGGATAAATGTTTATATTTAGAAAATATAAATAATTATGTAATAGGTTCTAAAAAAAGTATTGGTACTTTAGAAGATGAAGATACTAGTATTTCTTATTTGAAATATGTAGAAAATGACGAAGTCCTTTTTGAAATAGAAAATGAAAATTATATTTCTTTTTCTTATCCTAGAAAATATAATAATTTGATTTTTGTATTTGGTGGTTACAATGATACAATGATTGGTTATAAAAGCGATATTTTGGTTTATGATTTGTCTGGTAATTTATTGCAAATTGTGGAAAATAATTCTGTTAATAGGTCTTATGATATTATGGGTGATAAGTTAATTTTATCTAGAAATTATTTTGATGGTGAATTAGAAAGATTGTTAGAATATAATATATTCTCTACACATAAGGTGTATTTTTACAATGATATATATAAAATAAATGATGATTTTTTGGGAAGCTCAGTTACTGATAATCCTAAAGAAGAAAAGCCCATTTATGATATAAAGAATCCAGAAACGAAAGATATTGCTATTATATTAATATTATTACTTTCTGTTGTTTCTTTTATATATTTTATTATTACAAATAAAAAGAAGATTTGTTGATAATTAGAAACTTCCTTATGGGAGTTTTTATGATGGAGGGTTTATGAGAGAAAAAATTTATTATATGTTGTTAGAAATATACTTAATATTAGTTTTGTTATGGTTGTTTATTGGTTCAATATTAAATACTTATGAATATATAGATAGTACTTTAACATCTTTAGGATTATTTGTATTTGCAATACTTGGTATAATTTTATATATATTTTATAAATTTATACAAAAGAAATATTCTCTTATGGATTATTTGATAGTAATGATGAGTTTATTAGGATATCTTTCTTATTGTAATGCTTTTGATAAAAGAGTAGCTCTTATTGGATTTATAGATGGAAGAGAAGGATTGCTTGCAATTCTTTCTTATTATATGATTTTTCTTTTAAGTACTACTGTAAAAAATGAAAAAATAAGAAAAGATGTTTTTAAATTATTAACACTGATAGGGATTATATTTGTTTTTTATGGAGTATTGCAAATTTTTGGTATATTTTCTTTTTTAGGAATACCAATAGTTGGGCAGTGGAAATATGCTTCTAGTCTACTTAATAATTCTAATTTTATGGGGGCGTTTTGTGTTTTGATGAGTGGTTTATGGTTGGGAAAATATTTTTTTGAGGATATTGAAAAAATAAATTACAAATCATTAATTGTATTATTTATATTCGTATTAGGTTTATTAATTAGTGGAGCAATGAGTGCATTTGTTGCTTTGATTGTGATGATGTTAATAATAATATTTATTTATTTTTTTGTATTTAGAAAAAGATTTAATATAAAAAAAGTTTTTTTAAAAGTTTTAAATATTTTCTTAATTTTTTTAATAAGTTTCATTTTTGTAAATTGTTGTAATTCAAACGAATTAATAAAGGATGTAAGAATATTAAATAGTGAAGTTTTTAATTCTGCTACATCTGGTTTGAAGAAAGAATATGGAACTGGTAGAGTACATATATGGAAAGAATCCTTAAAGTATTTCCCTAAATATATATGGACTGGAGTTGGGATAGATAATTTTATTTATTTAGGAAAGAATGAATTTGTTACTGATTATATATCTGGAGTAAAGTATTCTAAAGCACATAATGAATATTTACAGATATTACTTACTGAAGGTATCTTTATGTTTGTTATATATTTGTTGTTTTTAGGGATAATTTTTATTAAATCATTATTATCTATTTTTAGAAATAAAAAAGTAAATTATGTTGTATTATCACTATTTTTAGCTTATTTCGGATATTGTATTCAAGCTTTCTTTAATATAAGTATGATAAAAGTAGCTCCAATATTTTATATGATTAGTGGAATGCTGGTGTCTTGTGTTGAAGGAGAGAAATTGAAGTATTAATAATTTAATGCTTCTTTTTTTATGAAAAAAATTTTTTGAAATAAAAGAAGGGAAAATGAATATAGAGGTAGAATATATAGAGTAGAGGGAGGTTTCTTAATGATATAAAGTTATTATTATAAATAAAGAGAAGAAGTTATTTAGTGGAAAATAAACAAATATTTTATTATGTCATTTATTTCTTTAATGAGAGATTTTACTTTTAAAACTTTATGGGTGATAGGGAGTGAAGATAGTAAAAAATTTTTGAATAGAATTGTTTTTGAATTAGTTGGATATGATACTAATGATTTTATTTTAGGAATGAATGAATTAGGAGCTAATAATTATAAAAGTTTAGCAAATAGGTTAGACATATTACTTTGCTCTAAAGATAATTTGACTAAAATAAATGTAGAAATTAATAGTGAATATAAAATTATTATGGTAAATAAAAACGATTCTTATATATATAAGTTAGCAGATGAATTTTATTCTGGTATGGAAAGTAGTGATAAATATAAGCAAGAAATTAAAGTAGAACAAATAAATATAAATGGGTTTCTTAATAGAGAAGATAAAAGTGTTACGATAGCTCATTATGTTTCACGTGATTTAGATAATGATTTGGTTAGGAATGGAGTTAAATTCCATGATGTGTATCTACCAAATGTGAAAGAAATGTGTTATGATGGTTGTGATGAAATATATAAAGATTTAGCTATGTTTATGGCAAAGAGCTATGAAGAGATGACGGAATATGCTAAAGGAAATAAAGAGAGGGAAACCGTTATGAAAGATTTGAAAAGACTTGGTAGTGATGAAGAATATGTAGATTTATATGATCATGACGAATTTGATGCTATTTTATTACAATCATATAAAGATGATGATAGGGCAGAAGGATTGGCGGAAGGACGTGCAGAAAGTCGAGCTGAAGGACGAGAAGAAGGGCGAACTGAAGGACGAGCCGAAGGGCATATTGAAGGAAAAAAAGAAAAGGAACTAGAAATTATTGATAAATTAAAAAGTAAAGGCTTAACTGAAGAAGAGATAAAAGATTTATTAAGTTAGAGAGCTTTCCTAATAAGGAAAGTTTTTATATGTGATAAAGTATAAAAAATTGCAAAAAAAGATAAGTTTTTATATAATAATGAACAAGTTTAAGAGGTGTTTTGTTATGAAAAATCTGAAGTTTGGCAAAAGTTTTTTAGCTGGTATTGTTGCAGCATCAATAGTTGGTTGCAGTCTGGGTGGATATCACATTTATAAAAGACATGAAATTAATAGAGTTAAAGGTTATCTGGAAGATTTTTTAACAGAAGATAATTATGTTGATTTGAGCAAGATAAGTACAGAATATGAAATAAGAGACTTTAGTGGTGAAGCTTTAAAAAGTGCTTTAGAAGAGATGGATGTTGATTATGTTAGAATAACTGATTCTTATATTTATGATGAGGCTCATGTGGAGACATTTACACAAATGAATGCTGTTAATTATAATAAAGAATTGTGGACGGATCAAAATGGTAACATTATGTATGAAATGTATGAGCCTGTTAGAATGTCAGATGGATATGGTGTTAGATATGAAATCCCAGAAGGATTTACATTAGAAGAAATTGATGTTATAGCAGAACCAATAAGGTATAGTGAACTTGATAGTAAAATCATTTCAGTTAATGAAAATAATTATGAAAACTCTTATAGTTTGGAACTTAGAAGAAAATGAATTTAGATGAGTTAATTGGGAAATTCTTAGAGAGAACAGGGTATCTTAATAACGATAGAATTTCAGCAATTGTTGTATATGGAAGTCGTGTTAGAGGTACTAATAAAACAACAAGTGACTTAGATATTTTAGTAATTACAGAAAACAGAAGAAATATAAAAGCAGCAATGATTATTGATGGGATAAAGGTAGATTATAATATTTTTTCATCATATGATTTATTTGAGATAGCTTATGAAAAGAGAATGGCCAATAATGCTTATTTTGAATCTATTTTGAAAAGTGGTAGAGTTATTAAAAATAATGGTATTTTAGAAGAATTTGAAGCTTATTTAGATGAACTTAGTGATATGAAAATTCATAAGCGAAAATTATCATCAAAAGTATTAGAAGAAATAAAAAATCTATATGAAAATTTTACCTCTTCTAAATCAAGTTATTGGTATTTTAATTTATTAGAGAAATTAAGAATGACTTATAATTATTTAAAGAACTGTTCTTATGTTAGTATGGTAAAAGTTTATGAAGTCTTTTCAAATAGTGAGTTTTATGAAGATGCATATAGTATTAAACTTCCAAGTAGTGATTTTATATCTTTATTTTTAGATGGAGTAAATGTTAAAAATTTCGAGATACAATTAAAAATAGTTAATAAGATTATGTTTAATTTAGGTATAGATATTTATAAAGAAGTTGATTACATAGAAGACAGTGCTGAGTTTTTTTATGAAAATGATATAAAAAGTGAATTATTGGTTATTTATAATAAAGTAGAGAAAGTAATAGATTTTTTAAGTAATAATCATCCTTATGCCGATTATGCTTATAATGTTTTATTAAGACAGATAGAATTGTTTTATCAAAGAGTTTATAGAAGTATTTCTAAGGAAATAAGTGATGCATTAAAAAGTGCAAATAATATTAGTAACGGAGAAAGAATAAGAACTTTAAAAGGATTATTTGGTATTGTTGATAAGGATTATCGTTTTGATTATGACAATTATATGTTAAAATTAAATTTGTAAGGTGATGTTATGAATATACAACTTGGATGTTATGAAATACCATTGGAAATAATACATAAGAATAACAAAAATATTTATTTTAGATTTAAAGAGGATGGTATTTTATATGTTACATGTAATAGGTTTGTTTCAGAAAAAGAAGTTAGAAGATTAATAGCTTTTAATGAAAAATCATTACTTAAGATGTATGAAAATTTTCTTAAACAGAATGAAAATAATAGTCATTTTTATTACTTGGGAGATTCTTATACTGTAGTAGTTGATGAAACAGTTAAAAAGGTAAATATTGTGGAAGACATGATATATACAAAAGATGATAAAATGCTTGATAAGTGGTGTAAAAATGAAGCTTTAAGAATATTTGGAGAAAGATTAAAAGCTCAAGTATTTAATTTTAGTGATATTCCTCCCTTTACTTGGAAAATTAGAAAGATGAGTACTCGTTGGGGAGTTAATAATGTTACTAAGAGAATTATTACTTTAAATAGTGAATTGTTAAAAAAGGATGTAACTTTAATTGATTATGTTATAGTTCATGAGCTATGTCATTTTTATGAAGCGAATCATAGTAGTAGATTTTGGGCACAAGTAGAAAAGCGATATCCTTATTATAAATTAGCAAGAAAAAGATTGAGGGTGGAGTAGATGGAAATTATAACTTCATTAGATAATAAACATATTAAAAATTTAAGTAAGTTATTAATTAAGAAATATAGAGATCAAGAAGATATGTTCTTAGTTGAAGGGGAACATTTAGTAGAAGAATCTTTTAAATCTGGTAATTTAATTGAGTTAATTAAAACTGAGGATTATGAAAGGGACTTTGATGTTCCTACAACAATTGTAACTTATGAAGTGTTAAAAAAGTTAAGTAGTAGTGTTACACCTCAGAAAGTTATAGGAGTAGTAAAAAAGTTAGAAGAGAAAAAATATGGTAATAAAATTTTGATTCTTGATAATTTACAAGATCCAGGTAACTTAGGAACGATAATACGTAGTAGTGTAGCTTTTAATGTTGATACTATTGTTTTATCAGAAAATTGTGTTGATTTGTATAATGATAAGGTTATTAGATCAAGTGAAGGTATGTTGTTTCATATTAATGTAATAAAGAGAAATATAGATGAATTTATAGATGAAATACATGAGGAAGGATATAAAGTACTTGGCACTAAGGTAACTGACGGAGAAAATGTTAAGAAGGTAGAAGTTCCGGAAAAGGTTGCAATAATTATGGGAAATGAAGGCGCTGGAGTAAGATGTGAGATACTTGATAAATGTGATAAGTATTTATATATTTCAATGAATAAGGTTTGTGAATCATTAAATGTTGGAGTAGCAACAAGTATTATTTTATACGAATTATTTTAGATGAATTTTGGGGGATTTGATTATGGAAAAGATAAAGTTTAGCGAGGAACATGCACATGGATTTGTTAAGGAAGGATTAATGTTAGTTGGTTTTCCTGAGAATTTACAAATTCAAGGTTTTATTGGGGATAATGATACAGTTTCATATTGGGTCTATTATGAATCTGAAGTTAAAGGAAAAATGCATAAGAGAATTAAACCTTTAACTAAAAGAAATTATATTGATTTAATGAAATTCGCATTACAAATAAATGGTTATGATGTATCTTTTGTTGATATTAAAGTAAGAGATGAAAGTGTGTCGTATACTGTATCTACTAATATAGCTACCTATGATGGACCTCGTAAAAGAAAAAGAAGATAAAGTAGGAAAGATGGTTGTTTATGAGAGAAATAGAATTAAAGTTTAAAGTTGATAATTTAGATAGTTTTATAGAAAAGCTAAGAAGTCTTGGATGTGAAATTAGCGAATATATTAATCAAGCAGATACTATATATGTAGAGAATTTAAAAAATACAGAGAGTGTTGAGGGATCTGTTTGGTTAAGAGTAAGAAAAGTTAATGATAAAATAGAAATGAATTATAAAAAACAAAGTGCTAAAAAGAGTGAGTCACAAGAAATTGAATTTGGTGTTGATGATTATGAAAAAGCTAATAGTTTTTTAAAAGCATTAGGATATAATGAATGGGTTAGAGTTAATAAAAAAAGAAGATATTCTAAGTGTTTAAATGCCAATATTTGTATTGATGAAGTTGAAAGATTAGGTTCATTTGTTGAAATAGAATATCTAATTGATGAAAATGATAAAACTATAGATTATGAAGAAGAATTACTTAAAATAGCAGAAAAACTTGGAATAGATACAAGTAATCAAGTAAATAGCCATTATGATACAATGATATCTGAACTTGAGGATTAGTTATGGAATATGTTTATATTGGAAAAATAGTTAATACTCATGGTATAAAAGGGGAACTTAGAATTCGAAGTGACTTTGATAAGAAGGAATTAGTTTTTAAACAAGGGTTTAATCTTTATATTGGAGAAGGGTATGTAAAAGAAGAAATTGTTAAATATAGAAGACATAAAGATTTTGATATGGTAACGTTTAAAGGATATAACAATATTAATCAAGTTTTAAATTATTTAAAATTAAATGTTTATGTTTTAAGAGAAGATTTAAATTTAGATAATAATGATTATGTATTACAAGATTTGGTAGGATTTGAAGTAGTAGAAAACGGAGAAAAATTTGGTAAAGTAGCCGAAATCGTGTATAATGGAAGTAGTATTTTGTTATATGTTGAGGCAGAGAAGAATTTCTATATTCCTTATGTTGATAGCTATATAAAAAAAGTTGATTTATGCAATAAGTTAATAGAAGTTCATGGTGCTAAAGGGTTGATATTATGAGAATAGATATACTTACATTATTTCCAGGAATGTTTGATGGATTTATTAACGAATCAATTATTAAAAGAGCAATAGCACAAAAAAGTGTTATAATTAATATAGTTGATTTTAGAAAGTATTCTAAGTTAAATAATAATCAAGTAGATGATACTCCATATGGTGGTGGAGGTGGAATGGTTTTAAGAATAGAACCATTATATGATGCAATTATGGATATTAAGAAGGATTCACCAGATGCTAAAGTAATACTCATGGCACCAGATGGAGTTCCGTATAAGCAGAGTATTGCAACGTCATTAAAAAATGAAAAACACTTGATATTTATTTGTGGACATTATGAAGGTTTTGATGAAAGAATAAGAAGTCTTTGTGATATGGAAATAAGTATTGGTGATTATGTTTTAACTGGTGGAGAGTTACCAGCAATGGTAATAAGTGATAGCATTATAAGATTAATTCCAGGAGTTATTACACAAACTAGTTTGGATAGTGAATCATTTAATGATAAATTGCTTGATTATCCAACATATACAAAACCACAAGAATTTATGGGAATGAAAGTACCAGATGTACTCTTAAGTGGAGACCATGCAAAAGTTAGAGCATGGAGAGAAGAAATGAGAATAAAAAGAACGCAGACGAGACGACCAGATTTATTAAAATAAGAAGGTGAAAAAATGGCAAGTAGCTACTTAATTAATAAAGGACATCATGATGAAAGTGTAGTTTCTATACATGAGTTAGATGGCTATAAATTTAAACCAAAACCAGGTAAAGGAAACTATATTAGAGTTAATGAAGTTACAATAGTTGATAAAGTTATGATAGATAAAATATTATCTATTAAATTTGATAAAGCTTTTAAACAAGTTGTTGCGATGGCACTTGCTGTTATTAATGACGAAGATGCAGACGATGATTCAGCACAAATCGTATTAGATGAGGTCGAATTAGTAAGACAAATTCTTTTGAATAGATATCAAAGATTTATAAGTTATGAAAAAGAACAGTTATTCTTGAAAAAATTGAGACTTATAGAAAATGAAATGAGAATGAAACAAGTTCAAATTAAGCAGAAAGCTATGTATTTAGAACAACAAGAAACAATGACTCAAGGAAGAAGTAGATAAGGTATAGAAATATATCTTTTTTTTAGGGAAAGTGGGAGTTAAAGGTTGCAAAATGTAACTTAATCTGTTATAATCGAAATTGCTTCAAGGAAGAAAATCCGCTGGAAATGTTTATTCTATGATTTTTGGGTAAGTAATATAGATATGAAAGGATGTATAAAAATGGCTAATTTAGTAGACAAAATTAATGAGAAGCATGTAAGAAAAGACATTCCTGAATTCCGTGTTGGAGATACTGTAAGAGTAGACGTATGGGTAAAAGAAGGTAAGAAAGAAAGAATCCAAGCTTTTGAAGGACTTGTAGTTGCTAAAAAAGGTGGATCTGTTTCAGAAACTTTCTCAGTACGTAAAAAATCTTATGGTGTTGGAGTTACAAGAGTATTCCCAGTTAACTCACCAGCTATTGATAAAATAGTTGTTACTAAGAAGGGTATGGTTAGAAGAGCTAAACTTAACTTCTTAAAAGGAATGAGAAAAGAATACAAAGTAAAAGAAAGAAATTAATTCTTTCTTTTTTGTTTTTATTAATCTTTTATTTCATTAACTTCTTGATATTCAATGTTTTGAGAAGCTAAATAATTTAAATATTCATTTAATTTAGAACCATATGTAACAGGTAATTTTATTTCTAAGTTATTATTTTTTATAGTATCTTTATTTAATTGATTAATGTAAAAAGTATTTTTTATAAAAAGGTTTTTATCATTTAATTTGCATTTTAATTTATATTTACTTTCAATATTATCATAAGCATTACAATAATTAATAATAATATCTTTGTTATCATTTGAAATGTCATTATAATAAATATTTATTATTTCTGTTAAAGTATTAATAATGTTGTCGGTAGATGATAGATATACAATATATGTACTTTTTTCATAGTTAATATAATCATTTAAAGGAATATTATACGCAAGAATATCATATGAATTTTTAGAATATTGAATAATTTTATTTTTAGAATAATTAATAATTTGATTACTAGAACTTATTTCAGGTTTTTCTTTTAATAAATTTTGAGCAAGAAAAATGATTACTATAATGGATATGATTATAGTTACAAGAATAATTATTTCTATAATTCTTGATTTGTTTATTTTTTTCATATTAGTTACTCCTTAATATCTAAATTATAACATAATGTTTAAATAAAGTTTACTATGTTGTAATTTGATATTAACGTATAATTAAGTAAATTTTAAGATTTAGCTTTTATCAAAAGGATAAAAATGATAAAATGATGATGGTGGATATTATGAATAAAAAAATAAAAAATATAATAAAAGAACTTATACCTTATGTAGTTATATTACTTGTAGTAGTATTAATTAGAACATATCTAGTAACACCTATAATGGTTAATGGACCTAGTATGCAACCAACTCTTTCTGGTGGAGAAATAATGATATTAAATAAAAGGGGTAAAATTGATAGATTTGATGTAGTTGTAGTTGATATAAAGTCTGAGGACATAATTAAAAGAGTTATAGCTATGCCTGGAGAGACTATTTCATGTGAAAATGGTATTGTCTATGTAAATGATAGAAGACAGGATGAAGAATATAGTAAGGGTATTACAACTGATTTTGATAAAGTAACTTTAGGTGAAGATGAATATTTTGTTTTGGGAGATAATAGAGAAAATTCTTTAGATAGTAGACGATTTGGGGCATTTAAAGAAGAACAAATAAAAGGAACTGCAAAACTTGTATTGTTTCCGTTTAATAAGTTTGGAAATATAGAATAATTATTAGCGAAGATATTAGGCAACAATATCTTTTTTTGTTTTTTATGAGCAAATTTTGATTATTTTTCTAGTTTGTGTTATTATTATTCCCATGTGAAAAAGGGTGGTTTTTTATGAAAAGAAAAATATCTGTAAATGACTTAAAAGTCGGTTATGTATTAGAAGAAGATATTAAAACAGGCGATGGTAAAATTTTAATAAAAAAAGGTACTGTTTTAACAGAAAATCTAATTATAAGATTAAGACAATGGAATGCTAAAAATGATTGTGTATTGGTTGTTGATGATTGTAAGGAAGAGATTGAAAAAAAAGATTTACAAGAAAAAGTTACAACTTCTTTAGAAAATGTTTTATCAGCAAGTCAAGAAGAACTTTCTAAAGCTGTTTTAGATTTAGATAGTTATGTTTCACATGTTTATGATGATTTAAAAACTATTGAAGATTTGCCGGAAGATATAATAAAAATTCAGTTTGCAAATACTCGTGGAGGACATTATTTTCGTTTGATGGCAATGTCTTGTGCACTTGCTAGTTTGTATAATAAAGAAATGGCTAATGGTCAAGAAATATCATTACATTCAATAGCACTTGCAGCTGTATTGCACGATTACGGAAAAAGATTTAGAAATGATCCAACTGGTTTAGGAAATTTGAAGATTGCTAAAAATGATACTGAGACTGCTGAAATGTTAAGTACACCTTATAGAGATGAACATCAATCTGTATTTTATCATTTGAAGGTAAAAGATATGATTAATGGCCCTTATATTGATAGATATCATTCTGCTTATGCATATGTGGCTTTAAAAGATGTTGTACCAGAAGATGTTAGAGCAACTATATTATATTCTAATAGTACTAAAGAATCTTTTCAAAGAAAGCCAAAATATAATACTGTAATTAAAGCAGCAAATATTATAGCAATAAGTGATGCTTACGATACTTTATTAGAATATGTTGTTAGAGAAGTTATGAGTACTCCTTTTGAAAACGTTATTTCTTATATGGATCAGCTTGTGCATAATGGTTCTTTAGATAGTGAATTATATAGTTTATTTTTAAAACATATTCCAATATATCCAACAGGTTCTAAAGTATTATTATCTAATGATCAATATGCTGTCGTTGTTAGAAGATCTTCATCATTTCCAACTAAACCATTAGTACTTACTTTGCCTCCAGCAGCGCCTGTATTAATAGATTTAAGTGAAACAACTAACATAACAATAAGAAGAGTTGTTAAAACTGATGAACATGCTTCAGATAAAGTAGATTCTATTCAAAGAGAGCAATTAGAAGGATTTATGACTAATCAAGTTAATATTACTTCAGAAGATGATCCTAGTACTGTAGTATTAAGAAGGGAACCAAGAGAACAATCCGTAACTTTAGGTAAGAGATTTAAGGGATTTCTTTCTCCTGAAAATAAAAAGTAAGCGTAAAGATTGCACATATTTATGTGTAATTTTTTTATTGCCTTAAAAGTATGACTGTATTTATGATATACTATTAGAGAAATCGATTAGGAGAATTAATATGACAAGATATGTAAAAAAAGAAGAAATAAATGATTCAATTATAAAGGAGATATCATTAGCATTGAAAGATGGAAAATTAGTAGTTTTTCCGACAGATACAGTTTATGGTATAGGAACTAATGCATATAATGGAGATGCTTGTGAAAGAATTTATGAAGTAAAGGGTAGACCACCTTATAAACCATTAGTTTTATTGATTTCTGATATTTCTATGTTAGAGGAACTGGTTGATTGTATAGGTTTGGTAGAACAAAAATTAATTGATTCTTTTTGGCCTGGAGCATTAACGATAAAAATGAAAAAGAAAAAGGGTGTTCTTCCTGATGTTATTTCAGCTGGAGATGAGTATCTTAGAGCGAGATTAGTGTCGAAAGGGGTAGTTTATGAATTAATAAAAAAGGCTGGTGTTCCAGTTGTAGCTCCTAGTGCAAATTTATCTGGTAGTTTAACAGGGACTAAAATGGATAATATAATGAAAGAATTGGATGGAAAAGTAGATTATATTTTAGATTATGGAGATATAGAAAGTGATGCTACTTCAACAATTGTCGAAGTTATAGATGGAAAAGTTGTTATTATTAGAGAAGGAAAAATAACAAAGGAAGAATTAGCAAAAGTTGTTCCATTGCAAATAGAAAATAGTAATGATGAATTTTAATCAAAAAATGATTCTTAATGGCAAGAATATTGAAATTAGTAAAATAGAATTAAATGAATGTGATTTATTAGTTATTGATAAATCACAAAAATATTGTTTTAAGGTATGTGTAAAGTATAATTGGAAAGATATTGATAATATAAAAATAGGTGAAAATAAGAGTATTGATTTTAATGAGTATTGTTTATCTGAAAACAATGAATCTGCTTTGATTTGGCCGTCAAATAGATATGTGGAAAAAATAAGTGATGATTTAATATATTTTTATTTTGAATTTAAAGATATTCATAATACAGTATGTTATATGAATAAAAGAGAATGTTTTGATATAGATTTGAATTCTCTTGAAGTTAAGGTTTCTATTGATTATAGAGATGCTAGTAATGTTGCTATTATATATGAATTTTAAAAAAGAGGTAGAAAATATGCTCATTGTAGAATTAGGAATAAAATTGAATAAAGATTTTGAATATTATGATAAAGTTTTAAGAAAAAATGGTTTGATAAATGATTTTATGGTAGTGACTCATGATTTATATTATACAAATAAAGATTTAGATGGTTTAACTGAAAGTGAAATGAAAAGGTCTTGTATAAGATTAAGAAGTTGTAATGGCGATAACTATAATATACAGAATAATTTAATTAATGATTTAAATATAAAAGAGGTTTTAAATAATAAATTAAATGATTTTGAAAAAAGATTAGAAACATTTGGGTATAAGAAAGTTTTTGATACTACTAAAAAAGATTTTCATTATCATAAGGCTGGTATGTGTAATAAAATTCAACTTCAACAGATTGAAAATATAGGTTTACTTGTGTATTATGATAATAAGGAATATTATGAATTTGATTCAGATACACAAAGAAAAATGTTAATTCAAGAACTTAATTCTTATGGTTTTAATTTAAGCTATGAAGTATTAGGATTAGATAAACTAAGAACTCTTTATTATAAAAAAGAGATGTATAGTAAGAACCAAAATGGATAGGAAGTGTTAAGATGGATAATAATAGACAAAATTCAACAAATATAAATTGGTATCCAGGACATATGGCTAAAACTAAAAGATTAATTAAAGAAAAATATAATTTAATTGATGTAGTATATGAAGTGATAGATGCTAGAATGCCAAAATCATCTAAGATAAAAGATATAGATGAATTATTGAAAGATAAGCCTAGGATACTAATAATGACTAAAAAAGATTTGTGTGATTTAGATGTAACTAAGAAATGGGTTAAATATTATGAAGAATTAGGTTATTATGTTGTATTAGCTGATTTATCACAAAATAATTCTGTTAGTGAGATAGTTGATTTAACGCATAAGATAACTAAGGAAATTCAAGAAAAGCGTGAAAATAAAGGTTTAACTAAAAAAGAAATAAGAGCATTAGTAATAGGTATTCCTAATGTTGGTAAGAGTACTTTGATAAATAGATTAGCTGGTAGAAAGGTTGCTGTTATTGGTAATAATCCTGGAGTTACTAAGAATCTATCTTGGTTAAAAACGAATAGCAATATATTATTACTTGATAGTCCTGGTATTTTATGGCCAAAATTAGCAGATAAAGAAGGAGCGCATAACTTGGCTGCATTTAGTGCTATACCTAGAGATATATTACCAGTAGATAGTGTGGCTATTCATATTTTAAATAAGCTAGATAAATATTATAGTGATATAATTAAGACAAGATATAATTTAGATTATATGGATAATGATGATTTAGAATATGTTTATGAAACAATAGGTAGAAAGATAGGAGCAGTTGTATCTGGAGGAGAAATAGATTATGATAGAGTTAGTAATACTATTTTAGAAGATATAAAAAATGAAAGAGTAAAAGGAATTACATTTGATAGGATTGATGATTAATGGTATATGAAGAAGTAGTAAATTATTTAAATGAAAGATTGGATTTAAGAGAATTTTTGAGTCCATTACAAATTGAAAAGTTTTATTTGATAATAGCTAAATATTTGACTAATAGGACTACTTTGGAGACTTTTAAAGCTAATTTTGAAGGGACATTAGATTTTTATTCATCTTTGGGGATTTCGTTAAAAGATACTTTAAATAGTATTATGAATTGGCCTTCAGTTATGCATGCTAATAAAGAAGAATTATTTAAAAAGTATTTATTGTTAGCTAAAGTTGTTGATGCTTCAACTGGGGAACCAGTTAGGGATGATATAATAATTAATCATCCTAAAGATTTAATGACTGGATTTGAATTAATGTATGCAAGAACAATGTTTTTTCTTAATCCAGAATTAGATATTGTAAGAAATAATAATATAACTAGAAGAAAACTTATAAAAACAACAAATGATGAGTTTGAACAAATTTATGGAATATCTAAAATTGATATTATATCTAGATATCCTGTTCCAGAAAATATTTTAGATATTTTATTGTCGTGGGATGAAAATGGCAAAGTAAGGGAAGTATATGAAAGCAAAAAAAGTGGAAGAAACTATTGATTTATTAAAATATGAAAAAGAACTTTATAAAGAGAATATTACATTAATTGGTGGTGTTGACGAGGTTGGAAGAGGACCTTTAGTTGGACCTGTCGTTGCTGCTTGTGTTATATTACCTAAAAATTATAGTTTAGATGGACTTACTGATAGTAAAAAATTATCAGAGAAGAAACGTGAACAATATTATGATATAATAATGAAAGATGCTATTAGTGTTGGAATAGGAATTGTAGATGCTAAAAAAATAGATGAAATAAATATTTTGGAAGCATCACGATTGGCTATGAAACTAGCTATAGAAGATTTAAAAGTAAAGCCAGAATATATACTTAGTGATGCAATGAAACTTACTAATATTGATATTTCTTATAGAGATATAATTCATGGTGACGCTTTGTCACTTAGTATTGCAGCAGGGAGTGTTATAGCTAAAGTTACTAGAGATAGGATGATGTATGAGCTTGATAAGGAACATCCTGAGTATGGATTTGCTAAGCATAAAGGCTATCCAACAAAGGAACATTTAGAAATGATTGAAAAATATGGGATTTTGGAAAATTATAGGTTTACTTATAGACCTGTTCGTGATTTAATTAATAAGATGAAAGAATTTAATAATGAAAGTAGTGATTAAAAAGTGAGACTTTTCTATAATAACGTATTTAAAAATTATTTTCTTCTAATGATAACTTTATTTGTTGAAGAACTTATATTTAGATGGTGTGTAGGTTTTTCATTATTTGATTGGTCTGTGTTAAGAATATTTATTGGGATTAATGCATTAAGTTTATTTCTAAGTGCAATATTTTCATTGTGTGGAAGAGTTGTTAGTAATATTTTATCTTTACTAGCAGCAGTAATTTGTACGGTATATGCTTTAGTTCAAGCAGGATTTTTAAATTATCTTGGTGTCTTTATGTCTTTTGGGACGACTTCTCAAGCAGGTGCAGTTAAAGATTATATAATGGATTATATTGCATCATTTTCTTGGAAATTTTGGTTAATACTTATTCCATTAGCATTTTTATTAATATTCTATGTTTTCTTTGATCATAGAATAAAAGTTTTAGAGAGAAATGATACAATAGATTTTGCTGATAAATTTGATAGTGAAGAACGTAAAAAATTAAATGATCAAATTTTAGCTAAGAAAAAAAGAAGAAGATTAGTTAATGCAAAAATAAATGCAATGGTTCTTGCGGTTGCTTTTGCTGGTGTTTATTACTATACTCTTGGGGCTGACTTTATGCAAAATGATTTACAATTAAAGTCAACAAAAGAACTTTTTGATAATCCAGATATTCCTAATATTGCAATGGGACAATTTGGATATACAATGTATGCTTTTGCTGATTTAAAAGCTGTGTTGTTACCAACAGATTCTATAGAAGAAACTCCTTTTGATGATGGTTATGTAAAAAATGAGCAGGTAATTAGTGATTATACTAGATATATGGATGATACAATTTGGGAACAAATAATTTCTGATGAGAGTAGAGCAAACTATAAAAAATTGAATAATTATTATATAAGTCAACCTATTACAGATAAAAATGATTTTACTGGTTTCTTTAAAGATAAAAATTTAATTGTAATAATGATGGAATCAACAAATAATATTTTAATAAATGAAGAGTTTTTTCCGAATTTTTATAAACTATATAATGAAGGTTGGGCTTGGGATAATGCTTATAGTCCTAGAAATTCTTGTTCTACTGGAAATAATGAAATGAGTGGAATGACTAGTTTATTTACGATTAATAATTCTTGTACAGCAAATAATTATAAAAGAAATATTTATCCTGGAGCTATATTTAATTTATTTAATAAATCAGGATATACTACTACTAGTTTCCATAATTATACTGATCAATATTATGCTAGAACTATATATCATCCTAATATGGGAAGTGGACATTTTTATGGTGTTCAAGAATTAGGAATTCCTTATAGCAATGTATATCATGAGTGGCCTAGTGATGTTGAATTAGTTGAAAAAGTTCTTAATATTACAAAGGATCAAGATAAATTTATGACATGGATTACTTCTGTGTCTGCACATCAACCATATACTCAAAGTAGTGAATTAGGAGATAAATATCTTGATTTATTTAAAGATACTAACTATAATATTTCACTTAAGAGGTATATGTCTAAATTAAAAGAATTTGATAATGCTATTGGAACGTTACTTGATGGACTAGAAGCTCAGGGAAAATTAGATGATACTGTAATTGTTTTATATGCTGATCATTATCCTTATGGCTTGAATACTAGTACTATTAATTCTTATTTTGATTATGATGTAACTAAGAGATATGAAGTTGATAGAACACCTTTTGTTATTTATAATACAAAGATGCATGCACAGAAATATAAAGAATATACTTCATATGTAAATATTGTTCCAACTGTTGCTAATTTATTTGATTTAGATTATGATCCTAGATTATATGTTGGACAAGATTTATTGTCAGAAAGTTATGAAAATAGGGTTGTTTTCTCTGATGGTTCATGGCAAGATGAAAAAGCATTCTATAGTGCATCAGGTGGTAGAATTATATATTTTGAACCTAATACTACTTATACACCAGAGGAAATTAAAAATATTAATACTAATATCAAAAATAAAATATCTATGTCTAATTTAGCAATAAAGGTTAATTACTTTAATTATTTAGAAGAAACAAAAGAAAAATATAAAGTAGAACAAATTCAATCTCAGAGTGGAGATGTATCAGTTTCTGAATAGTTATTGTAACAACTTAGAAGTACATTTAGAAAGGAAAATACAATATGAAAAAATTAGTAATAGTGGAATCACCTTCAAAGAGTAAAACTATTGAAAAATATTTAGGAAACGATTATAAAGTGGTTGCTAGTATGGGTCATATAAGAGATTTGGCAACAACAGGTAAATTTGGTTTAGGTGTAGACGTTGATAATGATTTTGCGCCTTCTTATATACCTATGAAGGGAAAAAAGAAAGTTATTACAGATTTAAAGAAAATGTCAAAAGAAGCAGAACAAGTATATTTAGCAACCGACCCTGACCGTGAGGGAGAAGCAATAAGTTGGCATTTAAAAGAAGCTTTAGGTTTAAAGAAAAATTATGAACGCGTTACGTTTAATGAAATTACAAAAGATGTTATAATTGAAGCTTTTAATAAAGCTCGTGATATTGATGTTGATTTAGTTAAGAGTCAAGAGACTAGAAGAATATTAGATAGAATAATTGGTTTTAGATTATCTAAATTAATGCAATCTAAAACAGGCGGTAAAAGTGCGGGTAGAGTACAAAGTGTTGCTTTGAAGCTTATTGTTGATAGAGAAAGAGAAATACAAGCATTTATACCAGAAGAATATTGGTCAATTACAGCTAAATTTAATCAATTTGATGCTGATTTAGAAAAATATAAAAATAAAAAAATTGAACTTAAAAATGAAGATGAAGCTGACTATGTAATATCTTCTTTAGGACCAGATTATCACATTAGTAATATTGAGTGTAAAGAGAAAAACAAAAAAGGTGTTATGCCTTTTAAAACTAGTACATTACAACAAACAGCAGTTAATAAACTTAATTTTGCAAGTAGTAAGACAATGCGTATAGCACAAAAGTTATATGAAGGTGTAGACATTGGTAGTGAAACAGTTGGTCTTATTACTTATATGCGTACAGATAGTGAGAGATTATCTCCTGTGTTTATTAATGAAGCATTTAAGTTTATTAAAGAAACATATGGAGATAAATATGTTGGTGCAGTAAAACAACAAAAGAAAAATGATAATATGCAAGATGCACATGAAGGTATTCGTGTAACTAGTCCTTATAGAACACCAGAGTCTTTAAAGAAATATTTAAGTGCAGATGAATATAAATTATATAGTTTAATTTATGCTAGAAGTTTAGCTTGCTTAATGGCAGACGCTAAAGTAAAAGCTACTGCTGTTACGTTACTTAATAATGATTATGAATTTAAAGCTACTGGTAGTGTTTTAATATTTGATGGATATCTAAAAGTGTATGGTAATTATGAATCATCTGAAGATACAATATTACCAGATTTAACAGGTATAACAGTATTAAATGCGGATGAAGTAATAAAAGAACAACACTTTACTAAGCCAGCTCCAAGGTATACAGAAAGCTCATTAATTAAAGAATTAGAACGTCTTGGAATAGGTAGACCTTCAACATATGCAACAATTATGGAAACTATTAAAGCTCGTGATTATGTAACAGTTGAAGATAAAAAATTTGTTCCAACAAAAGTTGGTATAGAAACTACAGATAAATTACAAGAAGGATTTAGTGATATTATAAATGTAGAATATACAGCTAATATGGAAACAGAACTGGATGAAATAGCTGAAGCTAAATTGAATAATGTTGAAGTATTAAAAGAGTTTTATAATAAGTTTGAACCATTAGTTGAAGATGCGTTTAAAAATATGGAGAAAAAAGAAGCAGAGCAGACAGGTGAGGCTTGTCCAGAATGTGGAAGTCCATTAGTTATTAGAAATGGTAGATATGGTGAGTTTGTTGCTTGTTCTAATTATCCAGAATGTAAATTCATAAAAAAGGAAGAAGTACCAGTATTAGAGATTTGTAATTGCCCTAACTGTGATGGAAAGATAATTGAAAAGAAAAGTAGAAAAGGAAAAGTCTTCTATGGATGTAATAATTATCCAAAATGTAAAACAGCTTATTGGTATAAGCCTGTAGATAGAAAATGTCCAGAATGTGGTGAAATGCTATTAGAAAAGTCTAAAAAAATAGTATGTAGTAGTTGTGAATATGAAGACGAGTAATCGTCTTTTTTTTATTTATATGTTTGTTCTCTTGACCACTGTTTATAAAAATATTATACTAATATTATAGAAAAGAGGAGTTTATATGAAAAAGAAATTTTTAGGGTTAGTTTTATTTGTTATGATGGCTTTAACTCTTACTGGATGTGGAAAGGAAGAAAATAAAGATTTAACTTGTAAAGCTAAAATTAATCAAAGTGGAATGGTTATTGAAATGACTGCTAAGGGAAGTTTTGGAAGTAAAAGTGAAAAGTTAAAAGATTTTGAAATGGAATATTTTTATGATTATACTGATTTATTCGAAAAATCAGGTGTAGAAATAACTAGTCAACTTGCTGATGAAATGAAAGATTCAATTAGAACCGAATTAGAGAAACAATTTAAAGATAAAAAAGGAATAGAAATTAAGGACATTACAAATGATGGTAATAAATTTTATATTACTATTAATGGAGATGTAGAAACTTTCGAAAAAGAATATCCAGCTGATTTCAAAAATGATGGAGAATTCACATATAATGGATTTAAGAAAGAATACGAAAAACAAGGATTAACTTGTGAATAAGAAAAGACTTCAGTTTTGAAGTCTTTTTCCTTTGGTATTTGAATTAGAATTTTTTTGTTTTTGCTCAGCTAATTTTGCGATACTATTTGTATAGTTTCTGGCTTGAGCGATTAAAGCTGATTCCATAGAACGGAATGATATTCCAGTTAAACTTGCATTAAAAACATTTTCTTCGATAGAAGTAACACAGTGATGATCTAGATAAGAGGCTTTTTTTAAAATTCTTTTTTCATGAAATTCAAGTCTTTTCTTGTATTCACATAATTTTTTAATAATTTCATTGATTTTAGTTTTGTCACTTATAGCTTTATCAGCTAAAGTATTTAGTTCTTCAATACTAAGACTATTTAATGAATCAAAATCAGGAATGTATCCGAGGCTTTCAATATATTCAGCATTATTTGAGTTATTTATGCGATAAAAACCTTCTGTATCACATTCCATATTTATAATGGATGGTTCAGTAAATAATTCTGGTCTTACAAATTCTTTACTAGCGTTCAATGTTTCAATATCAGTTTTTTCTATAAATGCTATTTTTTTTCCTTTTACAACTCTTATTTTTTTCATATTTTCTCCTTATGTAATTATCATATCCCTAATATTACAATATGTCAAATTATCTATTTTTTGACTATAAAAATTTGTTGACTATATTTATTTTATTATATATACTTGTCTTAAAGTAGTGTGAGAAAATGAAAAAAGATGTAATTACAATTGTTGCTTTATTAATTTTAATAGTTTTATTAGGTGGAGGGATATTTTTTGCTGTTAAAACTAATATGTTTAGTACTAGAACTGATGAAAAAGCGAATTTGACCCATAATGAACAATATTATGATGAGGATGAAGGCGAAGAAGAAAATCAAAATGAAGAAGTAGAAAAGCCAGAAGAAAAAGTGGAAGAAGTAGAGCAACCAAAGAAAGATGAAGTAAAAAAAGAAGAAAAGCCAGTTACTACACCACCTGTTATAAATAAAGTAGATGTAATTGAAAAAAATCCTACATTAGGTAGTGGTGGTCAAAATCAAGGAAGTAATAATAATCAAAATAATGATGATCAAGAAAAAAAAGATGATAATACTAATAACAATGGGGATAATCAAGATGATAATCAGAATGATGAACCTAAGCCTCCAGTATTGCCTAAAGAAGGGACGCTTACTTGTACAAATGTAACAAATGATGAAGATGGTGTTTTGACACATACTGTAGTTGGTGTATTTGATACTACAGATGCTTATATTAATAATTATAAAGAAACTTTTGTTTATGATTTTACTGATACGTATGAACCTTTTGATGATGAAATAAGAGCTACTTTGGAAAAAAGTTTAAATGATGAAGTTGTTGCATCATTAGGAGAGCTTGCTAATTCTTTTACGATAACACCAGGAAGTAGAGGTAATATAATTAATTTAAGTTTGGCTAGTGATAGAAATAGATTAAAAGCTGTAAATCCAAGTGGATTTACAACTACTGGTATTTTCTATTATGAAAATTTTAAAAGTATTTATGCTAGTTCAGGATATATATGTAGTTAAAGGTATCGATTTTATAATCGATACTTTTTATTATATATAGTGAAAAATTTATTTATATGTTATAATTTCTTGTAGTTAGGTGATTTTATGAAACAGGAGAATATTAGAAATTTTTCGATAATTGCACATATAGATCATGGTAAAAGTACTTTAGCAGATAGAATCCTAGAAATTACTGGTGGAGTAGATAAACATGATATGAAAGCACAAATGCTTGATAGTATGGATTTAGAGAGAGAAAGAGGAATTACTATTAAGTTAAATGCTGTACAACTTAATTATCGTTATAATAATGAAGATTATACTTTGCATTTAATAGATACGCCTGGGCATGTCGATTTTAGTTATGAAGTATCGAGAAGTTTAGCGGCTTGTGAAGGAGCAATATTAGTAGTAGATGCGGCTCAAGGAATAGAAGCACAAACTTTAGCTAATTTATATTTGGCGATGGCTGATGATTTGGTAATAATACCAGTTATTAATAAAATAGATTTACCGAATGCTGATATACCTAAAGTATTAAAAGAACTAAAGGATGTATTGGGATTTAGAGAAGATGAAGTAATTTTATGTAGTGGTAAGACAGGCGAAGGGGTTGAAGATTTAATAAAAGCAGTTGTAACACGTATTCCAGCTCCTAAGATTAATAATGAAGCCCCAACTAGAGCATTAATATTTGACAGTCATTTTGATGCTTATAGAGGAGTTATAGCTTTAGTTAGAGTATTTGATGGTAAAGTAACTAGTAAAGATACGATAAAGATGCTTGCTACTAATGATCAATATGGTGTTGTTGATTTAGGAGTTAATCATCCAAAAGAAGAAATAAAGAATGAATTAGTATCTGGAGAAGTTGGATGGATAAGTGGATCTATTAAAGATATTAGAAGTGTTAGAGTAGGAGATACGTTAACTACTTTAAGAAGTGAAGCAGATACACAATTGCCTGGATATCAACCTATGAAACCAATGGTATATAGTGGAATATTCCCTGTTGAACCAAATAAATTTCCAGTGTTGCGTGAAGCTTTAGAAAAATTACAATTAAATGATGCTTCACTTGCTTTTGAGCCAGAAACTAGTGATGCATTAGGATTTGGATTTAGAACTGGATTCTTAGGACTTTTACATATGGATATTATAATGACTAGATTAGAAAGAGAATTTGATTTAGATGTTATAGCAACAAGTCCTTCTGTTATATATAAAGTTGAATTAACTAATGGGGAATGGGTGGAAGTTGATAGTCCTAATAAATTGCCAGAAAGAGCTAGAATTAAAGAAATAAATGAACCATATATAAAGACAAATATTTTTGTTCCTAGTGATTATATAGGTTCTATTATGGAGTTATGTCAGGATAAACGTGGTAATTATATTGGAATGGAATATATAGATCCAACTAGAGTTAATATTCATTATGAGATACCACTTGCTGAAGTAGTTTATGATTTTTTTGATAAATTAAAGAGTATGACAAAAGGATATGCTTCATTTGATTATGAATTATGTGGTTATAAACCATCTGATTTAGTTAAAATGGATATACTAATTAATGGAGATACAGTAGATGCATTAAGTGTTATTGTACATAAAGATGATGCTTATAATAGAGGTAAAAAGATAGTTGAAAATTTAAAAACTATAATACCAAGACAAATGTTTCAAGTCCCTATTCAGGCTAGTATTGGTAGTAAGGTTATTGCGAGAGAGAATATTAGTGCAATGAGAAAGAATGTTTTGGCTAAGTGTTATGGTGGGGATATTTCACGTAAAAAGAAATTATTAGAAAAACAAAAAGAAGGAAAAAAGAGAATGAAAATGGTTGGTCGTGTTGAAGTACCACAGGAAGCATTTTTAGCTGTATTAAAGGCGGATAAGTAGGTGTTTATATGACAAAGAAAGATTTTAAAGATAAGATATTATTAATTACTTATGGAGTTTTGTTGTTCGTATTTTTAATGAATTATAATTGGATAGGCAATATACTAATGTATTTAGGAAATATTCTTTTACCATTTATAATAGGAGCTATTATTGCATTTATATTAAATGTAATTGTTAAGATGTTAGAAGATTCTATTTTAAAGAAAACTGGTAAATATAAAAGGGGATTAAGTATTCTATTATCTTTATTGATAGTATTTGGATTTATAGCTATAATGTTGTTTATTTTAATCCCTCAAATAAAAAATGCTGGAATGATTTTTATTGAAAATATTCCAGAATATCAAGAAACGATTTATGATATTGGATCAAAATTTGGTTTATCAGAAGAAACATTAAGTTATATCGATTTGGAAAATAATAAAATAAAGGATGATTTTTTAACATTATTGTCTGATAATACAGAACATATTATTAATTTTTCAATGATGTTTGCTAATTCTTTATTAAGTGCTCTTACAAATTTCTTTGTTGGGTTTGTATTTGCAATTTATATTTTAATTGATAAAGAAAATTTATCTCGTCAGTTTAAAAAAATATTAAATAAACTTTTCAAGTCATCAGTTTACGATAAAGTATTAGAAATATCTAGATTATCTAATATGACGTTTCAGAATTTTATAAAAGTACAAGCATTTGAAGCTTTTATATTAGGTTTCTTATGTTTTATTGGTATGTTAATATGTAGATTACCATATGCAGCAACTATATCTGTTCTTGTCGGATTTACAGCGTTAATTCCAATATTTGGAGCATTTATAGGTTGTGCTATTGGAGCGTTCTTAATATTTATGATTAATCCTATAAAAGCTATTATATTTATTATATTCTTCTTAGTATTACAGCAAATAGAAGGAAATTTGATTTATCCCCATGTTGTTGGTGGAAAAATTGGATTACCAAGTATTTGGGTTTTAGTTGCTGTAATGATAGGTGGATCTGTTGGTGGAGTATTTGGGATGTTAATTGGAGTTCCAATTATGTCTATAGTATATAGTTTATTAAAAGTTTACGTAAATGATAAAAATAAAAAGAAAATAACTACTTCTAAGTAGTTATTTTTAGTATACTTTATATAAGGAGAGTATGTTATGAAAAAGAAATTTGTTATGATTCTTTTATTACTTGTTAGTGTATTTATAATCGCTGGATGTAAAAAAGAAGAAAGTTTAGGAAGAAATTTGACGGATGATGAGAAAAAGATATTAATGGAAAGGGTGAATTCTTTAGAATTTTTTGATTTTTATGGAAGGAATTTTTCAACAAGTGATTTGACAAATCAGGAAGTTTTACATTATGCATTTTATTCGAATCCAGATGCTGTAAGTTTTAAAGAATTAAAGAATTTAGTTGATAAAACAGTTGATTTTGAATTAGAACCAGAAAATTTTAAGTGTTTTATTCATGATAATGATGATTTAAGTAGTTATTATTTTCTTTATAATGAAGATACAGGAGAGTATGATGATAATTTAGAGCATGAGAGTCATGGAGCAGGCGGTTTTTTATCAAATGTATACAATCGTTATAGAAGTTCTTATAATGAAGGAGATATTTATACAATTTCTGTATATAAAATGTTTTCAGCGTTAAAACAATCTACAATAGATGAAAGACCAATGTTTTATGCAACATATAATGATGCAAAGAATAATAAAAATGTTATATTAAATTTAGAAGAATTCTATAATTGGGAAAGCTTAAAATTAGCTGTAGAACCACAAGAATATTTAGATAAAATGGATAAAGATAAGTTGGTAACTTATACTTATACTTTTAAAAAAGTAGGAGATAATTATCTTCTTACAAATTATGAATTTAAGAAAAAAGCATAATAAAACAAGAGATTTATTTTCTCTTGTTTTTTTAATTAGATTCTTTTATGGTATATATGTTTGTTACTCCTAAAAGAATGATAATAAGTAGTAAAATTATTATTACTATCGTGTTACCAATATATTTAATTAATAAAAAAAACAATATTTAAATATCTTAGGTATTGTTTTTTTATTAGTAATTATTTACTTTTTTTCTTTTTTTCTTTTAGCCAATCTTTCCCGTCTACCATACGTCCAACTAACATTGAACTAGCTGTATCACCAACTACGTTTAATACTGTAGCAGGAGCATCGATAACTGTAGCAATTATTGTTAAAATAGGTAGTGCTGCAGCAGGGAATCCCATAAGAGTTAAGATAAACATTTCAGAGATTGTTCCACCACCAACTGGTACTGCTGTTACTAGAAGTGTTGCAAGTAATGATACCCCAAGAACTGTCCATATACTTGGATTCATTTCGAATAAGTATACTAGGAACATAATTTTAAATACGCTTCCTATAACAGATCCATCTTTATGGAAACTTGTACCCATTGGAATTGTTGTTTCAGCGATATCTTCAGATACACCAGCTTCTCTAGCAGCTTTTACGTTTACTGGAATACAAGCAGCAGATGAACAAGTAGCAAGAGCTGTAAAAGTAGGAGCTAGAACACTAGACCAATAAGATTTAAAGCCTTTTTTACCACCTGCAATAAATGCATATAATGAGTAAACTGCAAAGTAAACTATAACACATGTAACTGTATAAATTATAAATGTTTTTAGGAAACCTACAGCAATACTTTGTCCATAAGTTCCGATTAATGCTGCAAAATAGCAACCTAAACCAATTGGAGCATAATACATAATGATATTAACCATTTGAAGTACTACGTCATTTAAACTAATTAAAATATTTTTTAATCCTTCGCCTTTTTCTTTAGTTTTTCTGATAGCAAGCCCAAAGATAATAGAGAATACTAATAGTGGAATGATACTATCTTTACTTAGCAAAGTATGAAAGTCACTTACTGTAAGTAAACTAGCAGTTCTTTCTAAGATAGATACATCATTATCTATAACACTTTCTTCATCTAATAATTCTAATATTTTAGAATTTTCTTTAGTTTCTACTAAATTGAATGAGTAAGTTGAAACTAAACCAATTAAAGCAGATATTACTGACATTATTACAAATGCAATAACGATTCTACTCATAATTTTTCCAAGTCTTTTAGGACTTTCCATTTTTATAATGGCTGTTGTAATTGTTAAGAAAATAAGTGGTACTATAACAACAAACATTAAATTAATGAATATGTCTCCAAGTGGACTTAATACACTTGCTTTCTCCCCAAATACTAAACCTACAATAGCACCAATAATAATTGAAACAATTAAAATTATTGTCTGCTTATAATTTGACCATATTTTTTTCATAGTCATCCTCCTTCATTACTAATAATCATATTCCTAAATTATAAAAATAGTAAGGAATGCAAATCCACAGAAAAAAATATAGATATAGATAAAATCCACAATATGTGGTATTGTTGTAATAGGTGATATTATGCAAAAGAAATATATAAAGATGAATAATAATGATGAACATTTAAGTATAGGAAATTTATTTAGAATTATAAAGGACTCTTCTAAAAATAAGATGTCAGCATTACAAAGTGAAATGTTTTGTACTTTATTTGAATTAGAATATATAAATGATACAACGGTAAATAATTATTGTGTTGGATGTAGAAGTATTGGAGCAGAATATAAACAGACTTTCTTAAATAAAGAGATAAGATATGAGAAAGAAAAGCAGGAATTTGCTGATAACATAATAGGTTTAATTAATATTATGGATGGTGTTGTTCATAAAGATATTAAAGATAAGATACAATTTATAAATGAAAGTGATAGTGCTTTAAGTCTCTCTAAAAAATTATATAATTTAGCAAAGAATGATAAACAAATAATAAATGAATTTACGAATAGGCTATATCAACTTATTAATGATAATAAGATATATGATTGTTTAATAGAAGAGTTAATATTTATTGTTCTTCATAAAAAGCAACCAATTTATGAAGATGAATTAAAGAAGGAAGTATTTGAAACTGTCCTTAATGATACGAGTATTAGTTCAGTTGATTTACAAGAGTATTTATCTTTGAAATTAAGAGAAGGTATTAATTTTGATTATTCAATGAAAAAATTAGCTATAGAAGGTAATGCTTATGCTAATTTTGAAATAGGTAGTAATGAGTATTATGGTTATTTTACAGGTAATCCTAGATATGATGAAGCATTCAAATACTTAGATAAAGCAGCTTCTATGAATCATGCTAGTGCAAATTATATGATAGGAAATATGTTTGTTAGAGGATTAATTGGAGGTAAATCTAATGAAGAATTAGAACGAGGATATGAATATTTAGTTAAATCATATAATTTAGGGAATGTTGCGGCATCTAATTTAATAGGAAATATGTATAGAGATGGAATATATCCTTTAAAGAAAGATTTAGATAAAGCTCGAGAGTATTATAATAAAGCAGCAAATAATGATTATGCTTATGCTTATAATAATTTAGGGAAGATAGAAGAAAATAATGGAAATACTAGTGAGGCATTTAAATATTACTTAATTTCAGCTGATTTAGGAGAAAGTTGGGCTTGTAATAAAGTTGGAGAATATTATAGAACTGGTATTATAGAAAAAAATATGAAAAAGGCTTTTTATTATTATCAAAAAGCTTTAGAAAGTAATTATAAGGTTTTGTGCAATTATGCTTATTATAATTTGGCTAAGTACTTTTATATGGATGGATATATGGATATTGTATTGGAGGGAGATGTAGATAAAGCTTTAGCCTATTATCAAAAAGCTAGTGAAAATGGTATTTTAGAAGCAACTATTGAATTGTTTAAATATAACACTAAGAAATATTTGTTTTTTAGAGATAATGACATTAAAAAGGAAATTTATAGATTAAAAAAGATAATAGAAGGACATCCAAAATACAATAAAGATATATGTGATGAAGTCGAAACAATTATTAATGAATTAATGGAAAAAAGAGAAATAAATATTGAGCCAATAGAAGATTTAGCATGGGAAATAATTGAATAATTTAATAGGTGATGGAATGGTGAATGAATATAATACAGAAACAGAAGTTATGATAAATAAATATACTATTGTTAAGGTTTTATATACAAGTAATTAGATACCTTTTAAAATAACTGTCTAATAGGAGTCAATAATAATGAATTTTAATTTATGAATTGATATAATAAAGATGGTAGTAAAGGTAGTGGTTTGATGGAAAGTGTTTATATACATATTCCTTTTTGTAAGAGCATTTGCAGTTATTGTGATTTTTGTAAAATGTTATATAACGGCTCTTGGGTTACGCAATATTTAAATGCTTTAATAAATGAAATACAAGATAGGTATTTAGGAGAAGAAATAAGAACTTTATACATAGGTGGGGGGACACCTTCTTCGTTATCAATAAAAGATATAAGATATTTATTTGAAATAATAAGTCGTTTAAATTTGAATAAGTTAGAAGAGTTTACTTTTGAATGTAATTTAAATGATATAAGTGAAGATTTACTTCAAGTATTAAGAGAAAATGGTGTAAATCGTCTTAGTATAGGAATAGAGTCATTTAATGAAGATAAGTTGAAGTTTATGGAAAGATATCATACATTTAGTGATGCTAAAGATAAGATGAAACTAATTAGAAAAATGGGCTTTAATAATGTTAATGTTGATTTAATATATGGAATACCAGGAGAAACATTAAAAGATTTAAAAAAAGATTTAGAACTTATATTAAAACTAGAACCAGATCATATTAGTACATATTCATTGATAGTTGAAGATAATACAAAAATAGGTATTAATGGTGTTTTACCTATACCAGAGGAATTAGATGCTTCAATGTATGAATATATATGTGATAAATTGGATATAAAAAAATATAATCACTATGAAATAAGTAATTTTGCATTAAATGGCAAGGAGAGCCGTCATAATTTACAATATTGGAATAATAATGAATATTATGGATTTGGTTTAGGAGCTCATGGTTATATTCATGGTGTTAGATATGAAAATACAAGAAGTTTAACTAAGTATGTTAAGGGTGAGTTTTTAAAAAGTGAAGAAATACTTAGCAAGGAAGATAAGATGTATAATGAATTAATGCTTGGTTTTAGAAAAATGGAGGGCATTAATTTAAAAGATTTCTTTATGAAATATGAAGTTAATATGCAAGAGGTATTTGATTTACATGAAGTTTTAAGAGATGAAGAATTAATTGTTGATGGGGAATATATTTATGTTAATCCAGAATATATATATGTTATGAATGAAATACTGATTAAAATAATTTAGATTAGTTTTTATAAAAATAATAAAAGACAAATAAGAGATGAACTTATTTGTCTTTTTTTGATATTATTTAAAAAGTTTTTTTATGTCTTCAGGATTGTACGTTTCAATTTTTCTTGCAACTTTAGTAGTTTGCAAATAGGTATGCAAGGTCATATCTTTTTAATTCTATTAGACGATTTATAATGAGAGGACTAGTTATTTCATCACTTATGTTAGCACTATTTTTGATAATAATTTTAATGATTTCTTCTAGGTTTTTTTGTTGATATTCTTTTACTATATAAGCGCCTTCACTTTGACCAAATTCGCTTATTATTTCTTGAGTTGTAAAATCATTAATAATAATATTAATAAAATATTCAGGACTTTTTTCTTTCAGAGCATTTAGGACTATTGTGGTTATTTTAGGGTTAATAGTTCTTCACCTAAATAATCTGCAAAAGATTCAATATTAAATTCGCTTCCAGCGGCTATTTTATTTATTAACGTTTCTCTTAATTCGGTATTGGAAGATATTATTTTATAATCTTCATTAGTTAATGAAGAGGTGTCAGAATTTATTTTGTTTAAAATTTCTTTTTCCATATAATTACCTTCTATCTATCTTTTAAAATTATATCATATTTGCAATAAGTTTTAATTATTAAAAATTAAAATAATTTTTTTTGATCTTAAATTATGATATAATTTGTTTATACTATTGAAAGGTAGGATAAAATGGAAGATAAAGAATTAGAAAAGACTAAGCCTATTGAAGTTATTAATGAAGAAATTGAAAGTCGTAGTGAACGATATAATGAAGATTTTAGCGATGACTTGTCTAGAGAACAAAAGTATAAAGATAAAATAGAAGTTGAAGAAAGAAAAGTAGAAGAAGAAGCTGCTGAAGAAGCTTTAGCCGAAAAAAATATTGCATTGGCAGAATCATATTTAGCAGAAGAAAGACAAGAAGAAGTTTTAGAAGAACCAGTTCTACAGAAAAAAATGAACTTGATAGATAAAATAAAAGCTAAATGGGAAGATATGGATAAAAAACAAAGAATAATGTTAATTGTGATTCTTGTTTTATTATTGATTTTAATATTAATATTTACAATTTTTATAGTTATTAGGTTAAATAAAAAAGATACTTTAGATAAGCCAGAGAAAAAAGTAGAAGAAAAAGCTCCAGAAATAACTGATAATTTCTATTATAAAGACGGTAAGTTATATTTTTTAGATGCTTCAGAAAAAGAAATAGGAACATATGAATGTGAAAATAAGGATTCTAAATTATGTTATGTGGCTAATAATAAATATAGGGATGATTTTGATGTTCCAAAATTAGAAGATGAAGATAAAGAAGAAATAGTTAATAGAATGTCAATATATGAGGATAATTATGTTTTTGTTGTAGATACAAGTGATGAGAAGAATAAAGATACTAAGTTATACTCTATAAAAGATAATGAAGTTAAGGATGCATATTCTGATGTTAAAGCTTATGATGATAATTATGTTATTGTAGCTAATACAGATAAGAAATATGGTTTAATAGAGATAAATGAAGGAATAAAAGAAGTTATAAAGAATAATTATGAATATTTAGGATTAATAGATGGAGAAGATAACCTAATTGCTAAAAATAAAAAAGGTTACATTGTTATTGATAAAAAGAATAAAGAATTAAGTTCTATATTTGATTCTAAGTATGAAATTAAATCGTATAATAATAATTTTGTAGTTGCTAAAGTAGGTAACGAATACTTAGCATTTAATTATAAAAATGAAGTTATTGCTAGTGGATATAAATATATAACAGTAGCTGATGATTATGTTGTTGCAGCAAATGATGAGAAAAAAGTTTATATTTATGATGGTGAAAAAAATAAATATAATGAAGGTAATATATCTTTAAATAATGATAATTATGTTAAGACATATATTTATAATGATAAGGGAAGTATTCTAGAAATAAAGAGAAGCTTTGAAGTAACTGTTAAAGATACTGTAATAGAAATAGCTGTTTATAAAGAGGGAGAAGATAATCCGACTTATAAAAACATTGATATTGTTGAAGGATTAGCAAATAAGAAAAATAAATATGTAAATTATTTTGAAAATAAATTGTATATTTATAAAGATTTAGATAAAACACAATTGTTAACAATTTATACTTGTGATAATAAGAATTATATAACTAAAGAGTCAGATACTTTTGATTATTGTTTTATTGCTCAAGATGAAATATATGAAGATCACGATATGATGGAACAAGGATATAAAGATAGAAAAGCTTTGGTTCCAATAATAAATAATAGATTTATCTTTATCAAAGATGGTAATAATACAGTAAAATTATATAATTTTGTTGAAGATAAAGTAATGGGAACATATACAAGTGTTAATTCTTATACTAATAATAATGATTATAGTGTTTCATATTTTGATGGTAAGATTGATATTGTAGGTGTAAATAAAAAAGGTAAATATGGGGTACTTACAATAGATGGTGATAATGTAAGGGCGAAATATACATTTGAATATAATAAGATAGAAAAAATGGAAGATAATTTTATTGCTCAAGATTCAAATAATAATTGGAAATTATTAAAGAGTGATGGAAATGAGTCCGAAAGTTTTAAAGGTAAAATAATGGGTTATTCTAAAGATATGAAGTACTTTAAAATTAAGGTCGGCAATAATTATGTTGTATATAATGATAATAATGAACAAGTTAGTGTAGATATTCATTCTTATGTTGACTTATATAATGGCTATTATGTTGGAGTAGACAAAGAAAAAAAATTGTATATATATGATTATCAAGGTGAAAAATTATCTACAGAAGGGATTAAATTAGGAGATTTTCCTTATGTTAATACAAATAATCCTGCATATAAGGTAAAGAAGGTTGGCAATGACTTTGTAGTTTCTGTATATGATGGATCAAATTATATTGATTATAGTACAAAAGCAGATAAAGTAGAGACTCCAGAAGAAAATTCGGAAGAATCATAAAAAGAACATTAATTGTTCTTTTTTTCTTGTTGACACATTCTTTTTGACTAAATATAATAAATTTTTAATTGGGTGGTTTAATGAAAAATATAGATTTATTTTTAAAAATGAAGAAAGATCTTGGTGGTTATCAAATAGGATTTCATAATATAGGATTGAAAAAATATCAAAGACTTATAAGTGGTGATTATAAATATAAAGATTTGTTTGAAATTACAGGTGCTGATGTTAGCGAAAAAGCAATTGCTGAGAGGATTTTAAATAGTGGATTAAAGGTTGTTGAAAGATGTAGGGGATTAAGAAGTACTGTTATGCCAGTTAATGATTTTAATGAGGAAAGTTTAAATTATACATATAATTTGTATGGAGTTGGAACTACTTATAATATAATTGTCGCAATTCCATATATATTTTATTATAATGGGGAAAAGTATTTTGTGGGAGATATTAATGATTGGGCAAGTTTTTGTAATATATTTATGTTTCCTTCTGGTATAACTAAAGAATTCATTTATGGCTATTATACAAAGGAAATTGTTGATTCTATTGAGGAACGTGTTGGTAATAATGTTTGGCATGAGTTGATTTATGATGACGAATTAGAGTTTGTTGATAATCATAATTTTTATGGTAAAATGAGCCAGGAAGACCAAGCACTATTTTTAAGAGAGATTTTTAAGGGAAGAAGGAGATTATTGAGTAATTTAAAACTTGCTAATAGTGATAAAAAGTGGCCTTTATTATTTAGAACTCCTTATGAAAGAATGGTTATAAAAAATACAAGAGAAGATGCTAAAAGATTAATATATGAAAAATATGAAAAAAAATAACTACAATTTGGTAGTTATTTTTCTATGTAATAAGCGTAATACTCATCAAATGTTATGTTTTCTTCGTAAATTTGTTTTGCTACATCATAGCCAACATATCTAAAATGCCAGCTTTCTGTATTATATCCTGTTATATGTTCTTTTCCTTCTGGGTAACGAAGAATAAAACCATATTTGTAACAATTATCTTTTAACCAAGCATATTCTTCAGATTCTTTAAACTCATTGGCTGTTTTATGCTCTAAAGAAGTGATATCGATTGCAAGTCCAGTTTGATGTTCGGAAAAACCTGGACGAGCAGCGTATGAATCAGCATATTTTAAACTTATTTTTTTATATTCGTTATATATTTCTTCTTGAGATTTGTAAGGACGATATGATGAGTTAATCATTAATCTTACACCAAGGGCTTCATTAACATCGTTGCGCATATTTTCAAAATTTTCAATAACAATACTAGCTACTTTATTGCCAGCGTAAGAATATTGCAAGCTGACGTTTTGTAAGTCAGTTCTTTCATAATTGCTATCTAAATAATAAAATTTATTAACTATGACTAAATAGTTATTGTCAATGTTGCTTTTATATGTTTCATTATACCATCCGGCATTGGCATGAACATTTACAAGTGCTATAACATCTTCATATGTTGTTTTTTCGTGGTATTCTTTGTATTCGACATATTTGTCAAAGTATTTTTCTTTATAGTATTTTTGATTTACTATTTGATAATATGATTCATTGTATTTTTTAGTAAGAATTTGATCTAATTTATCTGATGAAAGTTTTTCTATTAGTTTTGTTGTCTCTTTTTTAGAATATCCTTTTTCTAATATTTTATATTCGTATGTTTCTTTGTACTTGAATTCTTCGACAATTTTAATAGATTCATTTATTGTATAAATGAACATTATTATAAAAAATGTGAAATAAATTAGGAATCTTTTGAAGCTTGACTTTAGGCGAAGACGCTTTTTCTTCTTTTTTCTTTTTACCATTTAATCACATCCTTTATAATATAATTATAGCAAAATAAATCACTTAATGGTAGATAATAAAATTTTTTTAAGTCGTTCGGATTTTATTGCCTTTTGTCGAAATAAAGTGTATTATTTAAAATAGAGGAGGAGTGAAAAAATGAGAAAAGGAAAAAGCATAAAGTTAGCAGTAGTAGTAGCTGTATTAGCAATGTTGGTAGGTTTTGCTGCTGTTTCTACTGTTTTAAGATTTAATGGTACTGTTTCATTAAAAGGTAATGCTGCTGAATTTGAAAATAATCTTCGTTTTGTTAGTACTGGTGCTAAAGCACCTACAATTGAGTCAAGTATGAATAAAACTGGTAATAAGTCAGTATCTGTATCTGATAATGGAAAGCAATTAACTTTTGTTACACCAGAGTTTAATACAGTAGGTGAAACAGCAACTGTTACTTATTATGTTGAAAATGTTGGTCAATATGACGCTTTACTTGGGGAAATAACTTGTAAGGCTACTGCTACAAATGCAAATTTAGTTGATTATTTAGAAATAATTGAAAGTACTAATTATAATGGAACTACACTTGCTGCTGGTAGTGAAGCAAGTCCTACTCAAACTGAAGAAGCTTCAACTATCACAGTTAAGTTAAAGAAAACTTACGCTAGTGAAGAAACAGGGATAGTAACAATTACTTGTCAATTACCTGCAACAGCTAAAGAAAATTAGAAGTTTAGTAGAAAATAGTTAAAGAGTGGTGATGAAAGAATGTTAAAAATTGGATTACAGATTGTATTTGAAATTTTATTAGCAATATTACTATTCTTTAACGTTTTTGTACTCAGAACTTTTAATTTAGTTTGGGTATTTATTGGATTATTAGGATTTTTAATTTTTTTATTATTTTTAATTAAGTATAAGAAACCTAGTAAACAAAGAAGTAAGACATTATATTATATAGTAGTTGGTGGATGTTTAATTGTTCAAATATCTTTCTATATATGGGGATTATTTACAGGTTTTTCTACAAGTTATAATGTATTTTATAGAAATTATTTATCAAAGATTCATATACTTGGTGTATTCTTTATTGTTTCTATAACTGAAATGATAAGATATCTTATTTTCTTAAATTATAATTATAATAAAAAAGATAAGAAAAAGTATATAGCAAGATTCATAATGATATTTAATTATGTTCTTATAGATTATATGTTGTTAGGAAAAAGTTGTAATTTTACAAGTAGATATGACTTAGTTAATACTTTATTGACTTTTGTTATTCCTTCAATTGCTAAAAACTTGTTTTTAGATTATACGAGTCAAAAATATGGTTATATAGTTAATTATTGGTATCGATTAATAATGGATTTATACTTATATTTTATTCCTATAGAACCAAATGTAAATATATTTATAAAGACTGTAATATTATCAGTTTTACCATATTTTCTATATGTTATATTGGAAAATGTGTTTGGTAATAAAAAGAGAATAGCTCGTAAAGATAAAAAGAAAAACATAAGTGTTAATATTGTAACTTTAGTAATTCTTGCAGTATTGGTTTATTTAATATCGTGTCAATTTACTTATTCGATGATAGCTGTCGGAAGCGAATCAATGCAGGGGACTATTAATAAAGGTGATGCTGTAATATATAAAGAATATAAGGGTGAAAAATTAAGTGATGGAGAAGTAATTGTATTTCGACAAAATAATAAATTAATAGTTCATCGTATATCTTCTGTATTTGAATTAGATAATGGAGATCAAGCCTTTAATACAAAAGGTGATGCTAATGTTAGTGAAGATAATTGGATTGTAACTAAAGAAAATGTAGTTGGCGTTGTAAAATTAAGAGTTTTACTGATTGCATGGCCATCAGTATTATTAAATGAATGGTTGTAAGTGGAGTGATAAAAATGAATGAAGAAAAAAATAATAGAAATAAGAAAGAGATTATTTTAGTAGCAGTTGGAGCAGTTGTAATTTTAATGCTTACAATGTTTTTATGTTACAAATCAATAAAAAGTAAAGAAGAGTATGTTATGCATTATTCTGATAGTTCAGAACTAGATTATAACGTATATTTAAAAAAGAATGATTTTTATACTACTCCATATTTACCTAAAGATAGAGTATATATTTCAACATTAATAGATTATATTGATGCGTCTTTCAATTATAATTTTGATGTGGTCGAAGATATTAATTTAGGATATAAATATTATATAAGTGCGAAAGTTGTTGTTGATAGTAGTTCTGGAAAAAGAATTTTTGAAAGTGAAGATATGCTTTTAGATAAGACAAGACTACAAAGAGTTAAAGATAAGAAATTCTCAATTAAAGAAAATGTAAAAATAGATTATAATAAATATAATCAATTAGCTAGTTCATTTATCAACAAATATGAACTTTCAGCTAAAGCCAATGTACTTGTAAGTATGTATGTTGATGTAGCTGGTACTTATGAAAAATTTGAAAAGGAATTAAATGATTCAGCTGTAGTTAGTTTTGAGATTCCTTTGACTGCTAATACTACAGAATTAAAAATGAATTATGATTTAAAAAATAATGTAAATGAAAAATTTGAATATGGTAAAACAAGGATTATTCATCCATTCTTATTTGCTTTATCTATATTAATAGCAATTATAGATATTATATGGTTTATATATGAATTAGTTATATATGTTCAAAATAAAGATGTAAAAGTTAAATATAAAGAAAAATTAAAAAAGATATTTAGAGATTATGGTCCTTATATTAGTAAGAAAGCAGCATCTACTAATACTAGAGATATTATGTATACTATGTCGTTAAGAATAGAAGTAGTTAATTCTTTTGATGATTTAATTAATGTAAGAGATAGTATTGAAAAACCTATTTTGTTCTATGAAGCAATACCTGGAGAGCAGGCAATATTCTATATTATAGATACTAAAGTTTCTTATATTTATATAATGAATGCAAGAGATTGTGGTAAGAAAAAAAATGAAGAAATTGAATATACTCAGGAAGAAGAAAAAGATATAGAATCTATTTCTAATATTGAAAATTTTGAACAAGAAGTTGAAGAGGTAGTAGAAAATGAAGAAACTACTGAAAAAATAAAAGAAGATATTAAAGAAGAAAAAAAAGAGGAATTATCTACTATTGATCAAGAGGAAGTAATAGATAAAGATAAAGAAAAAAAGAAAAAGAAGAAAAAAAAGAGTACTAAAAAGAAAAAAGAAGTAGCTGAATAGAACTAGAAAAACAAGGAGATATGCAGTATGAAGAGAAAAAGTCGTATAAAGATAAATAAACTTAAGCTGGTTATGATAATCCTTGTTTTTTCTATGACTATTGGTTTTGCAGCTTTAAATACTGAATTAAATTTCTTTGGAGTAAGTACAATAGCTTTTGGTGAAAATGATTTTAGAGTTTATATTAGTAGAGCTTTTATAAATGATGTTGGTAAATCAAATGTTATAAACGAAAATAAAGATGCTTTTACTTTTACTTATTCTGATATTAATCGTAAGGATGCTGACTTAAAATATACAGTAAAAAATACTTCAAATTCATATTATGCAGATGTTGAAGTAAGTTGTAAATCTCGTAAAAATGATGGAACTTCGTTTATTTATAATGAAGAAAATTATGAAAGTCATAAGTTTCGTATTGAGCCAGGAAAGTCTTTAACTAAGGATATTAAGTTATTGCTTCCTAATACAAATTTAAATTTAATAAGTGAGAATTCTGATATTTTATTGGTAGATCATATAAAAGGTATATCAAAAGGTAGTGATAGTAATATTAATTTTAATACATCAAATGGCACAGGTGTATATGAAAGTACAAGTACAAATTCTGGTAATAAGGTATATTATTATCGTGGAGCTACTGCTAATAATGATGTTATATTTGCAGATAAATGTTGGAAGATTTTAAGAACTTCTGAAAATGGTGGAATAAAGTTAGTTTATAATGGTAATTCAATTGGTGGCACTTGTACGGAATTTTCTTCATCGTTAGGAATTTTATCTGATGAGGAAGTTATACAAATTGATAGTTCTCAGAATTTTAATAATAATGCATATGCAGGATATATGTATGGTGGTTTAAATTCGTCTGATTATTTGGGAACTCATAGTAATATAAATGATTCTTATTTTAAACAAAAATTGGACGATTGGTATGAGAGATTTATTTTAAACACTGAATATGAAAAATATGTAATTGATGATTCTTTTTATAATGATAGAACTATATTAAGAGATTATTCTAAAGTTACTAGTACTGATACTTTTGAAGGTTTAGGTTATGGTACTCATACTACTTTGTATGAAAGTGCTGGAAGATCTAGTTCATTAGCAAAAACATTGTCACCTACTTATAAAGTTAATAATACAAATGATAGTTTTTCTGTTTCTAGTACTAATGGTAATGGTAAATTAAATTATCCTATAGGAATGTTGACAGCAGATGAATTAGTATATGCGGGAGTAACTAATGATGCTTCTAATAAGTCATGGTTAGAGGCATATAAAAGATTTATTTTAACAATTTCTCCTGTTGGATATTATAATAATTCAATGAATTTTAATGCATTAAGTGGTAGAGTTTTAAAGGCTTATCCTTCTGATTTTAAAGACGAAAGTGTTTATGTTTTACCAGTTTTAACTATAAGTTCAGATTTACATATTGTTAGTGGAGATGGAACGTCATCTAGTCCTTTTGTGTTATCTTCTGAAGATACATACGAGAATAGTTACACTTGTTCTCTTAATGTTAATAAAGTAGGTTATAGTGAAGATATAGAACCAAGAAATCCTTTACTTGATTTAGAGGTTGGGGAAGAGTATTGTTTTGATGAAGAATGTTTTTATACGATTAGCAATGACAATAAAGGAACTATAAAAATGATTGCTAAGTATAATTTATATGTTGGAAATAATTATGCTGATTATTCTAATTCTACAACTATTTCTAAAACAGATGCTTTATATGGAAAACAACATTATACAGCTGTAGGTACGCCAACATCAGGTGCGTATCCTCATATTGCAACTGTTCCTTATAGTAAAAATACTACTGATAATACTTATGTTAATAGTGTTGTAAAAAATTATGTTGATGAATATGGGAAATATTTACAAGATCTTACAGGAATTAATTTAAAGGCTGAACTTATTACTAGAGATGAATTAGTTGATTTGGGATGTGTTGTTATATCGAAGACAGACGGAAATTGTAATAATCCTAAGTTTGATTGGGTAACTAGTACTACTTATTGGACTATGACTCCTGAGAATGGAACAGTTTATTTAGTTGGAAGTGATGGTTATTTTAAGGCTCCAACTACGCAATCGAACCTGGCAGCAAGTATGTTTAGAGGAGTACGACCTGTAATAACTATTTCTTTACCATCTAAGAATCCAGATGTAACTTTTGTTACAGGTAATGGTGAAACACCTGGAGATGAATTATGTATAGGTAATGAATGTTTCTACGTTTTAAAATATGATGAGACTAATTATACTTTGTTTTCTAAATATAATTTATATGTTGGAAATAAATTTGATACCGGAAGTAGAACAACAATTAGTACGACTGATCCAAGTTATGGCAAGCAGAATTCTTTGGCTCTAGGAGATAAAGGATCACCAATATATGGAACGTTAAATTATGCAGATTCACTTAAAGCAATAAGTAATTATGTAGATTATTTGAATAATACGTATGGTTTGCACGCGACTGGAAGAGGCATTTCTCTTGAGGAATTGGAAAATCCAATTGGATGTCGAGATTTAACTGGTTCTGGTATTAATCATGGTTGTAGTAAAGAGAAAAATCCGCTTGTTAAATATGAATGGGTAACTAATACAACTTATTGGACAGGTGCTCTGAGTGGAGATAACGTTTATATAGTAGGAGGAGATGGCTTTTTTAAAGCTGTTGCTAAGACAAATACGGATAATCGAGGAGCTCGACCTGTTATTATTGTTCCTGCATCTGAAATAAAAAGTCCTGATTATGTTGTAGATGATAAAAATAAATATCCAGAGTCTTGGAATGATAATGGTATCTTTTCTGAATATTACGACCAAGCATACGAAAAGTTAAAGACAATGACGACAGAAGAAAAGATTGGTCAGTTGTTGGTTGTTTCTTATTCTAATGGTAAGCCTAGTGATACTGAAAAAGCCATACAGAGTTACCATGTTGGAGGAGTTTTATTTTTTGCTGATGCTTTTGAAGACAAGAGTGAAGCGCAAGTTATATCTATGACATCTAATTTGCAGTCTAAATCTAAAATACCTTTAATGATGCAAGTTGATGAAGAAGGTGGAATTGTAACTCGAGTGGCTAGAAATACTAATTTAGTTAGTAATGAACTGCAAGCTTATCCAAATTTATTTAAAACATATACAAGAACAATTAGTGGAGTAACGTCTACATTTAATGGATTTAAGTCTCCTAGTGATTTATATAATGATAGTGGTCATAATTTTGAACTAGTTAAGCAAGAGACTAAAGTTAAAAATTCAGTTTTAAGAAGACTTGGATTAAATATAAACCTTGCTCCAGTTTCTGATATAGCTGCTTCATCTTCTTATATTTATCCTAGAACTTTAGGAAAAGATGCATTCACAACTGGCGAATTTGTAAAGACAGTAGTAGAAACCAGCAAAAATAGTGGAGTTAGTCATTCATTAAAGCACTTTCCTGGTTATGGAAATAATTCAGATACTCATACTTCTTCATCAGTAGATGAAACTAGTTTGGAAGAATTAAAAAATAAGCACTTAGTACCATTTGTGTCTGGTATAAATGCTGGTGTTGAGTCTGTATTAATATCTCATAATATTATTTCAGCTTTAGATAAAGATAATCCAGCTTCATTATCGTATGCAGTTCATTCGTTATTGTTTGATGATTTAGGTTTTACTGGTCTAGCAATAACAGATGATTTATCTATGAATGCTAGTAGTGGTATTAGTAATACATATATAAAGGCATATACAGCTGGGAATCATATTTTGCTTACATCTGATAAATATGCTACTGCATATAGTGAAATATTAGAAGGTGTTCAATCTGGAAATATTTCTCTTTCGGATTTAAATCAAAGAGTTTTTAAAGTATTGGCTTGGAAATATTATGCAGGAATATTATCATAGATAATTAAATTAATCTCAGTAAATGAAAATACTGAGATTTTTTATTAATGTTATAAATAGAGAAAAATTTTACTAAATATGGGAAAAATGATATTATAAGGCCGTTATTTTGGGGGGATTCTAATATGCAAAATATAATATTGTTGATAAAGTATCCGTTTATAACAATTGCAGGTATAGTAGTGTTTATAGGAGCAATAATAAATGGAACAATAGATATAAATATTTCTTGTAATAAGTTTGATGTTGGATTATCTAATGTTAAAATAGATGGTGAAGCTAAAAACGTGTCTATTAATAAACGTAATATTAATTTTGTAACAGGAGATTTAAAAAATGTTGGAGATGTATCTATTTTAGAATATGATTTAACTAATAAGAGCAAATTATATAATGCTAATATTTCAATGAAATGCTATAAAGAAGGAAATAAAAGTGATTATTTTAGTGTTGAAGATATAACTCCTCAAATTCTTAAAGCTGGTGAAACTAAAAAAGGTTATATAAAAGTGAGTCTTTTAAAGGAATCATTAACAGATAGTAATGAAAATTTTTATTGTACAATGGATGTTAAAGCAGAGAAAAATAATAAGTAAACGTAAGAAAAAGTCTATACAAGAGTGTGTAGATTTTTTTGTAATTAGCAGTTGACCATTGACATCTGCTAATAAAATGTTTATAATTAATTTGGCACTTAAGAAAGAATAGTGCTAATGGTGGTGACTTTTATGGATGAAAGACAAAAAGAACTACTTAAAGAAATAGTAGAGTCTTATATTAAAAGTGTTAAACCTGTTGGTAGCCAAGCATTGTGTAAGAAGTTTAAATTATCTTCTGCAACAATTAGAAATGAAATGGCTACTTTAGAAAAATTGGGATATATTGAAAAAAATCATGTATCTAGTGGTAGAGTTCCTAGTGAACGAGGATACAAATATTATGTAGAACATTTAATGCAACCTAAAGAATTAAATGGAGAAGAAATGTTAAAGCTACAAACGATATGTCATAATCAACAGTTACAGGTAAGTGACGCAATTGCAAAATGTATGGAAATTATTGCTGATATAACTAATTATACTAGTGTTGTATTGGGCAAAAATTCAAATGATAATAATTTGCAACAAGTTAATATGATTCCACTTGATAATAATCAAGTAATTGCTCTGGTTTGTACTAACAAAGGTATTGTAGAAAATAAAAAGTTTAGGATACCAGAAAATATATTTATGGAAGAACTAGTTAAGACTTGTGAAATCATTAATAAGATGTTAGTTGGAACGCCAATTGATGAAGTAAGTCAAAGATTAGAATATGATATTAAGCCTATTATAAGTAAAACTATTAATCAATATGAAAAAGTTTATGAAATATTCTATGATGCATTTAATGATTTTACCAAAAATAGTGCCAATGTATATTTTAGTGGTAAGACTAATATTTTAAAACAACCTGAATATGATAATATTGAAGAAATTAAAAGGATTGTTAATAAATTCGAAGACGAATCTTTGGTTAGAAAAATCGAATGTAAGAGTGAAGGAATTAATGTTTATATTGGAGAAGAGTCAGAATTTGATCCAAATGTCACAATAATTAAAAGTAAGTATAACATTAATGGAGAGGAAGGCACTATTGCTATAGTTGGTCCTAAAAGGATGGAATATGATAAAGTAATAGGATTACTTGAATACATTAATGAAGAATTTAAAAGTAAAGATGAATAATTTATGTGAGTAATTTTGGACTTACTATAAATTTTACTTGTAGAAGAGGAGACTAAAAAATGGAAGAAAATAAAAATACTCCAGTTCAAGAAGAAACAAAAGTAGTAGAGGAAGTAGAAAAAGCTGTGAAAGAGGAAGTAGCAGAAGAAACAAATAATACTACTGAAGTTAGTAATGAAGAAACTCCTAAGAAAGAAGAAAAGAAAAGCTTTTTTAAGAAAAAAGACGATACAGAATTAAAGAAACTTAAAGAAGAAAATGAGATATTAAAAGATAAATTCTTAAGAGTTAATGCTGAAATGCAAAATATGAGAAGAAGAATGGAAGAAGAAAAATCTAATCTTCTTAAATATGAAGGGGAAGAATTGATTAAAAGATTACTTCCAATCGTAGATAATTTTGAAAGAGCTATAGGAATGGATGATACTAATTTAGAAGATGAAGTAAGTAAGTTCTTAAGTGGATTTAAAATGATCTATGGAAATTTAAATAGTACATTACAAGGATATGAAATTATTGCAATGGACTCATTAAATAAGCCTTTTGATCCTAATACTATGGAAGCGGTTTTAGCTGAACCAGTTGAAGGAATGGAACCTAATATTGTAGTAGATGTTTTACAAAAAGGTTATACTTATAAAGGTAAAGTTATTAGACATGCTATGGTAAAGGTTAGCAAATAATAACAAAATAAACATAAATTTAATTATACAAATTATACAAAAATATAGAAAAGAGAGATAATTATGGGAAAAATTATTGGTATAGATTTAGGTACAACAAACTCATGTGTTGCAGTACTTGAAGGTGGAGAACCACACGTTATAACTAATCCAGAAGGAAATAGAACAACTCCTTCAGTAGTTGCTTTTAAAGGTGATGAAGAATTAGTTGGTGAAACTGCTAAAAGACAAGCCGTTACAAATGTAGATAATACAATTGCTTCAATTAAAAGAAAAATAGGTACTAAAGAAAAAGTTAGTGCTAATGGTAAGAAATATACTCCAGAAGAAATAAGTGCAAAGATTTTAATGAAATTAAAGAGCGATGCAGAAGCTTATTTAGGAGAAAAAGTTACAGAAGCAGTTATTACTGTTCCTGCATACTTTAATGACGCTCAAAGACAAGCTACTAAGAACGCTGGTAAGATTGCTGGTTTAGATGTTAAACGTATTATTAATGAACCAACAGCCGCAGCTTTAGCTTATGGTATTGATAAACAAGAAAATGCTCATACAGTATTAGTTTATGACTTAGGTGGAGGAACATTCGATGTTTCAATTCTAGACTTAGGTGATGGTGTATTTGAAGTTAAATCAACATCAGGAAATAATAAACTTGGTGGAGATGATTTTGACCAAAGAATTATGGATTATTTAGTAGCAGAATTTAAGAAAGAAAATGGTGTTGATTTATCAAATGATAAAATGGCAATGCAACGTATTAAGGATGCTGCTGAAAAAGCTAAAAAAGATTTATCTGGTATGACTTCAACACAAATTAATATTCCATTTATTACTCAAAATGAAAATGGACCATTACATTTAGATGTAACATTATCAAGAGCTAAATTTGAAGAAATCAATATGGATTTATTTGAAAGTACTTTAGATCCAGTTAGAAAAGCACTTAAAGATGCTAAGTTAACTGCTAAAGATATTGATAAGGTATTATTAGTTGGTGGATCAACTCGTATTCCATATATTCAAGATTTAGTTAAGAAAGAATTAGGACAAGATCCTAGTAAAGGAGTTAACCCTGATGAATGTGTTGCAATTGGTGCATCTATTCAAGGTGGTGTTTTAACTGGTGAAGTTAATGACTTAATCTTATTAGATGTAACTCCATTATCACTTGGTATTGAAACTTTAGGAAATGTTATGACAGTATTAATTCCTAGAAATACAACAATACCAGCAAGTAAGAGTCAAGTATTTAGTACTGCTGCAGATAATCAACCTGCTGTAGATATTCATATCTTACAAGGTGAAAGACCAATGGTACAAGATAATAAGACTCTAGGAAGATTCCAATTAGGAAATATTCCTCCAGCACCTAGAGGAGTTCCACAAATCGAAGTTAAATTTGATATTGATGCTAATGGTATCGTTAATGTATCTGCTAAAGATTTAGGAACTGGTAAAGAACAAAGTATTACAATTACTTCAAATACTAACTTAACTGATGAAGAAATTGATAAGATGATGAAAGAAGCAGAAGCTAATAAAGAACAGGACGAAAAACGTAAAGAAGAAGCAGAAGTAAGAAATGAAGCTGATTCATTAATCTTCCAAACTGAAAAGGCAATTAAAGATTTAGGAGATAAAGTTGATTCTGCAGATAAAGAAAAAGCTGAAGATAAAATGAAAGAATTAAAAGATGCTTTAGCTGGTGATGATTTAGATGCTATAAAAAAAGCAAAAGATGAATTACAAGAATCTGCTATGGCATTAGCTACAAAAGTTTATGAAGAAGCTGCAAAAGCAAATCAAGCTAATGCTGGCGAAGCTACTGAATCATCTGATGATGATAAACATGATAATGTACAAGAAGCTAGTTACGAAGAAAAATAATTAAAATTAAGGTAAAAAGTTCTAGGTGACTAGAACTTTTAGCCGATATATGGAGGAAAACTTATGCAAAAATATAATAGTAGAGATGAAGTACCTGAAGAATTTAAATGGGATTTAACTCCATTCTTTAAAAATAATGACGAATTTGAAGATAGTTATAAAAAGACAAAAGAATTAGCTTTAGAATTAAAAGATTATGTTGGGTGTACTAAAGATGCTAATAGATTGTATGAATTCTTAAAAAAGCAAATAGAGTGCATTGCTTTATGGGAAGATTTATATGTTTATGCATATTTGATTAATGATCAAGAGCTTGGAATTTCAGAAAGTATGGAAAGAAAAAACAGATCAGAACAGTTAAATACTATTTTAACTACAAATACTAGTTTTTTTGCTCCAGAGTTATTAAGATTATCAAAAGAAGAATATGATGCATTGTTTAAAAATAATTCTAAATTAGAAGAATTTAGAGCAGATTTGGATAGTACTTATAGAGAAAAAGAACATGTTTTATCGGAGAATGAAGAAGTTATTGTAAGTCAATTAACTGATGCAATGAATCATTTTGACGATATGTCTTCGGCTTTATTAAATAAAGAACATGATTATGGAAAAATAAAATTAGAAGATGGTAGTGTTTCTACTATTGCTCCAAATAATTTTCGTTCTTTGATGCGTAATAAAGATGAAAATATACGTAAGAGAGTTTATAACCTATTTAATAAAAAGTTAATGCAATATGCAGATAGTAATGCAATGTATTTAAATAGTTATGTTTCTATGAATGATACAATTGCTAAAATTCGTCATTATAAAGATTCTTGGAATAGTAAATTATTTGGTTTAAATTTAAGTGATAAAGTATTTAAAACATTAGTTAAAGTTACTGAGGATGGATATGATACTTTACATAGATATTATGAATTAAAAAAGCATGCTTTAGGATTAGATACAATGCATAGATATGATTTGTATTTAGAAATGGCTAAGTCTGAAAAAGAATATAGTATACCTGAAGCACAAAAGTTAATACGTGAAGCATTAAGACCATTAGGGGAAAAATATTTAGAAAAGTATGATAAAGTTATTAAAAATCGTTATATTGATTATTGCCAATATAAAGGGAAATGTAGCGGTGGATACTCATTTTCTACAGTGTTACAAGATTCTAGAATACTAATGAGTTATAATTATACTTTGGATTCTGTTTCAACAATAGCACATGAAGCAGGTCATAATATTCATCATCAATTCGTAGGGGAAAATAATCCTTATCAATATCGTTTCCCATCTTCAATTGTTGCAGAAGTTGCTTCTTTAACAAATGAATGTTTACTTTCTAATTACTTAGCTGAGCATGGCGAAACAAAAGAAGAAAAATTAGCGGGTCTTGCCAACATTATGGGAGTTATTACAAGCAATTTATTTGATGCGGTAAGAGAAGGTAAACTTGAACAAGAAATGTATCAAGAAGTACATAAAGGCGGAATGATTACTAAAGAATTCTTAAATAAAAAAGCTAAGTCTTCTTTAAAAAAATATTATGGTCCAGTTGTAAAAATGGATAAATATGCTGCTAATACATGGATAACTAGAAGTCATTATTATATGCATTTTTATCTATATAGTTATTCAATTTGCATAAGTGTTGCTTCAAATGTAGCATCTAAAATTCTTGTAGGAGATAAAAAGATGCTTGATAGTTATATGAAATTTTTATGTGCAGGATCTGATAAATGGCCTAATGAAGCATTTGCGATTTTAGGAATAGATTTAGAGGATAGTTCTGTATATGAAAATGCTATAAAGTATTTTGATTCATTAATTGATAAATATTATGAAATACTTAATGAAGATGAGGTGAAATAATGGCTAGTAGTAGAAATTATTATGATGTTTTAGGTGTTTCTAAGACGGCTACAGATGCAGAAATTAAAAGTGCATTTAGAAAATTAGCTAAACAATATCATCCAGATATTAATAAAGAGCCTGGAGCTGAGGAAAAGTTTAAAGAGATTGGTGAAGCTTACGCAGTATTAAGTGATTCTGAAAAACGTAAACAATATGATCAATTTGGGCATGAAGCATTCACACAAGGAGCTGCACAAGGTGGATTTGGTGGAGGATTCGGAGGATTTTCTGCCGATGATATTGATTTATCTAGTATCTTCGATGATTTATTTGGTGGTGGAATGTTTGGAGGAGGATCTCGTAGAGGACAAAATAGAAATCGTCCTACGAAGGGAAGAGATTCTTTAGTAAATGTAACACTAACTTTCGAAGAAGCTGTATTTGGTTGCAAAAAAACTATTAATATAGATTTAGATTCAGAATGTGAGTCTTGTGATGGAAAAGGTGGAAGTGGCGAAGAAACATGTTCTACTTGTGGTGGTAGAGGAAGAGTTATCACACAACAAAGAACGATGTTTGGAGTTTTCCAATCTGAAACAACTTGCCCTGATTGTAATGGGAAAGGTAAGTCATATAAAAATGTATGTAAAAAATGTAATGGTAGTGGACATGTAGTAAAAAATAAAGAAATAGAAATTACTGTTCCAGAAGGTGTTGATACAGGACATCAACTGCGTATTACAGGTAAAGGTGCTGCGGGATATAATGGTGGCCCTAATGGTGATATTTATATTGAATTTAAAGTAAAAGATCATCCGTTATTTGAAAGAAAAGAAAATGATATTTATGTAGATGTACCACTTACAATTACAGAAGCGGTTTTAGGTTGTAAAAAAGAAATACCAACATTATCTGGAAGTGTAGTATTAACAATTGATGCAGGAAGTCAACCTGGAGATCAATTACGACTTAGGGGTAAAGGAGTTAAAGATCCTGTTCGAAATAAAAAAGGCGATATGTATGTTGTTTTAGATGTAGTTATTCCAGATAAATTAGATAGAAAACAAAAAGAGTTATTTAAAGAGTTAGATAAAACAGACTTAGAAACAGGTAATAGTTTTAAAAACTTTAAAAAATATCTATAAGAGCTTTATAAAGCTCTTTTTCTTTTTATATTTTTTTGTTATACTTAAAATAGTGAAAAGGGTGAAGATAACGTGGCTAAATTTTGGAATATGGACAATAAATACTCAATAATTATTGTATCTATGGTTGGTGTTTTTGTTATATTAGTTATATTAGCTGTAATATTTAGTAACGTGAAATTTGAGGCGAAAACTGAAGGAACTGTTGCAAAAATAATTAATGATGGAGATTTAACGATAAATTATGTCGATGGAGATATGATAGATTTTAATGATTCTAAAGAACATTCTTATGGTGTTACTATAACAAATACATCTGATGCCAAATTATACTATTCTATTTATTTTAGCTCTGCTAATGTAGATGCGAATGTAAGAATAAATGATTATGAAGGTAAAACAGTTAATGAATTAAGTGAAGATATAACTAAAAATAAGTTGATTAATCTTTATAGTATAGAAAGTGGAGAAACATTAAGATATACAATAGTTATAAAGAGTAAAAGTAAGTTTAAAGGTAATTTAAACGTTGTTAATGAGTCTTTAACAACGGATACTTTTTCTGATTTAATATTATTAAATAACAATATCTCAGTACCTAAAACTAGAGTAGGTGAAGAAATTGCTACAAAGAATGAGGGATTAATTACGACAATTGATAATAGAGGAACTTCTTATTATTTTAGGGGAGCAGTATTAAATAACTATGTAAAATTAGGAAATATCTTATTTAGAGTTGTTAGAATTAATGGTGATAGTACTGTAAGATTAGTTTTAGATAATGCGTTAGAAACTCAATTGGCGTATAATACAAACTCATTAGCTCAAGATCAAGAGCCTTCGTCACTAGCTTTACTTTCTGGGGCATCTATATTAACTTCATTAAATACATGGATGGAAGAGAATTTAGCTGATTATTTATCATATTTAACAGTTGGGGATTATTGTACTGATACTAATTTTAATAATAATATAAATGGAATTAACTATTCTTCTGCATACAATAGAAATATTGTTGATAAAGAACCAGACTTATTTTGTACTGGAGAGGTATATACTGGTAAAGTTGGATTATTGAGTGCTGATGAAGTAGTATTTGCGGGAGCATCTACTAATATACCTAATAGTAGTTATTATTTGTATAATAAAGATATTCAAGGGAACTATGTAACAAATAGTAGTTATTCTGTTAATTCTGCTAATAATGTAGCAATGATAAATGTAATGTCAAATGGAGCTTTTGGAGATGGTATTCTAATAAATAATATTTCTTATGTAAGACCTGTTATAAATGTTAGTATAAGTGCTAAAGTTAAAGGGTCAGGTACATTAAAAGATCCATATATTATTGTTTCTTAATGTAAAAAAATATAAATTATTTTATTTCATTATTTATAAATGAAAAAAATGGTGTTATACTCAAATGGTAGGGAGATGTAATTATGAATTATTTACTAAATATTCTTGATGCAATATCAGAATCTAGTACTTTTTTCTTAGTATTAATTATTTTATTAATTATAGTTTCTCTATCTATGCTTTATTTACTTTATGTACAAAAAAAAGAAATATCTGAAAAAAATATTGAAAGTCAGATGACTAATCAAAGACAGATAATTGAGCAGGTTGAGGAGATTAATGCTACTCCAAATGAAGTAGTACAAGAAAATAATGAATTACAATCTGGTTTATCGACTGAAAATTCAACTGTTCAAACATCTGAATTGGTTGAGATTACGGATGATGAAATTCCAAAAGAATTAGAATATACTCAAGCTTTATGGGAGAATGATAGTTTTGATTTAAAGAGTGTTACTCAAGAATTAGAAGCATTACCAAGAGAGAAAACAATTCAACTTACTCCTTATGAGGCTGAACAAGAAGAAAAAGCAATAATAAGTTATGATGAACTAATAGGTCAGACTGATAGAATTGATATTAATTATAATAAATCAAAAAAAATTGAAAATGATGTTTATGTAAAACAAAGTGATTTGAATAAGAGTAATCAGTTTGAAGATAAAAGGGTTAATAAAGTTGATGTTACGACTTATGAGCATGAAGAGGCCTTTTTAGAAGCCTTGAAGCAATTACAAAAAATATTAAATTAGGACTCTTAGGAGTCTTTTTGTGTAGGGAGAGTATGTTATGGTAAAAAATAAAGAAAAAAAAGAATATATTTTAGAATATGATATGATTTTTGCTAATGTCTTATCTTTTCTTTTATTGATTATAGCTATAGGAATTACTGGTGTAATAATTGTTTTATTTAAGCTACCTAATAATTTTAGTATTTATTTAGAGGATAATAATTTAAGTTTTTATTTTGGTATATTTTTTATTATAATGATTTTTTGGATGGTTTTACATGAAATAATACACGGGATTGCTTATCAAGTTATGGGAGCTAAAAACGAAAATATTGTTTTTGGAGCAGCAATTGAAAAAGGGGTTTTTTATTGTAAATGTAAGGAATATATTGATAAGAAGTGTATTATGGTTTCGCTTATTTCGCCTTTTATTTTAATAGGAGTTGTTACTTATATAATTGGTTTTATAATAAAGTCTCCTTTACTTATCATTTTATCTATTATAAATATTTCTGGAGCTTCTGGGGATTTAATGATGTTTAGTTTCTTTTTAAAACAAGATAATGATGTTGAATTTAAAGAGTTAGGTTTTTCTTCCCCTTTTGTTCTAAGAACTAGTAAGAATTTGAATGAAAAAAAATATTTAGGTATTAAATCGATTAAAGAAGTAAAAGATGAATCAGAAACAAAAGAGGGACCAGAAAAGAAAATACATATTAGTAAAGCTTCATGGATTTTTATAATAGTTATGCTAATTTTATTAATATTATTGTTTGTTTTACAAACAATAAATAATAATATAGACAAAAGTGAATTAAATGAAAATTATGGTGTAGTAGAAGAGGAAAGCGAAGTTACTGATGCATTAGAAAAATATGATGGTGAAAAGATAGAATGGAATGTTGTTAACGATTCAAAGGTTAAAGAAATACCAGGTGTTATTTTTAGAAGACTTGATGGAAATATTGTAGCAGATGACGGGATGTCTGAAAAAAATGTTTTTACTAATTTTTATTCATTAAAAAATGTATTTTTATATGATCTTACAAATGATAATGTACCTGAAATAATAGCATCATTTGACTGCTGTTATGGCGTTTCTATTGGAGTCATAGAAATTTATGATTGGGTTAGTAATATTACTTATATTTTTACTGAAGAAAATTATCATAAATATTATTTGTATTCAAAAAACAATAAAGTTTATTTATTAGATTGGGATTTTGATAACCAATATTATGCTTTTCGTGGAAGTTTGAAGTTAGAAGAAGAATTTATGGATGATGATAATTCTAATTATAGAAAACTTACAATAAAGCAGGAGGAAGAACTATAAAAAAGTAAATTACATCTGTTATATAAAAGTGAACTTATTGCATATATAAAAGTTGTGATTTAGAAAAGATGAGCCCAATTGATAATAAAAGGTATAAAATTTATGTTATAAAAGATAATTTAGGAAATTATCTTTTTTTGTGCTATAATTTTGTTTGAATTAGGTGATGTATATGAAGTTTAATATATTAACATTTGGATGTAAGGTTAATTCTTATGAATCTGAATATATGAAGGAACAACTAATTAATCATGGATATATTTATGAAGATGATTATAAGTCAAGTGATATAGTTATAGTTAATACTTGCAGTGTTACTAATACTGCAGATAATAAATGTAAAAAGATGATTAGAAATGTTAGGAGAGATAATAATGATGCTCTTTTAATGGTTTGTGGTTGTACAGCAGAGAATCATCGTGATGAACTTAATGATTTAGATATAGATATATTAATTGGTAATAAGGAAAAATCTAAGGTTATAGAATTAATTGAAGATCATCAAACTAGTCATGAAAAATATATTAAATTTTATAATGATAGAAGATTACCTTTTGAAGATATGAAAGTTAATGAGTTTAATGATAAAACGAGAGCTTATGTTAAGATTCAAGATGGATGTAATAATTATTGTGCCTATTGTATTATTCCTTATGTAAGAGGAAGTATTAGAAGCAAGGGATTTTTAGAAGCTGTTTCAGAAATTAAAGAATTAGTATATAAGGGACATAAAGAAATAGTTTTTACAGGTATTAACACTGGTGCTTATGGAAAAGAAACTGGTAAATATGATTTAACTGATTTAATTAGAGAAATCTCTAAGATTGACGGACTAGAAAGAATAAGAGTATCTAGTATAGAAATTACAGAAATAAATGATAAGTTTATTCTAGAAATGAAAAATAATAAGAAGTTATGTGGACATTTGCATGTTTCTTTGCAATCTGGTAGTGAGAGAATCTTAAATATTATGAATAGAAAATATACTAAACAAGAATATTTAGATAAAATAAATAAGTTAAGAGAAGCAAGACCTGATATTAATTTAACTACTGATGTTATTGTTGGTTTTCCAACTGAGACTGAAGAAGAGTTCTTAGAATGTATAGATTATTGTAAGTTAGTAGGTTTTAGTAAAATACATGTTTTTCCTTATTCGAAGAGAGAGGGAACTAAAGCTGCAGAAATGGATGGACATTTACCAAATAATATTAAGAAAGATAGGGCAAGAAGGTTAATTCTAATAGATAATGATTTACAGCTTAAGTATAATCAAAAGTTTATTGGTAAGATGGTTAATGTTTTAGTAGAAGAAATAATAGATGGAAAATCTATTGGTCATACAGAGAATTTCTTGAAAGTTATAATTGATAAAGAATTGGATACTAATAGATGTTATGATGTAGTTATTAAAGAAGCTTATATTGATTATGTTAAAGGAGAATAAAATAATTAATTCTTCTTTTTCTTATGTTGAAAAAGAGAATGATTTATTATATAATTTTATATAGTAAGGGCAGTGTTAACTGTAACGGTGATATATATGAAAAATGATAATGATTTAAATTTAGATTTTATTGTATCTAGAAGATATAAGTTGACAGAAAGTACACTAAATGAAGTTGCGGATGAAATCCAAAAAAAATATGGTGTTGAAGTATTAGGAATAGTAGAAAATGAAGATGGTTATGTTTTTAGAGGAAAGTATGGATTTACGATTGGAGATTTAACTTATGATATAAAACAGGGAAGGTATAGTAAATTCAATTATCATCGTGGAGTTAAGGAAAGTATAAGAGAAAAGGATGAAGCTATGAAAAGAGCTTCTAGACGCAAGTATAAGGTTCAAAGAAATAGAATTGGTGTTGCTTTAACAGCTAGTGCAGTCGCTTTATTTATAAGTATTGGAGTTATTAAAGGAATTAATCATAACAATCAAAATCCTGAGGCTATTCGTACTGAAAACGTTGCTGTTGCAACTCATTTAAATACAATATATGATGCTAATGATTTAATATTGGTGGCTTGGGCAAATTATGCTATGGGAGGAGTTACTGACTTTTGTGAAAGTAGTGAATTAGATGTCTTACAAGGAATGAATAGAGATGTCTATGTTAATATATTTGCTCCTATTATGTCTTCATATTATAATTATTTAGATTGTGTTGATAGTCCATTACCAGAAGATATCATTGGTACATCATTAGAAAGCAATCATGAGGCATTTAGACAAAATGTAATAACATTGGATGAACAACTAAAAGCAATGAATTTAAATTCTTATACATTTGCGAGTTCACCATTTGCAGATGCAGTTGTATTTGATGAAAATGGTAGTCTTGTTGTATCTAATGATAGACATAAAGGTGAGGTTAAAAATGCTGATGGGGATTTAGTTACTTATGATGGTGATGAAAGTTATACTATATATATTAGAGCTGTAGATGTTCCTAATAATAATTATTCAATAACTAATTTGCCTGCTGATGCTAAATTATATAATGGTGAAACATATGTTGACTATACGCATTTATTTAAAGTTAATGATGTAGATCAAAAAGTAAGTAAATAAAATGTTTATTTACTTTTTTTATGCTGAAAAAATATAGAATATGTAGTATAGTTAAAATAGGAGGGTGATTAATATGGATAGAGATAGTTATGAATATTCAAGACGTAAAAGTGTAAATAGATCACAAGAACAAGAACAATTAAGACAAATTGCATATAGTAAAAAAGATATGAGAGATGCAAAAAGAGAGTCTTTTGCTAGAGGAGCAAAAGCTGGTTTAAAAAAAGGTTTTGCTACTGGTGCAATTATTGCTATTTTAGCATGTAGTGGTTTTTCTTTAGGTAAGAATGCTATTATGACGGCTATTAACACTAACTATGATAATCCATCTGTAGATGCAGGGTATCATGCTGTTAGTGAAGAAACATTTAGAACACAAGATAATCAAGGATATTGGTATAGCTATTATGATATAGCTAGATTATATGATGCAGATACAATGGATTTTGATGCTTTTGTTTATGGAAATTATAAAAATGTTGGATGGAATGAATCAAGTAAACTTTCTTGTATGGATGAATTATTTAGGCAATTTAATATGTGTGGAGTAACTGATTGTAGTAGTTTCTTATCTTATTGTGAAAGTAAGGGAGTATGCAAAGAAGTTGATGGTCAAATGCGAGTTGATACTAAAGCTTATGAAAGAGCTATAAAAGATTATTTAGCATCATTAAATGAAGTGCAAGAGTTAGAAGATAATATTGATAGCTTTAGACATGGAAAGTAGGTAATTTATGCAAGAGTTGAAATATATAACTTTAGAAGATGGTATTGATTATGCTATTATTGATGAAATTTTAAATAATGGAGTAACATATGTTTATTTGACAAATATAGATGATGAAAAAGATTTTTGTATTAGAAAAGTTGATAAAAATGAGAATCCCGAGATATTGAAAGGATTAGATACAGATGCTGAGTTTGATAAAGCTTTACTTTTATTTACTAAAAAGCATCAAAATGACGATTTGTCTCAAATAGAAGAATAAAATAATATATCAAGATAAAGTTAAAAAAGCGAAAAAGCATTCGCTTTTTTTGTGACTGCGTGATAAAATTTAATAAGGTGGTACATATATGGATTACATTAGAGGGAAGTTTAAACAAATGATATTTGAATCTGATAATGGATATAAAGTAGGTTTGTTTAGAGTAAAAGAATCATCAGAAGACATGTCTGAATATGTAAATAAAACAATTACTTTTACAGGATATTTTGCCGATGTAAATGGAGAAGATTATTATAAATTAACAGGAAGATATATTTTTAATGAAAGATATGGTAATCAATTTCAAGTATCAAGTTATGAAAGAGAAGAACCTAAAGGAAAAGATGCTGTAATAGATTTTTTATCTAGTTCTTTAGTTAAGGGATGTGGGGAAAAAACAGCAATACAAATAGTAGATACTTTAGGAGATGACGCTCTTACTTTGATTAAAAATGACTATACTAATTTACTTATAGTACCAGGAATATCTGAGGTGAAAGCTAAGAGAATTTATAACTCTATTGTTAAGTATCAAAGTACTGATGAGATAATAGTTAATTTAAAGAGATTAGGTTTTACTATTAATGAAGCTTTATCGATTTTAAATAAATGGGGAGAAAGTTCTTTAGAAATAGTACATAATGATATATATAAGTTAATAGAAATAATAGATTTTACTAAATTAGATAAAGTATTTTTAAGTATTCATGAAGCTGATTCTGAAGAGAGAGTGCTAGCATGTTTAATAGAAACTTTTAAGAGATTGGGATTTAAAAATGGAGATACTTATCTTTTAAAAGAAGAAATATTTAGTACGATAAGAAATGAATTTAAGATATTTATTACGGAAGATGAATTAGATGATTATTTATATAGATTAGAGATGAGTAAAGATATAGTAGTATGTGATAATAAATATTTTTTAAAAGAATATTATGACTATGAAGAAGATATTGCAGATAATTTAGAGCTAATAAATCGTCATAGTAAAGATAGAGTTACACATTTTGATGATTTAATAGCAGCTATACAGTTAGAGTATGATGTTAAGTATAATGTTGATCAGAAGAAAGCTATTAAGAATGCTTTAACTAATAGAATAAGTATTATTACTGGTGGACCAGGAACAGGTAAAACAACGATTATAAATTCAATAGTTAAGTTGTATATAAGAATACATAATTTAAATTATAAAGATGTAGTTAATGATATAGCGCTTCTTGCTCCAACTGGTAGAGCAGCTAAGAAGATGAGTGATTCGACTGGATTGCCTGCGATGACAATACATAGATTCTTAAAGTGGAATAAAGAGAAAAATGAGTTTCAGATAAATGAATACAATAAGAACTATCATAAATTAGTAATAGTTGATGAAACTAGTATGATTGATACTTATATATTTGATTCTTTATTAAAGGGGCTTACTCATAATATTACGTTAGTTTTGGTAGGTGATTCTAATCAATTACCAAGTGTTGGTCCAGGACTTGTACTAAATGATTTAATAGAGTCAGATATGTTTACTCATACTGTATTAGAAACTATTTATCGTCAAAGTGATAATTCTTATATTCCAATACTTGCTAGAGAAATTAAAGAGCATGATTTATCAAGCGAGTTTACAAAACAGACTGATGATTATAATTTCTTACATGCATCAGGACTTACTATAAAAGAAATGATACGTAAAATATGTGTTATGAGTCGAGAAAAGGGACTTACAGAAGAAGATATACAGGTTTTGGCACCAATGTATCGTGGTGAAAATGGAATAGATAATTTAAATATATTGTTACAAGATATTTTTAATCCAAAGAGTGAAGATAAAAAGGAATCTAAAGTGGGAGATATAACTTATCGTGTACATGATAAAGTATTACAGTTAGTGAATGATCCAGATAATAACATATTTAATGGAGATATTGGATATATTAGTAGTATAAGTACTGTTATGAGTCCAAAGAAAAAGGAAGTATTTACAATAGATTTTGATGGCAATGAAGTAGTTTATTCTAGAGAAGATTTAATCAATATTAAGCATGCATATGCAATTACAATACATAAGAGTCAAGGTTCAGAGTTTGCACATGTAATAATGCCAGTTTCTAAAGCTTACTATAAAATGCTTTATAATAAACTTATTTATACAGGTGTTTCAAGAGCGAAAAAGAGTCTTATTATAATAGGTGAAGAGGAAAGTTTTGTAATGGCAATTAATAATGATTATTCAACAAATAGAAAAACTAATTTAAAAGAACAATTAGTGAATAAATTTAGAGTAGATGAGGCATAATACCTAGTAGAGGTGATTAATGCATGAAAATGAAAATGCCAAAAAATAAGAAAGAAATAATGATTTTAGCAGGTAGTGTAGTTTTAAGTATGGCAGCTGGGATGGTAGTTGGATACTTAAAAGAAAAAATGAGTAATAGCTGCTACTGCGTTATTGATGAAATGTAGGACCAAGTATTTGGTCCTTTTATCTGGAGAATGTTTATGAATGAAAAGAAACTTAAAGAAATTGTTTTATTCTTGATTGCTATAATATTGGTTGTATTTATTGTGAGATATACAAAGATATTATCTTTTATCAAGAAAGTTTTAATAGTATTAATACCAGTCTTTATTGGTTTCATTTATGCATGGCTTTTTAATCCTTTAATAAAAAAATTAGATAAGAAAAATAAAAGAGGAATTATATCTGTTTTAGTGTTTTTTGGAGTGATATTAATTGCTGGAACTTTTTTATATTTTTTAATACCAGTTTTTTATCAAGAAATAGCAGAATTAATAGAAATATTACCAGAATTATTTGGAAATATCGAAGATAAGATAAATAATATGGGATTGAAAGATTGTTTAGATAATATATTAATATTCTTAGTAGATAATGTGCCTCTTTATTTAGTTAATTTTGTTAAAAGTTTATTTAAGTATTTAGGAGTTATTGGAATAGGTTTGATACTTGGATTATATATGAGTATAGATTATGAAAGAATAGTTAAGAAGATATATGATATACTTCCTAAGAAACATAAGTGTGTTGTAATTAATTTAAGTCAAGAAGTTAGTGAAGAGGTAAGAAAGTGTGTTAATGGAACTTTATTTGTTGCATTTTGTGTGTTTGTTATGGATAGTATATGTTTTTGGCTGATAGGATTGGATGCTCCTCTTTTATTTGGTGCTTTGTGTGGATTAACTGATTTAATACCTTATATTGGACCATATATAGGGGGAATTGCTGCAGTATGTGTTGGATTTACGGAAAGTAAGTTAGTTGGTATTTTAACTATTATATTATGTGTGGTAGTTCAATCTATAGAAAATTATGTATTACAACCTATTGTAATGAGTAAGAGTATTAAAATAAGTCCAGTATTAATTATTATAGGATTACTTGTATTTGGCAATTTATTTGGTGTTTTTGGAATGATATTTGCAACTCCTTGTGTTGCAATAATTAAGGTGATAGCAGAACATATAGGTGGAGTTTTAGCTAAATGTAGGGAATAAGGAAAATTTGCTTTTATATGTGCTTGGTGTTAAAATGATTCTACCACTTAAAAGTGGAATAGAAATTATTTTTTAAAAGAGGTTTAAATTTTAATTATGGAAAAAGAAAATTTTCAAAGTAAAAGAAATAAAATAATTACAGGAGCTGCTAAAGCGACTGCATGTGTTGCTTTAACAGGCTTAATAGCTGGTAGTTTAGGCTTAAGATTAGCATCTTTAGAATGTGGAGCAAATCATTCTGTTGATTCTATGTGTCCAATGGCTAAAATAGAAATGGCATTATTTGGAGTAGAAGCTGGAATGGAACATCAAGCTCATGATATAGAAAGATACAATTATATGACTAATGATAGTAAAGTATATACTACTGGAGTTACTTATATGCCAGCTGGATCTTATATAGTTCCCGAGGGATATGTATTAAAAGTAGATGAAAATGGTCAAGCATATGGATATAAGGAAGTAGAAGTTTTATCAAAAACTTATATTAATGAATTAGGTCAAGAACAAAAAGCTTATTATTTACCTGAAGGTGGAGTTATAGGTCAAAATATTGATGGAAGCATGTATGGTTATCAAAGAGCAGAAGCTACTCAATTAGATGGAGATACCATTTATTATACTTTAGTAAAAGAAACAGAAGATGGCTTAGTTACTCAAGAAAAAGCTTTTATTTATGATGATACTACTAATGGTATTACTATATCAGAATATCCAGTTTTAAGAAAAACAAAATAGAAGATGTAAAATCTTCTTTTTGATTGACATTATATATTTGACTTTAGAATATAATATTTGGTACAATGATAGTCCCTGCAAAAAGAAAAGGAATGATAAATAATGAAAAATATATATGCAAACGGAAATTTAAGAGATTATGTAATGAATAACTATGTTAAGTATTTTGATTTAACTAAAGGACGTGAAATGGAACTTTCATATTTGTTAGGAATTTGTAATGCTTCTTTGATAGATGTAGAACAGTTTAAAGAAGTATTTGGATTACAAGCAGAAGGATTTTTAGGTGTATTTAAGTACTTAGCTGATGGAGCTAATTTAGAAAAGATTGTTCAATATGGAAATATGTGTTTAAGTGATGCTATGACTCAAATGGAGAGTATGAGAATGCCACAAGGAATAAGTCTATAAGACTTATTTTTATTTGCTTAAGTAAGAGGTTAAGAGTATAATATAAGATACTTTTTGAAGAGGGTGGTACAAATGACTTTTACAGATGAAGAAAATAAAGTTTATTTTAATAATGATTTTGATTTGATGTTGTTGTTAGCGAGACAAGAAGAGATTATAGAATCTGGAGTGGCTTTTAATGGTGAAGCTAAGATAGATGATAATATTTCAGTTATTACAGAAAAGGAAGTTAATTTAGGTAAGACATTGTCTGATACACATAAAACATATTTAAAGGTTATGGAAATGCGTGAACTTACAGAAGAAGAAATGAAGTATGTTAATAAATCTCGCGAGTTTTTATCTAAAATGTTTAATATTATGTTTTACAATAAGAAATTAATGGTTGCTTGGACAATGATTGTTGCTACGGCGCTAGGAATAAATATAGTAGCAGGAAATTTTTTAGGCGTTGCTTTACAAAGTCTTTGCTTGCTAATGGTTAATAGACCAATTAAATTTATAAAAGAAGTAATAAAAATGTTTAAAAGAGATGCAAAAATAGAAGAACTATCTGAATATTTGAGAGATAAGCAAGTTTTAGGTTATGTAGATTCTGTAGATGATAAAAAAGATATAAAAATGTATGCTAAGTTGAGATAAAAGGGAGTTTATATGGAATTAAAGGAAAATAAAATGCTTTTTACTTCAAAATATGATTTTGATTTTTTATATAATTGCAATAAAGATTGTGAAACTGGATTAGAACTTAGTTTAGATAGAACATATGAGGAAATTAGTTTTGATAAGTATAATAATTGTAATGCTCCTTTAGAATGCAAAGGATTAGATAATGAATGTGTTGATGTTCAGCTAAATAAGGGTGATGTGCCAAAAGCATATTTAAAAGTAGTTGAAATTTATGAAATGAATGAAGCTGAAATTAGTATAGCTAATAAAATTAGATATATTTTAAAACTTGTAGTTGAAGGATTTTTTAGAAATGATGGTACTCGCTTGATGTGTGCTGGTATAGCTTATGGATTTGTGACTTATGATTTGTTGAAAGAGAATTATCTTGCAGCTCTTCTAATGTTTGCGTATTCTTTATTTTATACAGATATAAGAAAAGGATTTAAAACATTAAAAGAATATTTAGATTCTACAAAAAGGAAGAAATTAGAGCTTGATTTGTTGGTATACGGAGTTTTGGATTATACTAAAGCAATGAAAAGTGTTGATGATGTTAAGATGTATTTAAAGAAGAAAGGAAGATAAGAATGGAAAAAATAGATGTAAGTATTGATGTTTTAGGAAAAAAGGGAGATATTCATTATACAAGTGGAACTTTATATACTAATAGTCCTAAATATTTTATGAAATATTATTTATGTAATGAAGTAGAAGAATGTGGAATAGTTCTTAGTGGGGAAGCAATAGCAAGATTTACTCCTCAAGAAATTAATACACAAACAAATAAAGAAGTTAAAAAGCCAGAAGATAAAAATGTTATTATGCCAACTGCTAAAGAAGCTATTGATAAATATAAAACAGCTTTAAAGGTTATTGATGTGGAAGAAATGGATAGAATTCATACATCTAGAGAAATATGGAAATGGATTAAAGAAGATATAGTTGATTTTGATAAAAGTAATGTTGCTATATTTGGCCTTCTTTGGTTGTTTTCTGATAAGAGTGTAGGATATACAGCATGGCTTGCTACTTTATGTTTATTATGTAATTTAAATTTGTATGAGGTAGTTAGAATGGTTAGAGCTATTTTTATAAAAGGATATAAAAAGGAATGTCTTGAAACAGAAGCGTGGCAGATGGGACTTAGTGAGTTAATTTATAATCCTGTTAAAAAAGATGATTTGAAGTTATATTTAAAAGTTAAAGATGGAAATTTTAGATTTAAATAAGAAAAACTTTACATATTAAAAAATATATCTTATAATCTATTTAGTTTTGTTAATTAATCAATGACGAAGACAAAGTATTTTGTAGTCATTAGAGAGACTTAGTGGTTGGTGGAAACTAAGATGATGAAAAAAGAAATAGCTACCTTCTGAGATTAATCGGGTTAAACCGTTATATGCAATTAAGTAAAATAAAGGATGGTACCGCATTATTTGCTCCTTGGCAAGTAATGTGGTTTTTTAATTAAGAGGAGATGAAATATGAGAGTATTTTTAATAGCTGGGAAAGCTGGAAGTGGTAAGAATGAAGTAGCTAATTTGATAAAAAAGAATTTATCTAATACAGTTATAACTAGTCTTAGTAAATATATTAAATTGTTTGCTTTAGAGTTAACTGATTGGGATGGTAGAGATTTTAATAAGCCTCGAGCCTTTTTGCAAAATATGGGTGATACTTTAAGAGCTATAGATGAGGATTTCTTAGTTAAAAGAATGAAAGAAGATTTTACTGTTTATAAAAAATTAGCAATGGAAAATGTTGTTGTAGATTTGCGATTACGTCATGAAATAGAATATTTTAAAAAAATAGAAGAAATAGAAGTAATAACAATTTATGTTGCCGCTTCATCTAGTTCAAGAGAACTAAGCGATGATGAAAAAAATCATCTAACAGAAATTGATTTAGATACATATAATCAATATGATTATATAATAGAAAATCATTTTGATAAAAGATTAGAAGAGGACGTAAAAAGAATTTTGGAAGGAAGATGTTAAATGAATTTAAAAGATATATATATAAATTTTTTTGTAAGTAAAGGACATAAGCAAATACCTAGTGCACCTGTAGTACCAGAAAATGATCCATCAGTATTATTTAATACAGCTGGAATGCAACCATTAATCCCTTATTTAATGGGACAAACTCATCCATATGGGACAAGACTATGTGATTATCAAAAGTGTATTAGGACTAATGACTTGGAAGAAGTTGGTGATGTTACTCATCATACGTTCTTTGAAATGTTAGGCAATTGGAGTTTAGGAGATTATTTTAAAGATGAAAGTATTGAATGGAGTTTCGAATTATTGACTAAACATATAAATATTCCAGTTGAAAGATTAGCTGTTACTGTTTTTGCTGGTAATGATGTAATTCCATTTGATGAAGTTAGTTATAATAAATGGCTTAATTTAGGAATCAATGAGAAGAGAATTGCTAGAACTGTTGAAGATAATTTTTGGATAGCTGGAGAAACTGGACCTTGCGGACCTGATACAGAAATATTTTATTGGAGAAGTAAAGATGATATTCCTGAAAGCTTTGATCCAGAAGATAGTAGATGGGTAGAAATTTGGAATAATGTTTTTATGCAATATCATAAAGACAGTGAAGGTGTTGTAACTGAATTACCTAAGAAGAATGTTGATACAGGTATGGGAGTAGAACGAACTACTGCTATACTTGAAGGAGTTAATGATAATTATTTATCTAGTATTTGGAAAGATGTTATTGAATTAATTTCTGAAATATCAGGATTAAGTTATGAAGGCAATGAAAGAAGTATGAGAATTATTGCTGATCATTTAAGAACTGCTGTATTTATAGCTGCTGATCCAGCTGGAATTAAACCTAGTAATACAGATCAAGGTTATATATTAAGAAGATTAATTAGAAGAGCTATAAGGCATGCTAAGACTTTAAATATTGATGTTAATAGTGATTGGGAAGAAAAAATTGCTTCATTAATTTTAGATAAATATCAAGATTACTATAAAGAATTAGTGGATAATCGTGAAGTAGTATTAGAAGTATTAAGAAATGAAAAAAATAAATTTAGTAAAACATTAGAAAAAGGTTTAAGAGAATTTGAAAAAGTTACTCGTGAAGGTAAAGATATAGATGGTGAAACGGCTTTCCATTTATTTGATACTTATGGATTTCCTTTAGAATTAACTGTTGAGTTAGCTAGTGAAAGAAATTTAAAAGTTGATGAAGAAGGATTTGCTATTAAATTTAAGGAACATCAAGAAAAATCAAGAACTGCTTCTGCTGGTAAATTTAAAGGTGGTTTAGCAGGTAATAGTGAAGTTGAAACTAAGTATCATACTGCTACACATTTACTTAATGCAGCGCTAAAAGTAGTAGTTGGTCCAGATGTACATCAAAAAGGTTCTAATATCACTGATGAACGTATGAGATTTGACTTTAGCTGTGATCATAAATTGACTGATGAAGAAAAGATGAAAGCTGAAGAATTAGTTAATGAATGGATTAATGAAGGATTAGATGTCGTAGTAGAAGAAATGCCAAAAGAAAAAGCAATAAGTACAGGTGCTGAATGTATGTTTATTGAAAAATATCCTGATATTGTTACTGTTTATTCAATTGGTAATGTGTCTAAAGAATTATGTGGCGGACCACATGTTAAAAATACTAGTGAACTTGGACATTTTAGAATCAAAAAAGAAGAAGCTAGTTCTGCTGGTGTTAGAAGAATTAAAGCAGTATTAGAAGATAAATAGTTAAATTGAGGATAGAAAAGGGACATTATAAAAATATGTCTCTTTTTAAATATTGTGTTATAATAGGTAAACAAAACGATGTGGTGGTAAGTTGGGGTAAGAATTTCAAATAATTAAGTTTAATATATATTAAAAAAGACAAACTAGAAGGAGTTATTTATGGAAAAGAAAAAAGTAGTTAGTTTAGGGCTTGCAGGGATGATTTCTATGGGTTTATTAGCAGGATGCGGAGCAAAAGATGTTCAAGCAGAAGTTAGTATGGAACCAAAAGTTCAAGAAAACGTGAGAGAAATTATTGAAGCAGATGCGCATTATTTTGAGCAATTTTATGAAATTTCAGAGGCGAAAACTTTTGAACCTGGAGAACATGTTATTTTTATTAGGTACAACTATGTGGGTACAGCAGAGAACTTTACTAGTGGACGTGTAGACGTTCCAAAGGGGTATGAAATACTTAATATTGAAAATTATACTGAAAGAGATGGATATGGTTCACAAACAAGTGGGGTAGATGTTTGGTATATAAATACAGAACCAGTTCTTGTTGACCCAGTTTTTAAAAATGAAATAAGAATTGATTATAGTAAAAATGGTTATTATGATTATAGTATGCCTGGACAAGTAATTGAAAAAGAACAAGAAGATATTAAGTTAACTAAATAATAAATTTATGAATTAGTACTTTTAATGAGTACTTTTTTTATGTATAATAAAGAAACTGACGTTTTATAAAGGGGTGATAAAATGAAGTTTTCTTTGTATCGTAGAATGAGTGTTATTGAAGGAGAAAAAGCTATTGCAATGAATGGGTTTGAAAAACCAGATAATGTTATTTATTTACCAAGGAAGTGGTTTTCGACTTCAATATTAAAAACACATTACTTTAAAAGTCCATTTTATAATGGTAAAACTATGATGGTAAAAGTTGATATTAATGAAGATTATTATAGAAGGATATTTAAAGAAGGAGAATTTTTAAAAAAAGAACCAAATGGATTTTATGGTTATGATGAATCAAAAAAAAATATTTTGTATGCTAAATCACATAAAACTTTAGATAATTTCTTTAATATAGGTATTTTAGACTTAGAAACATTTAATAGGCAGTTTGATTCGATTGATGTAATTGATGAGGCAGTATATAATGAATATTTAGAAATGATTACTTTAGGTGGGAGTTTAAGTGATTTTATTTCTCCTGTTAGGGTTGATAATTGTTTGGATTTTTATTTTCAAACAGGTACTGATGTATCAACTTTGTGCTATAAGTATCAAACTCTGATGCCTGAGGGGATAGATCCAATTATTAAGCAAATTCATTTTGATAAAGATTTAAATAGACTAAGAAGAAATAATTTAGATAAATTTCCTGTTACTTTATTGATTAGGTTTAAAAAGGAATTTATGAAATATGCAAAATTTAATGAATTTTCATTTTCATTCGATGCGAATGAAATTGTTAAGTTTGCTCATTTGGTTGATAGTGTAAGTGTTGTTGGATTAGAAAAATCAAAAAATAGTGGTAAATCATTTATTCAGATTACAGGGGATAATATGTATATCAAACATGAAAAATGTGGAGAGCCACAGTATAATAGACTTTCATTTGCCAATTTTGAAGAAGTGACATTTTTGCTATTTAAAAAAGATTTTAAATTAGAGGATTTATTTATTTTTATGCCTTCTTTAAAAGATGTTTGCGATATTAATCAAGTAGATCCTAGACATATCGATAATTTAAAAACACATATTGAAAAATGCATTAAAATGAGTAATTTAGTAATTAATTACTTTAAAAATCAAGGAGTTGAATTAGATACTGAGGTACTTGTTTATTTAAAGTGGGTGCTATTATTTCATGATTTAGGTAAGCCTTATTGTGAATGCTTGAATATTACAACAAGATATTCACAATTTGGAGATAAAGGTAGATATAGAGATATAGTTATTAATCAAGTATTGGATTCAGATATTTCTTTTGTTATTAAAGAAATAAATAAGCTATTTGTTTCTTCTTCTTTATGTCAAAGTAAAAAAATAAAAAATATAATTAAACCAATGTTAGAAGAAATAGAAGAGTATTATCATGTTGATCAAAATGGGGCTTTTAACATTTTAAATAAATATTTAAAAGTAGCTTTTTTTGCAAAGGTTACTCATTCTGCAACATTAAAAACAAGAGCATTTTGTGCTAATTATTAAGATGATTTATTATTCTTTGATAGGATTAATGATTTAATGTTATTTTTAGGTAATTATGATTATACATTTGACTATGAAACTTATTATAGTGATATTATGAGGGCTTATGAAGAAATAGTTGAAAATTATTATGTTTCTAAAAAACAGACAACTTTAGAATATGTTAGAGGAATGCTTAAGAGCGATTATAAGGATTTAGAATCTGTATATGCTGCAAAGATTAATCATCCTCATAAGATAGATGATGAAGAGCAATATAATTATGATGATTTAATATGCGCTTATTTTATGGAAGACAATGAATTATTAAATAGATATTTTTCTGATTTAGTAGTTGATAATGATAAACATGGTCAAATACATAGTGAAAGAGTTGGGGTGTTTTCTTATTTATTAGGTAAATTAAATGGATTAAGTGATGAAGATATAGAAATATTATTGCTAGCTAGTAAGTATCATGATATAGGAAGAAAAGTTAAAGACGATAATATGCATTCGGTAGAAAGTGTTAGATTACTTAGAAAAGATTTGGTATTACAAGATAGCCCGATTCGAGATTATGTCTATTTCTTGGTTGAAGCACATGGATTTAAAGATAATTTTGATGAGGATATAATGTGTAAATATCAAATAGATAAAAATAGAGCTGCTTTTTTACTTAGTTTATTTAAGGATGCTGATGCATTAGATCGTGTTCGATATGATGTAATTAGAAACCATGGAAGTATATTAAATGTTAAATATTTGAGAAATAGCCATAGTAAAAGATTGGTTAAGTTTTCTTATATGTTAAATGCTCAGTATAAACAAAATAAACATGAATTATGTGAAAGTGTAAAAAAGTTAATAAAAGGTTAAAAAATAAAAAGATATTTTATTAGTGAATATCTTTTTATTTTTAGTTACTTTTAGTAACAAATGTTGTATTATATATATTAGAGGGATAGAGGAGTTTATATGAAAAAAATTTTAATTATTGGAGTAGGTATTTTTATTGCTTTATTTATAGGAATGGGTTTTTTGACTAATAAAGATACAGAAGTTTCTCATCATTTAATTGTTACTGAAGTCTTATGGAATGAGTATTCTATCAGTGAAGGTAAAACTGTTGAGATTGATTTAACAAAGGGTAATGAAATTAAAATTAACAATGATTGGAATGAAGTCTTAACTATAGAAGTTATAGAAGAAAATAAAAAATCTGTCGTAATTAAGACAAATCAAGCAATGAGTATTCAAAAAGAAAGTCAAAGTGGAATAAATTTAAAAAGTAATGATACAGATTTTATATTAAAAAAAGGTAATTCAATTAAATTAAGTACACTAACAATGGATGCTGGTGCTGTTTACAAAATAGAGTATAAATAATTATGAGAATTTTATTTACCGCATTTAAAGGAAAGAATAATTCTTCTAAAATATTATTGGATAATATAGATTGCGATATAAAAAATAAACTATATTTAACGAATAGTTTTAATAAAAGTGTAGAAGAATTAATAAATAAGTTAAAAAATACTAAATATGATTTAATTATATCTTTCGGTCAATTGAAATTAAACTCTAATGTTATTAGAATAGAAAAAAATGGAATAGGCGATAGAATATATCAAACAAATTATGATTATTCTAAATTGAAAAATGATATGATTAAAAAAGGATTTAAGGTAATTGAATCTAATCAAACTAATTATCTTTGTAATAATATTTATTACAATGGTTTAAAATATATTGATGAAGAAAATATGGATTGTAAAATGATATTTATTCATATTCCAAAGATAAAGGTGATAAAAGAAATAGAAGAGATTGCTAATATTTTTAATGAATATGTAAAGTTAAAATAACTATTTTTTAGTTATTTTTTTTTGGAAAAAAATTTATTGGGAAGAAAAAAATGGGTAAAAAAGTTTTTTTAAAAAAAAGAAGGATTTTACTATATTAATGGAGAATATATAGGGTGAGAGGTGAAAATATATGAAGTGAAATTTGATATTTTAAAAATAAGAAAGGAGAAACTATGAAAAAAATTTTGGTAGGAATGTTATTAGTAGCAATGTGTTTTTTTATTTGTAATGAAGTAAAAGCTGAAACTTTTGTAGAAGGAAGTTTTATTAATGGAGAATATATTAATAAAGTAAAGGATAAAAAAACATACTATATGACAATGCAGTTTATTAAAGATAGTCAAGGAAGAATTGTTTATTGTTTAGAACCGTTTGTCGATTTTAAAACAGGACAAAGTTATAATGAATATTCTGGAGATTTAATGGGTTATGGCAATTTAACAAGTGAACAAAAAAGAAGAATAGAACTTATCGTATACTATGGATATGGATACACTGGAAGATTAGAAGATAAGTGGTATGTTATTACACAATATTTAATATGGAAGACAGTAGATGAAAAAGCAGATATTTATTTTACAAATAAATTAAATGGATCAAGAATTAGTAAATATGAAAATGAAATTAATGAAATAATGAGTGAGGTTTTAAGACATGATTATGTTCCTGAGTTTGTTAAAAAATATGAAATAAATTATGGTGATACATTAAAAATTGATGGGGTTATAAAGGACTATATTATTAATACAGATTATGAGTATTTCAATTTTGATAATGATTTAGTTATTGAAGGATTAACAAATAGTGGAAGAATAGGTGTTAGAAGAAAAAGCAATTATTATGATAATAATGTAGTAATTTATGATAGTGTGAGTAGTCAAGATTTAATTAGACCAGGTAATGTAGTAAATCCTGAATATTTTATTGATGTTGATGTTAGTAAAGGAAATATAAGTCTTGATATTAGAGATGATGATAGTGTTTATACTATTGAAAGTGATTTAAAAGATACTTGTTATGAAATTAGAAAGGAAGAACAATTTGTAGATAAAGTATGTACAGATAGTAAGCCATTAATTTATAAAAGCGTAGATTTACCATATGGTGATTATACAATTACACAAGTTAGTGTAGGGAAGGGCTATAGAAATGATACTAAAGTTTATAATGTAACGATTAATAAGATGAATCCTCAGGTAACAACAATTTTGTATAATAAATTAATAAGAAATGATATTGAAATAATAAAATATGCATGTAAGGATAATCTGTGTGGATTTGAAAGAGATGCTAAATTTGAAATAAGAGATGTTAAAGGAAATTTAGTGACGACAATAAGTACTTTAGAAAATGGTTATACTAATTATACTCTTGGATATGGAAAATATGATATACATCAAGTTAGTGGCTTGAAAAATTATACGGTGGCAGATGATTATAGTGAGAAGATTGTTGATGAAAGTTCTATACATAAAAAAGAGTTATATAATTATTATATTGAGAATGATGAAGTTGTTTTAGAACCAGAAGATTCTTCTGAGGAAATTATTTTACCACCTAGGACTAGTGTAGATTTTAGTTTAGAGTTAGGTTATTTGAGTATTTTATTTACTTTAATATTAGGAATAAAAAAGATGTATTTTTAAATATTTAGCAGGAGCTTTTAATAGCTTCTTTTTTTTGTCTATTTTTAATAATTTTGAAGTTTTTTTGGTCAAAATCGCGAAAATGTGGTAAAATATTCAAGAATTTGGGATTTTTTTGAAAAAATTGCTTGAAAAAAAAGGAAATTGAGGGGTTACCTATAATAATTATAAGTAGAGGGGTGATTTTATGGCCTTTGTAAGTAACGATGAAATAAATGCTATTAGAGCTAAAGCAAATATCGTTAATATAGTTGGCAGTTACATCCCTTTAACGCAACGTGGAAAAAATTATGTTTGTGTTTGCCCATTTCACGATGATCATTCACCAAGTATGAGTGTTTCAGAAGAAAAACAAATTTATAAATGTTTCTCATGTGGAGCAACAGGGAATGTTTTTACATTTGTCTCAGAATTTGAAAACGTTTCTTTTATTGAAGCTGTTTCAATTGTTGCGAATAAATGTGGAATGGAATTATCTAAAAATGCTTATATCAGTAATTTCACACCAGCTTTTTCAGAAGAAAAAGAAATAATGGAATTGAGTCAGAAGTTTTTTGCGAACAATTTAAGAACTTCAGTAGGCGAAGTAGCAATTAATTATTTAAAAGAGCGTGGGATAGATGAAGAAATAATTAAAGAATTTGGTATAGGTCTTAGCTTAGATAGTAATGATTCTCTGTATAATTTATTGATTAAAAAGAATTATGATAGTAAAAAATTACTAGAAATAGGATTAGTTAATAGTGTTAATGGCAAAATATATGATATGTTTTCGAGAAGAATAACGTTTCCATTGTGGGATAAAGATGGAAATATAGTAGGTTTTAGTGCTCGAGTTTATCGAGGAGAAAAAGATGTTTCTAAATATATGAATAGCAGAGAATCCAAGATATTTAAAAAGGGAGAAACATTATACAATTATCATAATGCTAAAACAATAGCTAAAAGAGAAAAAGAAATAATTGTAGTAGAAGGATTTATGGATGCAATAAGAATCGCTTCTATTGGTTTAAAAAATGTTGTTGCGCTACAAGGTACTGCAATGACTAATGAACAAATTCAGTTGTTAAAAAAATTAAGAGTTAAAGTTATATTATGTTTGGATAATGATAATGCTGGTTTAACTGCAACATTAAATAATGGTGAAGAATTAGTTAAAAATGATATTGAAACATTTGTTATAAGATTGAGTGGAAAAAAGGACCCAGATGAATATATTTTAGCAAATGGTGGAGAATCTTTTATTCATAATGTTAATAACCCGCTTACATTTTTTGAATTTAAAATGAATTATTTAAAGCAAAATAAAGATTTAAATAATGTTGAAGACTTAACTAATTACATTAATGATGTACTTAAAAATTTATCTAATAATGGTGACTCTATTTTGCGAGAAGTAACACTTAATAAGTTAAGTAAAGACTATGATATATCTTTAGATGTGTTAAAAAGTAGATTAGAGCAAATGAAGCCAGTTGAAATTAAAAAATTTGAAGAAATTCCAAAACAAGAAAAACAAAAAAAAGACGCTTATACAATTGGTTCCGAGAAAATTCTTTATTTTATGATGAATGGGGAAGAATATATAAAGAATTATCAAAAAAGATTAGGTTTCTTTAGTGAATCATTATATAGAGAATTAGCGAATGAAATTGTATATTTTTGGGAAAAAAATAAGAAAATTACTATAGCAGATTTTATTACTTATGTGACAGATAATGTTACGATAAAGGATAAAGTAATGGAAATTGTAAACGAATCAATTAATGATGAAATAACAATAGAAGCTATGGATGAATATATATCAGCCGTTTTAAAAATTGTAACAAAAAATGAGATAAAACGACTAAAGAGCATAATGAAAAAAGAGCTAGATGTTGACAAAAAGATGAAAATTGCTTTGCAAATTGCTGAGCTTAAAAAAGAGGAAGTGTAGATATGGTAGAAATTAAAAGTTTTGAAGACAGAATTAAAGATTTGGTAGAATTAGGAAAGAAAAATAATAATATATTAACTTTCGAGCAATTAGCTGAATCTTTAAAAGGGTTAGATATTGATAATGATTCATTAGATCAACTTTATAACACTTTAATGGAAAATGGAATTGAAGTAGTAGCGGATGAAAGTGGAAGTAGTGATGGACCTAAAAAATTAGAAGATGAAGAAGAAAATTTAGTTTTATCTGATGAAGAGATAACTAAAGATATAAATATTAATGATCCTGTTAGAATGTATTTAAAAGAAATAGGACGTATAAGTCTTCTTAGTAGTGAAGAAGAATTAGATTTATCAGTAAAAATTGCAAATGGTGATGAAGCTGCAAAAAATATACTTGCTGAATCTAACTTACGTTTGGTTGTATCTATTGCAAAGCGTTATGTTGGCAGAGGATTATTATTCTTAGATTTAATTCAAGAAGGTAATATTGGTCTTATGAAAGCTGTAGAGAAATTTGACTACGGAAAAGGGTATAAGTTTAGTACATATGCTACTTGGTGGATTAGACAAGCTATTACAAGAGCATTAGCTGACCAAGCTAGAACAATTCGTGTACCAGTTCATATGGTAGAAACAATAAATAAAATGGCAAGAGTTCAAAGACAAATGACATTGGAACTTAATAGAGAACCAAGTGAAGAAGAATTGGCAGAAAAGATGGGTATTACTGTTGAAAAAGTAAGAGAAGTAATGAAGATTAGTCAAGATCCAGTATCATTAGATACACCAATAGGTGAAGAAGATGATTCACATTTGGGTGATTTTATTAAAGATGAAAGAAGCATGAGTCCAGAAGAATATGCTACAAATGAAATCTTAAAAGAAGAAATTAAAAATGTTTTGATGACTTTGCAAGAAAGAGAACAAGAGGTTTTAGAGTTAAGATTTGGTTTAGTTGATGGGACTAGTCATACTCTTGAAGAAGTTGGTAAAAAGTTTAATGTTACACGTGAAAGAATAAGACAAATTGAAGCTAAAGCTTTAAGAAAATTAAGACATCCATCTAGAGCTAAAAAATTAAAAGATTTCTTAAGTGACTAAGATAAGTAAAAGATTAAAAGCTATAGCAGAATTTGTTAATAAAAAGGATACATTGGTTGATGTTGGATGTGATCATGGATTACTAGGTATTTATTTGGTAGAAAAAAATAAAGTAAAAAAAGTTATTGCTAGTGATATTAATCAAAATGCTTTAAATAGTGCAATAAGAAATATAAAAAAAAGAAATATGAATATTGAAACTGTTTTAAGTGATGGAGTGAAAGATATAAACTTAAAAGGAATTAATACATTAGTTATATCTGGTATGGGAACTAGTACGATATTACATATTTTAGAAAATAGTGAAAAAATAAAGAACATTCAAAAGTTAATAATTCAGTCTAATAATGATCACGAATTGTTAAGAAGTAAAATGAATGAAAAAGGCTATTTTTTAGAAGATGAAAGTTATACTTATGATAAGAATAAATGGTATGTTACTTGTAAGTTTGTAAAAAGTAATGAAAAAAATACTGATATACAAATAAAATATGGTTTTTTAAGTAATAGTGATTATAATAACTATATGTTACAATATGAAAAAAGTATTTTAAAAAAGATACCTTTTACGGCAATAAGAGTAAAACTAATGGCATTAAAGAAATTAAATCAGTTAAAAAAAGCTATTTTATCTCAAAAATAGTTTTTTTTATAGAAAGAAAGTAGGAGAATTGTAAGAAATTGTATTTTCTGGTTTAGTATCCGTAAAAGTTGATGTTTCCGGTTTAGTGTATTCTTTATTATTGTTATTGGATGCAAAATTTTTAATAGAAGAAATAACTTTTCCAGAATTTGATATTAATGGTTTAACTTGTTTATATAGGGGAATCATTTGGTTGGCGATATTTAAGGTTTTTGATATTCCATTGACAACTTTTAAAAGGGAAAGACTATTATTCATATCTATCACCAATATATTATATGAATAATAGTTTATTTTATGATATACTTAATTAAGAATATGGGTTGTAAAAGGTGATATTATGCTTTTTGATATATATGTAATATGTTTATTATTCGTAGTTGGAATTCTTACGGGAATGGTATCTGTTATTATTGGATTAAAAGGTCCATTAAAAATAAAAGAATATTTTAATTGTTGTGATAATTGTAATAACATTTATAAATGGTATGAATTAATTCCTATAGTGTCTTTCTTTATTTCACGTGGTGAATGTCACTATTGTAAGAAAGAGTTATCTATGATGTATCCTGTTCTTGAAATAATATCGGGAATGTTATTTTCTTTTTCTTATATGATATATGGATTTAGCTATGAAATGATGATAATGATTATCTTAACAATTCTTTCTTTAATAATATATGTTAGTGATTTTAAATATTATGTTATTTTAGATGGACCTTTATTTTTATTTAGCATTATTATTCTAGCAATGAAATTTACGGTTTTTGGGTTTGAAACTTTTTTAATTTCATTTTGTAGTGGTATATTGATTTTTATTTTTATGATGATTATAAGATATATAGGAAATAGAATATTTAAACAAGAGTCATTAGGTGGGGGAGATATTAAATTATCAATGCTTTTTGGTTTTATGTTGGGAATTAGACTTAGTATAGTTTCGTTGGTTATAGGGTCCTTCTTAGCTTTTCCTTGTGCAGTATATTATTCTTTAACAGATAAGAGTAGAGAAATTCCCTTTGGTCCTTTTTTGGTTACAGGGTTATATTTAGTCTTTGTTTTTATGGAACCAATAAATAGTTTTTTATCAATCATTTTTAAGTAACGTTAAGTTACTTTTTTTATAAAAAAAAGAACATAAAATGTTCTTTTAAAAATTATTGATGTAAGAATCTCCGTAGTTGAAGTCATCATCGTCATCATCGTCTGTTATTACGATTGGTTTTGCTGTTGATTTAGTTTTTTCTTCAATTGGTTTAGCTTTTTCTTCTTTTTTAGGCGTTTCGGCTTTTTTTGTTTCATTTTCAATTATTGTTGATAGTATATTTTGCAATTCTTCATCATTATTTTTGATTTCATTAATTGATTCAGCAATTTTTGTTGTTTCTTTTTCTTCATCTTTATTGTTTTTCTCGTTATTTTTATTATCTTTTTCTATTTCTTCATATTTTATTTTATTTTCTTCGATGTTCTCACTTTTTTTTGCTATTTCATTTCCTTTATCTTTAATAATATTAGTTTCATTTTCTGGTTCAACGTCTTCTTCGATATCTTTGCCTAAAATGATATCTTCAAGTTTTTTATTATCATCAGTTAAATCTAATTTTAAATCCATTATTCTTATTATTTCTTCAAACGATGTGTCACCATTAATTGCCTTTTGTAAACCATCTTTTAAAATGTTATTATTTTCTTCATATATTATGTTTCTGATTAGTTTACGATTTCTATTATTTGAAATAGCATTTCTTAATTCATTATCAACTTTTATAACTTCAGCAATAGGTATTTGATCAACGTAACCATTTTTGCATTCTTCGCATCCTTTTGGGTAATATAGTTCTTCTACTTCTTCACCTAAAATGTTTTTGATTATTTTGGCTTCATAGTTACTTATCTTCTTTTTTTCACGACATGTTGGACATAGCTTTTTTACTAATCTTTGAGATATTATTCCAATTAAATTAGACCCTAAAAGGTAGTTTTCAACTTCCATATTAAGTAATGTATCAACTGTTTGATAAGCTGTTTTAGTATTCATAGTAGATATAACAAGACGACCTGATAGAGAAGCTCTTAGAGCCATTCTGGTTGTTTCGTCATCAACAAGTTCGTTAATTGCAATTATATTTGGATCTTGCAATAAAATGCTTCGTAGAAGATTACGGTATGTCAAACCTTTTTCTGGAGAAATTTGAACTTGATTGACTCCTTTTATTTTCATTTTTATAGGATCTTCAATAGAAATTATATTATTAGATTTACTATTTAATTCTTTAAGAATTGAATATAGGGTAGTTGTTTTACCAGAGCTAGCTGTTCCTGTGACAAGAATAATTCCTTGTGATTCTTTTAATAATTCTTTTATTTTTTTGACATCATTATTATTAAAACCAATTCTACTTATACTTTTAATATTTTTGGCATAATTAGAAATATGGACAACTAATTTTTCACCATCAATTATTGGCAATGAAGAAACACGCATGTTGTGAGATTTACTATCTAGTTCAAAATTAATTGTTCCTATTTGTGGAACTAAAGAATCTGTAATATTCATACCAGATAGAATTTTTACTCTGGTAATAATGTTAGTTTTTACATTATCTGGTGCAGTAGAGTATTCAGTTAATTCACCATTTATTCTAAATTTTATTATAAGTTCATCGGCAGTTGGATCGAAATGAATGTCTGTTGCTTTCATTTTTATTGAATCAGTTAATATTTTTTTAACTATACTAACTGTAGGTTCTTTTTCAAAATCAAATTCACGTAGTGCCATATAAGCCACCTCACTTTATTATTCTCTTATATAATTATAACTTATTTATTTTTTTTACTCAATAAAATTTTATTGCTTTTAAATATTAGTTGATTTATAATACTTTTAGTTACGTTGAACAAGAGGAGTAATCTAATCGGAAGTAATAGAGAGTTCTTGGGTGGTGGAAAAGAATATGAAAGATAGATGAAGGTTGCTTGGGAGTAGACATTTGTCCGTTAATATGCGTTAAATATTTGAGATGTATAACAATAGTTATAAATTAAGGTGGTACCGCGGGTTTATACTCGTCCTTAAGTTTATAGCTTTTTTTATTTTGATAGAAAGGGGAATACTGATGAGACAATATAATCATTATCTTGATGAATTTGAAAAATATGTTAGTACTTATGATTTGTTAAATGTTAAGATAAAGGGTAAGTTTGAACATTCAAAGAGAGTTATGGAACTTTCTAATAAATATGCAAAATTACTTGATTTTAATGAGGAAGATATAGAATTGGCCACTTTAATTGGTTTATTACATGATATTGGGAGATTTGAACAATTAAGAGTTTATGATAGTTTTAATGATGTAGCAACAATTGATCATGCTGATTATAGTGTTGAACAGTTGTTTAAGAAAGATGAAATAAAAAGGTTTACAAATGAGGAAGACTGGTATCCAATAATTGAGTTTGCAATTAAAAATCATAATAAAATGGATATTCCTAATATTCGTGATGAGAGAATGATTAAGCATGCAAGACTTATTAGAGATGTTGATAAAATTGACATAATGGTAGCTATGACGGGAAGAGTAATTGAAGATGGTAGTCGAGTCAGTAAGGAAATGTTAGATTCTTTTAAAAAACATGGTCTTATTGATAGAAAATATGCCAAAACGAGAAATGATTTTATTATTAATCAATATGGTTTTGCATTTAATATATATTATGATATTGTTTTAGAAGAATATAAAAACAATTTTATAAAATTTCATGAATCGATAAAAGATAATGAAAAGTTTATGGAAGCATATGAAGAAGTTATAAAATATATAAATGAAAGGATTGAAAAATATGAAAGAAATAGAAACTAAATATAATCATATGAGAATAGAAGAAAATAAATATAATGATTGGAAAAATAAGGGTTATTTTGATAGCGGAGATAAAAGCAAAGATCCGTTTTGCATAGTTATACCTCCTCCAAATGTTACTGGTAAATTGCATTTAGGGCATGCAATGGATGTATCTATTCAAGATATTATTATTCGTTATAAGAGAATGCAAGGATTCGATTGCTTGTGGTTACCTGGCATGGATCATGCAGCAATAGCTACTGAAGCTAAAGTAGTTAAAAAGTTAAAAGATTTAGGTATTGATAAATATGAATATGGAAGAGAAAAGTTCTTAGAAGCTTGTTGGGATTGGACTCATGAATATGGTGGAAATATTAGAGATCAATGGGCAAAGGTAGGTATTTCAGTTGATTATAATAAAGAGAGATTTACTTTAGATGAGGGCTTAAATAAAGCAGTTACTAAGGTATTTGTTGATTATTATAATGAAGGAATTATTTATAGAGGAGAGAAAATAATAAATTGGGATCCTCAAGCACAAACAGCTTTGTCAAATGAAGAAGTTATTTATAAAGATGTTGAAGGGGCTTTCTATCATTTGAAATATAAAATAGAAGGTACAGATGAATATTTAGATGTTGCAACAACTAGACCTGAAACATTATTTGGGGATACTGCTGTAGCTGTTAATCCTGAAGATGATCGATATAAAGATTTAATTGGTAAGAATGTAATATTACCTATTGTTAATAAAGCAATTCCTATTATAGGTGATGAACATGCTGATCCAGAGTTTGGAACTGGTGTTGTTAAGATTACTCCTGCACATGATCCTAACGATTTTGAAGTAGGTAATAGACATAATTTAGAGAGAATTATTGTTATGAATCCTGATGCTACAATGAACTCTAATGCTGGTAAGTATCAGGGTATGAGTAGAGAAATGTGTAGAGAAGAACTACTTAAAGATTTAGAGAGTGAAGACTTACTTATTAGAATAGAACCAATGACTCATTCAGTTGGACATAGTGAAAGAACTGGGGTTATGGTTGAGCCATACTTGTCTAAGCAATGGTTTGTTAAGATGGGGAACTTATCTAAGCATGTTTTAGAAACTCAAACAAAAAAAGATGAAAAAGTTAACTTTGTACCAGAAAGATTTGAGAAGATATTAAATCACTGGATGGAAATATCATATGATTGGTGTATTTCAAGACAATTATGGTGGGGACATAGAATTCCTGCTTGGTATAAAGATGATGAAATATATGTAGGTATGGAAGCTCCTAAGGGAGAAGGATGGCGCCAAGATGAAGACGTACTTGATACTTGGTTCTCATCAGCATTATGGCCTTTTAGTACTTTAGGATGGCCAGAAAATACAGAAGATATGAGAAGATATTATCCTAATGATGTGTTAGTTACAGCTTATGATATTATATTCTTTTGGGTAGCTAGAATGGTATTCCAAGCAGAGCATATTACTGGTTCTAGACCATTTAAAGATTGTATAATTCATGGACTTATACGTGATAAAGAAGGACGTAAGATGTCTAAGAGTTTAGGTAATGGTGTAGATCCAATGGATTTAATAGATGAATATGGAGCAGATTCGTTAAGGTTTTATCTAGCAACTGATGTTGCATTAGGTACTGATTTAAGATTTGATAAAGAAAAGGTTGCTAGTACATGGAATTTTATAAATAAGTTATGGAACGCTTCGAGATTCGTATTACTTAATATAGAAGGATTAGAAAGTATTGACTTATCTAACTTAAGAATGGAAGATAAATGGATTTTAACTAAATACGAGAATGTAGTTAAGAGTATTACTAAGCATATGGATAAATATGAACTTAATTTAGTTGGTACTGAATTATATGACTTTATTTGGGATGACTTCTGTAGTAGTTATATTGAATTTGCTAAATTTAATTTAGATAGTATTGGTACTAGGAGTGTTTTAACATATGTATTAACCGGTATTATAAAGATGTTACATCCATTTATGCCATTTGTTACTGAAGAAATTTATCAAATGTTGCCAATCAAAGATGCTGATTCAATTATGGTAAGTGAATATCCTAAATATAGAAAAGAATATGTGTTTAATGAAGATAAAAAAGAGGTAGATACAATAATTGAATACATTGCAATGTTTAGAAATAAAAAAGCAGAAAGTGGCATTGGCAGTGATTTTGAAGTTATTACTGATATAGATAATGAACTTATCTTAAAGATGCTTAAGTTAACTGATAAAATAGTTAATGAAAGTTCAATGAGTGGAAACTTAGAAGTGACTTTAGATAAATATAGATTATTTATTTGCTATGATGATTCTAAACAAAAGGGTGAAGAGTTAGAAAATTTAACTAAAGAAAAAGATTCTTTAGAGGCATCTATTGCAAGACGTAGTAAGTTACTTGCAAATGAAAATTATGTTGCAAAAGCTCCAGAAAAAATAGTTAATCAAGAAAGAGAAAGTTTAGCACAAGAAGAAGCTAAGTTACAAGTAGTACTTGATAGATTAAACAAATTAAAATAATATTACTTTACGTAAATAAATAATAATATAAAGAAAATATATTTATTTACTAAAATATAATGTTATAATGGTTATGGTAAATTAATGAAGTACCCTGAAGTTGATTTTATATAGTTGATCAACTTCTTTTTTTGTGGTTTTAATTATTTTTAATTTTTTGATAAGAAAATAATAAATATTTTAGAATATAATTTTATTTAGAGGAGGAATAAATTGGAAGCAATTAATCAAGAATTAGAGAAGCTTGATAATATTATGATTAAATATATATCAGCTTTAAAGATATTAGAAACACAACTTCAAATAATTAACGACGATTTTAAATATATAAAGAAATATAATCCTATTGAACATATAAAAACCAGAATAAAATCTGCTGAGAGCATTATTCATAAGTTAGAAAAGAATAATCTTGATTTTACTTTAGAAAATGTTGAGGAATATATTAATGATATTGTGGGTATTAGAATAATATGTTCTTTTCCTTCTGATGTTTTTGAACTTATAAATATAATAAAAAATAGTAATATTATTAAAGTAATAAAAGAAAAAGATTATATATCAAATCCGAAAAAAAGTGGTTATAGAAGCTATCATATGATTGTACTTGTTCCTGTTGAACTTATTAATGAGAAGGTTATGGTTAAAGCTGAAATACAGATAAGAACTATGGCGATGGATTTATGGGCTTCTTTAGATCATAAACTTAATTACAAAAGTGAATATGGTAAAGGTGTTGTCTCTAAAAGATTGAGAATTATTAGTGATGAATTAAATAAAATTGATGAGGAAATGACAGAATTATTGTGTATGGAAAATAATTTGAGAATAGCAAATGAAGGAGATGTAGTTTAAACATAAAATGTATATGGATATTTTAAATTTCAAAAAATTGTTTTATGAATTATATGTAAATAAAAAAAGTAAATGATAATTAAGGAGTAGTAGTAAATGAAAAATTTAATTAAACTTTTTTGGATTTTTATGATTGGTTCTGTAATGGGATGTTTTGTGGAGGAATTGTGGTGTTTAATAAAGAATAAATGTTTTCAAATTAGAAAAAGTCTTATATATGGACCAATGATACCGATATATGGCATAGCTGCAACTTTTATTGTTGTCATTGCTAATGGTGTTGATTATGATTTAGCGAAGGTATTTATAATTGGGATGATTGTTGCAACAATTATTGAATATATAAGTAGTTATATTCAGGAGAAAATATTTCATACTAAGTCATGGGATTATTCTAGTATTCCTTTTAATATAAATGGTAGAGTAAACTTATTGTATTCTTTAGCATTTGGATTATTTTCGGTATTTTTTGTAAAAAAATTAAGTTTTTTTGAGAAATTGTTATTTGCAAATTTTAATGATATTGTAATGAAGATTGTGACTTTAGTAGTTTTTGTTTTTTTTCTTTGGATGTTATTTTATCAATTTTGGCTGCTTATAGGCAGAAAGAGAGAAGAAAAGGTATAAAAGCTAGGAATAAAATAGAAGAAACAATAGATTTAAAATATCCAGATGAAAGATTGGATAAAATTTATAATAATAGTGTTTACATAGGATAAGATATTTTCTGGTAAAAAAAGGCTAATATGCTATAATAATATTCACTAAGGGGGAATTCTTGTGGAGAAAAAGGATATAATTGAGCATTTTGCCTATAATAGACCTGAATCCATTGGAATATATGGCTATGGTTCAGGAGTATTTAAACAAGAAACTCGTACTGAGAGAAAAGACATTCCACAAACAGATATTATCTTTATTGTTGATGATTTAAGTAAATGGCATCAAGAAAATATGAAAATTAATCAACAAGATTATTCTTTAATGGGGAAAATACATTTTAATATGAAATCTGTTGCAAGGATAAAAGGAAAAAATAATATAACTTATTTAAGTAATATATATGAAAGAGGATTTTATTTTAAGTATGGTGTTGTAGAGCTTACTGACTTTTTAAGAGGATTAGGTGAGTGGGATAACATTTTTGTGGCTGGGAGATTTCATAAACCTGTTTTAGAAATTAAAAGTAATGAAGATATTAGAAAAAGTATAGATTACAATAGAAATTGTGCATTGATGGTAGCTTGTTTGTTTTGTGATGCTCTTACAAATGTTACAGAAATATATAGAAGAATTGTTAGTTTATCTTATGTTGGGGATGCTAGAATGATGTTTGCAGAAAATCCTAATAAGGTTAGTAATATTGTGAATGGTAGTTTTGATAAGTTTATTTCAACTTATCCGTTGAATGAAGATTATATATCAATTATGGAGAATGGCATGGTTTATATTAATCATGATAGAATTCTTGAAAGAAGAAATGAATTGCCCGTTAGCTTGTTGAAATTTTTAAATGATATGGGAACAGATTATAGTTGTTTAGATATAGTAAGAATTAATATAGGAACTTTTTTAATATTTAAGAATAGCCAAGAAAGTAAAAATCAAATTGTTGAAGGAATTAAAACTAATGGAATTGTTAGAAGTGTTCCATATGCCTTGTCCAAAGTGAAAAAGAGAGTTTTAAATTAATATGACTATTAATTTGATAAGATGTTTTTTTCATAGTATTGTTCCTATACGTAAAAAAAATGCTTTATTAAGTTTAGAAGATAGACAATTTATACGTCTTAAATTAATGCTTGATAGCGGGTATATTTATCCTGGTAATATGTTAAAAGATGTTTTTCCAAGCGAATATGATTTCCTTTATAAATCTGATAGTGATAGTGTTTTTTTAGCACAACATTCAATGACAGAATTACCATCTTATGGTGGATCATTTTTCAACGGAGAGTTTTCTGCTTATTTAGAACATATTATTGGTAATCCTTCGTGGGTATTTGATGAAAATATTGTAAATGGGAAAATGATATGTGATAGAGCACATAGTTTAAGTGAAGAAGTATGTGTGCAAGAACCTATTTGTTTATGTGAAGCAATAGCGATAATGTTGCCTTATAGAACACCAGCAACAGATATTTTTTCATTTTTACAATATAAAGAGTTTCAAATATTTCATGATGACGATTATGATGATGAGATGAAAGACTTACTTAATGATGTTGATGAAAGGTTGGTACTTGTCTATGATAAAATTAAAAGATGGAAAGATGTATTAGCTGATAGAGGCTATTATATACCTTGCATTAATCATTTTGGAAGGGAACTTGATATTGATAAGGAAAAAGAGTATATATTAGAAAATGAAGAAAATGTAAGAAAATTATTAAAAAAATGACAATTATTTAATTGTTATTTTTTCTTGTTTATGAAACGAATGTTTGCTATAATAGATTAAGTATGAATGGTGATGTTATGGATATAAAATATTATAGTATTACAGCTTTAAATAGAGCTATAAAAAATATGTTTGATAGTAAGCCAGAACTTAATAGAGTATATATTAAAGGTGAAATAAGTAATTTTAAACATCATAGCCGAGGACATCTTTATTTTACTTTAAAAGATGAAAATAGTAGAATTGCAGCAGTTATGTTTGCAACTAATGCTAAGAATATTAATTTTGAACCAGAAGACGGAATGAAAGTATTAGTTAGTGGTAGAGTAACTGTTTATGAAGCTACTGGTGGGTATCAAATATATGTTGAACAAATGGATTTAGATGGAATTGGAAATTTGTATTTAGAATATGAAAAGTTAAAGAAAATGTTAGAAGAACAAGGACTTTTTAATAAGGAACATAAAAGGCAAATTCCAAGATTCCCTAAAAAAATCGGAATTATAACTGCACCAACAGGAGCTGCTATAAGAGATATTTTAAGTACTATAAAACGTAGATATCCTATTTGTGAAACTATTTTGTTTCCGGCTTTAGTACAAGGAGTAGGTGCAAAAGAAAGTATAGTTACTCAGTTGAATAGGGCGCAAGACTTTGACTTAGATGTTATTATATGTGGTCGTGGTGGCGGATCTATTGAAGATTTATGGGCGTTTAATGAAGAGATTGTTGCCAGAGCAATATATAATTCTAAAATTCCAGTAATATCAGCGGTAGGGCATGAAATAGACTTTACGATAGCTGATTTTGTTGCAGATTTACGTGCACCTACGCCGACTGGGGCGGCAGAAATGGCAGTGCCAAACTTATTTGATTTAAAAACTTTAATAAATCAATATACAATAAGAATTAATGAAAATATTAAAAGCATTATTAATTATAATACTAAGCGAGTAGATACAATAAAGAATTCTTATGTATTAAAAAATCCACTTGCTTTATATGAAGTAAAAGAACAAAAGCTTGATACATATATTGATAGGTTAAATAGTTATATTAGTAAAATCATTGATGATTATAGAGTTAGATTAAATAATGTAAAAGGAAATTATGTATTAAAAAATCCTTTGTTAGCTTATGAAGTTAAAAGAGAAAAAATGAATAATTTACAGGATATACTTAAAAAATTGATAAAATCTAATATAGATAATAATCAGTATCGTTATGATATAATGATTAATAAATTAGAGTTGCTCAATCCTTTAAATATATTAAGTAAAGGATATAGTTTAGTTACTCATGATGGAGAAGTTATAAAGACAACTAAAGATATAAATGTTGATGATATGATATGTGTAAGAATGCATGAGGGGAACTTAAAAGCCGTAGTAAAGGAGATAGAATAAAATGGTAGAAAAAAGAAATGAAAAAACATTTGAAGAAAGTTTAATTGAATTAGAAAATATTGTAAAAGAATTAGAAAGTGGAAATGTTGATTTAGACAAAGCTATTGAAAAATATAGTGATGCAATGAAACTTGCTAAGTCTTGCAGTGATAAGTTAAATAATGCAACTGAAAAAGTTAATCAAATATTGAAAGAAAATGGTGCTTTAGAAGACTTTGAAGTAGAAGAATAGTCTTCTTTTTTTAATATATTAATGTTATAATGTGGTTAAATAGAATAAGAGGTATATTATGAAGAAAAAAATAAAAAATGCCAAAATTGAAGATGTAGAAATAATAGATAAAGAAGAAAAGAAAACTGAAAAGAAAAAAATAAAAAAAGAAGAAATTAGAAATTTAGAAAAAGTTGAAAAAACTAATAAGGTTTTGGATGAAATAAAAGCATTTTTGATTTTAGCTTTAATTATTGGAATAATAGTTTTTGGATGTTGGTATTGGTTTACACATATTTATAATAGTGAGAAAACTGCAAATAGCTATAAAGAAGAAAAGAAAGTTTCTGGTTATAAAACAATAAAATACACATCGTTGAAAGATCATAATATTGATATTGTAAATGAAAGTTTTATAATTGAATTTAAAGATAATGTTTTATATAAAATTATGGATAAAAAAACTGATATTTTATATGAAGGTGAAATTGAATTTGATTATGTTAGAGAAGGTTCTGACGGAAATATATATGTAATAAAGTATGAAGAAGCAGAAAATGAAAATGTTATTCATATTTATAAATTAGAAGATAAAAAGTTAAAAGAAGATATTTCTTTATCAGAACAAAACGTTTATTTTTCTGAAATATTATATGAAGATAAAACAAGTAATTCTACTTTATTAGTAGGTTTTAAAGGATTTAAAGATGTATATGATGATGAATTTAAAGAAATAGCAGAAACATATATTTATAAACTTGATAGTAATAAAATGATTAAACAAACTGGTTTTGTTTTAGTAGGAGATTATGAAGATTTAGGTGTAAATACTAGTGATATTATTACATATGATTCTAGATATATTATTATTAGAGAGTTTGCTACTGGAGTTAGAACAAATAATTATGGTATTTATGATATCGAAACAAATACTGTTTTAGTTAAACCACAGTATGAGGGATTATACACAAATGGTAATGATACTTATATTGCACTAAAAAATGGTAAGGCCGGAGTTATAACAAACAAACTTAAAAAGATAGTGAATTTTGAATATGACTTTATTGATAGAAATGAAGATTATTATGTAGTTTCTAAAAATGGTAAGATGGCTATTATGGATAGCGATTATAAATTAATAAGTAAATATGATTTTGATTATCAAAAATCTAGTGAAAATTTATCTTACAATTATAATGCTAGAAAAGAAATATATAATACATTTATTTCTAGAAAGATTAATGATAAATATATTTTAACTATTAATAATATGGAATATCAAAATAATATTGAATATCCAAAACACGAAACTTATGTAATAAATAGTGATGGAACATATAAAGTTATTCAAGCTGATGAGTTTTTTGTTGATTCTGAATCGAATATGATATATTCATTTGATAAAGAGAAAAGAATGTATACATTTTATGATCAACAATTAAATGAAATTGTTAGTGTGGATATAAGTAGTTATGATTATAATGGAAGAGCTATAGTAAGTTTGGTAAATGGAAATACTATAAGAGTATGGTTTGATAGTTTTGTGTATTTTGATTATGAAACTGGAGAAGAGATTGAAAGCTTGAAAGATTATTCAGCTTTAGTAAAAGGTGTTACAATTAATTATATAGATTCTAAAAAAGAAGTATCTTATAGTATTGATGATGATGTTGTTGCTAAATTGGATGTAAAAGATGTTAATGATGAAATGTATTTTAAGATAAATGGAGATAATATTTTATATTATTTAACACAAAAAGAATATGTTTATATTGAAAAGGGTGAGTAAAATCACCTTTTTTAAATTTCTAATAAATGTTATAATTTTATGGAGTGATGTAGAATGGAACGAGAAAAGAAAAACCAATATATTGTTGTTGGAATTATAATAGCTTTATTACTTCTTGTAATAGTTTTTGTAATATATTCTATTTTTATAAATGATAAAAGGAATAAGAATGATATAAATGTTAAATTGAATCAAATATATTCTTCTGATTATAGGTTGACTTTATTAGATGAAAACTATTTTATAGGTTCTTATTCTAAAGAACCCATAAATAATAAAATAAGTGTAATAATTGATGATAAAGGTAATGAAATCGTAAAGAATATAGAAGAAATAACTTATGATAATATTTATAAAATGAAGAATGGCAATTATTTAATATATAACAATATTAATAACGTATTAAATTGCTATATATTTGATGGAGAAAAGATAAGTTATTACAATAGTTATGATAATGTTTTATATGTTAAGCCTCTTATCTTTATAGATGATAAAAATGAGTATATTATAGGATTTGCTAGTATTGAAGAAAATGTCTTGAATATTATTAATTTGGATAGTAAAGAAAAGATGGTTTTAGAAAATAAATCTATTATTGCTGATTATAATACAGATGGAGTTTATTACACATTTAGTGATAAATATTTAGTTGTAAAAGATATTGATGGTTTGATGGGAGTTATTGATTTTAATGGAAAACAAATAATAGATTATCAATACAAAAATATTATTAATGCTAAAAATGAAACTTTTATAGCTATATCAAATAAAGACAAATATGGAATTGTTGATATTGATAATAAAATTAAGGTTAAATTTAACTATGATGTTATAGCAAGATTTAATGAGTATTATTTATTTGTTAAAGATAATAAGATGGCTCTATTTGACAAAAATTATAATAATGTTACTGGTTTTAAAATGAACTATGATAGTTTGATAAATTATGACTTTAGAAATAAAGTTAATAGTATAAATTTATATGGGATTGATAATAAAATAGTTGTTGTAAATAATAATATGGAATTGAATAATGGAACTGAATTTGACAAGCATAATTTATATGTTATAGAAGGAAATAATATTGAAAAAAATATAACACAAATTTATTTTAATTGTGATGAGGTTATGTATATAGTTGATAAAGAAAAAAACATTGTTATTTTAAATAATTCTTTTGATAATATTATTGAGTTTAAAATAGATGCTTTAAAAAAAATAGATGATATAAAAATGGTATCAAATGATGTTTATAAAGTTGATTATTTAGATGAAGAGGAAAATAAAAGAGAATTTTATATTAATAAAGAAGGGGAAAAAGTAAATTTTTCATATGGAGATATTTTGATTTATAATGAAAAATATAGAGTTACTAAAAATGAAAATACATTAACTTTATATGATAATAATTATGAAAAAATAAGTGAAATAGTTGGGGATAATATAGTTGCTTTAAAGGAATTTATTATTGTTGATAGTTCTATATATAAAGTTATTATTTCTTAAGAAAGATATTTATCTTTCTTTTTTTATGATATAATTCTTATAGTAGAGAGGAGAGTAGAAATGGATAAAGTAAAGATTAATTCAGGATTGGCTTCTATAATGATTGTTGCTTCTATTTTCGCTGGATGGCAAACATTATTACTTGTAGTTTTATTAATGTTTTTATTCTGTGATGTAGAAGATAAAGTTAAAGATGTAGCGATAAGAGTCATTACTTTCTATGTTGGATATTATATTGTATCTTTGGGATGGGATGTAATTGTTAATTGTGCTAATTTAGTTCTTAGAGCTATTAATTCTTTTGTAACAACATTTAATAGTTATGTTGATTCAGTTGATTATTTGATAGCTACAAAAATAACAGCACCAATAAGTTTAGTTATTGATATAGCAAGTGGAGTAGTATCTATAATGTTTATATTAGTAAGAATTGGTTTTGTAATATCTGTATTAACAAATAAACCAGCTAGTCAAAATACATTAGTTAAGAAAATTAATGAATATGTTGCTAAGGCTTTAAATTATGTTAATGGTGTTGTAGTTAATTCTCAGACTGTAAATACGTCTGTTGCACAGACTCAAAGTCAAAATGTTGCACCAGTACAACCAGTACAAACTACTGTTGCACTACAACCACAGCAATCAGCACAATCAACAGTTCAAAATAATAATCAACAATAAAAAGCAATTACCAATTATTGCTTTTTTAATTTGAGATAAATTGAGCATCATAATAGTAGTGGTGATGGTATGAAAAAGATTTTATGGGGAATTTTGTGTTTATTAACTCCTTTTATCGTTTTTGCTTATAGCGATTATATAATACCTGGAGGGGATACTTTGGGAATAGAAGTAAATAGTAAAGGTGTTATGGTTGTTGGTTTTTATAAAGTTAATGGGGAACTAATTAATCAAGATTTTCAAGTTGGAGATAAAATATTGAAAGTTAATAAAGAAGAAGTAATTGGGACGAAGGAATTAGTTGAACTCATAGATCAACATATGAAAAATGGGAAAGTTAATGTAACATATAGTCGTAATAATAAAGAATATGATACAGATTTAGTTTTAAGTTTATTTAATGGAAATTATAGAACTGGATTATATGTAAAAGGGAATGTTTTAGGAATTGGAACTTTGTCTTATATAGATCCTGAAACAGGTGTTTATGGTGTTTTAGGGCATCCTCTTAATGTATCTAATACTAATCAACAAGTCGAAATAAGAGATGGATTAAGCTATGAGGCAGATGTTACTAGTTTTACCAGAAGTGTTGATGGAAATCCTGGTAGTAAAAATGCAGATATTAATAAAAGCTATGTTTTTGGAACTATAGAAAAAAATTCTAATTATGGAATATTTGGGAAAATTGAAAAGGATACAAATAAAGATAAGATGAAAGTTGGTCAACTTGATGAAGTTAGTTTAGGAAAAGCTTATATATATACAACTAATATTGATAATGAAATAGAAAAATATGAGATTGAAATATTAGAAATTGATAAAAAAAATGTTGAAAAAAATTTATATTTTAAAATTGTTGATCAGAATTTGCTTAATATGAGTGGAGGAATAGTGCAAGGAATGAGTGGTTCACCAATTGTTCAAGATGATAAAATAATTGGGGCGGTTACCAGAGTTTTAGTTGATGATGTTGATAAAGGATATGGTATTAGTATTGTTACAATGTTAGAAGAAGGAGATAAGATTTTAAAAAAATAGACTTAGATATAAGTCTTTTTTTTGTAAATATTTTGTAATTTATAGAAATGTTAGTTAAGTTAATTTGATATGAGTATTATATTATGTTAGAATATTTTTTTGTTTGAATGGGGGATTTATTATGGGAGAAAGTATATTTGTTGAATATGAAAATTTTATTAATAAGTTAAAATCAGATATTATATCCTTGCAATCTAGATTTAATATTTGTCGTTCTATTTTAAATTATGATTATTCAAATAGTGAAATATATGAAGACGAATATAAAAGAATAATAAAAATGGGAATTGCTCAATATAGTAGAAATATTGATTCTAGATATGAATTATCAAAAGAGCAGGTTCAATTTTTGCGTGATTTTGCAGAGATTGATAATAATGGAATGATTACTTCTCCAATTGTAAAAGCTGAATATGTAAAAAAAGTAGAACTATTAAAAAAAGTTTTTAATTCTATAAGAGTTCACAATTATTTTAATTCACTTGAAGATGGAAATATAAAAGAAGAATTAGTTAGATTGATTACAGAATACTTTGATAAATGTAAAAAGATGGTTGATGTTGATCCTAACAATTTAAAGGAAAGAAAAAACATATTAATCAAGAGAATTTATCGTGCAGAAGGAGATTATTTAACATATTTGATAGATTTATTTTTTGGAACAGATGTTTATTATTATAAATGGTATTATAGTCGAGAATTATTAAATGAACTTGATAGTGGATTTGTATATGATGAACATCAAAGTAATTGTAATGATTTAAATGATAATGTTAGGATATATGAAGATGTTGTAAGAGAGCAAAGTTCTTTAATTGAACAAAAAAATTTATTGATGAAAAAATTAGGTAATTTTACAAAAAGTGTTGCTGATTTAGATTTTAGTGAATTTACTAAAAAAGGCTTGTTCAATAGAATTTTTTTATTGTTATTTAAAGAAAGAGGTAATAAAGATGATTTGTTTAGTTTGTTTGCTGAATTTTCTAGAATAGATGGGTCATTATTATTTTATAGAAAACTAAGTGAACCGAATTCGATTATTAAAGTTGCATCATGTTTTGAAAAATATTTTGATGAAACATATGGAAATGATGTTAATTATGTTGATGTTGAAACTTTTATTAGAAATATTATTGGAGATATAATTGAATGTTATCAAAATAAAATAGCTGAAGTAGATGAATTAGTATTGCAAAAACAGACAGAAATAAATCAAAATGGTGAACTTTTATTACAAAATTCTTTAAAAGTAAAAAGAGAGGCTAAAATACAAAGAGATATTTTTATGTTACAAATTAGTGGAGAACACTACAAGATAGATGGATTATCTTCGGAAGAAGAAAAAAGAGTTTTTGAAGATATGAGGGAATACTTAGTAGTAAATGCTGATGAGATATTAGAAGTAACTAATGAATTTGAAAGTCCTATATTGAAAAAGAAAGGTAAAAATTAAATGTATATTAACTTTCTTTTTTTGTTTGATTTTTTATTTCTTATGGTATAATTTTTATAGTATAGGAGAATATCGAATGAATAAGAAGAGGACTAAAAAAAATATAAAATTTATTTTATTTATCTTAATTATGTGTATAGTAGTATTCTTTGGATATTATATTATTAAAGGCGAAAAGAATCCTATATTTGGGTTTATTAATAAAATTACAGAAAAAGAGATAGTAAAAGATAATTATAATGGAATTTATACATATTATGATGATTTAAATGGTTCAAAATTTGTTTTTAGTGGATGTTCTTTAAGTAGAATAGCTAATTATTTGTTAATTATGGATGATAATTATTATCTTTTTAGAAGTTCTTGTATGGGAACTTATCCTAAAGGAACTGGAAAAACAGATGATTTATTTATTAGACTTGATAATGATAAAAAAGATTATTTAGTTACATATGATAATAAAGTATATGAAAGAGATTATGCTACAATGAGTATTGTTCCAAACAATAATATTGAAAAGGAAATGCAGAATATAGAACTTTCTTCGTATCAACTATTTATGAGGGAAACAGAGTTTAAAGGAAATTATTATAATATACAAGATTTAAAGATTAATGGTATTTCTTCAAGTATTAAAATGTCTATATTATATAATTACGATGATAATTTTAATTTGATATTAACTAGTGATAAGACTGGTCACACATTATATTCATATAATATTACTAATTATGATTATTTGCCAGATATGTATGCTTATGGAAAAAACGTTGTGGTAATTGAAAAGGGCAAGAATAAGAATGATTCAAATAGATTAGGATATAATTTTAAGGTAGTTAATTTAGATGGAATAGTTTATAAATTAGAAGATATGTTTCCTATTATAATAAATGATGTAACTTTAAATTCAAATAATAGTATATTTATAACTTTTGATTCTTCTCATAGAGTATATAAATTACTAATTGGATTTGATGATAAAATGTGTGTATCTAATTATGAAGAAAGTGAAAAAGATGATATTACATATTATGAGTTTACAATAGATTATAATTATTCTATAAATGGATTTGATAAACCAAAGTTTAGCAAAATAGGAACAAAAGCAGAAGGATGCAAGTATGTTGATAGTGTAATGGGGAGGTAAAAATTAATGGTAGAAGGTTTAATAATAATAATAGGGCTTTGTATAGCTTTTATACCAGTAATAATGTATGTTAAATATTTATTTAGTCATATAAAACAAAAGACTAGATTTGATTATCACTTAGAGCTAGTTAAGGATAAAAAAGGAAATTTGGGAATTTATATAGCTTATATAGAAAGAATACTTTTTGGGTCTTGTATAGGACTTTTAGGAATACTAATGAGTGAGTTTTTTAGAAATGAAACTATCTTTATATCATTTGTTATTGTTCTTATTGTATATGTTATAATTAAATACTTTGACGAAAAAAATGAAAAATAAATAAAAGAAGATGATAACTTCTTTTTTATGTGGTATAATTTTTTATAGTAGAGTGTGGATATGGAATGGTTATTATGAGGTTTAAAGAAGAATTTTTAAAAGAATTGCTAAGAAGAATTAAAGAAAACATGGATATATTGGAATCTAGTTTTGAAATATCTGATAAGACTTTTATAAAAACAAAATTGCTTAATATTGAACCTTGTGAATTTCATTTGTCTATTTTATTAGAAGACGATCCATATTTATTTATGAATAAATTAGTATACTCGATAATAAATAAACAAGAAGTAAAGGTTAGTAGTACAAATATAGCTTGCGATTTACTTCTTGAATTGGTTAATTTAATACTTGATGAATTTAAATTAGAAAGGATTGAGAAAATTGGAAACTAATGTGAATTTTAGAAATGATTTAATTCTTGAATATTTAGTTCAGCTTGCTAAAGCTGAAAAAACAAGTGAATTTGAAAAGTTTTATCCTTCTTTAGAAGGATATATGGTTTCTTTAGTTGATGTAACTAAAGATGCAGCTCTTTTGAGTAAAATAAATGAGATATTAGCATTTAGAAAAAAATGTATGGGAAAACAATTATAGAGGTGATATAATGAGATGTCCTAAATGTGGCGCTTTTATGGAAGATGGCAAAAATGTTTGTCTTATGTGTGGTGTAGATGTAACAACTTATATTCCTGAAAGTAATATGGGTGGAAATAAGTTTAATGGCGATAGTGCTTTTGGAAGTGGAAATGATTTTAGAAGTCCAAATACTTCTTCTTATAGTCCTATGGGAAATAATAACAATAATAGATTTAATGATTATAGAAAAGCTGATTATTCGCCAGTAAAAAATGAAGATAAAGATATATTTGATAAGTATCAAGAGAATAAAAAGCTGATAAATACTATTTTAATATTAGTTCTTATAGGAATAATTGCTTTTGCTGGTTTTAAATATTTTGAACATAAAAATAAACCAGTAGTATTGGAACCAAAGTTTCAAAGCCTATATTTTGTAGTAGATGAGGGATTTGAGGCTGTTAAAGGTAACTCACAAGGTCAAGTTACTTATATAAAGAGTGGTAGCAAGGGGAATGCTTGTTCTATATCTATTACATCTGGGGCTTCAACTTCTGGCAATCATGTAAAGGATTATTTTAAAGCTAGAAAAGATGCTTTAGAACCTGAATTAGATTCTAGTGGAAAAGTTGTAAATGAATTGGATGTTTATACAGCACAAGAAGGTGACTTTAAACTTAACAGTTCGGATTGGTATTATTTAAATATATTTTATAAAGCAACTGCTAGTAGTAAAGATGCAACTGTATTAAAATATAAATATTTAACTTCTTTATATAAAGGTTATTATTATGATATAGAATTAGTCAATAATAGTAATGATGCTTCGTGTAGTGCTTCTTTAGATAATTTTGCTAGTTCTTTAAAATTCGTTGAAAAAGAGTAGGAGGTGACTTATGAAAAAATGCCCAAAGTGTGGAACTATTTTGGATGATTCTAAGAAAAAATGTTATATGTGTGGTGCTGATCTATTAAGAAGTTCTATAACTAATTTTGGGGATTCTTTCAATGAACAGATTGGTGCAACAGTTACAACTAGTCAAGATAATGTTTTTAATAATGTTGAAAATATAACTGCTAAAGTAGATGATGTTGTAAGTAATAATGATAATGCTACTTTTTCACAACAATCTTCTGTAGATTTTTTTAAAAATGAAATGAGTGGTCTTAACTCTTTACAATATGATGATAGAACACCATTGGAGAAAATTTTTACAAATGATTCAAAATATCGAGAAAAAGATGAAATAGATGCGGAATCTGCAATGAAAAATAATAATCAAAGTCCGATTATTCAAAATAATCCATCTCCACCAACTGGTCCATTCGTTCCACCTGCTGACAATAATGTACCAGTTACTGATATTAATAATCAAAATGCAACTGTTAATTTGGTTGATACGTTAACTAAAAAGAAAAAAGAAAAAAAAGTCAATCCACAGATTAATTGGGGAAATAATCTTACTAAAGCAAATGAAGGTGGATTTTGGGATTTTAAAAATAAAAAATCTGGTATTAGTATGAGTTTTATTGTTAATATAGCATGTTTTATTTTATTTGTAGTAGGAATTGTTTTTGTGTATTTTAATTTTATAAAGTCTAAAGATAATGGTAATAGTTCTTTTGGAGGACTTAATTATAAATTAGATGAAAAATTCGAATTAAAGACAGACAATGCTAATAGTAGATACTATATTAATGGTGATAATTGTACAATAAGAATAAATTATGGAGCTGCTAGTGGTGGTGATGGTTTTATTGAAAGTTACTATGAAGGAATAAAGTCTACTTATGAAAATCAACCTGGATATACAACAGCTACAGAAAAAATGCAAATTAATGGAAATGTCTGGTCTGAATTAAATGTTGTTGAAATAAAAGGAGATAGTAATAATAGTTCTGGTTATACGACAGCTACTAAATTTAGACATACTTCAATTGTTTATAATGCTAACTTTTATGATATAGTTTATACTAATCTTGATAATGATTCTGAGTGTACAGCAATGTATAAGAAATTCACGAGTTCGTTAACTTTTGATTAGAGATAATTAATATCTCTTTTTTTATTAAATATTTTAATTATAAATCTTTTTAAGTTATATAAAATATGTTATTATATATATTAGGATAGTAGGGGATGATAGGATGAATATTAGTAAAGAATCTTTAAATGCGTTAAAAATTAAATTAGAAAAAGATTATGATAAGCTAGAAAAAGAAATTGTTAAATTATCTTCATGTGATAATAAAAAAGAAGAAATAGATAAAAAAGTTCAATTACAAATGATGATTGATGAACAATTAGATTATATTGATAATATTATTAATTATCTTGATAAAGTGCCTAGATTATATGAAAAACTATTAAGAACGAGTGAAAAATATGATCAGATGGTAGGTGTTTAATTATGAAGAAGAATATGAAGAGAGTATCAGCATTTAAATTATTTTATGATGAATTTGTATATCGTGAGAATTCTAGTATTTCGTATGCATCAATTGAAAGGAATATTGATAAGATTAGAGAATTAACTTTAGGATTGAGAAAGACTTCTAAAGTTGATGTCGATTTTTATATGGTAAAACTTGATAGAGCAAATAGTAGAATAAAAGAACAATTAAACGAAATGTATAAAGTTAATGTTGCTTTATTTGAGTATTTCTTTTTATTATATAAGTCTTGTATGGAAATGTGCAATGATAAAGTTTCAGATATGCCATTTTTAATTAGTTGTGCATTTTATGAAGATTATCGATTAGATAATAAGACGGCAGAGGAATTAGAAAGTAGTCCTTATGTAGTTCCTAAATTTACTTCTTTAGAGAAAAAAGAAATTCGTAATGATGCTAAAGGGATGACAAAGTTTGAATATTTTGTGAAAAAAATTTCTAATAGCGAAAATGTGACTCAGTATACTAAATTTATTGATAAAGCAAGAGCTATTATGAATACAAAGCCTAATATCAATGAATCTCATAGTGATTATTTTGCGAGAGTAGAACGTTTTTTAAAAGATTTTGAGGCAATTTGTGGTAGGTTAGAGGAAAAAGCTAAATTAAATGGTGATTATGAAATTGTATCTGATTATATGGAAGTCGTTTTTAGAAAGAAATTTAATGAATGGTCAGTAGAAATAAAAAAAGTCGCTCTTGAATATTTAGATAAAACTTATAAAAAGATGAAAGAAAGTAATGAAATTAAGGTATGTTTTAATTTGGCTAATGATATATCTTTTGAGAGTTTTAAAGATTTAACTGAAGACTTAATAAAAGAAAAAGAAAAATACATGAAATTGTTTGAAAATGGTAAATTTAATTCAATTGAAATTATGGATGATTCTTACATATCAAAGTTTAAAGAAAATTTAATTAATTCTTTTTTTGATAAAAGATATATTAATTCTCTTAATGATAATTCTAATGTTATGGAATATGTAGAAAGAACTATTGATATATATAATTTGGCAGAAGATTTGGGAAATCAAATATTTGAGAGAATAATGTTTGATGCTAGTCATTCTTCTTCTTTAAAAAGAAATAATGATGTTAGAAGTGCAATTATTACAAAGATTTATGATTTATATAATCCTATTTATTTATTAGCATTATTTGAAAAAGCTAAAAATGGTTTCGAAAGTTTATTAGCTAATAACTCTTCTAAATTTATAAAAGATTATAATGCTAAATTAGCAGAGAAAAAGTTGCAATATGATTTTCATGGACCATTACCAACGATGAATAGTATTAAGATGAAAGTTTTGGATAGAAGAAAAGAATTTATTGTTGAGCATTGTATTACAGAATTAAAGTCAAGAGATTTGTTAGAAAGTTATGATACAAGAAATTATGATTTAGAAATTATTGCTAAAGATATTGAAGTAAATGAAATGATTACTTTATATGATCAAATAAAATATAAAGTTAACACTTTTGATTATAGTTCTTTATATTTTTATAATAAAGAGATTGCTTTAGATGGATATGAAAAACAAGAAACATTAAAAGCAGCACAAGAATTTGTAGTAAAAGATATATGTTCTAAATTAAAAATAAATAATTTGTCTGCTAAAGAAATGAAAGAAAGATATAGAGATATATGTTATGGATATTTTAACGAAGAATGCATATTTATTAATGATAAAGAAGAAATAGAAGTAAGTGATAATCTTGAATCTTTCTATGAAATTAGAAATAGATTTATACAAAGCAGTAAATGGAATGAGTTCTTAACTAATAATAAGATTAAAAGTAGTTTACAGTAGGTGATAATAATGGATGAATATATTAATGAGTATAAAAAGTTATCTTTAAAAAATAAAAGAGAAATATTATTAAAAGATATGGGTGAATTGTTAAATTCTATAGAATTATATTGTAAAAAGAAAAATATTAAAATAGATAGATTAAAAAGTAGTTATTATATAAAGAACAGGGAAGCGTTGTTTGAAGAAGATTATTATGACTTATTGTTTATATATATTACTTATTTGAAAGAAGATTTAGCAGCAATAATATAGAAAAAGTACTTAAAGAGAGTACTTTTTTTATTTTTTGTGTTATACTTGCATTGGGAGTGATGGCAAATGAATCTTGAAGATATTATAGAGAAGATAAAGCGTTTAGAAAATGGTGGAAATGGTACAAATATGGTTTGTTTTATAGTGGCTTTTGATTTACTTTATTTTTTAAAGGATAATGATAATAGAGAAAGGTTTATTTATGAATACTATAAAAATGACAATGGTATGTTTACAGCTAATTTTAAGAGAATTTGCTATTATTGTGAATCAATATTAATTGAAGATAATATATATACTAATATGCTTAAGTCTATCGAAATGGAAGTAAATAGAGATGAATTGGTAAGTATGTATAATTATTATGATGCTATTGATAGAATAGAAAAAGCTAATATAAGTACAAAAGAAATGATAAGTGATGGTTTTAAAATAAGATTGCTTAAAGGAACTTTTGATGCAAGTAATGAAGATTATCAGAAACTTAATACTAATGTAAAGGATTTAAAAAATAGATATGATAAGAATATGGTAGATATTGTTACTATTATAGCTATATTTATTGCTGTTAGTATAGGAATGGTAAGTGGTATAAGTTTTAGTTTAGAAGCTTTTAGCAATGTTACTAGTTTAAATATATACAATATATGTCTTACTATTTCTATGGTGGGATTTGTAATATTTAATTTGTTTTATGCAATTTTTAAATTTGTTTCAAAATTATGTGGTAAAGAATTAGATAATAAATATTATGTTATCTTTGTTGATGTAGTGTTTGTTGTATTAATTGTGTTTTTTGTATTTTTGATTGCGGGGTAGTAGTATTTTTATGGAAAAATAAGTACTATTCTAATTGCCAAAGATAAATTATATAAATTTTAAAATTTATGTATTGCATATTATTTAAGAATATGATATTATTAAAAAGTCGATGGACCTCTAGCTCAGTTGGTTAGAGCATCCGGCTCATAACCGGGCGGTCGTAGGTTCGAGTCCTACGAGGTCCACCACTTATATATGCGAGTGTGGCGAAATTGGTAGACGCGCTAGACTTAGGATCTAGTTCCTTACGGAGTGGGGGTTCAAGTCCCTTCACTCGCACCATTTTTAGTTAATTACACAAAATGTGATATTATAAATTATAAAAATTAGAACGAGACAATTATTAAATTGTCTTTTTTCTTTGTATATATGTATATTATAAATAATTGATGTACTACTTTATATGAAGTAGTATAAATTTATCATATAAAATTAATAGAATTCAGTTATGTTTTTTATGTATTAAAGTTATGTTATAATACAATCATTGAGTTGATTTTTATGCAAGATAGTAAATATTTTTATGAAGGTGTTCCGTTAACACAATATTGCAAGGAACATATTAATCCGAATAGTGTAAGAACTAGGATTTGGAAGAAGAGAAATAATCCTAAGTATGAAAAAAATACAGACCAAGAGATTATTGATATGGTAATAAAGTCTTATGGTACAGGTGTTAAATATATGTATGGAGATATAACATTGCGACAATATTGCAAAGATAATGGTTTAGTATTTGGGACAATTACATCTAGAATAAATATTTTGAAAAAGAAAAATCCTACTTTATCAAATGATGAATTGGTAAGACTGGCGGTCGATGAGTTTGAAAATAAAAATTATACTTTATTTTATAAAGGAATGTTATTAAAAGATTATTGTGAAATGCATCCTGAAGTAAAATATAATACAATAAGGACTTATATTGCACGCGAAAAAGAAAGAAATCCTACCAAAACGACAGACGAGCTGGTAGAGCAATATTTATCAAAGGAACACTTTGGTATATATAAATATTATTATTATGGAATTCCACTAGTAGTATATTGCGAAAATCATAATATTAGCATTGTTGCAGTTAAAGGAAGAATATATAGGTGTAGAAAAGATAATCAGACACTAAGCGATGATGAATTAGTTGAAATGGTAATGAACAGTTATGAACCATTTAGTCCTAAATATAATTATAAAGGAATGACATTAAGTCAATATTGTAAATGTAATAATTTATCTTATTATAGTGTAGTATCTTTTGTAAAAAGAAGATTAGAGAAAAATAATAGTTTAAATATAGATGATTTAATAGATGAAGGAATAAAAACAATTAAAAGATATGGAATTATTTATTATTATGGAGGAATGCCTCTTAGAGATTATGCTAAAGAACATGGATTAAATGCTAGTTCAATTAGAGCATCAATATTGAGGAAAAAAAGAAAATCTAATTTGCCTTTACAAGAAATTGTAAATGAGTGCGTATTAATGTATAAAGAGTTTAGCATTAAGTATTTTTATGGAGATGAGACTTTAATTGATTTTTGCAGAAGGACGGGAATAAATTATAATACTGTAATACATAAATATATCGATTTTTATGCAGATAGAGATGATATTGATATAAATTCAGCGATAGCTTTAATAGTTGATAGTGTGTTAAAGAATCAAACTAAGAGAGTTAAATATTTTTATGGAGAAGATAGTTTATCTTTGTTTTGTCGTAAAAATGGATATTCTTATACTGCTATATATCAAAGACTTATGACACTTGAAAAAAAATATATTTATGATTCACAGGAAGAAGCAGTAGAAGATGCTGTTTTAGAATATAAAATTAAAAGAATAAGAGAAATTAACAAGTATTTAGATATAGTAGTTGATGTTGAACATGAGAAGATAGTTGATATTTGTGAATTTATGAAAATAAATTTAGAAAATTTATATGATTTAGTGGAAATGGGATTTGAATATAAGCAAGCCATAATGATGATTTTGTGGTTTGCGACGGCAGAAGACGAAGTAAATAATAAAATTCTTACTGATAAAGACTTGGAAAATATTTATGATACTATTGATAATTTATTAAAGAAGCATAATAAAGATAATGTGTATAGTCTTAGAGTTTTAGTAGGATTATACAGGAGTAATCTTATTGATACAAGAGAATATATATTAAACTTGTTTAAAGAATATATTTTTGAAGCAATTGATGAAGTTAGTAGATGGAATAGTATTAATTTAAGTCCAGTAGAATTAGATTTATATGTAGAAGAAACTAGTTTATATGTTTTAGTATCTTTGGATAAAATTTTTTATGGTGATGATGAACAAATATGTAATAATATGAAATTAATGATTAGAAGTATGTTAGAAAATAAGATGCAAAGTAGAAGAAATAATGAAGTTAGGTTAGTTAAAGAAAGTTAAAATATATGTAAAAATACATATATTTTTTTATTTAGATAGTTTATAAATTTACACTTGGCAAAATAAATGATATTATTATTATGATAGAAGGTGTAGGATTATGAATGAGCAAAATAATAATTTAAATTCACAGTTCAGTAGTCAGCCAACTAATCAAAATGTTGGAGGTCAACCTACACAACCAGTAAAAAACAGATTTTTTTCACCTGATTTATTTAATGATTCAAGTGTTAATGATGTCGGTTCTTCAACTAGTAGTAGTGTAAATAATAATGTAATAAGTTGGGGAGTAGGACAGAAAAAAAACTCTAATGAATTAAATTCGTTGAGTGCTAATAATCAAGTTAGTAATCAAGGAAATACGTATGCGACTTCAGAACAATTATTGGAACAAGTTAATGGTGATGTTTATGAAGTTTTGGACGATGAATTTTTAATGAATAACGATACTTTGGGACAGCAATCTCTTCAAACTAATAATTCAATTGGGATAGAGAATACTCCTTTATTTCAAGAAGCTAATAATGTTTCAAGTCAACAAAACAACTTTAATAATCAAAATCAGATGTTTCAACAAAATCAACAAGTGCAACAACAGTTAAATCAACAATATATACAGCAACCATTTAATCATGGAGTGCAAAATCAACAAGTGCAACAACAATATATGCCACAATCTGGGCAACCTATGCTTGGAGTTCAGCAACCAATCCCTGTACAGCAACCTGAAAATAATATTCAAAATTCGTCTTGGAAGGATGGTATAGGAGTTGTTCAACCAAATGGAGAAGATTGGATGCAACAGCAACCTCTTAGTGCTGCATCATTAGGAGTAGGAGCTATTAGTGGAGAAGAATTAGCTAAAGATGTCGTAGAGGAGTCTAAATTCTTTAATCCTAATATAAATAAAGTTGTTGAAGAACAACAACAAAGTCAACAAGAGCAACAGCAACAATTTGCAATGCAATATGGTAACGGTCAGGGAGTAATTTTGGAAGATCCAGCACCTGAAATTGATGATAATGCTTTATTAAGACAATATGTTGGTTCGTCTTTTCAAAAAATATCTATGGCACCATTTTCTTTTCCAGCATTTTTATTTTCTGGTGTATATTTTATGTATAGAAAGATGTTTTTGCTAGGTGCAATTTTGTTTTTGATTGAATTTGCTATTGCTAATCTATTACCTAATGGAATAGCTCAAATAGCAGTCATTGCATTTCATATAGTTTTAGCTTTAGTTGTAAATCCAATTTATATTAAGGTAGCTAAAGGTAGAGTTAAAGGAATAAAAAAAGCTAAGAAAAATAAAAACAAGAATCAAATTGAGCTTAATACAATTTGTCAAAATAAAGGTGGTACTAGTTTATCTAAAACTTTTATTTTGACGATAATATGTTCAATATTTGGAGTGATTATTTCGTTTATATTTTTGTCTGGAAGTTTGATTGCAAAAATATTTAACTTTATTGATGTTGGTATAATTGATAATGAACCAGCTAAATATGAAGGTACTATTGCTACTTCTGATTATGATGTCTTAGGTAATATGAATATAGAAATACCTTCGGTATTTAAAAAAGATGGAGAAACATTTAGTTATACTTATACAAGTGATGGTACAGGAGTATTTAATACTTGTACATTATCTATTGGAAAATTACATAAGTTTACTAGTGGAGAAGATTTTATTAATCAATATATTGAATATGAAAAACTTGATGTTAACATTGGAAAAACAACTACAAAAGGAATTACTTGGTATACAGTAGTGAACGAAAATTCTGTTGGTAAGCAATTTTATAGAGCTGCTGATATAAATAATGAAGTAGTACTATTTGATTTTAGTGTAGGAGCAGATACACCGACTGGAGTGTGTGATGCATATTTAGTTGATATTATTGATTCTATTTCTTTAAAATAAAAATAAATTTTTAGTAAAAAAGCTCATATGACATGGGCTTTTGTTCTATTTTAAGGAGAATATGATATAATTTATTTGGAGGCGACTCGTGCATGAAAACAATTAATGATATAAAAAAGTACGATACTTTTATTTATGATAACTATGAAATATTATATGATGAGAATAAAATAAGAATTAATTATTTTTTTGAAATAGTTGATTTAAAAAAATTTATTCATAGAATAGAAATCCCTTTTTGTAATAGTTCTATTGATAAAGAGTATGTTAATTGGCTGGCTTTCAATATTGGTTTGTTAGAATTAGTCAGTTATTGGAAAGCCACTATTGCTCCTAATTTAATTATTAATTGTGGTCGAATTGATGATGTCCAAAAAGATTTTTTTAAGAAAATATATTTTCATGGATTAGGAGAGTTTTTTTATCTTAATTCTTTAGATCCTGATTATGATAATTTTATTAATATTAAGTGTAATGGAGTGGATACTAAACATATAATTGATTATAGTGGAAATGGTAGTTTGATAGCTATTGGTGGTGGAAAAGATTCTTGTGTTTCTTTAAGCTTATATAATAAAGAAAACTCTAGTTGTTTTATAATTAATCCTAAAGAAGTAACTTTAAAGTGTGCTTATACAGCGGGATATGAGGATAAGAATATTGTTGAAGTGAAAAGGGTTTTGGATAAAGGAATAATTGAACTTAATAATGAAGGTTTTTTAAATGGGCATACTCCTTTTTCTGCAATGGTAGCTTTTGTTTCTTATTTAACAGCATATTTAAATGGTAAAAAGTTTATTGTTCTTTCTAATGAAAGTAGTGCTAATGAAGCAAATGTGGCTGGAACAAAGATAAATCATCAATATTCTAAATCATATGAATTTGAAAAAGATTTTCAAACCTATGCAAAAGAGTACTTGGGTAGGGAAATAAAATATTATTCTTTTTTAAGACCACTTACAGAATATCAAATAGGGATGTTATTTTCAAAATATAAAAAGTTTCATGGCATTTTTAAAAGTTGTAATGTAGGAAGTAAAAACGAGAATTGGAATTGGTGTTGCCATTGTGCTAAATGTATGTTTGTTTATTCTTTACTTTCTCCGCATTTGTATAAAGAAGAATTAATTCGAATTTTTGGAGAAGATATGTTTGAAAATGAACAAATGCTTCAAACTTTTGAAGAACTATTGGGAAAAAAGAATGTAAAGCCATTTGATTGCGTAGGTACTTTTGAAGAAGTTAATTATGCTATTACTAAAACTATAAAAAACATGGAAAAAAAAGAATTACCTTTATTATTAGACTATTATAAAAAGAACTATTATGATGAAGACATTTTAAAGAAAGATTTAGAACATAGTTACAATGAAAATAATAGTTTAGATGTTCAAGATGAGATACTTATAAAGGAAGCGATTAATTATGATAGATAAAATAGTAGAACTATTAAACAATAAAAATCTTGCAATACTAGGTTTTGGAAGAGAAGGAAAAGCTACATATAATTTTATTCGTAGTCATGTTGGGAACCAAGAGATTACTATTATAGATAAAAATGATGTTAGTGATGATGAATTATTAGTTAACGATACTAATGTTAAAGTGATTAGTGGGGAAGATTATTTAAATAACTTAGAAATATATGACTTGGTTATAAAAACACCAGGTATTTCATTAAAAGATATTGATTCTAATAAAGTTAATATTACTTCAGAGATGGAATTATTACTTGAAGTTAATAAAGAAAGAATTATTGGAGTTACTGGGACAAAAGGAAAAAGTACAACTTCTTCTTTAATTGCTAATATTTTAAAGGAGAATGGTGTTAAAACAATTTTTGCTGGCAATATTGGAATTCCTGTATTTTTAATGTTAGATGATGCAGAAGATGATACAATGTTTGTTTTAGAAATGTCTTCACATCAATTGGAATTTTTAAAGTTTTCACCTCATATAGGAGTTGTGTTGAATCTTTTTGAAGATCATTTAGACCATGCTGGAAGTGTAGAACATTATCATAATATAAAAATGAATATGTTTAGATACCAAGATGAATCAGATTATATGATATATTGTCAGGATAATGATAATCTTAGAAAAAAAGTGGAAAATAGTAATTTTGTTGGCCAAAAATGTATTATTGATATAAATGGTTGTAATGCATTAACTTATTTATTAGATGATTATGTATATTATGATAAGAAAGCAGCTTTTAAAAAAGATATAAAAAGAAAACTTTTAGGATTATATAATTTAAAAAATATAATGGTTGCTTATACTGTTAGTAAAATATTGGGTTTGAATGATGAAAAAACTTTAAAAGCTATTTCTGAATTTGAACCATTAAAGTATAGATTGGAGCTTGTTGGAGAAGTAAACAATGTAAAATATTATGTGGATACTTTGGCGACAATACCAGCAGCAACAAGAGAATCAATAGAAGCTTTAAAAAATGTTAATACTTTAATATTTGGGGGAATGGATAGAGGGATTTCTTACGAAGGATTTGCTGAATATTTGGAAAGCACTGATATAGAACATTTTATATGTATGCCAACTACTGGAACTAAAATAGGAAAAGAAATCTCTGAAGAGAGAACATATTTTGTGGAAACTTTAGAAGAGGCCGTTGACTTGGCCAAAAAAATAACTAGAGAAGGTACAATATGTTTACTTTCTCCTGCTGCAGCAAGTTATGAACATTTTAAAAATTATGCTGATAAGGGAGATAAATTTAAAGAATATGTTTTAAAATAAAAAGTCTAAAATTATTTTAGGCTTTTTTTATAAATAGTAGTTTGAATATTTAAAAAAATATTGTATAATTATAAAAGAATAGGTGGTTAGTGTGATGAATGATAATATTATACCAAGTCTAAAATTGATTTATAAACCACTCATAATGTATTATGGTGAATGGGAATTAGCATTAGGATTAGATAAGATAAGTTTAGAAAAGAATGGTAAAAATTTATTTAACGAGTTTTTAGAGAGATATTATTATATGCCTTTAAAAGTTATAATAAAAGATGACTCATTAATAAAAAGTTTTAAATTTTCAATATGTTCTAAATTAGGAGAAAGTGGTAGAACTCTATATTTTTCAAAAAGAGCTTTTTTACGTAATTTAATATCTAACGCAGATGAAATAGTTGATTCTAGCGGTGAAGATGTGTATAAAGACATTAAGAGAGCTATAAGAATTAGAAAAGATATTTATAGAGATGTTGAAAAGGCTGGGGAAGATTCTCCTTATTACGCGTCAGTAAAAGAAGAATATTCTGCTTCTGGATTATCTATTACTTTTGAGGAATTTGTTTTATTATGCAAGAAGAAATTTACTAGATTATTAACTGGATATAATGCTGTTTTAGATTTGTTTGATAAATCGATAAATGTTGATAAATTTATAAAATGTTTTGATTCTCACCAACTATACTTATTTACGATGTATTCAATATTAAAAAATAGTAAAGAATATTATGAAAATAGTGGTAAATCAGATTATAATATGACTGCTTTGGATACGTATCGTAATCTTGTAAATGAAATAAGAAAAGAAGATAGTTTTTATAATACACATATTTTGATAGAAGAAGATAGGGTATATACTATTGATGATTTATTTAAGGATTATGATGAATTGTTAGATAAAATTAATGAAAAATAGATATTTATATCTATTTTTTTTCTTTTGTGATAAAATTTTAATATGAAGTAGAGTGATGATTATGCGTGAACAAAAATATGCTAATGTTCTAGAAGAATATGAAGAAAAAATGGAAAAAGAAGAAAAACTTTCAATGACTAGAGAATTAAAGTATCGTGAGCTTCAAGAAGAAATAAAAAAAGAAGAGATAAAAGAGATAAAAAAAGAGAACAGCAGTAAAAAAATAAAAGAAAGTAAAAATGAAAATGTAGAATTAAATGAAGAAGTAAGTAATAAAAAGACTCTTAAAACAAAAAGTAATAGTGAAGATAATGGTACTAATAAAACACAAGAATTAAAAGAAATTTCAGAAAATGATGATGATATTTATTTAACAACTTCTTTTAAGCCGCCTAAGTTATCTTTTAGATTAAAAAAAGGAGTAAAAAAAATATTATATTTTTTAATATTTTGTTCTTTTGTTTTAATGTTATTGTTCTTTGTTGGATTACCAGCTTATAGAAAATTTATGGATAGTAAACCGAAGATGATATTTAATGGGACTATAGATTTTGTTAGTAATAAAATTGTTAATGTTGTAGAAAAAACTTATTCTAATAGTGGAGATTTATCAAGTGACATATTATTTAATTTTGATTCTAATATTACTAATCTTGATTCTATAACTAATAATAAGTATGGTGTTGAATTTAATATAGATTCAACTGGTAAGAATCATCAGACAAGTATTTATACATTAGATAATGATCAAAAATACGGAATTAATTATTTATATAATAATAACGTTAATTATATTAATTATTCTACGTCAGATAAGTATATGAAATTAAAAAATAGTAATGATGAATACTATGGATATTTAAATGAATATTTTGATTATTTAAGTAAAATAGGTAAAGATGATTTAGTTTATTTTATAGAGACAGAAGGGGAAATATTTAAAGATATTATAGAAAATAATTTAATAAAGACAGAGAAGGATGAACTTAATATTGGTGGTAAAACATTAAAAGTTACTAAAAATTCTTTCGAGTTAGATGAGAAAAATTATGAAAGATTATATAAAAAGCGTAATGATTTTGTTTTAAGAGATAAAGTTTTATTAAAAGTTGAATCTGCTTTAGCACATATGAGTGTAGAAGATTATAGTAAACTTTTAAAAAAAGGACTTAGTAATTATAATAAGCTTAAAATAAATATTTATACGATAAATGGAACTAAAGTAGTAGGGTTTGATATAGAAAAAGATGGATTTACAAATATTTATTATTATGCTTATGATGACAATTTTATGTTTCATATAAATTTAGCGAGTAAAATAGTTATTGGAAAAGATAGTAATAGTACACAAAAAGTAATTGATTTAGTTGGTAAAAAAGAAAATAATGATACAAATGTTACTTTAAAATATAATACTAAAGATATTGCTAAATTAAAAATAGAAGAATTTAGTAATGAAAGAATTTCTTTTGATTATGAAGCAGAAATAAAGAAAAATAAATATTTAGGCGATAGTGTATTTGCAATAAATAAAGATCAAAAAGAAGTTTATGTATCATTTAATGTAAAAAGTGATGAGAAATTTATTAATTTAAATGTGAATTTTACAGAAAGTAATGCAGATAAAAAGTTTAATATTAATAGTATTAATATATTTAATTATACAGATAAATTATATAATGATGAAAGAATAAAGTTTGTTGGGAATTTATCAAGCGAGGATTTAAAAGTGGGATTTAGTTACTGGGATAATTTATTATCTAATCCAAAATATTTGAAAAGTGAGTTTAAAAATATTGTGTTTGAAAAAATGACTCAAAATTAATAATTTTCTTGAAAAAAGAAGGATATAGAGAATTTATCTATAATAATATAAGTAGAGGGAGAATTTATGGAAATAGTTTTAGAAGTTAAAAATCTTAATAAGTCTTTTGGGTCTAAGCGTATATTAAAAGATGTTTCTTTTAATATTAAGCAAGGCGAGATATTAGGATTTATTGGTCCAAATGGGGCTGGTAAAACAACAACAATAAAGTTGTTGTTAGGATTACAATCTATTGATAGTGGCGAAGTTCGTATTAATGGATATGATGTAAAGAAAGAATTCTGTGAAGCAATAGGGAATGTTGGAGCTATAGTAGAAAGTCCAGATTTATATATGTACTTAACAGGTAGAAAAAATTTGGAGTTAATAGCTAATATGTATAAGTTTGTAACTAAAGAAAGAATCGACGAGGTTATTAAAGTTGTAGGATTAGAAAATAGAATTGATGATAAAGTTTCTAAATATAGTCTTGGAATGAGGCAAAGACTTGGAATTGCAGCAGCAATTATTCATAAGCCAAATGTATTAATTTTGGATGAACCTACTAATGGTTTAGATCCTGAAGGAATTAAAGAGTTAAGAGACTTATTGAAAAGTTTGGCAAAAAAAGAGAAAATGGGAATCTTGATTTCTAGTCATAACTTGGCGGAATTAGAAAGCTTTGTAAGTGATGTGTGCTTGATCCAAAATGGGAGTGTTATTTCAACTTCTTCAATTAAAGATTTGAAACATAGTGAAAAAGCTTTATATGTTTTCAAGTTAGATAAAACAGATAATTTAGAAACTGTTTTAAAGACTAAATTTGAAGTTGTTGATGAACAATACATAAAGATGAGTTTGGAAGAAAAGATGGTTCCAGAAGTTGTTGAAAAGTTAATAAAAAGTAAATATAAAATATATGAGGTTAGAGAAGAAGTTATATCGCTAGAAGAAGCTTTCTTGAAAAAGACAGGAGGTAATGTAATTGATTAGTCTAATAAAAAATGAACTTATAAAAATATTTCATAAAAAAGGACTTTATATATATGGAATTATTATATTAGCAATATTTTCTTTGATGATTGTTTTTGATAAGTTTGTAAATATTAATGAAACTAGTTTAGATATGATTTATGAAACTAGAGAAAAGGGTTTAGAAAATTATGATTTGTCTAATAAAGATGAAGTTGAATGGTATGTTGATGAAAAGAATTTAATTGATACTTATAAGTTGAAAAAAGGTTATGACTCTAATTCTGCAGAATATTATTATATAGAAAATACTATATATGAAACAATTATGGCAATGAATAGAGCAAAGTACATAGAAAAAGATGAAGAACAATATGAAATGTATAAAACTCAATATGATGAACAGGTAAAAAGGTTGGATAATTTTGATTGGAAAGTAGATGTTTTAAAAGAAAAAGAAGCATATGAATTAGAAATTGAAGAGCTTAATAATTCTAATGATAATAGTGAAACAGTAAGCGTAAGAATAAAAGAACTTAATTTTAAACTAGATGGAATTGAATATCGTCTTAAAAATGATGTAGCTCCTTCATTTTCTAATGCTTCTATGTTGGTTGATAATTATGTAAGTAATGCTATACAATATGAATCTATTAATAAAGATGAATCAAAATTATTAAATAATGAAGAATTAATGCAAAAGAGAATGGTAGAAAGAGCATATAATATAACTAAATATAAGATAGATAACAATATTGTTCCTGATGATGATATGACGATGCAAGAAGATTTTTATTCGGAAATTGAATCTTCTACTATGTTTTATGTTATAGCTATGGTGATTATAGCGGGTGGAATATTTGCAGAGGAATTTAATAAAGGTACAATAAAACAATTGCTTGTAAGACCTTTTACAAGAGCCCAAATATATGTTAGTAAAGTTATTGCAGTATTTGTTGCTTTATTTATTTCGATATTAGTATTTTGTGTACTTGTATTTATATATGACTTTATTCAATATGGAGATATTTCTTCGTTCTTAAACCCTATAATTGATTATAGTTTTAAAACAGGGGAAATTATAAAATACAATACTTTTTCTTATGTTTGTTTAAGATTAATTGCGATTTTACCACAACTTATTATATTGACTTTGGTATGTATATTTACTGGTATTGTTTCAACTAGTACAGTTGGAGCTGTTATATCTGTTTTTGGATTGCAATTTGTAAATGGTCTAGTATCTTCATTTGTTTCTGAAAAAATTACTTCTTTTCTTCCTATGAATTGCTGGGATTTTACTTCGTTTTTAACTTATGGAGTATCTAGTAATAAATATGGAACACTTGGATCATCATTATTTATCTGTGTTTTAACAATGATAGCACTATATATTTTAGGACGTATGTTTTTTGGTAAAAAGGATATTAAGAATCAATAAAAAGTGAAATATATTCACTTTTTTATTTTTGTTATGATATAATTATTTAAGAATAGGTGGTTGTTATTGTGAGTAAGTTTTTTAATGTAGTATCAAATAAAAAAAATCAAAATAATAATGGTTATAACAATTATGATAATATGAATTCATCTAATAATGGTAGAGTGCAAGGATATATAACGCCATCTAATTATAATAACCAACCAAATTATAATAATAATCAGTCAAGTTACAATAATCAACCAAATTATAATAATCAGAATCAAAATGCTGATACATTTGTATATGGTTCGTATAATGCTAGTAATCAAAATAATTTTAATAATCGTCAAAATGGTAATATTAATAATATAAATGGTAATATGAATAATAATTATGTTGGACCTCAGAATTATAATAACGGTAATCTTCAACCTAATAGTGGACAAAGGATGATAAGTCCTTCGATAAATAAGAGTAACGAACAAAAAGTTATGAAGCCTTCTTTTGGCGTAGAAAATAAGAATAAAGTTGAAGAAATGGAAGTTTTAGATACATTAACAATTGAAGAAGAAAAGGAAAGTAAGAGTAGTCCATTAGATCCTTTAAATAATGCGAATAATCCTATTCCAGTAAATCCTGTTGCTGAACCAGAGGAAATTTTTGAGGAAGAAGAATTACCTAAAGATGTAAAAGCAAATATATTTTCTGTAATAGGAATGATGTTTGGAATGATTTTTACTCCTGGTACTACGATTGTTAGTAATTCAAAAAAATATAGAAGTACTTTTAAGTCTTTTATGGTGACAGTTTGGATTACGGCTGTATCTTTAGTATTATGTATTGGAGTTAGGATACTAATTGGTTCTTTTACTAAATCATATAATGCTGTTACAGGAGCTTCACATGTATACTTTAATTTTGCAAATATATTTAGTCTAGATAATTATATTCAATATTTAATTATAGCTTTTTTAATATCTTTTGTAGGGATTTTTGTTGTAGCTTTAACGTATTATGCTTCATCATTTTTAAATAGTAAGGGTGTACCACTTGGATCTTATTTAATGGTAAGTAATTTAGCAATGCTACCTCTTATCATAGGTGTTGTTGCTGTAGGTCCAGCAATAGGAATTATTTCAAGGTATCTATCTTTGTTAGCTGTAATATTTTGTTTTTTATATACTTTAATAGCTTTTCTGATAGGAATAAACGAAATATTGAAGTTTAAAAATATAAATAGAAAGATTTTATACAATGTTTTAAATTTATCTTGTATTATTTTAGTTGCAATTGTTATATATGTTTTATTGGTAAGAACTAATATATTAGTTGCTGTAGAATTAAATTTATAAAACTGATTTATTAATCAGTTTTTAATTTTATCAAAATTTAGACAAAATAAAAAATCTCTTAATAAGAGATTTTATTATTAAATTGGTGACCCGTACGGGATTTGAACCCATGAATGTATGCGTGAAAGGCATATGTGTTAACCGCTTCACCAACGGGCCATAAACTAAATGGTGGGCCTGGGGGGACTTGAACCTCCGACCTCACGCTTATCAGGCGTGCGCTCTAACCAGCTGAGCTACAAGCCCATTTGCTTTAAGCCTTTTTTATTTTAACTTACTTTTGTCATTTTTGCAAGCTTTTTTTAAAACTTTTTTAAGCTTTTTTCTTGCTGACTAGTTAAGTATACCAAGTGCAAATAAAAAAAGCAACAAAAAATTAATAAAAAATTAAAAAAATATAAATTTATTATGTTTGTATGTATAAAATAATATGTTATACTCGAAATATGGGTGAATAATAATGATTTTATTAGTTAATAAAAATAATATTTTTAATGAGGATATGTTAAAAGATTTTCAAATGATTGAATATGAAAATTATGATGGACAAACTAAGTATGTTGAGAGCGAAACATTTCGCCATTTTGAAATGTTAAGGGCACACTTGAGAGTTGATGGTATAGAAATCGATATTGATGGAGCTTATAGAAGTTTAGAGTCACAAGAAAATTTATTTTTAAAGTTTATGAACAAATATGGAATAGATTATGCTGAAGAAATTGTAGCTATGCCTGGTACCAGTGAACATCATACTGGTCAAGCGATTGATATAGTTATAAAAAAGAATAATAAATGGATTATAGAAAATGATGATTTATTAAAAGAAGAAAAAATATTTGATAGAATACATAAATCATTAAAATACTTTGGCTTCGTTCTTCGTTATCCTAAAGGAAAAGAGAATATTACTGGTTATCCATATGAGCCATGGCATATTAGATATATAGGAGAAAAAGAAGCTATGGAAATTGGGGACTTAACTTTGGAAGAGTATCTTGGAAAAGAATAAAAATACTTTTTAAGTATTCTTTTAGGCGGATGCAATTTTTAGAGTAATGATAAGTTCATAAACTATTTATGAAAGGAGAATAGTTATGGCTTATCAAAGAGCTTATTTTCCCATGAAAGTAATAAATGTAAGTCAGGGATATGGAATTGCTTCTACTTCTCATAAATTGTCTTATGCTTTAGACTTATCTGGTAAAGACAGTGGAGCAGATGAAGTATATGCGCCATTTGATTGTAAAATAACTAAATTATATCAGCCGTCAGATACTAGAAAACATGCTAATACCGTATGGTTAACAAGTACAGAAAAGGTTTTAAGTCCTAATGGATACTATGGTTATTTAACAATTAGCATAACTCATCCAGCAGAAATAACTAATATGAAATTAGGTAGAGTATATAAGCAGGGAGAATTTCTTTGTCATGAGGGAAAAACTGGAAATGCTTCTGGCAATCATATTCATTTAGAAGTCAGCAAAGGTACTTCAGCTGGTTGGTCTTTGAAAAAAAGTGGAATATACGAAGAATATGTAACATTTAATAAAGTAAAGCCAGAAGAATATTTATTTGCTAGAGATGATGCAATCATAAGAAATTCCATTTATAAAGGATATAAATATAGATTTATTAAAGAAAAAGATATCACATATAAAGTAGAAGATGTTCCAAGTTTGCCATTAAATGTACATACTAGTGCAGATTATAGAAGTGATACTATTATAAAAAATAAAGGATTAAAAAATGGGGATGAAGTAATTAGATTTTATATAAAAAATGGATTAGCTTATATTTATCATTATGAAATTATGGGTTATATAGCTAATAAGTATTTAAAAAAAGTAAATTAAAATAAAAAAACTTGAAATATTATTTCAAGTTTTATTTATAAAATGGTGTCCCCTTAGGGATTCGAACCCTAGACCCACTGATTAAGAGTCAGTTGCTCTACCAACTGAGCTAAGGAGACATTTCCTCAGTACATGTTAAATTATACAACATTCTTTTTAGAAAATCTAGATATAAATTGTAATTTATATAAAAAAATAGAAGTAAATTAGAAATTGTGATAAAATACTTTTGGGAGTTGAAATTATGTATAAAGATTTAACTAGCGAAGAAAAGAGAAAAATAAGAGAAGGTTATATTTCTACAAGAAAAGGAAAAGAATTAACTAATAATCTAAATAGATTATTAATAGAAGGAATTATTTGTCTTGTTTCATGTGTTGTAATTGTTGTTTTGACGTTGATTTATGATTTAGCTTGGTGGTATTGGTTTTTTGCTGGATTAACTTTATTTTGTGGAATATTATTTTTACTAGGTCAATATTTTATAAGAATGAAAGAGTATAATAAGTTTTTAATACACGATAATAAAAAAAGAAAAAATAAGTTGACTAAAAGAAAATAATTAGGTATAATTTATTTGTTACCTTGGTTATGGAGCAGTACTCAAGAGGCTGAAGAGGCGCCCCTGCTAAGGGTGTAGGTCGGGTAACTGGCGCGAGAGTTCAAATCTCTCCTGCTCCGCCATTATATAATTAACTAGGTTCGTACCTAGTTTTTTTGTGGAATAGATTTTAAGAGATTTTTCTTTTAAAATAGTATTTTCTGTTTTATAATTTATTTATGATATAGGAGGATGGTATATGATTTCTTTAGGTGATTTTAAACTTGATTCTAAAAGTTTAAACATAGATGGTAGTAATAATAATATTGTTACTACTAGTTCTATTAATACTGGAAATATTAAAAATAATGGATTTAAAAATGTTGATTTTTCAAATAAAACAGCAACAGAATTTGTAACTTTAGATTTGGATGATATTATTTCAAGTGAAAATAAAAAAAGTGAAATGGATTTAGATTTTCTTAAGGAACGTGCCCAAGAAAATGCAAGTAAGATATTAGGAAGAATGTCTAATAATAATTTAAGCGATTTAGATGCTTTAAGTAAATTATCTAGTGAACAATTAGATTTATTATTAGGTGAATATAATAATTATAAAGATAATATTGATTTAGAATTAAAAAAAGATAATGAAAAAAGCAAAGCTGCAATGTTAAATATGTCTAAAAGAAGTGTTGAGGAATATATTGAATTGCTTGGTTTTGCTAAAGATATGAAAACAGAAGAGTATCAAAAATATATTTATAATGATGTTGAAAATATGAGTTATGAAGAACTTGTTGGTTTTTATAATGAATATATGTATTCTTATGACAGATTAAATAATTTTCCAACAAATGAAGATATAGAAAATTGGAAAAAATATAGTAACCCTAGTAATATCTTGAAACTTTTAGAATATTCTAAAAGATTTGAAGAGGTTGAGGGAGTTTCTTTAACGACGGTTAATGCTGCTTCATATCAGGAGCTTTTTCCTTCTTTAAATAGTGATTTAATTGAGTGCTATAGTTTAATGAGTGAAAGTGAAAAGAAATTATTTATGTTTTATAGTGATAAATATGGAAATGAAAAAACTCTAGATTATCTTAATGAAATGCTACCTAGTTGGCGTCAAAGGGTTGCTTATGAGAATGTTTCAAATCGTATAAATAAATTAACTTTTGCAGATGAAGATGAAATAAAAGAATATGATATTATGCTACGCATGGAAATGGATATACCTCTAGATAAAAGAAATGATATGAGTTTGCCTATATATAGAACTCCTTTAGAATATAGAAAATTTTATGAAATGGAAATGAAGTTGCCTGTTGACCAACGTTTTAGTAGGTTAATTGATCCTGATGAGTATGAAGCAAAGTATAATGAAGCTTATGAAAAAGCTAGTGATGAATTGTATAAGCAATATGAAACTGGACTTGTAAGAAATGATTTAAGTAATTTGTTTAATGTTTCGTCATCTGGTCTTAATGATGGTATTAATACTTTCTTTGATGGAATCGGAAAAACTTTTGCTACTAATGGAGAATTAACAATTTCAGATTATGAAAAATTAATGTATATGTCATATTTAGAAAGTAATTCTTATGGATTGACTGATTATTATAATATTTCTTCCGCAGTTGGAAATATGTTACCTATTACAACAGCTGGTGTTTTGATGGGATTTGTATCTCCTGCATATTCTTCTAAGATTGCACAAGGTTTAATGTTTACTTCTGCTTATGGAAATACTAGTAATCAAATGATGTATCAAGGATATAGTCCAAAGTTGTCAATTTTTTATGGTTTAGCTAGTGCATCTGTAGAGACTGCTTTAGAAAGCTTTGGGGGAGTTTTTGGCGTTTCTGATGATATTGGTAAAAGTGTATTAGTTAATTTGGGTAAAGAGGGAATAGAGGAAGCAGTACAGTCTGCTGTTCAGCTTGGTGTTATTGATTCTATTATGCTTGGAGAAGAGATTAATTTAGATAAAATAACAAGTGAAATGAAAGAATCTTTTTATAGTGGTGTAATTGTAGCAGGAATATTAAATTCTTATTCTTCTTCATTAGTTAATACTATTAATTTTGTCCAAAATGGGAATACCTTTTCTTTAACAAATGCTGATTTTGAAAATATTATTAAATTAAAGGAGAGTAATAATATTAGTTATGAAGAATCATTTTCAACTTATATTCAACATTTAACCCAAAATGATTATTCGGTATTACGAGATTTGAAAAATTTTAATTTAGAAAAGTTTTATACAGAAAATCAAAATGGAGGAATAATTATAATTACTCCTAATCAAACTTTAGGAGCACAAACAGCAGATAATGGAGCTGGAGAGCATGGAGATAGAGTTAATGATATTTATAATCTTATATATAAAAATTTTAAACCAATAGAAAGTGCATGGCAGTATGATTCTAGAAATGAAAATAATATTGTAATACAATTGTGTACTGGTTGTGAGAGTGTTGTTTGGCTTCCTGATAATATGAATAAGTATCAATTAGATGTTTTGAAATATTTTAATACAGAAATAGCTTCGATAAAAAACAAAACAAACGTTTCTGGTTTTATGATTACTGATAGAGAAATGGATTATAATAAATCTTTTCATATGAGTTGTAATGATCTTTCAGGAGCTATTGAAGCAGGAACAAAAAGACTTAATAATAATATAAAAGGTAGTGATATTGTTTTACAACTTTCTACATTAGATTCAATAAATTTTAGCCAACAAAATAAAATTGATAGTCAAGCAAGTAAAGGTGAATCTAGTGGGGTGTATGTGAGAAATTTGGATATCAATACAAAGAATAGAATTAATACATTTAGGGAACAATTAAATAGTTATGGAAATAATGAAATAGTTGTAGATTTCTTATGCTTGGCTTTAGAAGATTCATATAAAAGAGGAAATAACGATATAGATTCTTTTATTAATAAAATACATCAAAGCGGTATTCGTTTTGAACTTGGCAGTACTGGTACAGGTTCTAAATCATGGGGAAGTGGAATAGTAACAATAGATCCAGTAAATATTGCTAATAATGATTATATATGTATTTTACATGAGATAGGACATCAATTTAATAATAAAGTAAATAATAGAAGACCTCCAAGCAATTGGATGAATACAATGCAATTAATGCAGCAAGTAGGAAATTATAGTAAAAATTCTGTATTAAATGATGTTTTTATTCGTCGAAATGTAAGGTATGGAGAAGCTGTTAATTTGCTTGATGGATTGTTGAAGAGTGAAGGATTTAATGAACGATTAGATTATTATAATTATTTGAATGATAAATATAGTAATGTAGGTATTTTTCAAAAAAATAACGCTAAAAAGGAATTAAGAAATATGAAAGTAAGTGAGGATGTTATAAAAAGGTGGGCCTCAGGAAAAATATCTGCTTCGGATCTTGCTAATGAAATTATAAAAGCTCGTACTTCTTCTTTAGAATTAATGTCATCTTTTAAATCTGGAGATATCACTTTATGTGATATTGTTGATGGAGTATATATGGGAAAAGCTGAAGATTCATATGGTAATCCAATTTCAGGACATGGTGAACAATATTATAAATTTAATCCAGCTGAAGATTCTTATGATGAAATAATGGCTAATTATATTGCATTAAAGATGAGAAATGATACTCAAACTATAAATAATTTAGAAAAAGTTTTTGGTAACGGATTCATACAGACTTTAGATAGTGAATATAATAAATTGGTTAGATAAAGAACATTTTTATGTTCTTTTTTTAGGAGATATAATGAGAAAATATATAGTAGAAGGTTTTAATGTTGAATTTTATCAAGAATGGTTGGATAAGATAATTAAGAATAATGATAATATTAGAGATAGGATTGTAGCAATTGCAAAGTTTATGGCTTATCTTTTTCCTAAAATACCATATTTTTGGGGTGGAGGACATGGTTTAACGAAGTCAGAAATGATTGGATTAGATAAAGAATGGGGTACTTTGGATAAAATAAAATATAGTGGTTCTACACGATGGGAAAAAGATAAGCTATTTCCAAAATCGTTAGATTGTTCTGGATTTGTATCTTGGTGTTTAATTAATGCTGGATTTGATATAGATTCTTTTATTAGTAAATTTGACGGATATGTACTTAATTCGTGGGAGATGACTAAACTTGGTCGTATCTATAAAATTACAGATGATAATTTATTATATAATATAAATTTAGGAGATATTGCTTATATGAAGGGGCATGTTGGGATAATAATAGATATTGATTTTAATAGTAAAAGTATCTTAATAGTACATGTTTCAGGTAGTGGAGAAGGATTGAATATAACAGAAGTTAGTACGATGACAGGATGCATTATTAATGATGATTTGGGAGAAATGGAGAGTTTTAATCATTCAATTAATAGAACAATGAAAAAATATTTTACAGATGTAATACATGTTGATTATGAAAAATAAGAGTCTTTTTTATGGTTGGAATTATAAATTAAATTTATGAAAATATAATTAGATTTTATAATGATGTTAAATAATGTAAAAATGTAATTTTATAGTCAAAAAAAATTATTTTTTATGGTAAAATCATTAATGTTGGGAGGAATGTAATAATGAGAGAAGAATGGAAAAATTTTAATGAGGGAGTTTGGACTAAAGAAATAAATGTTAGTGATTTTATTAAGAAAAACTATGTACCTTATACAGGTGGTGAAGAGTTTTTAGCTGGTCCAACTGAAAAAACAAAAAGAGTTTTAAAAATATATGAAGATGTCTGCAAAGAAGAAGTGAAAAAACATGTTGTAGACATAGATGTTGATACTCCGGCTGGAATTAATGTTTTTAAGCCTGGATATATTTCAGAAGATGATGATGTAATTGTTGGTTTACAAACTGATCAATTATGTAAGAGAAGTATAGTTCCAAAAGGTGGACTAAAGATGGTTTATCAGGAATTAGATGCTTATGGATATAAGATGAATCCAGAACTAGATAAATTCTGTAAAACTAATTTAGTTAAGACACATAATGATGGTGTTTTTGATGCATATACAAAAGAAATTAGAACAGCGAGACATGTTAAATTGTTAACTGGTCTTCCAGATGCTTATGGACGTGGTAGAATTATCGGCGATTATAGAAGAATTGCGTTATATGGTATTGATAAATTAATGGAAGAAAAGTTTAATGATTGGGATAATATGAAAATTGATATAATGTCTCAAGATGTTATACGTTTACGTGAAGAAATATCAATGCAATATAAAGCTTTAAAAGAAATAAAAGAAATGGCAGCAAGTTATGGATTTGATATTTCTAAGCCAGCAAGCAATGCTAAAGAAGCTGTTCAATGGACATATTTTGGATACTTAGCTGCAATAAAGGAAAATAACGGAGCTGCAATGTCTTTGGGAAGAGTAGATGCTTTCTTTGATATTTTCTTTGAAAGAGATATAAAAAATGGTATTTTAACTGAGGAAGAAGCTCAAGAAATAATTGACCAATTTGTTATTAAATTAAGAGCGGCAAGACATTTGAGAACTCCAGATTATGATGAATTATTCTCTGGGGATCCAACTTGGGTAACTTGTTCTTTAGGCGGTATGACTAAAGATGGTAAAACAATGGTTAATAAAACTTCATTCCGTATTGTTCATACATTAGAAAACTTGGAGAGTGCACCAGAACCAAATATGACTATTTTATGGGCTCAAGATTTACCAGAAGCATGGAAAAAATATTGTGCTAAAGTTAGTATTGCTACTGATTCAATTCAATATGAAAATGATGATTTGATGCGTCCTTCAATGGGAAATGATTATGCAATAGCTTGTTGTGTTTCTTCAATGAGAGTTGGTAAAGATATGCAATTCTTTGGAGCTCGTTGTAATTTAGCTAAAGCATTACTTTATTCAATAAATGGTGGAGTAGATGAGATGAAACGTCAACTAGTAATACCAGGTTTTGATAAAATGGAAGATGAAGTACTTGATTATGAAAAAGTAAAAGCTTCATATTATAAAATGATTAAGGAAGTTGCTAGAATTTATAGTGATGCAATGAATATTATTCATTATATGCATGATAGATATGCTTATGAAGCTGGTCAAATGGCGTTACATGATACATATGTTAATAGATTAATGGCTTATGGAGTTGCAGGTTTCTCTGTTGCTGTTGATTCACTATCAGCAATTAAATATGCTAAAGTAAAACCTATTCGTGATGAAGAAGGTATTACTGTAGATTTTGAAATTGAAGGTGATTATCCTAAATTTGGTAATGATGATGATAGAGTTGATGAAATTGGAAAAGAGTTACTTGAAAAAGTATATTCAGAATTAGCTTCTCATCCATGCTATAGAAATGCACAACCTACATTATCTGTTCTAACAATTACTTCAAATGTTGTATATGGCTCTAATACGGGAGCAACACCAGATGGAAGAAAAGCGGGAGTTGCATTTGCCCCTGGAGCTAATCCAATGCATGGAAGAGATGAATCAGGAGCAATAGCGTCACTTAACTCTGTTGCAAAACTAGATTGGGAAAATTGCTGTCGTGATGGAATTTCTAATACTTTCTCAATTGTACCTAATTCTTTAGGAATAAATGATGAAGAAAGAACTAATAATTTAGTTCAGCTAATGGATGGTTATTTTGCACAAGGAGCACATCATTTAAATGTTAATGTTTTAAATAGAGAAATGCTAATTGATGCAATGGAAAATCCAGATAAATATCCTTTACTTACTATAAGAGTATCAGGATACGCTGTTAGATTTAATAAACTAACTAGAAAACAACAAGAAGAAGTTATTTCTAGAACATTCCATGAGAAAATGTAATATGTTAGGTTCTGTTGATTCAATAGAAACTTTCGGCTTAGTAGATGGACCTGGTATTCGTACTGTGGTCTTCTTAAATGGCTGTAGTTTAAGATGTAAATTTTGTCATAATCCTGAAATGTGGAAGATAAAAGAATTAAATTTTACATCAGATGATATATTAAAAAAAGTTTTAAGAAGTAAACCTTATTTTAAAAATAATGGTGGAGTCACCTTCTCTGGTGGAGAACCATTGTTGCAATATGATTTCTTAGTTGAAACTTGTAAAAAAATAAAGAAAGAGAATATCCATATTGCAATAGATACTGCAGGGATTGGAAATGGTGATTATAAAGAATTGTTTAAAGTTGTAGATATGGTTCTATTAGATATTAAACATATAACAGATGATGGTTATAAAAATATTACGGATAGGGATTATATTAATAATTTTTTTAACTTTGTAAGGCAATTAAATGAAACGAATGTAGAAGTTTGGATTAGACAAGTAATAGTTCCTGGAATACATGATAATATTGAATATATAAAAGATTTATCTACTTTTATAAAAACAAATATAAAAAATGTTACTAGAGTTGATTTTTTACCATATCATAAATTGGGTGGAGATAAATATGATAAACTTGGCATAGATAATCCTTATAAGTTAATGCCAGAAATGGATAAAAATAAATGTGATGAATTGTATAAACTTTTTATGGAAGACTTTAATAAATAAAGTCTTTTTTTGTAAAGTAAAATATAGTTTATTTGACCTTATATAAGTTTTTATGGTAAGGTAGTAACGTTTGTAAAACAGAAAGGGGAATGTTTATGAAAATAATTACAAATAGTAGTAAAAATGGTGAAGCTGTATATGTTCAAGTAAAAGATTTTTTATACTTAGGAAGAATTACAGGAAATAATTCTTATATTGACGAGTATATTGAACTTTTAAATTTGCAAAAAGGTGATAATGAATTTATAAGAGTTTTTGATGAAGTTAAGAAAACTATTATAAAAAGAACAGATATTGTTGATTTTAAAGAAGTTTATAAGGAATCTAGTCTTTTTCTCGCAAATATATTAATTAATCTTACTTTAGCTGCAAATAATAATGACGTAGCAAGACAAAAAAGTGAAGGCCTTAGAGATATTTTAGCTTTTAAGAGAGGTGATCTTTCTTATGGAATTCCTCTTTTTAGTGATGGAGACATATATATAGAAAGTGAAAATGGATATTTTAGTTTTAGCAGTACTATATTACCAGATTGTTATGCGTTAAAAATTGTAGATTGTTCTGATATTAGTAAAAGTGATTATCAAACTTTTTTAAGTGATTGTATATGTAAAGTGAAAATGCAATATAACGAAGATGTAAGAGATGATTATCAAATTTATGAAGTTGATAATATGATTGTAGTTAAGTTTGATAAAGATAGTAAAAAGAAGAATAATGGCTTATTACATCAAATGAAAAAGTTAAAAAATAGAGTATTTAAAAACGAGGTTTAATCCTCGTTTTTATGATAAAACAACATTTGATAGTTTAGTGATAAAATCGCCCATAATTGTTAGATAATTATCATTGTTGTTTCTTTCTTTATCAGTTAATGTAGACATTATGTTAATTTCAATTAATTCAACATCATAGTTATCTACTAAATCTTTAATACTGTCTGAAATATCATTTTTATCTGCTACAAATATTTGTTTATATGTTTTATTTTTAAATTTATTTTTGATGCTACTTGTAATGTTGTTTTCACTAGTTATATTTATTACGTTGAATCCATATGTTTCTAGAAAACCTAAAGTGTCATAGGCAACAACAATGGTTTCATGATTGTTTTTAGCAGCTACTTTAGCAATACTTCTTAATTCAGCATCTAAAGTTGTTAAATCTTCTTCTAGTTTATTATAATTTTCTTCAATTTTTTCTGCAGCATACTTTGATGAACTTAAATTCTCTAAATCTTTTTTTATAGTATTGGCAACCATTAAATAGTTATTTGGGTTTAGCCATAATTCTTCGACTCCATATTTGTATTTTAAACCATATGAGACATCGATAATTTGCATTTTACGATTTTTATTAATTAATGTTTTGGCAATTTCTTTTTCGTTAGTTAAACCATTATATACAAATAATGTTGTTTTTTTAGAGTAATCATTAAGTTGCTTTTCAGTAAGTTCATATTCTTCTACTTTAGTATCATTTGGGTAAATACTTGAAATTGTACTTTTATCTCCGTAAAGTCTAGATACTATGTATTCAATTGGGTATACTGTTGTTGTGATATTTGATCCTTCTAATTTGTCGTTGTTAAAACAACCTGTTGTAAGCGTTAAAGTTATAATACATATTATTGTTAAAATTAAAATTTTCTTTTTCATAATTTTCATTAGTCCTCCTTAGGATGTTACATATCAATTTTACTATAAAATATATATTTTTTCAAATAACTTTAGTAAATATTGTAATATTTTGGTATAATTGATATGGTGATTAAAATGAACTTCTTAAATAAATTTGGAATAGAGATAAAGAATCAAGAATTATTGTTACAGGCATTAACGCATTCATCATATTCTAATGAACATAATGTTAAAAACTATGAAAGATTGGAGTTTTTGGGAGATGCTGTTTTACAAATATTAATGAGTGATTATTTATATAATAATATGGATTTAACTGAAGGTGAAATGAGTAAGACAAGAGCTTCTTATGTATGTGAAAGTGCATGTGCTAAATATGCTGAAGTTATAAATTACAAGCCATATATAAGAGTTGGGCATGGACAGCTAAATAATATAAATGAAACGATTGTTGCTGATATTTTTGAAAGCATAATGGGGTGTATTTATCTTGATCAAGGTTTAGAAGCTGCTAAGTCATTATTTAATCAAGTTGTTATTCCTTGTGTTAAAAATCATAGTGTTTTTTTGGGGGATTATAAAAGTAGATTGCAAGAGCTTGTTCAAACTACTAAGGAATCTTTGGAATATAGATTAGTAAATGAGAGTGGACCTGCGCATGATAAAGTTTTTGAAGTTGAAGTTATTATTGGCGATATAACATATGGAAAAGGTACAGGAAAGTCCAAGAAAGAAGCAGAACAAAGGGCTGCAATGGATGCATATAATAAACAAGCTAAAATAAGGTGATTTTATGTATTTGAAGTGTATAAGAGCAAATGGATTTAAGTCATTTGCAGAAAAAATAGAGTTAGATATAAATAAAGGTATTACAGGTGTTGTTGGGCCAAATGGTTCAGGTAAAAGTAATATTGTTGATGCTGTTAGATGGGTAATGGGTGAGCAGTCTGTAAAAGCATTGCGTGGTGATTCTGGAATGACTGATGTAATTTTTGCTGGTTCTAAATCACGTGGGGCACAGACAAGAGCAAGTGTAAGTTTAGTTTTTGATAATAGTGACCATTATTTAAATAGTGAATTTAATGAAATAGAAATAAAAAGAGTAGTTTATAAAACTGGTGAAAATGAATATTATATTAATAATACAAAAGTAAGATTAAAAGATATTACTGATTTATTTTTAGATAGTGGAGCTGGTAAAGAATCATTTAATATTATTTCGCAAGGAGCGGTAGCAGATATTATAAATAGTAAGCCTGATGATCGAAGGACGATATTTGAAGAAGCTGCTGGTGTATTAAAATATAAAAAGCGTAAAGAAGAGTCTTTCAGGAAACTTGATAAAACAAATGAAAATTTAGCACGAGTAAATTTATTGATAGATGAACTTTTAACTACTTTGACACCTTTAAAAGAACAGAGTGAAAAAGCACGTAAATATCTGGATTACAAGGGAGACTTGGAAAATATTGAAATAGCTTTAATTGCTAATGATATAGAAAAAATAAATAACGAGTATGTTAAAGTTAAAGATAGAGTTAAAAATTTAAGTGAAGATTTAGAAAGACTTAATTTGAGTAATACAACAGATAGCTCTAAAGTTGAAGAATTAAAATTGAAGAGTTTAAAATTAGATCAAAAAATAGAAGAAAAAAATAACTTAGTAGTTAGTCTTACACAAGAAATAGCGGAGTTACAAAGTAAAAAGCAAATTACAATCGAAAGGCAAAAGTATGAAGTTGATAGTTCTAAATTGGAAATGAATATCTTAACTTTAAAAGAAGAAGTTCTAAATCTTTCAAATAATATTGAATTAATTACTAGTGAACTTAGTGATTTGAAAAGAGAACTAGAAGTTAAACAATTAAAGAGTATGGAAATTATTAAATTCAACGAAGATAAGAAATCAAAAAGAAGTAGTTTGATTGAGCAGATTAATAGATATTCAAGAGAAATAATGAATTTAAATAACAAGATTGATATATTAAGTGAAAATATCAACAATGATACTAAACTTCCATATAGTGTAAAAAATGTTATAAATAATATAAGATTATCTGGAATACATGGTGTTTTGGGAAAACTTATAGAAGTACCAGAAAAATATGTTGTTGCTCTTGATATTTCATTAGGAGCTAATTCTAATGTTATTGTGGTAGACAATGAAAATAGTGCTAAAGAAGCAATTAGCTATTTGAAAGAAAATAAATTAGGAAGAGCAACTTTCTTCCCTATGTCTATTATTAAGCCAAGAAATGTATTATATGAAGATATGGAAAAAATAAAAGATATAGATGGATTTATTGGAACAGCAGACAGTTTAATTAAATATGATCAAAAATATCGTGGAGTTATTTTGAATCAATTAGGAAATGTTATAGTAGTAGATAATATTGATACATTAAATAAAATAGGAAAAACATTAAATTATAAATATAAAATAGTTTCATTAGAGGGAGAAGTCTCATTTGCTGGCGGAGCTATTACTGGTGGTACTAGTAAGAATAATAATGGAATGTTAAATCAAAAGTATGAACTTGATAATTTAAAGAAAGAATTAAATGATAAGAAAAACAGTTTAAATTCTTTAGAAAATAATTTAACTATAATAAATGATGATTTAGTAAAAGCGGCAAAGGATTTAGAAGTAACTCAAAGAGAAGTTGTAATGTTAACTGAGCAAGTCAGCTTGAAAAATACCCATTTAAAGGATTTACAATTTTCTTATAACAATAAGAATAATGAATTAATTGGAACACAAAATAGAGCACATAATACTTTGGATAAAGAATTAGAAAGTATTGTTAATGAATATTATGAAAAGATTGCTCTTAAGGATAAAGAAACAAAAGAATTAGATAAATTAAAAACAGAAAAGTCTGATTTAAGTACAGAAATTGCCAATTTAGAGAAAATGTATCGTGAGATGAATAGCGAAATAACTAGTAAACAAAATGAGTTAAAAATAGAAGAAGTTAAAATGGGCAAGATGGATGTTAAATTAGATAATTTATTACTTACATTAAATGAAAACTATAATTTAACTTATGAAAAGGCTCGTCAAGATTATGATTTAGACATTGAAGAAGAGACTGCACGTTTAACAGTAAATAATTTAAAGGCTAAGATAAAATCTTTAGGCGAAGTTAATACTGGAAGTATTTCAGAATATGAAAGATTAAATGATAGGTATATTTTCTTAACAACACAAAGAGACGATTTAGAAGGATCTGTTTCTAGTTTGTTGTCTGTTATTTCTGAAATGGATGAACTTATGAAGTCGAAGTTTGTAGAAACATTTGAAAAAATAAGTGATGAGTTTAAATTGGTGTTTAAAAAGTTATTTAAAGGAGGAGAAGGCGTACTAGAACTTACTAATCCTGATGATATATTAAATACAGGAATTGAGATATCAGCTTTACCTCCTGGTAAAAAGTTAAATTCTATTGCATTATTATCTGGTGGTGAAAAAACATTAACTGCTATAGCTTTATTGTTTGCTATACTTAATGTTAAGCCAGTCCCTTTTGTTATATTAGATGAAGTTGAGGCTGCTTTAGATGAAGCTAATGTTGATGCTTTTGGTAATTATTTATTATCAAGAAAAGAACGTAGTCAGTTTATTATAATTACACATAAAAAAAGAACTATGGAATATGCAGATGCTTTATATGGTATTACAATGCAAGAATCTGGGGTTTCTAAGTTAGTTAGTGTAAAATTAGAGGGATAAGAAATGAATAAAACGTTTGAAATGGAAAATGAACTGGGTTTAAAGGTAAGATATACTATTTTAGGTGTTGATTCTTCTAGTAATGAAAAATATATAATATATACTAATTATATTCCTTCTGATAATGAACTTGGAGTTCGTTTATTTGCAGGTAAATTGAGTAGTGAGAATCCTATAGTTGTAGATGATATTTCAGATATAAAAAAGAAAGAGCTTATTGAAGAATTTAAAGTAGAAATTATAAGTTCTGGTAAAAAAATAAGAAGAGTTATCTATAAATAGTAATATAAAAAATGAACATGAGATATGTTCATTTTTTATATTTAAATTATTAAAAAAAGAAGGAAAATAGAAAATTACCTATAATAATATAAATAGAGGGATATATTTCGACATAATTATATTATTTTAAATGATAATCTTTATTTGGTGATTTTATGAAAAAAGTTTTAATTGTAATATTGATCGCAATTATGATTGGAGGAGGAGCTGCTTTTTATATTTTTAATAAGGTAGTAGTAAAAGCAGAGAGTAGTGATGATACTTTAGTTAGTGCATTTCAAATTGGAGCTTTTTCTAATTATGATAATGCTCAAAGAATTGCTGATAGAAATAATGGAATTGTAGTTAGTGACGGTGACATTTATAGAGTTTTTGTTTCTATATTAAGTGATAAAGAAGCAATTCAGAAAATGAAAACATATTATGAAAAAATAGGATTAAATTATTATTTAAAAGAAATTGTAGTAGATAAAAAATATATTGAAAATGTTAAGTATGAAGAAGAATTGTTGAAAAGAAGTAGTAGTGATACATATTCAACAATAAATGTTGAAATGTTGAAAAAATATGAGGAGTTGTTATAAGTTTTGAGTTATTTAATAAAAGAAATGCCAATTGAGGAGCGACCTAGAGAAAGATTTAAAAGGTTTGGAGTAAAGTCTCTTAGTAATGAAGAGTTGTTAAGTATTTTGATTAGAACTGGAAGTAATTCTAAATCTGTTAAGGATTTAAGCATTGATATTTTAAAATTAATAGATATACATGATATGGCGAATGTTAGCTATAATACTTTAAAAAATGTAAAAGGAATAGGTGAAGTGAAAGCTATAACTATTCAAGCAGCGATAGAATTTGGTAAAAGAGTACATAGTATTAAAGAGTTATCTAATTGCATAAAGTCGGGGAATGATGCTTATTATTTATTGAAAGAAGATATGGATAATGAGTTACAAGAGAAATTTATGACAATATATTTGGATACAAAAAATAATGTAATTATGAAAAAGGTGATTTTTGTGGGAACTGTTAATGGTAGTAGTGTTACAGCGCGAGATGTTTTTAGAGAAGGAGTAAAAAATAATGCTACATCAATGATAATTGCTCATAATCATCCAGCAGGTTCTATCACACCTAGTAAAGATGATATTTATCTAACACAAGAATTTATCAAACTTGGTAGAATGATGGGAATAAATGTAATAGATCACTTAATTATTGGGAAGAATAATTATTGTAGTATAAGAGAAAGTAATGGTGATTTATTTGCGATGGAGAAAAGAAATACTTTTTAGAATTATAATGGTTTTATGTTTGCTTTCTACTATTTATTTAGGAGGGTATTATTTTAGTTATTTTAAATATAATGATAGAGAGTTAGTTGATATTGAAGCATTAAAAACGCAAAATAGGATTTTACAAGATGAAATTAATTCTTTAAATGGAATTATTAATAATGAAGATTATCTTATAGGAAAAGTTATTTTTAGAAATATACATGATTTTTATGGGGAAATAGTTATTAATCTTGGCAGTGAAGATGGAATAAACAAGAATGATGCCGTTTTAAATTGTGATGGTTTAATTGGAATAGTTTATAAAGTAGAAAAAAATAAATCATTTGTAAAACTTTTAAGTACTGATTATAATGTTTCAGTAAAAATAAATGATACATATGGTAATTTAAATAAAGGTAAAGTGACTTTACTTAGTAAATATAGTGAGTTTAATATAGGAGATAAGGTTTATACTTCTGGTTATAGTGGTCTACAGGAAGGTATATTTGTTGGAACGATAAAGGAGGTATATATGGATAAAAATAACTTGGGAAAGGAAGTTTCTTTAGAATTAGTAGATAATACTAACTTAAATTATGTAAGTATTGTTAGGGGTAATTCATGATATATTTAGGATTTATATTTGATTATTTAATATTATTATTCTTTCCAGTTGATACTTTTTTTGTAGTTGCTAATATAGATAAAAATAGATTTTTATCTATAATATTTATTGGAATACTTTTAGATGTTATGTACCATAAATTATTCTTAAATTTATTTATATTGATTTTATTTTACTTTTTGGCTAAGAGTATAAGAAAAAGAATTAAGAGTGAGTTGCTATTTAATTTCATTATTTATGGATTATATTTTAATATAATGTATTTATCTTTTGGTTATAACCATAGTTATGTTTGGGGATTTTTTGTTGGAATTATTTTACAGCTATTTTATATAAAATTGTCTAAAATGTTATTAAAGTAGTTTTTATTTCATATTATTTAGTGGTGATAATTATGAAAAATAGTAAATATTATAAAAAGATGTGCCAAAAAAATAAAAAGAGTGGAAATAACATATGGATTTCTAAGTTATTAATATCAATAATTATAGTGTTAGTTAGTTTGATAGTTACTAATTTTAATAATGATATAAGAGAGAAATATATAAGTAATATTTTGGAAAAAAATATTAGTTTTAGTAATGTAAATAAATTCTATGAAAAATATATAGGTAGTTTTATTAGAACAGACGTAAATGATGATATGATGGTTGCAAATGCTAATACTTTGGATTCGATAGAAAAGTTGGATGATGGGAGTTATAGTGTTAAAGTTTATAAAGATGAACCATTATTGTTTTTGAGTTCGGGAATAATAGTTTTTGTTGGCGAAAAAGATAATCTTGGCAATACAGTTATAGTACAAGGAAATGATGGAGTAGATATTTGGTATAGTAATGTAATATTAAATGATTACAGTTTATATGATTATGTAAAAAAAGGTGCAATACTTGGAAATACTGAAGATGAAAAAATGATTATAACAATAATGAAAGATGGTCAAAAACTAGAGTATGAAAAATATTTTGAGTAAAATAAAAATAGATTATAGTACATATATACTTATATTAGTTGGCTTGTTGGCTGGATATATAAAAAATATTTTTATTCTATTGTTAATTGTTATAATACATGAATTAGGTCATGTTTTTTTCTTTTATTTATTTAATATAAGAGTAGAAAGTATAACTATTTATCCTTATGGAGGAATGAGTGTTGTAACAAAAAAGTTACACGAAAGAATATATAAAGATTTATTAATTAGCGTTGGGGGGATTTTATTTCAGGTTTTGTTATATTTTATTTTTACTAATTTATATAATAGTAACTTGATAGCCTTCTCGACATATAAGCTATTTAAAATGTATAATTTTAGTATTCTTGTTTTTAATTTGATTCCTATTATTCCTTTAGATGGAAGTAAGTTTTTATTTTCTTTGTTTAGTAAATATCTTTCTTATAAAGATAGTTATATAATGATGATTATAATAGGGAGTGTAAGTTTAATTGTCTTTGTTATTTATAACTTTGTTTATAAATTAAATGATTTAATATTATATATATTTTTATTGTATGAATTATTGTTGGTTATAAAAAATTATAAATATATTATGAATCGTTTTTATTTAGAGAGAGTATTATATGATCATTATTATAATGGCATTATAAATAATGAATTAGATATAGATAAACTAAGAATTGATAAATTCTATTTTTTTAAAGATGAAAATAGATTTGTTAATGAAAAAGATTATATTAAACGAAGATATTATTAGTTTGTATGGATATAGTGAAATTATATCTTTTTTATTTTTTAAAATATGATATTATATGAATTAAATTTAGGTGATTAATATGGAATATGAAGTAATTAGGGACTTAAGCGAAGAACAAATAGATAAAATTAAAAAAGAGTATAATCGTTCTTTTAATTTTGAAAATACAATGGCTTTTAAAGTTAACGGAATATGTGTTGGTTTTGGAGTGGTTTATTTTATAAATGGACGTTTAACTGTTGAGTATTATTTATTTCATGAATTTCAGAACCAAGGATATGGCTCGGCACTTGTAAGTATTATATCTGATGCAATTGGAAGCGATTATCCTTTATATGATTCTTTGTATCTTTTAATACATAAGAATAATGTTCCTTCACTGAAAGTAGCATTAAAAAGTGGATATAGAATGAACTGCTTGGATTGGGAATTTAGAAATATGGTAAATGATGATATGCCAGAATATTATGTCTTATCAAAAAAGAATTCTTATTATAAAGAAATAGTGCTTAAAAAAGATTAAAATATATGTTTATGAGGCATGAAGTCTAGCTTAATTAGGAGTCACATTAGATTTTGTTATAAAGATAAAATTGATTTTATAGATATACTAATTATTTTTGTTTTTATTATTTGATGTTTTTTATATGGTTAATGTATTATGTATTTATATTTTATGATTCTATATAAAGCGATATCATTTGACTTTATTAGGGCAATTTGTTATAATCTTGTTGTTTTGAAGCTTCATTCAAAACCGCACTAAAGAGGTTTAAGTACTTTGTGTCACCTTAAGGGCGCGTCTTAATTATATAAGGAGGTATGAAGATGAAAGCTATATTTGTAACTGGTGGAAAACAATATTATGTTTCTGAAGGTGAAACTATCTACGTTGAAAAATTAGATAAAGAAGTAGGTTCTGAAGTTGAATTTACTGAAGTTTTATACGTTGATGGTGTTGCTGGTACTCCAGTTGTTGACGGTGCAAAAGTTGTTTGTTCTGTAGAAAAACAAGGAAAACAAAAAAAGGTTGTTGTTTTCAAATACAGACCTAAGAAAAAATTCCGTAATAAACAAGGTCATAGACAACCATATACTAAGTTAACTGTTAAGAAAATTGTTAAATAATAATGATTAAAGTAACTGTAAAAAGACAAAGTAAAAAAGTCTATGAAATTGTAATAAAGGGTCATGCTGGGTATGATGAAATAGGCAAAGATATAGTATGTGCTGCAGTTAGTAGTATGGCTATAACTACTATAAATGGAATCATAGCATTAGATGATTCGATTGATTACGAAGAAAATTCTGGTTTACTTAAAATCAGAGTAAAAAAAGATACTGAAATTAATGATAAGTTATTAGATAACTTAGTTAGAATGTTTAAAGAATTAAGTGAACAGTATCCAAAAAATATTGAGATTAGAAATGAGGATTAAATGATGAAATTTTTAAGTTTAAATATCCAATTATTCGCTCACGTTAAAGCTCAAGGTTCTACTCAAAACGGTAGAGATTCTAGAGGTCGTAGATTAGGTGCTAAAGCAGCTGATGGACAAACTGTTTCTGCAGGTAGTATATTATACCGTCAAAGAGGAACTAAGATTTATCCTGGCGTTAATGTTGGAATGGGTAAAGATCATACTTTATTCGCTAAAGTTTCTGGCGTAGTTAAATTCGAAAGACTAGGTAGAGACAAGAAAAAAGTTAGTGTTTACGAAGCTTAGTAAATAAAAGACCTTTTAAAAGGTCTTTTATTTATGATAAAATATAGTTATATGATAAGTTATTATATTTTAAAAATCATGTTAGATGGTTTTTTATATAGTTTACTAATAAATGAATTATATAAAGAAAAGTTTGCTCTATTTATAAATGATGGTATAATAGACATCGTTTCTTTAAGTGATGAAGAATTGTATAATAATATTAATAATTTATTCGGATGGATAGCAAATTTAATGTGTATACAAGATGAAGTAGATATATTACAAAGAAATTTTGTATCTTTGCGTGAATTTGATAAAGTGGTAATGTAATAAAGAAATTTTTGGTTGTAATGTTTGAACATTATGGAAGACTAATGAGTAGTGATACACAAGAAAGGGTGTTGTAAAATGTTTGTTGATGAGGTTGTTATAAAATTAATAGCTGGTAAAGGTGGAGATGGATGCACCTCTTTTAGAAGAGAAAAGTTTATTCCCCTTGGAGGTCCTAATGGTGGTAATGGAGGCAAAGGGGCTGATATTATCTTTGAAGTAGAAAAAGGACTTAAAACTTTAGTTGATTTAAAATATCGTAAACAAATTAAAGGTGATAAAGGCGTAAATGGTAAAGGTTCAGATAAGCATGGAGCTAAAGCAGAAGATGTTATAGTAAAAGTTCCTGAAGGGACGACTTTAATTGATCAAGATACAGGTTTAGTTATTTGTGATTTAGTTAAAGAAGGAGATTCTTTTGTTGTATGTCATGGTGGTCGTGGTGGTAGAGGAAATAAAGCTTTTGCTACACAAGAAGATCCTGCACCTAAAATGAGTGAATATGGTGAACCTGGAGAAGAAAGAATTGTTAAATGTGAACTAAAAATGCTTGCTGATGTTGGTTTAGTTGGAATGCCATCAGTAGGTAAAAGTACGATTCTTTCCTTAATAAGTGGAGCTAATCCTAAAATTGCTGCTTATCATTTTACAACGTTAAGTCCTAATTTAGGCGTTGTTAAATTAAAAGATCAAAGGGTGTTTGTAATGGCTGACTTACCTGGATTAATAGAAGGGGCGTCAGAAGGAGCTGGATTAGGCGAGAGATTTTTAAAACATGCAATGCGCACTAAAGTAATTGGTCATGTTATTGATATGGGAGCATTTGAGGGTAGAAATCCAATTGATGATTATAAAGCTATTAGAAAAGAAATAGAAAGCTATGATGAAAAGCTTGCTCGTAAACCAGAATTAATAATTGCTAATAAAATGGATTTAAATGATGCTAAAGATAATTTAGAAAAGTTTAAGAAGGAATTTCCTGATTTAGAAGTAGTTGAAATATCTGCTATGAATAGAGAAGGTATTGATGAAATGATTATTAAACTTGCTGATATGTTAGATGAAGCAGAATTAGAACCTTTATATGAAGAAACTAGTTATGAAAGTCATGTAATTTATAAGTTTAAGAATGAAAAACCTTATACTATTACAAGAGATGAAGAAGGGGTCTGGATTATTAAGGGCGATGAAATCGAAAAACTTCTTCGTATGACTAAATTTGAAGAAGATGAAGGGGTTAGAAGGTTTGCTCGTAAATTACGTGGTATGGGTGTTGATGATGAACTTGAACGTCTAGGTGCTTTAAAGGGCGATGATGTTCAAATTCTAGATTATATGTTTACGTTTAAAGATTAATAGAAGGCTTTAGAAATAAAGTCTTTTTGCTTGTTATAAATAATTAATTTTATTATAATAAATAGTCAGGTGATACTATGAGTAAAAAATATGGGGAAATGTTTCAATTGTATTATAAAAAAATTTTAGAATATCCAAGTTTTTCACGTGAAGAAATAGAAGATATGTTAAAAGATAGCAAATCGGGAGATTTGGATTTACTTGATAAAATTGTTAATAATTATTTAAAAGTTGTTATAAGTGTTGTATATAAATATGAAAGTCAAGTTGATGAAAATAATATAATGGCTGTTATTCATTGTGGTAATTTAGCTTTAACAAATGCAATAAGAGATTATGAAGAAGACAAAAATGATTTAGACAAGTATATAGTTAATAGTATTAATCAAGCTATAAGAGAATATTTTAAAAATTGTAAAAGTTATGGAAGTTTAAAAATAAATGAATTAAATTTTGATGGAATAGATATGAATATGCTTCTTTTATTAAATTCTAAATTAGATGATAAAATGTATTATGTTTTTTATAATATTTTATCTGGCAAAACAGTTTTTGAAATAGCACAAAGCATGGGTGTGCAGGAAGTAAGAATAAATGAAATATTAGAAGATGCCTTTAAAATATATAACCTTTATTATGGTAAGGGGGAACTATATCAAATAGCAATTAGGGAGATAAATAAAAAAGAAGGTAAAAAGAAACAAAGGATAAAAATAAATCCTCTTAGTGTAGATGATATTATTAATTTTTTATATTTGCAAAATGTTTTGACAAGTGAAGAAGCTAGATTATATTATTATCAAGAATTTTCAAAATATGAATATGATACCTTGGAATTATGTAAGATAATGAAATTAACAAGATTTAAATTTATAGAATTAAATAGAACATTAAAACTTAAGATGAGCACATATTTAGGTACTAAAGATTTCTTAGCTTATAGAGAAGAAATGCAATTAAAATATGGGGATTTTTTATATGATATGCTTGATAAAAATAAAATAAAAGAGGTTAATTATGGTGAAATAAAGAAATTGTGTGATTCATTAACTTTAGAGGAGATAAGAGAACAATTAGGAGATAATATAGTTTTATTGAATGCTGATGAAATAAGTTTGTTAAATAGATTTTTTGGAAATGTTGAAGATATGTATATTGAAACTGATAAAGTTGAGATGGATATTAATTTGAGAAAATTTGGTTTTAATAGGAATAATCACAGAATACAGCCTCGTAAATTATATGGAGATTTTTTAAAGTATAAGGAAGAATTTAGCGAAGAACAAGCACTTTTCTTGGAATGTTATTATTTTAAAATAAAAGATAGAGATATATTTAAAAAAGAATATCCTAATAGTTCATTATATTATAGATATGAATATTTAGTTAATCGTTTAGAAATGTTACACTATGGTATTTATAAAATCTTAGAAAATAATTTTAACAAAGATAAATATTTAATTGTTAAAGAAAAATATGGAAATAGATTTACTCCAGAAAAATTAGCTGTCTTAGATTTGTATTACGGAGTTGGAGGAAGAAGATATACTGTTAAAGAGATTACTCAAATGTATGGATATAATTATCTTAGAGGACATGATCTTTTAAGTGATGCTCGTGAAAGTTGTATAAATTTATATTCAAATAGAGGAAATAGGCTAGAGATAGATAAACAATTATATATTCCTTATTTAGATAAAAAATATGAGTATACGGAAGAAACAAGAAGTATTCTTTATATGTATTTAGTTTTAGAAGATAGTTATGATGTAATATCTTCAAAGACTGGATTAACTAAATATAGAATATCCAACATTATAACTGATGGAATAAGAAAAATTGATGGATATAGATTTGGATTATTTCAACCATTAGATATTAATGAATTTGATTTGAATGGAGTATTTCAATTATATGAAAACAGTTTTAATGAATTAGATAAATGTATATTGCGTGATAAATTTCTTAATAATATAGAGAATAGAGATATTGCTATTAAATATCAAGAGCATATTAGTAAAGACAATAGCAGTCTTGATTCAATAAAGAAAGTATTGTTAGAAGTTAATAGAGTTATTAGTAAGTTTTATAAATTATTATTTAAGTATAGAATTAATAATGTACAAATAGATGAAGAAGATATTCGAAGAGAAATTAATAGACATGTTTCAGAAAGTATTTTAAACGAAAAAGAAAAGTTGGTTTTAAGTTATATTTTTGGTATTCCGTATTTAGGAAATGAAAAAGGAGAAGAACTGCCAATTGCTAGTGTTGCTAAAAGATTGAATGTAACATTAAATGTTTGTAGACATAATTATTATGCTGGTCTTGATAATATTAAAGGAAGAAAAATTGGAATATTAAAACCTGATTTATGTTTTATTAGTAGAGATGAGTTAGATAAAATATTAGATGATAAAAATTTACCAATAAGTGATAAAGAACGTATGATTATATGTCATTTATTTGAATTAAAAGGATATGAATATAAAAGTTTATCTACTATAGTTGAAATGCTTGGTGAAGGAAGCGGGAGTGTAAGAAGAAGATACTATAGAGCGATTGTTACGATTAAAAAATATATGAATGGGGAAATTGATGCTAAATTAGACTATGAGGAGGATATTGTTCCTTTACTTAAATATTTTAGTTTAGGGGATAGAATTCTTATAGAAGATTATTTTAAAAATAATATTACGTATGAAAAAATGAGTCAAAAATATAATATGACTTTTGATAGAATAGTAAAAATTATGAGTAGAATTAAAATTAATCTTTTTGATTTAGTGGATGATCCTAATACTAGAAAATTTGATTTTGATTATTATTTGCAAGTAAGGGATGATAGAAATCTACCTTTTTATGGTAACTTACCTTTGGCGATTCAAATATTTGATCTTTATTTTGGAATGAATCAAGTAGAACGTTTGAGTGTCCCTGAAATAATTAAAAAATTAGATTTAAGTTTTAAAACAACTGCTATTAATAATTGTATAAAACATTTAATGTTGGCGATTTGTAAATTAAGAGACGGAATGTTTAAAGAGAAAGAATTTACTTATGATGAAATTATAGATTATTTTAATGGACATAGTAGTGAGATGCGTTCTACTCATAGAGTTTATTATGATAGATATTTTACAAGAATGAATAAAAAAAGAGAATTGAATGGTATTCAGTCTAAGGTATCAGAATATATTACTTATGATTTGTTGAGGGAGCAAAGAGATGATTGTTTTAAATTGGAAACAGGAACTCGTGCCAGTGCTTTAAGTATATTAAGAGATAATGTTAGAATGCCAATAAAGGTAGATACAAAGAAATCATTAATGTATTATTATGGGATAAGATGGCGTGATATTATGAGTGGTAAAGAGATAAATCATGTTTATAGAATTATGGATAATTTGATAAAACAAGGAATTTTAATTTTGGAAGATAAAGATAAAAATAAAAAATTACAAAAAAGCTAGTAAGATATACTTTTTGTATGATAAAATTCTTATGGAAGGTAGTGTTAATATGAATTATGATGTTGTTATTGTTGGTGCTGGACCAGCTGGTTTGTTTAGTGCTTATGAATTAATTACAAAAAATAAAAAATTAAAAGTCGCAGTATTAGATAAAGGATTTAGGGTACAAAAAAGAGTATGCCCAATGAATAAAAATGGAGTACCATGTCAGAATTGTAATCCATGTGCTATATTAGCAGGCTATGGTGGAGCGGGAACTTTTAGTGATGGAAAATTAAATTTCATTCCTAGGCTAGGTAAGAGTGATTTAACTAAGTATATGGATGAAAGTGATGCATATAAATTAATTGATGAAACTGAGGAAATATTTAATAAATTTAAAATGGATGCTGAAGTATACCCAAGTAATATAGATGAAGCTAATGAGATAAAAAGAAAAGTCTCTATTTCTGGGGCTAAATTGTTACTTATTAAGCAAAAACATTTAGGTAGTGATCATTTGCCTGAATATATAGATGGAATATGTGATTATTTAATAGAAAATGGCGTTACTTTAATTGATAGAGCAGATGTAGTAGACATTAAAACTGTTGATAGTGATAATCATGAAGTAACTTATGAAACTGGAAAAACAAAGACAGTTTTAAATACTAAAAATGTTATTGTAGCTCCTGGTAGAACTGGAGCTAAATGGATTCAAGAGTTAGCTGATAAATATAATATTCCTTATTTATCTCAAAGTATTGAAATAGGTGTTAGAGTAGAGGTAAGAAAAGAAATAATGGAAGAGATAACTAATGTTATTTATGATCCGACTATATTTATTAAAACTGATACTTATGGTGATGAAATTCGAACATTTTGTACTAATCCTGGTGGTTTTGTTGCTAAAGAGAATTATTATGGATATATATGTGTAAATGGACATGCATTAAAGGAAATTAAATCTAATAATACAAATTTTGCATTTATATCTAAAGTTAATTTAACAGAACCAGTTACTAATACAAGACTTTATGGTGAATCTATTGCAAGAATCGCTAATGTACTGGGAGATGGTAAACCAATTATTCAATCTCTTAAAGATTTAAGGAATGGTAGAAGAAGTGAATGGCATAGAATAAAAAAAGGATTTATTGAACCAACACTTAAGGATTGTGTAGCTGGTGATTTGGCTCTTGTAATGCCTCATAGAATTATCACTAATATATTAGAAGGATTAGAAAAGTTAGATAAAATAATTCCAGGTGTTGCTAATGATGATACATTACTTTATGGACCGGAAATTAAATTTTTCAGTAATGAGATAGAAACTGATAATAATTTTAAATTAGAGAATGATAATATTTATTTTATTGGAGATGGAGCAGGAAAAGCTGGTAATATAGTTACTGCAGCAGCAACTGGTCTAGTAGCAGCTAGAGATATATTGAATAAAACAAATCTATAAAGAGAAATCTTTGTAGATTTTTTTACTATTTTTTAAAAAAAATGTTATAGTAATAGATATTAAAAATTCTTAAAGGTGATTTTATGAGTGATGAAGTTAGTCATTATATTATATCTTTGATTATGAGCCCTTATTATAAGAGTAAAATAAGTCGTGGATATAGAAAAGTATTTACTTCTACTTCTTGTGAAGAAGGTATTTTAGTAATGGAAGATATTTATCAAATGATTAAGAAATGTGCTGCTACTTACTATAATGGATATGAGATGTCTTTTTTGTATAATGGTTTTATTTCTAGATTAGCTAAGTGTGAAAACTTATTGGAAGGTGTATCAATTATAGATTCTTTACCTGATTTTACATATGATAATAAGTATTTTGAAAGAACTAGATTTAGTTGTTTAAAAAATACAAAAGAAAAGTTAGATTATATAGTATGGTGCTCAAGAAAAAATATTGTTGAAAGATTTAAAACATATTATGAAATTGATGTTGATTTAGAAGATTGCTTTTTGGTGAATGAATGTTTTACGACTAGTGTTTATACAGAACTATTATGTGATAGACTTGGAGTTTGGTGTAAAACTATAAAGATTCCTCCAGCATATACAGATGAAATAAAGCTATATGATGGTGATGGTTTTCATTATTTTAATATTATTAAATTAGATGGATATTATTATATAGTTGATTGTACATATCGTCAGTTTTTTAAACTAGATAACAATCTATTAGAGCGTTTAGGTGTTCCTAAAACGAATGGATGTGATGTAGGAGTATATATGGTGTTAAATTCTAGTAGAGAAGACACTGCTTCTAGAATATTAAAAAAAGGATGGGTTATAGCTAGTCCAGAAAATGTAAAAAATTATTTAGATGGATTTACTCTTTCATTTAGAAATGGATTGTATTATGAAAATGCTGGAGTAGTTAATTATAGTGTCGATTATACATTAAGAGATTATAAAAGATTTTTAGTAGGTAAGGATAATCAAATTAATTATGAATCTTATAATTGCTTAGGAGTACAAGATGAACCTTTAGAAGATTATAAATTGAATTTTAAAATAAGTGCCAAAAAACAAGTTTAGCTTGTTTTTTTAGTGGATGTTTTTGGAAGTTTTAATAATCAGTGAATATTTATAACGAATTAATATTAAAATAATAATATATTAATTTTATTACTTTTTTTGATTTACTTTTAAGAGGGCTGATGATATAATTTTGTTAATAGTATAGGAAGTGTGGTACAACATGTCTAATAAAAAACAAAAATCTTTGATTATTAGTACTTTAGTTTTGTTTTTAGGTATTATAGTCATAGGACTATATTCTTTTATGCCAACAGGGCAAAAAGAAGTATTGGAATCTTATAAAATTAAATTTGATACAGATGGTGGTAATTCTATAGCTGCTATAGAGATAGAAGAATGGAATTCTACGAATTTACCAGAAGATCCAACGAGAGAAGGATATATTTTTATTGGTTGGATGTTAGGTGATGAACTTTATGATTTCAGTCAAGGAGTTAGTGAAGATATAACTCTTAGAGCTGGATGGAAAAAGATAGAACCAGATAAAGTATATTATACGGTTGTTTTTGATACTAATGGTGGAACAACATATGCAAATCAAGTTGTTGAAGAAGGTGAAACAGCAACAAGACCTGAGACTTATCCAACAAGAGAAGGGTATACATTTACTGGATGGCAAGTTAATGGTGAAGATTATAACTTTAATAATCCTGTTACAAGCGATTTGACTATTGTTGCAGCTTGGGAACAAAATGCTGAGAATCCCGAAGATCCAGAAACTCCTCCTACTGAAGATCCAAATAAAACATATACAGTAAAATTTAATGCGGGTGGTGGACAACTTGGTTCTGGATGTGGAAATCAAACAGTAAAAGCAGGTACAAAAGCTAATAATAGTTGCCAAGTTTCTAGAGCTGGATATACATTTACGAGATGGAGTCCTAATATTACAAGCAATATTACAAAAGATACTGAATTTGTTGCACAATGGAGTGAAAATCCAAAACCTCCTGTTAATGTTACTTTTCATGGCAATGGAGGAACGATTGGAGGAAATCCTTCAGTTACAAAAAGCTTAGCTAGTGGGACTACACTTGCTAATGCTGGTGTAACAACGCCAAGTAGAACTTATTATTCATTTGGTGGATGGGCTGCTACAGAATATAGTAGTGCTTTAGATAACAGAACTAGAATTGATTCAGCATTAAATGTTTTTTATGCGACATGGACATTAAATAATTTTGTTGCTACTTGTGATGGAAGAAATCAAGCAAGTCTTAGTCCTCAATGTAATATAAATGTTACTGATAGCAGAGGCTCTGTATATAACGGAACGATTACTGTCATTAGTAATGCCGGTATTACTTTAGGTAACTATAAAAATGGAGATTTGGTGCCAGTTAGAAAAAATGGTGATTATACTGTTACTTTTACTGTAGATGGTAGAAATGTAAGAGTGACTGGAACGGTGGTAGGATAGTTATGAAAAAATTGAAAAATTATTTGTTGATTTTATTTATCACTTTTACAATTAACATTAGCTATACAGAAGCTCTTGATTATACGTTAAATCCAAATGATGAAAATCACATTGGTATAGGAGATTATATTATTGGGTCTCACTTGTATACAGCTGAATTTTCGTCTTCTATTGAAAACTTTACAGATAAAATAATCTTATATGGAGCTTCATCTATAGATGCTAATTCTGTTAATGATATTGAAATGCTTTATTCTTTAGGAGATAGTTTGTATGATACTTTAACAGATACCATTAAAGAATTAGATGATGATAGTAAAATATATATAACTCATGTTAATGGAGTGTGTGTTGACCCTTCTTGTGACGGTTCAACTTATGCTATTGTATCTTTTGAATCAACTAATCCAGATGATTTATTCGGAGATAAGAATATAAAAGTACGTTATGGAGAAAAAATTAATTCAAGTGAGTTACCAAAATTTTTAAATAGACCAGGCTATAAATTTATGGGGTGGACATTAAAAGATGAAGATGAAGAATTTGATTTTAGTACTCCTATAACTGATGATATTACTTTAGAAACAAATTGGGAACCAATTGAATATAATATTACATTTACTGATGGAACTAATAATGAAGAAAAAAGTTGTTATTATGATGTAGATGGCAGAAAATGTTCATTTATAGAGTATAATTTAACTGTTAAGGAAAATTATACTTTTGTTGGATGGACAACATCAGCACCAACAGATAGTGGAGCTAAAGTAGTTTATCATGTTGGAGATGATATGGCTCCTGTATTAGGAAATGATTCGAATGTAACTTTATATGCTGTTTATGAACCGATTAAATATGACGTTAAATTTAATTTAAATGGTGGTACATTAGACGGACAAGAAACTATTATGAGTAAATATAGTATAGAAGATACTACTATTAAATTGCCTAGTAATCCTACTAGAGTTGGCTATAAGTTTGTAGAATGGCAATATAATAATAAAAAATATAATAATGAGATTGTTGCTGGTGGAATGACTCTTACTGCAAAATGGGATAAGATAGAATATTCATTTAAATATAAAAATAATTCGCCAATAGTTTGTAAGTATGATGAAGATTGTACTATAAATGCAACAGCAGATAATGTTGAAGGAAAAACATTTAGTAGATGGTATGTAATGAGTAATTCTAAAAAGATTTATTTAAATACTACTGTTAGAAACTTTACAGCACAAGAAACTTCTACTCCATATGAATTAGTACCAGAGTATGTAGATAATTACTATACAATTAATTATAACTATGATGGTGGAAAAGCAAGTGGAAATAATGTAGATACATACACATATGTAAATAATAAAAATATTGATTTAAATGCTCCTACTAAAGATGGATATACATTTACAGGATGGACTATTGTATCTGGCAATGCTGAAATTAGTAATAATAAATTGGTTATTAAAGGTGCTGGAAATATTAGTGTTAAAGCAAATTTTGTAGAGAATACTTATACAATAAAGTATTTTGACGGAACTAATTTAATTAAAGAAGAAAGTTGTGCGTATAGTGAATGTAAGACTATAGCAGCAATAACTAAAGAAGAATTTGATTTTGCTGGTTGGGTTACTGATACTGGATTAGTATTTGATGCTGAAAAGGCTTTAGTTGCTGTTGATACTTATCAAAATTCTAGAGTAATTAATTTAAAAGCTAAATGGACAAATAAATATAGATATATTGTTTCTTATGATTTAGATGGTGGCTTATTCGTAGGTAGTGAATCAGCTAATGCACAAACTTCTTATTTAGAAGGTGAATCCATTACTTTACCAGAAGTAACTAAGGAAGGTTATACATTTGTTGGATGGGAATTAGATGGAAATGTAATTTCAGGACAAGGTACTATTAATGGTTATAATAAAGATCTTCGTTTAGTTGCAAAATGGGAAGGTATTAATTATACAATTAATTATTATAATGAAAAGAATGTTGTTATTGGAACAGATACATGTAAATATGGTGAAGAATGCACTTTGACTAAACATGATTCATTATTTATTGATGATAAGATAAATCTTATTGGATGGTCAAAAGAAGGTGTAAATGGTTCATTATTCTATGGTGATGGATTAAAAGTCTTAAATTTAACAAGTAATCCTGATGTACCAGTTGATTTATATGTTGTTTATAATGATGATAATATTTATTATGAAGTTGAATTTATCTTAGGTGAAGTTGGACAATTTAAAAATCTTGATAGTAATTCAATAGTAACTTATAAAGAAGGCGATACAGTAGTTTTACCTGAAGTAGAAGTTAAAACAGATGCTGGTGACTATGAGTTTGCTGGATGGTTTATTGATGATGAAATATTTACAGAAGAATCTTTTACAGCAAATAAAAATATTAAAGTTGAAGCTAGATGGATAAAACTAAATAAGTATGAATCTGAAATTAAATATAATGATCAATTATTAGCTTCTACAATTGCGAGAACTAAAGATAAAGTTTTAACTATAGAAGAAGATGGAACAGAAATATATACGTCTGATTATGTGTTGTCAGATCAAGTTGAAAATTTCGAAATATTAGTTAATTCTTTAGATATGTCTTCTACTTATGTTCCAATTGAATATAATTACTATAAGCTAACATTATATTTAGATGATTCTCAGTTAGCTGTTGTAACAATGAAGACTGCAGATAAGTTATTGCTTGTTAATGGTTCTAGTGAAGTTACTTTAAATAGTAATTATACAATAAGTAAACAAGTTGATGGCTTTAAAACGATGATTCAAGAATGTAATGAAGACTTAACTGTTCTTACAGATGGTTTAAGCTTAGAAATATAAAAATGACTAGATGCTAGTCATTTTTTTTATTGTTTATGAAAGCCAATAATGATATAATTTTATAGTAGGGGACTTTAGATAAAAGGGTAAGGAATTGTGATTATTATGAAGACAAAACATGGTAAGAGTTTATGTTTCTTTTCGGCTAAAGGTGGAGTTGGTAAGACAACAAATATTTTAAATTTAGCCGGAATATTTGAACAATTAGAAAAAAAAGTTTTAATTATTGATATGGATTTGTACAGTGGAGGAATTGCTCTTTATTTAAATAAGAAAAATGATAAAAGTATTTATAATTTTGCTTTTGATATGATGAATGGTTCTTATAAAGATATAAAAGATTATACCGTTAGAGTAGATAATTATATTGATATTCTTTGCGCTCCTAAGGATCCGAGAGATGCTAATAAAATAGAAGCAAGATATGTTGAAGATATAATAAGAAAAGCTGAAGCAACTTATGATGTTGTTTTAGTTGATACAAATCATGCGTTAAATGAAGTTAATTTGACTGTATTGGATGTTGTTGATGAAATAACTTTCTTTGTAACTAACGATCCTATTGATTTGAAAAACATTAGATCTCTTTTATCAATTTTAGATAATTTGAACTTTACTAATTATAGTATTTTATTAAATAATAGTAGAGATCCTTTTAAAAATTATTTTAGTCTATATGAAATAAAGAAAATAATCGGTCATAATCTAAATTATTCTTTATCTGCTGATTTATATTTAAAAGATATGGAAAAGATGGTTATGAAAGGAGCTATTGTTTCTTTAGATAGAAAGTTTGCTGAAGTAATGGCTGATGATTATAAAACTTTTGTGGTAATGGCAACTGACTTATTAGAAAGAGGTAGTGCTGATGAGTAAGTTATTGGAAGAATTTAATGTACAAAGTAAAACAAATAGATATGAAGCATTAGATTATTTAGTGTTTAAAGACAAGAATCTTTTAGACGATTTTAGAATTAAAATTTTGGAAGATTTGAGTGACAAAGGATTTGTAAATGAAACTATTAGTAAAGAATTAATAAATAGTGAAATTGATGAAATAACTTATGGGTATGATTTAACTAATAGCGAAAGAAGTTATTTATTTAATTTAATAGATGGTGAAGTTAACGGATATGGTCCTATTACTGAGTTGTTAAATGATGATAATGTTACAGAAATTATGGTTAATAGTCCTCGTGATATATTTATTGAGATTGATGGTTCAATAAAAAAAGATGAGTCTATTTCTTTTATAAATGATGAACATATTATTAGAACTATTGAGAGACTAATTGAACCAATGGGGAAGTCTATAGATATTAATAAGCCAATGGTTGATGCTAGATTATCTAATGGAAGTAGAATAAATGCCATAATACCTCCTTTATCATTAAATCCAGTTATTACAATAAGAAAGTTTAGGAAAAGTATCGATGATATGGAAAGTTTAATTGGAAATGGTAGTTTGACTCCTTATATGGCAAGATTTTTAAGTGCTGCAGTTAAAGCTAGACTTAATATTATAGTGTCAGGATCAACTGGTTCAGGAAAAACGTCACTTCTTAATGTTCTTAGTAGTTTTATTCCTGAAGATGAAAGAATTGTTACGATAGAAGATGTGAGAGAATTAAAATTGAGTCAAAATAATGTTATTTCTTTAGAAACAAGAGATTCAAATTATGATGGAATTGGCAATGTAACGATTAGAGATTTAGTTAAAAATTCTTTACGTATGAGGCCTGACAGAATTATTATTGGTGAAGTTAGAGGTAGTGAAGCTTTTGATTTATTACAAGCTATGAATACAGGACATGATGGTTCTTTAACTACATTGCATGCAAATGGAACTGTTGATGCATTAAATAGATTGGAAACAATGGTATTAATGGATGGAATTGAAGTGCCTATTAACGCAATGAGGGAATATATCAATAATGCATTGGATCTTGTAGTTCAAATAACAAGAATGAAAGATGGAAGAAGAAAGATAACTGATATCTCAGAAGTTGTTGATGTAAAAGATGGCAAAATTGTTTTAAAAAACATTTTTAATTTTAATAGTGACGGTGTTAGTGATTCTGGAATTGTTCAAGGTGAATTTGTGCTACAAGAATATGTTCCTGAAGTTCTTGACAAGATAAAAAACGCTGGTATAGATGATTTAGATGAAATTTTTACCTTTAAAAACAAAAGAAAAACAAAATAAAGAGGAGGAATATCGTGAGTAAATATAGTACTTTTTTACAATTATGTGCAATATTATTTCTTCTCTTTTTGGTTGTTTTTTTATATAGATTTATAGTATCTACGATAAAGAAGAACAGATTATCTTATTATTCTTTAGATTTGGAAAAAGATAATTGTAGTAATAATATTATTTTTATAATGATATATAAATTTAGTAAACTTTTAAAATCTATGATTGTTTTTAATGGGGTATCAAGAACTTATGATAAATATGTTGATGATAAAACTAGTTTAAAAAGTGGTATGGATTTTATAAGTATCAAGATATTACTTGGTATGGCTTTTGTGATTTTATATATATTTATGTGTTTTTTATATAAAACTAATTTATCTTCTATTTTAATGTTTACTTGCTTTATTATTGGCTTCTTAATTATGGATTTTTATTGTATTTATTTAGAATCTAAGAACAATAGATTAATAAGTAATGATATTTTGGAAGCTGTAATTATAATGAATAATAGTTATAAAGCTAATAGAAGTACAGAACAGGCAATACTGGATGTAATTGATAGAACAGAAGGAGCTGTAAAAAAAGAATTTAAGAAAATATTAAATGATATAAAATTAGGCTTAGGTGTAGATGATGCATTTAAAAGGATGTATTTAAGAACACATATTAAAGTAGTTAATGATATGGCCGTTGTTCTTTCTTTAGTAAGTAAAACAGGAGCAGATAAAGTTGTAATATTTGAAGAAATAGAAAAAAGATTATTAGAAGATGAAAAAATTTTGAATGAGGTTAATATAATTAAAAAGACAAATAAATTAGCTGTTATTGTTTTTTCTTTATTGCCTTTGATATTTATTTTATATACTATTATATTTAATGAAAAATATATGAACTTATTATTAAGAGAAAAGGGATATATTATAATGCTAGTATTATCTATTGTATATATATTATATGTGTTTATAATGTTTAAAGTAGTGAAGGGGGATAAATATGATAGATAATAGAATACAAAAGAAATTAAATTATATGGGATTAAAGGTAGATTCTAAAGTATTTAATGTTATGAGACTAATAAGCTCGATTATTTTATTTGCCTTTTTACTTATTTTTATTGATTATGGTTATATAGTTGCCCCATTAACAACAATTGTTTATTACTTTTTTGTAGAGTATGCTATTTTGAATTTAGGAATAAAAAAGAGAATAGAAATATTAGAAAATGATGCATTAGAATTTATGCCAATTTTTATTATATGTATGAAAAATACTAGAAATATAAAGAATGCTATAAATATGAGTGTTGGGGTGGTTTCTAACGAATTGTCATTAGAATTTAAGAAAGTTATAAAAAGTGTTGAACTTGGTAAGTCACTTGATGAAGCTTTAAATACTATGAGAAATAATATTCCAAGTGAAATAATAAGTAATATACTAATAAGTATAATTGAAGCTAATAGACTTGGTAATAGTATTAATGAAAGTATAAACATACAATTAAATTATATTAAAGAAAGAAATAATAAGAAAATTGTGAATAAATATAAAATAGTACCATTTAAATTATCTATTATTAGTGTGATATTTGTTTTTATTATGTTATTATTTTTGATGTTATTTTATTTATATGTTTAAAAGACCATAATGGCCTTTTTTTCTTGATGATAAATATATAATTGTGATAAAGTAGTATTTAAGGAAATTGTGGTGATTATTATGGCACAGCAACTTGTTACAAATTCAGAAGTTGTTAATATTAAACATGATAATATGACAGTTTTTAGTGTGGTTTTAGAAAAGATAGAAAAATTAATAATTAGAACTTATAAAAAATATAATTTTTTAAATAAAGATTATTTTGATGAGATTTTTAAAGAGGCTTTGTTATTTGAAATAAAACAGATAAATGTTGATGAGTTTTTTGATTTTAATGAGTATATAAAAAAGAACATAAATAAAATAATAAATAAAAAATTAGGAGAAATAGCGTTAGAAAATAACTTGTATATAATTAGATGTTATATCGAAAGTCTAAAAACTAATAAGCTTGTTAGTTTATCTAAGTTTTTGAAACAAATTGGTTTTATAGATGATTTAGATATATATTTAAAATTATTGGATGATTATGAAGATTTAAGTGCAGAAATACTTTTGTTGATTGGTAATGTAAAAGAAATAAAATATAACAAAATAAAAAGTGTTTCTTGTAATAAGGTAATGGAACAGATTTTGTTATCATATTTGATGAAAAATGACATTGAACAAATAGATGATGATTTTGAGTTAGAAGATGAATTTAGTGATGATTCGAATAAGAATTCAGAATCTGGTGATTATTATGATAGTGAAGATGAGATAGAAGAAGATGAAAAATCTAGGAAGAAAAGTGATTCTGCTGATGATTATGAAGAGGTAGAATCAAGTGCTGTAGTTGTTGATCCAGTAAAATTTTATTTAAGGGAAATAGGTAAAGTTCCTTTATTAGATTATCAAGAAGAAAGAATTTTATTTGAAGCTTATGAAAAAGGAGATATTAATGCTAAAAAAAGAATTGAAGAAGCAAATTTAAGACTTGTTGTATCAATTGCTAAGAGGCATGTAAGGAGAGTAAAAGGTTTAACTTTTCTAGATTTAATTCAAGAAGGTAATATTGGATTAATTAAAGCTATCGAAAAATTTGACTATAAAAAAGGATATAAGTTCAGTACATATGCTACTTGGTGGATTAGACAAGCTATTACTAGATCGATAGGAGATTATGATAGAACAATTAGAGTACCTATTCATATATTAGAAAAAATAAATGCATTAAAAAAAGCAGAAAAAGATTTTTATGACACAAATGGTAGAACTCCTTCTCCAGAAGAATTATCATATATTATGAATATTCCATTAAGTAAAATAGAAGAGTTATATGATGCAATGACTGATGTTAGTAGCTTGAATGTAGTGGTTAATGATGACGATAAAAATAATACAGAATTGGAGGCTTTTGTACCTGATCAACGTGTTAGTGTTGAGGGGGAAGCAATACTAACAGATATGCAATTAAAACTTCGTGAATTAATAAATAATTCTAGCTTAAATAAGAAAGAAATTTATGTTTTATATTGTCGTAATGGTTTTTTCGATGAACGAGTTTATACGTTGGAAGAAGTTGGAGCGAAGCTTGGGGTTACAAGAGAAAGAGTAAGACAAATAGAAGCAAAAGCTATGAGAAAATTACGCAGATATAGAGAAACAAAAAAATTTGCTAGTTATATGGATAATCCAGAAAAAGCATTAGAATATTTGGAAAAGTCTCGAAGTGGTGATTTTAGAGAAGATAATTCAAATGCTAAAAGTAGTAGAAATAAAAAGAAGGTGACTATAGTGAAAAGAGAAGCTAAGGATACAAAAAATCTTTTCGTGTATTTAGAAGTACCAAATGATAAAGTTGATGTCTTATTTGACTGTATATCAAGTTTAAATAAAGATGATATGAAAATATTGGTAAAAAATTGTGGAGAAGATTTTGATGGTGTTGGTCATGTTAATTTAAATACAGAAGAAAGAAGCAGACTATATTATGCAATATTGCCAAAATTAAGCGATTGTTATCATAGTTTATTAATGGTAGAGAAAGATAGTAGTGAATATTGTAATCTTCTTAAAAGTTTGAGTGAGAAATTAAGACCTGTAAGACAAACGTCAGTTTCTAATCTGATTGCATATTTTGACGATGCTTATACTTTTGAAGAATTAAAAACAGTTATTGATTCTTTATCACAGAAGGAATCTGAAACTATGTATGCCATATGTGGTCCGAAATTAGATGGAAATGATACCTCAGATGTATCTAAATTATGGAGATCTAAAATAAGCAATAGTATAATTCCTAAGATTAGAATCCGTCTTTATAATAGTTTCCCAGGTAAAAATCCTAAAATTGATGATATGGTAAAAAAAGCAAATCAGGCGGCTAGTGAAAGGTCTAAAAATAAAAGAAAAGAAAGCAGTGAATCCAAAGTTAATAGTTCTGGAACTGGTGCTTTAACTCCTGAAAAAAAGAATACTACTAGTGGAAGTGCAGTTGTAAAAAAAGATGAAAAATCATTGATTGTTAAAAATGATAATTTAGGGGAGACTGGGAAGTCTGCTGGAGGAGTGGTTCACGAAGCTCTAGGACAATCTTTAAGGGCTCATTTTGAAGAAGCACCAGAAGAAATTAATCAAGATGAGGATGTTAATTCTAGAAGACAAATACTACCCGAAGAAGATGTGTCTCATTTAGATAATCATAATGTGCCAGTAAATATAACTTTAGAAATAAAAGATGAGGCTGGATTTACGAAAGAAGATTATTTATTAATTCAATCTATTATATCGGCACCTGAATTTAAAGAAATGATAAAGTTGAATTTTTCAATTGAAGAAGTTGTTGTTGCATCATTTTTGCATTATGGAAGAAATGGTAAAACATTTAGTGTTGATCAGATTGCGACTTTATTGGGGATTGAATGTAATGAAGTAGTAGATATTGCTAGAAGATCAATTGCTTCTTATAAAGAATTAATTAATAAAAAGTTTGATTTGTACGAACAAACTTTAATTAAAGGATTTAATAATAAATAAAAGACCGATGGTCTTTTTTTTGATGTTTAATCATGGTATACTATAATAGGAGATGATTATGATGAAAGAGGATTTAAAAACTATTTTATATATGGGACTTGGTGTTTTAAGTGAAACAAATGAAAAAATTAAAGAAGCAAAAGATGATTTATACAATAAGGGCAAAGAACTTTATGAAAAAGGAGTTATTGCTAATGATGAATTAAAGCACAATATAAATGCAGCTATGAAAGATAGAGTTACTGTTGTTAATGTTAATTCGAAATATGATAAAGATGACATTTTAAAGAAGTTTGATACTTTATCTTCAAATGAAAAAAAAGAGTTATTGAAAGCATTGAATAAAAAGGGATGGAATGATACAGAAGATGAAGAAAGTAAAGGAAAACAATAGTCTTAGTGGCAAAGATCGTTTATTTGAAATATTGGATGTATTAAAAAAACATGACGTTTTTAGAGGAATAGATCCTGTTAAACTAAGAGAAATATTACAAGAATTAGGTCCAACATATATTAAAGTTGGACAAATATTATCTAATCGTCCTGATATGTTACCAGAGGAATACATTGAAGAATTAAGTAAACTTCGCAGTAATGTTAATCCAATGTCTTATCAAGAAATATTAGATATATTAAAAGAAGAGTATGATAAAAAATTATTTCAAATATTTTTAAGTATTGATAGAAATCCTTTAGGGAGTGCATCAATAGCACAAGTCCATAAAGCAGTATTAAAAAATGGACAAGAAGTAGTTATTAAAGTACAACGAAGAAATATAAAAGAAACAATGATAGCAGATATTAAAGTTTTAAAAAAAGCTTTGGGAATTTTAAGAGTGCAAAAATTATTTAAAAATATCGTATCATTTGATGAAGTGTTAGATGAACTTTTAAATACGACTTTAGAAGAAATGAATTTTTTGACTGAAGCACTTCACATAAATGAATTCTATCAAGAGAATAAAGAAATAAAATATATTAAGGTTCCTAAGGTTATAAAAAGTCTTACAACTGAAAAAGTCATAGTAATGGAATATATAAATGGATTTAATATTAGTCAAGTTGATGAATTAAAACAAAATGGATATGATCTTGATGAAATAGGAAGCAAATTGGCAGATAATTATATTTATCAAGCAATAGATATTGGTTATTTTCATGCGGATCCCCATCCTAATAATATTATAATTACAGATGGTAAAATTGGTTATATCGATTTTGGAATGATGGGAAGATTGAATTCTCGTAATAAAGAGTTATTAAGACAATGTATAATTGCAATTTTTAATAATGATATAAAAGAAGTTGAAAGGATACTTTTAATAATTGGAGATGCAAAAGGAGAAATAAATCATTCGCGATTATGTAGGGATTTACAATTGATACTTGATAAAAATAAATCAATGGGAATTAAAGATATAAATATCACAAGATTTGCTAATGAATTAATGAATATTCTTGGCAGTAACGGAATTAAATTACCTAAAGATATAACGATGTTAGTTAGAGGAATTGTTGTTCTTGAAGGAACGTTGGAAACAGTTAATCCAGAAATTAGTTTATTACAAGTATTTGAAAATAGAGTTAAAAGTACCAGTATCAAATCAGTTTTAAATAAAGAAAATATGACTAAAGAAGTAGGACATTTTATGTCTTCTTTGGGAAGCTTGAATAGATTACCTAGTGATTTACATACATTTTTAAAAAGTACAACTAGAGGTGAAACTAAATTTAACATAGAAGTAACTGATTCAAATAAATTCTTGGATAGATTCGAAAAAATGATACATAGAATTGTTGTTTGTATTTTAGATGTTGCTTTTATAGTAGGTGCAGCTTTAATGGTATCTAACGGAATAAATACTAGTGATCAAAGATTTTTATTTTATTTATATGTTGCTGTAGGTTTTATATTTACAGTATGGTTATTTATTAAAATGTATTTTGATAAATTAAATAGAAAAAAATAGAATAGGAGGAATATTTATGAATGAAAATAAGAGTATATTAATAACAATTGGTATTACATTATTCTTATTTTCTTTTATAGTATTTTTAGTATACTTAGTATATTGTTATGCTTATTATGATGAATATCAAAAGAGTATTTATGTAGATAAATTTAATACAGCAAATAGTAAATATGTTTATGATAATTTATTCAATGATAGTAATCTTACGTATGATGATTTTGATATTTCTTATAATTTAATGTACGATAAAAATAATTTAAAAAATATATATTATTTATATTATAAAGATAGTGGATTATTTAATAAATTAGAAGACTTTTTTAAAACATATTATTATGGAATTAGTAAAGTGGAGATAAATGATATTGATTTTCAAGAATATGGTCAAACTAATTTATTTAGAAGAAAGAGTTTAGATTATAAGTATATTAAAGTTAAGAGTATGGATGGATATAATAGTGTATTGGGTTTATTACATAATGTTAAGTTTAATGTAGAAGATTTTAGTGAATTAGCAATAGATAATAAGATTTTAGAGTGTAATAATAATATTTGTATAATTGATAATATATTTGGGGGATTACATACGATAAACTATAAGTCTAATGGAATAAATTATTATGGGATTGTAAATATTAATAAAGATAATCAGAATGTTGAAGTAACTAATTTAGATAGTTTAATAAGAATCGAAAAAACTAATATTGATAATAAAGAAGACGATGTTATAACTAAAGATGCTTCTCTTAATATTGGAACTTATAAATTAAATGAATGTTATTTGGATAGTAGTTGTCCTTCAAAAATAAAAAGTTATATTAATTTATATGAAGATGGTACAGTTGATTATTATACTTATTTAACATTAGATATTGCTGGAGATACTTATAATGGAACATATGTAATTTCAGGTAATTTCTTAATATTAAAGTTTAAAAGTCATGTTTATCGAGTACATGATTATGATACTAAACAATATACAGATATTGAAGGTAGAGTGGATATGGAAATGAGATTTAAGATAGAAAATAGTAGTACTATAAAAAATGATAGTTATCAATTCAAATATAGTGTGTAGGTAAAAGCTATGCACTTTTTCTTTAAATAGATACAAATGTATGCTATACTTATTTTTAAGGATGTGTATAAAATGTTTAATTATATAAAAGGAAAAATAGAGTCTTATGGACCTAATTATATTAGTTTAGAAAATAATGGAGTTGGATATATGATATTTGTTCCAAATCCTTATGTATATCAAGAAGATAAAGAATATAAAGTATTTATTTATACTCATATAAGAGAAGAAGAATTTACTTTATATGGTTTTAGAAATGAGCAAGAAAGAGATTTCTTTTTAAGACTTATTAATGTTAAGGGAGTTGGACCTAAGCTTGCTTTACCAATTTTAGCTAGTCCAGTTGATGCAATATATGATGCAATTGAAAGAGAAAATATATTATATTTAACTAAGTTTCCTAAAGTGGGAGATAAGGTTGCACGTCAAATAATTCTTGATTTAAAAGGTAAACTAGTACGTAATGATGATTTGTTTACAAATGATGGTTTGGATGAGTTAATGGCTGTTTTAGATAGTTTAGGGTATAAAAAAGGTGATGTTAAAAAAATATTGCCACAAGTTGATGCATCTAATCCAATTGAACAACAAATTAAGGATGCTTTAAAATTACTTATGAGTAGATAATAAATGAATTTTAAGGAGACTATTATGAAAATAGGAATTGATATTGATGATACAGTAGCTAATACTGATGAAAAAATTATAGAAGAAGCTTTAAAATATGATAAAGAATATGTAAAAGGCAGAGGATTTAAAGATAAGAATGCCTATACATTTATGGAAAAGTTCTATTGGAATGTTATGGATGTAGATGGCTTTATGAATGTTATTAGAAAAGGTAAATTCTTTTCTGAAATAAATCCTATTTCTGATGCGGTTTCATATGTTAATAAACTTTATGAAGAAGGAAATGATATATATTTTATTACTAGAAGAAGTAATAACTTAAAAACAAAAATGATGACTAAAAAATGGTTAAAGAAAAATGGCTTTAAATTTCATAAATTAGTTATGGGTGGCGAAGATAAAGCCACGATGTGTAAAGATATTGGGATAGATATATTTATTGATAATGACGAAAAAAATGTTCGTAAAGTGGGAAATTTAGGAATTAAATCTATTTTAAGAGGAACAATTTATACTAGTGAAGTTAAGGATTTAACGAGATTTGATTTATGGGAAGAGATTTATAATGAGATAAAGAAGGTGAAGTAATGGGGAGATTGGTTGATGGAGAAAAAAGAGATGAATTTGATAATTTTGATCAGTCAATAAGGCCAGCATCTTTGGATGAATATGTAGGACAAACTGATATTAAAGAAAATTTAGAAGTTTTTATTAAAGCTTGTAAAATGAGAGACGAAGTATTAGACCATGTTTTACTTTATGGTCCTCCAGGACTTGGTAAGACAACACTTGCACATATTATTGCGCATGAAATGGGAACTAATATAAAAACAGCTTCTGGTCCTTCAATTGAAAAAAGTGGAGATTTAGCAGCTATACTTTCTCAACTTGAGCCAGGAGATGTATTATTTATAGATGAAATTCATAGAATACCTAGATATATTGAGGAAATATTATATCCTGCTATGGAAGATTTTGTCTTAGATATAGTCATATCTAATGGAGATGGTTCTTCAAGAAATTTGAGAATTGATTTACCACCATTTACTTTAGTTGGAGCGACGACTAGAGCGGGAGATATTTCTGCTCCGTTACGAGATAGATTTGGTATTACTTCTAAATTAAGTTATTATACAGATGATGAATTATTTAAGATAATTACTCGTACAAGTAAAGTTCTTGGTATGCCAATTGAAGAGGATGCTGCTAGAGAATTAGCTAGAAGAAGTAGAAAGACTCCACGTATTGCTAACAGATTATTTAAACGTGTTAGGGATTTTGCTTTAGTGTTTGAACAAGATGTAATTGATGAAGAAATCACTAAGACTTCACTTAAACGCTTAAAAGTTGATGAAGATGGACTTGACCAAATAGATATTCAATACTTAGATGCTTTAATTACAAAGTTTAATGGTGGCCCAGTTGGAGCTCAAACTGTTGCGACATCTATTGGAGAAGAAGTTACGACGATTGAAGATGTTGTTGAACCTTATTTATTACAAGAAGGATTTGTTAAACGTACACCAAGAGGACGTGTAGCTACTGAAAAAGCTTACAATCATTTAAATATAGAATATGATCCAAACAGTTCTAATAAATAGAGCTGTTTTTTTATTATTTTTTTGTTATACTTAATATAGAATGGAGTTTGATTATGATAAAGGATACAAAAAGAGGGATATTTATTTTAGCGGAAGTTGTTAGTTTTATAGTTTTCATACTTTTATGTTTAGGCATTTTTTTATTATTTGAAAATAAAAGTGTAGATGATAATGAAATTAATGCAGATGTTAAGAAAGTAAGTTTACAATATGTTATTAATTATGATTTGAATATGAATGTTTCCGTTTCTTTGGAAAAAGAGGAAATGGAAGAATTATTTGATTTAGTTAAGTCTTTAGAATTTGGAGCAAGTGAAACAAAATGTGTTATTGAACCTGTATATTATTTGGAATATGGTGAAAATAAATTATATTTAGATGAAACATGTGGCTTAGCACTTTATAATGATAAAGAATATTCTGTTACTAAGGGTGGAGAAAAAATTACAGATTTTCTAAAAAAGAAAATTGATATTTTAAATAAAGTTTATCTTTTTAAATTTGATCAAAATACTGGTAAAGCTGAAATAATTGAAATAGATGATGATGGTAAAAATCAAATAAGAAGTATTTGGTCAAATCATAGTAAGGAAACTATGACGATGAATCTTGCTATTTTATTACAATATTATCTTTATATAGATGGTGATGTAATAGGGATAGATGAATTAGATGATTATGTTTCTTATAATGCTGCTGCTTCTCATGTTATGATGTTAAATCAAGAAATGCGAGATATATTAAATAACTATATAAAAAATAGTGGTGATGAATGTTGTTCATGCTGTCCTAATTTAAAACCTGGTGAGTCTTGTATAGATTTGTGTTGCCCTTGTTCTGGTATAGGTGAATTTAAAATAGAAGACTATAAAAAAGAAATAGAAGAATTCGGACCATTGTTTAATAAAAATAAAGGAGCAGATATAAAAACAAGGGAAGATGCTATTGAAGATGCAAAAAAGTTATGGAAAGATTGTCTTAAATTTGAAGAAAATGAAAAGTATCCTTTGACTTATAAAGTTAGCTATGATGATGAAAATGATTGTTATTTAGTTCGTGCTAATGTTATGGCGGAGAATATACTTGGTGGAGGAGCTAGCTTGATAATCAAATCTAATGGCGAAGTTATAGCTTTATGGGGTGAAAATTGATAGTTTTATTTTAAAAAAAGTTGAATTTTTTCAACTTTTTTAGTTTGAAAATTACTTGACTTAATAAGATGATATAAGTATTATAAGCTTTATTGGGGAGAGAAATAATTATGAAATATATAATTACAAGAATTGATTATAATCATGTTAAAGCTGAAGTAGATGGATATTATCCATTAAGGGGAACTTTTGAGGGCTTTTTTAAAGATTTAAGAAGCTATATTAATCGTTATGCTTTTGTTAGAAATGTTGAATATAAAAATCATACAATTTTTATGGAAAAATTAGATCCTGAATTTGGTTTTTTATATACTGATGAGTATGTTTTAGATGGACTTTTAGAAAATGATGCACGTTTTATGGAATATATGGAGTCTTTTTTAGCTGGATATAAAGAAGTGGAAGAGACTTTAAAAGATAATGTCGCAAGTAAAATGGCAATGAAAAATAAACGTGCTAAGGCGTTAAATATTGCCGTTCATTTATATGAAAAATATTGTGCTGATAGTGAAATAGAAGTGATAGAAGATAAGGAAATTGCTAGAGACGTTGTACAACTATTTAGAAATGAGAATCCTTTAGTTTATACTGGAGTATCTTGTAATATGGAAGGAGATACTTATACATATCCAAGATATAAATTTGCAACAGAAGAAATTAAAAGACTTCGAGTTGCAGTAGGAGTTAGTGGTGTTGCAACAGCAGGTTTAGCTATATCAGCTTTAGCATTTTCTAATCCTATAACAGCAATTGCTGGAGTTGCAACAGGGGTAGGATGCTATTGCGCAAACAAAAAGAGAAAAGAAGTAAATGAAGAAGAAGCAAAAAGAACTTTAAGAGAATTAGCTCTAATCTATGGGAAAATGTATCCAGATGTAGATTCGGATAAAGATAGTGGACATAAATTGATAAAGAAATTAGATTTATTCTAATTTTTTTTTATTTGCTTTTAAATATTGAAGATGATATTATGAACTTGGGGATGATAGATATGATAGTTAGACTAAAAAGAATATATAGTTTTTGGATTGAATTTATAATGGTTTCAGTTATTACTTATTTTTGTTTTGAATTTTCTATTGGAATTTTAATTGGGATTTTAGGGGACCATTATAAAGCAAGTATGATAGCTTTTATGTATTTAAAGCCAATTTTAAAAATAATTGCTTTATTATATTTCGTATTTAGAAATTATATTGGAGGGCATTCTGTATTACAGATAATGTTTGGTATAAAATTTGAATACAGAGGCAAAGGACAATTAATACTAAAAAATATAATAGATTTGATTACTTTACCTATATCTTTGATAACGATATTGATAAAAAATAAGAGTATTGGTGATTATGTGTGTAAAATTGATGTTTGCGAAATAGAAAATTATGGCATAAAAAGTGGTAATGTTTTTTTATATTTTATGATTGTATGGTTTACTGCAATACCAATTTTGTTGTTTTTCTCATTTGGTTGGAGAATTAATAAATCGGAAGAATATTTTGCTTTTAACTTAAATAATTGTCAAACTGTCAAAGACCATATTGGTGTTATTAGGGATTTTTCTTTTGATGATAAAATATTATGGGTTCAGTATGATAAAGATGGAAAATATACAGGGGCTAAGGTGAAAAATGAAGATAATAAGGTATTTAAAATAAAAATCTATAATAATATAGAAGATAATGAAATTTCATATTTAGTTATTGATGGTGAAAAGTATGATTATGAAATTGAAAAATTTGATTTAAATGAGTATAAAGGAGAGAAATTAGAACTATTTGAGAATTTTGTTGATGAAATAATGGTTAGTGAAATTAAGAGTCAAAAAGATGCAATTACTTCCGCTAATGAAGCTTATAAATCTAAATATTCTAAAGAACTTAGTGGGTATGACGCTTATGAGATTTTCTATGATAAAGAAAATGGTGTATATATGATTCATTATGTAAGTTCCATAAATCCTAATACTTTAGGTGGTGATTGTACAATTATTATTGAAATTACTGGCAAAGTTTTGCTAATTCAAATTGGTAAATAAAAAACAGGAATTAATCCTGTTTTTTTGTATCTTCTAAAATCATTTCAATAAACTTGTTGGCTCCAAAACTATGAAAAGAATTTTTTAATGTCATTAGAGAATATGGGATTGATGGTAGCTCAGGAGTAGTTTTAATGACGAAGACTTTTTCGTTTTTTATTTTTTTTATTGCATATTCTTTTGTAACAAGACCAATACCTAAACCAATAATAACAAAGTCTTCTAAAAGATTGGCACTAGCAACTTCAATTTTTGAAGTTAGTGTTATATTATTCTTTTTACAAAAATCATTTATTGATTTTCTGGTAGTTGATGGTGCTTTTGGAAATAATAATGGATATTTATCTAGTTCTTGTAAAGGAATTGTTTTGTCTTTTAATTCTTCATAGTGAATGCTTGACGAGATAAAACATTGATGAAGTTTTCCTATTTCTGTTATTTCTAAATCTTCATCATCATTTTCAAGTTCTTTGGCAATTAAAATATCAATCGTTCCATCTTTTAACATATCACGCATTGTTTTACTTGGATCTGTAAATACTTGAATAGCAATATTTGGATATTGTTCATGAAATTTTTCTAAGTATTTTAATAAAAATATACGACATAGGGTTGTACTTATACCGATTTTTACAATACCTGTTTCAAGTTTTTTAAGATTAGAAAATTGGAATTCAGCCGTTTCAAAGCAATGCATACCTTGTTTAACATAGTTATATATTTCTTTTCCATTTTCAGTTAATATTACACCACGTTTTGTACGAATAAATAATTCACCACCCAATTGATTTTCTAATGCTTTTATTTGTTTTGTTACAGCAGGCTGACTTATCATAAGGCGTTGACTAGCTTTGGTAATATTTCCAACTGTTGCTACTACATAAAAAATTCTATATAATTCAAAATTAATATTCATTATTATAACCTCCTGTTATTATAATCATTCGAAATAAGTATTTTAATTATAATAAAAAATACTTTATAATTCAAATATAAGTAGAGGAGTTGAATGTTATGGAAGTAAGAAAAGTTGATTTACATATGCATAGTGTTTATTCAGATGGATCTAAAACACCTATAGAATTATTAGAAATTGCGAAAAATAGTAATATAGGAACAATGGCTTTAACAGATCATGATAATATAGATGGATCTAAAGAATTGATAAAATATACTGATTTGGGGATTTATCTTTATAGTGGAGTTGAATTAACTGCTAAAGCAGATAAAGGAAGAATGCATATTTTAGGCTATAATATAGACCTTGACAACGATAGATTAAATAAGAGATTAATTGAAATGAAAGATGCTGCTATTTATAATATGATGCTATATGTTGAAATATTAAAGAAAGATTATGGCGTAATTATACCTGTTGAAGAAATAGAAGAATTAATGAGGAAGAATGGCAATGTTGGAAGACCTGATATTGCTTTAATACTTATTAAATATGGATATTGTTCTGAAGTTGAAGAAGCTTTTCAAAGATATCTTGTTGCGGCTTATGAAAAGGTACGTAAAATAAAGAAGGGTTTAACTAAAGAAGAATGTGTTGATTTAATTGTTGGAGCTGGTGGAGTTGTTTCTTTAGCACACCCTTCTTCATTAAAAATGAGTAATGATGAATTAGATAGAGAAATAGCTTATTTAAAGAGCTTAGGAATGAATGCAATAGAAGTTCAACATATTAATAATAAGCCAGAACAAAGAGAATATTATCGTTATTTAGCTTCTAAATATAAGTTAATGGAGTCTGGTGGAACTGATTTTCATGGATATGAAATAAAACCTGATGTACTTATGGGAACTGGAAGAAATGGTAATGTTTCAATTGACGAAGGAACTTTAACTTTAACAAAAAATATTAAGAGTAGATATATGATGAGAAGATAATTTTTATATCTTCTTTTATTTTGAATAAAAATTAAAGTATTCACAAACTCTAAAATTAATGTTAAAATTATAATGAGCTTAAGAAGGTGTGTTAATGAGATGTTTAGGGTTAGATTTAGGAACTAAAACGTTAGGGTTAGCAATGTCTGATAAATCCAATACAATAGCTGCTCCATATAAAGTCTTAAGATGGGATGGAGAAAACTATAACTTATTATTTAAGGAATTGGATGAGATAATTGTTAATAATTCAATAACAGATTTAGTATTAGGACTTCCTAAAAATATGAATAACACATTAGGTTTTGCTGCTGAAAGAAGCTTGAAATTTAAAGAAGCTTTGGAAAGTAGGTATAATTTAGATGTTAAAATGGTGGATGAGAGATTATCTACTGTTGAAGCTACTAATTATTTACTTGATGCGGATATGAGCCGAAAGAAGAGAAAAAAAGTTGTGGATGGTGTAGCAGCAAGTATAATACTTGATACATATCTAAAAATGAAAGGGAATTAAAAATGAACGAAGAAAAAAAAGGTGTATTTACGATTGTTGATGACAAAGGAAAAGAAATTGAATGTGAAATATTATTTACTTTTGATTCAGATGAAACAAAAAAAAGTTACATAGTTTATACTGATAATACTATAGATGAAGAAGGAAGTACAAAAGTATATGCTTCTGTCTATGATCCAACTGGACAAAATTCTGCGTTATTACCGATAGAAACAGAAAAAGAATGGCTAGTTATAGAAAATATTTTATCTTCAGTACAACAAAAAATCGATGAAGCAGAAAGTGCTGCAAATTAGTAATGAAAAAGAAAATATTAATATTAGCTATAAGTATATTTTCTTTTTTTCTCGTAGTTGGAGTAGTAGCTGTTTGCTATTATAATCATGCTTTGAATACTTCTAGTATGAGTGAAAAAGCTTCAGAAGAAAAAGTAAAAATTATAGTTTCTAAAGGTATGACAACTAAAGATGTTATTGATTTGTTGTATGATGGTGGTTTGATTGATAACAAGACAGTTGGATATGTTTATTTAAAACTAAATAAAGGTATTGTTGTTCAAGCGGGGGAATATGAAGTAAATCGTAGTATGACATTACCAGAAATTTTAGAATATATTAGTAATGGAAATGTAGTAGATAATAGTTTGTCTATTACGTTTATTGAAGGTAAAAGACTTACAACATATGTTAAACAAATAAGTGAGAAATTTAATTATAGTGAAGAAGAGATTGTTGAAAAAATATCTAATAGGGAATATTTAGATAGTTTAATAGAAAAGTATTGGTTCTTGACTGACGATATATTAAATGATAAATTATATTATGCACTTGAGGGATATTTGTATCCAAGTACATATCAGTTTGAAAAAGATGCGAGTATTGAAGATATAATAGGAAAGATGTTAGATACAATGAGTAGTGTATTGAAAAGCTATGAAGAAGAAATAAGAACATCAAATTATAGTGTACATGAAATATTAACTTTAGCTTCAGTTATACAAAATGAAGGAAAAATTAGAGATTTTGATAATATATCTTCTGTTTTCCATAATAGATTAGATAATGGTATGAAGTTAGAAAGTTGTGCTACATCTTACTATGGAGCTAAGAAAGACTTTACGGCAATGGGTATTGCTAATGATGAGTTAATATCTGCTGATAATCCTTATAATACTTATATTATAAACAAATTACCATTGGGACCAATATCTTCGCCAAGTAAATTAGCAATTGGTGCGTCTTTAAAACCAAGTGAAACAGATTTTTTATTCTTTTTATCAGATAATGAGGGAACATCTTATTTCTTTAAGACTTATGCAGAACATCAAAATAAGCAAAGGGAACTCGTAAATCTTGGTAAATGGGCTAGATAAGGAATGACTATTATGAGAGAAAAAATAATGGAAATGGAACAGTATGCAAAAGAACATAATGTTCCAATTATTGAAAAAGATTCTATAGCTTTTATAATGAAATTTATAAAAGCTAATGATATTAAAGAAATCCTTGAATTAGGAAGTGCTATTGGCTATTCGGCTATACTTATGGCATCTGTAAAAGATGATATTAAATTGACTACAATTGAACGCGATGAGAGCAGGTATATGGAATGCTTGAAGAATGTTAAAAAGTGTGGATTTGAAGATAAAATAAATGTAGTATATCAAGATGCATTAGAGGTTAACCTATCAGGGGTTGCATATGATTTAATATTTATTGATGCTGCAAAAGGACAATATACTAAGTTCTTCGAAAAATATAAATATTTCTTAAAACCTGGAGGAGTTATTATTAGTGATAATTTAAAATTTCATGGTCATGTAGGAAATAGAAATAATATTGCAAGTAGAAATTTGAAACAATTAGTAGGAAAAATTGAAAATTACATAGATTTCTTGAAAAATAATGATGAATTTGAAACTAAATTTTATGACGTTGGAGACGGCTTATCTGTAAGCATAAGAAGAGATGATATCTAATAATATACTTATATATGTTGATGATTTAAAACATATAAATGATTATAGAAAAGTAGGGGTTTCTGCTTTTCTTTTTGCTTTAGATGGATATAGTGTTGGATATAATACATATTCATTAGAAGAGATAAAAAAAGAAGAAGTTTCAAATAAATACATTATGATTAATAGAATGTTAGATTGTAATGATGTAGATCGATTGAAAGAAATTTTAAAAGATGTTAAAGGAATAAAAGGAATTGTTTACGAAGATATTGCCGTATATAGAATTGCTTTGGAATTAAAATTGGATGTTGAATTGATTTTTTTCCAAAACCATTTTGGAACGAATGTTCATTCAGTTAATTTTTGGTTAAATAGAGTGAATAGTATGTTTATTAGTAATGAAATTACTACAGATGAAATAGACTTAATCACTAAAGAGGCCATAAAACCAGTATGTATTAATTTATATGGATATAATCAAGTTATGTATAGTAGAAGGTTGCTTTTAAGTAACTGGAGTGAAGAATTTAATATTCCTTATAAAAGTACAAACGTGTTAGAAGATAAAGCTACTCATGTAAAATTTAGAGCTATAGAGAATGATTATGGAACTGTTATGTATTCTGATAAGATATTTAATGGTAAAGATTTAATTGGATTAGGTAATGTGAAGTTTTTTTATGTAAATTCAATGATGATAGAACATAATATAGTTATGGATTTTTTAAATGATATAGTGGAACACGTATCAGAGCTAGAGGATGATGGCTTCTTAAACAGAGAGACAATTTATAAATTGAAGGAGAGAAATAAATAATGGAAAAGTTAGAATTACTTGCTCCTTCAGGAGATTTAGAAAGACTTAAAATTGCATGTTTGTATGGAGCTGATGCAATATACATTGGTGGGCAGAATTATAGTTTAAGAGCTAATGCACTTAATTTTAGTATTAATGATATAAGAGAAGCTGTAAATTTTGCTCATAGTTTAAATAAAAAAGTTTATGTTACTGTAAATATTGTATTTCATGATAAAGATTTGGATGGAGTAGAAGAATATTTAAAAGTATTGGATGAAATAGGTGTTGATGCAATAATTGTTTCTGATGTTGTTATAATGGAATTATGGAAGAAACTTAATTTAAAATTGGAATTGCATGTAAGCACACAAGCTTCTAGCTTGAACTATGAAACTGTTAGATTTTATCAGGAACTTGGGGCTACAAGAGTAGTACTTGCACGTGAAGCTTCAAAAGAAGATATCAAGAGAATTAAAGATGAAACTGGTATTGAAATTGAGTGTTTTGTTCATGGAGCAATGTGTACTAGTATAAGCGGAAGATGTGTATTGTCTAATTATGCTACTAATAGAGATAGTAATAGAGGTGGGTGTGCTCAAGTATGTAGATTTGTATTTGATGCTCTTAATACTAATCAAATATTTAGTATGACTCCTAAGGATTTAAATATGGTATCGAATATTAATGAAATGATTAATATAGGTGTAAATTCGTTTAAAGTAGAAGGTAGAATGCGTAGTGTTTATTATATTGCTACAGTAATAGATGTTTATCGAAGATTGATTGACAAAGTAGTGAATAATACTTTAACAGATGCATATACTAAGTATAGCTTAAGTATACTAAATAGATGTGCAAATAGAGATTCTACTGATCAATTTTTTAATGGGCTTCCAGGTAAAAATGAGCAATATTTTTTAGGAAGAGATGAAGTGAGCAATAAAGATTTCTTAGGAATTGTTCAAAGTTATGATGAAGAAACAGGTTTTGTTACATTAGAACAGAGAAATTATTTTAAACCTGGCGATGTTGTGGAATTTTTTGGTCCAGATATGGAAGCAAAAACATTTAAAATACCTGAATTTATATATGATGAAGATGGTAATTTAATAGAAGTCGCCAATCATCCAAAGATGATTGTTAAATTTAAAATTGATTTTAAATTGTCACAATTTGATATGATGAGAATTAAAGTGTTTGACATTTCAGATTTTTTATAGTATTCTTAGGAAGATGTTTTTTGAAGGAGATGCTCAGAATGGCAAAAAAAGAAGAAATTCTTCTTACTGCTAAAGGATATGCAGAATTAGAAGAAGAGTTAAATGATTTAAGAGTAAATAAGAGGGCTGAAAATGTAGCTGCAATTAAAGAAGCTAGAAGTCATGGTGATTTGTCTGAAAATTCAGAGTATGACGCTGCTAGAGATGAACAAGCTAAAATTGAAGCAAGAATACAAGAACTTGAATATAAATTAGAACATGCTACTATTATTGATTCTAAAGACAAAACAATTGTTAATGTTGGATGTGAGGTTACAATTCTTTATGTTGAAGATGAAGAAGAAGATACATATAGCATTGTTGGATCATTGGAAGCTGATCCATTTGAAAATAAAATTAGTAATGAATCACCAATTGGCGCTGCATTAATTGGAAGCAAAGTTGGAGATGTTATAAATGTTGAAGGACCTAATGGTTCTTATCAAGTAAAGGTAATAAAGATAGCTTAATTGCTGTCTTTTTCTTGTAATTAATGGGGTTCTAAGGTATAATATTGAGAGTTAAGAAAGGGAAGTGTTTATGAAAAACGTACACGAAATAGAAATAGAAGTAAAGGGTAGTGACTGGGAAAGTATTCTAGATGCAACTTTTACTAAGAAAAATAAAGAATTAAAAGTAGATGGATTTAGAAAAGGTAAATGTCCTAAAAATATCTATTTACAAAAATTTGGTATTGAGTCTCTTTATATGGATGCTGTTGATGCTGCTGTAGGTAAAGCTTATACTGATGCTTTAAGAGAAAATAATTTAATACCAGTTTGTGAGCCAAGTATGGATGTAAAAGAAATTGATAAAGATCATGTTAAATTTACTTTTACAATTATTACAAAACCAGAAGTTAAACTAGGCAAATATAAAGACTTAGGAGTTAAGAAAGACGAAGTTAAAGTTTCAAAAAAAGAAATTGAAGAAGAAGTGGCAAGACTTTGCTCTAGATTCGCTGAAATAATTGTTAAAGAAAATGGTGAAGTTGTTGAAGGAAATACAGCTGTAATTGATTTTGAAGGATTTGTTGATGGAGAAGCATTAGAAGGCGGAAATGGAGCTAACTATCCATTAGAAATTGGTTCTCATACATTTATTCCTGGATTTGAAGAGGGAGTAGTTGGTATGAAAGTTGGGGAAACTAAAGAATTAAATTTAAAATTCCCTGATGAGTATACTAAAGAATTGGCTGGTAAAGAAGTTAAATTCAATGTAACAGTAAGAGAAATAAAGGAAAGAGTTTTACCTGAATTAAATAAAGAATTCTATGCTGATTTAGGATATGAAGATATTGAAACAGAAGAAGACTTTAAAAAAGAAGTTAAAAAAGCTATTGAAGAAAGAAAAAATGAAGAAGCTAAAAATAAATATCTTGATGATGTATTAGAAGCAGCTTCTAAAAATATGGAAATTGAACTTAATCCAGAAATAGTAGATGATGAAGTTCATAGAATGATTCATCAATTTGAAGATCAAATGAGAATGCAAGGAATTTCTTTAGATCAATATTTACAATTTACTGGTGGATCAAGAGAAGATTTACATAAACAAATGGAACCAGAAGCTGAGAAGAGAGTTAAATATCGTTATTTAATTGAAGAAGTAGCTGAAGCAGAAAAAATAGAAATAGATGATAAAGAAGCTGAAGAAGAAGCAGAAAAAATGGCTCTTCAATATGCTGTAGAAAAAGAAGAATTTTTAACTCACTTTGGTGGTTTAGAAGTTGTTAAATATGATATGAAAATGCGTAAAGCATTAGAAATTCTTGGTGGAGAAGAAGTAAAATAATAAAAAAGCCTCTATAGATAGAGGTTTTTTTATGCTTTTGGCTATAAAACTGTTTTATGGCTATTTTTTTAATTTTTTTAAATTTGGTATAGATTAGTTATTATTTTCTTAATGAATTAACACTTTATTTATGGCTTATTTTTTCAAGAATTATTAAATTTGCTTGTGTAAAATATTTATATCTTTTTTCTATTATGATATAATTGAATATATAAATATAATAGGTGATGTTTATGGCAAGAAAAAAGAAAAATATTGAAGAGACTAAGGAAATTGCAAGTCAAGAAGAGATTTTAGAAGTGCAGGATGAAATAAATGAAGAATTAATAAAGGAACAGAAAATAAAAGAAAAAGAAAAAAAGAAAAATTCTTCTTATTTGTTTTTTACTTTTTTTATTAAAAGATTAAAAGAAGATAAAATATATTTATTTTCGTTTATAGTTACTGTCGTTTTTTTAGGATTTTTTTCTTTTAAAAAGTTACAAGAAACTGAAGGGTATTATGATAAAAAGAATGAAAGCAAAACTAACGAGAATGTGGTTGTGCCAACAATAAATCCCGATTTAAATAATCAAAACAAAAATGATAAAACTGGAGATTCTTTAGATATTAGTGATTATGTTGGGATATATAGCAAAGAAGTTACAATGAATGCTCCAGTAGTAATTAGTAAGTCTTGTAGCATTTCTTCTTATAAAGTGGTTTATCAAATAAAAAAGGACAAGAGCATATCTAAATACTTTATAAGCGATTGTGTTGGAACAGTAAAAATATGGGATGATAAATTGGACTATGTCTCTAGTGGAGGTGCTAGATATATTAGTGCTAATAATATTAATTATTTATTTTCTAATAGTAGTATGAAGGAAGTTGATGGGGATACTTTTAAGTTAGATGATGAAATAAATTCTATAAAAGTTAATAAGAAGATTGATAATGTTGATATATTATTTTTGGATAGTAATGTGGTATTTGTATCTAGTAATGATTTGATTTCAATAAAAGGAAATAATGTTAATTATCAGTTATCTGAAAAATATAAAATTAATACAAATATTTTAGATAAAATTTTATATAAATCTTCAGTAAAGAATCAATTTAAATTTATTGTATTTGATGAAAAAGAAGAAAAGAAATGTTATACAAAAGAAGAAATATCTTCTGATAATTTTACTGATGGAAAAATTTATACTATCTATTCAATAAAATATAATGAAGAAAGTAAAATATTTGATATTGAAAAAGAACTTGTTAGTAGAAATAAAAGTGATGGTTGTGATATTTATAATGAAGATTTTGCTGATTTAGAAGAGTAAAAAAGCCAATAAATGGTATTTATGGAACTTATAAAATGTATTTATAAGAAAAAAAAGAACGAAAAAATGAATTTTGTTCTTTTTTTTGTAAAAAATACGTAAAAATGATGGACAAAAAAAATGTAAGTATATATAATAAGCATTAATGTGAAATCTTGAGGAGGCGAAACATGAAAAATAACTTACCAGTAATGCTTCTTAAAAGGATTGTCCTTTTACCTTTTCAAGATGTTAGACTTGATTTAAACAATGATATAAGTAATAAAGTAATATCACTTGCTATTTCTAAACATAATGGAGAAATTTTGATTGTTTGTCCAACTGATCCTTATGAGGAATCTCCTGATGTTTCTGATCTTCCTTCTGTAGGCGTTGTAGGGAAAATCAAAAGCAAAATGGAATTGCCTAATGGTAATTTGCGAATTGTTGTTAGTGGTTTTAAAAGAGTCAAAATACTTGAATATGTTAATGAGATATCAGATGGCGATATTTTAAAAGCTCATACAATGGAAATAGAACTTCCACTGTTTGATGAAGTTGAAGAGACAATTCTAAAAAGAAAAATGATAGAATTACTTAACGAATATATTGAGTGCTCTTCTGTGTTAAGCAATAGTGTTTTATCTAGTATAAAAGATATAAGTGATATTAATAAAATAACTGATATAATTGTATCGTTTATGCCTTTTACAATAGAAAAAAAATTATTATATATGCAAGAAATTAATCCTTTGCATAGAGCTAATGCGTTGGTATATGATCTTTCTATTGAACTACAAGTTGCAAGACTGGATGCGAAATTAGATGACGCTTTAAGAGAAGATTTTGAAAGAACGCAAAAAGAAGTTGTTTTAAGGGAAAAAATAGAAGAAATAAAAAAAGAACTTGGCGAAACAGATTTAAAAGATGAATTAATTGGTGATTACTTAGAAAAAATCAATAGTTTAAAATGTGATGGGAGATTAAAAAATAAATTAGTAAATGAAGTAAAGAAACTAGATTATACAAATGAAGCTAGTCCAGAAGTTAGTACAATTAGAAATTATTTAGATTTAGTTTTAGATTTGCCTTTTGGCATTTATAGTGAAGATGAAACAGATTTAGAGAAAATAAAAAGAAACCTTGATTCTACACATTTTGGATTAGATAAAGTCAAAGATCGTATAATTGAATATATTGCAGTTAAAAGCAGAAACAAAGACTTAAGAAGTCCAATAATTTGTTTAGTTGGTCCTCCAGGAGTTGGAAAAACAACACTTGCAATGGGAATAGCTAATAGTTTGAAAAAAGAGTTTTATAAAATAAGTGTAGGAGGTTTGAATGATTCTTCTGAACTTAATGGACATAGAAGAACTTATATTGGGTCTAGTTCTGGAAAAATAATTCAAGCTCTAAAGAAATGTGGAACTAGTAATCCTTTAATACTTATTGATGAAATAGATAAATTAGTTAAGGATTATAAAGGTGATCCAGCATCAGTCTTGCTTGATATATTGGATCCTGAACAAAATGATAGATTTGTAGATAATTATGTAGAAGAGCCTTTCGATTTATCTGAAGTAATGTTTATTTTAACTGCTAATTATGAAGAAGATATTCCAGAAGCTTTGTATGATAGATTAGAAATAATAGAATTATCTAGTTATACTGAGTTTGAAAAATTAGATATAGCTAAAGAATATTTAATTCCTAATATATATAAAGAGCATTTAGTTTGTAGTAAAGAAATCAAATTTAGCAATGATATAATAATGGAAATTATAAATAGATATACTAAAGAAGCTGGTGTTCGTGACTTACAGAGAAATTTGAGCACAATAGTAAGAAAGATTGTAACGAAGTCAGTTAAGGAAGCTAATACTCCTATAAAAGTTGTACTTAAAAAACAAGATTTACAGAAATATCTTGGTCCATATAAGTATGATGTTGGAAACGATGCTATAACTAATTATGTTGGATTAGTTAATGCTTTAGCTTATACACCTATGGGTGGTACTGTACTTCCTGTTGAATCAACTCTTTATGATGGTAAAGGTGAATTTAAGATTACTGGTATGATTGGACAATGTATGGATGAATCTGTAAATGTAGCTTTTAGTTATATTAAGAGTAATAGAGAAGTGTTTAAGATAGATGGAGAATTATTAAATACTAAAGATGTACATATTCATTTCTTAGAGGGAGCAATAAAAAAAGATGGACCATCAGCTGGAGTATCAATTGTTACTTCGTTACTTAGTTTATTTTTAAATAAAGAAGTTAAAAAAGATATAGCGATGACTGGAGAAATATCTTTAAGAGGAGATATATTAAAAGTTGGTGGGATAAAAGAAAAAATAATTGGCGCTTATAATGATGGTATTAAGACAATTTTTATTCCTTATACAAATTCTTGTGACTTGGATGAGATACCAGATGTTGTAAAAGAAAAAGTAAAAATAAAGTTAGTTAAAAACTATAAAGAAATATTTAATTACTTATTTAAGTAATTAAATATTTTTTTTTTCATATTTTTAATTAGGAGGATTTTTTATGAGAGAAATTATACCTTTTTGTAAAGATATTGTTTTTAAAACTAATATTGCTAGTATAACTAGTATTTCTTTAGAACATGAAGAAAGTGTTTCAAATGGAGAAGTATCTGGTAACTTTATTATTTTTGGGGATTATAAGATACATAGTGACACAACAGAGAAAGAGATGTTTAAATATCGATTACCATTTACAGCGCTTATTCCTGATAATATAGAAGAATCTTCAGTTATGGTTGATATTGATAACTTTACATACGAACAAATTGAAAATGATGTTTTAAAAGTTAATATTGATTTTTCATTAGAAGGGAATGAAAAAGAAGAAGAGCGTGTTGAAGTACTAGAAGAGATAGACGATAACGAAATAGTTTCTGATGTACCTGATAATATTGAGGAAATATATGAAGCAATTGATAATTTTGTAGAAATGAGAAAAAAAGAAGAAGAAAAAGAACTCTTGGAAAGTAATGAAGAAAATATAGATGAAGTTGTTGAAGACATAGTATCAGAACAAATAGAAAATTTAGAAGATGTTAGAGTAAATAATATAAATGTCGAACTAGAAGAAGAGATAGAAGATGATAGAAATGATACTAGCAATGTGATTATTCAAAATAATGTTACATTAGATGTAAACGCTGAAAATAATAATTTAGAAGAGAAGGAGATAGTAACAATGGAAAAAGTTGAACATAGTGAATATGTTACGTATCATATTCATTTAGTTGGAAATGATGAAACAATTGATAGTATATTAAAAAGATATGGAAGTAGTATGGATATTTTAAAAGAATATAATGATTTAAGCAATGTAAAGATAGGAGATAAAGTTATAATTCCTGAATATTTAGATGAATAGAAGTTTAGAAGTATTTAATAAAATTTACAAACCTTATAAAATTACTAAAAAAAATAATGCATATATTTTAAATACAATGGATGGAGATTATGTAGCAAAATTAAATCCAAAGATAGATTATAATAAATTATATAGTTATTTATATAGCAGAAGTTTTAATTATCTTCCTAATTTATCTAAAGATAGTAGAGATGATATGGTTGTTTTAGAATATCAAGAAGATCTTAGTATAAATAACAATCAAAAAGCAGTTGATTTAATCTCTTTAGTAAGCTTGTTACATAGTAAAACTAGTTACTTTAAAGATGTAACTAATGATACGTATAAAGAAATTTACGATAATATAAAAAATAATTTAGATTATTTAAATAGCTTGTATGATGAAATGTTTTTAAATTATTTAAATGAAGAATACATTGTACCTAGTCATTTCTTATTTTTGAGAAACTATAGTCTTATTTACAATGCTGTTCATTATTCTTATGCTAAGCTTGATGATTGGTATGATAAGATAAAAGATAAAAATAGACAACGAGTTGTACTTGTTCATAATAATTTAGAATTGGATCATTTAATAAAAAATAAAGATGATTATTTAATAAGCTGGGATTCTTATACATTTGATACACCTGTTTTAGATTTGTATAGATTTTATCAAAAAGAATGGGAAAACGTGAGTTTTTTAGAAATATTTGCTACTTATAATGAAGGATTTAAATTGTTGGACGAAGAAAAAATATTATTAGATATTTTAATTAGCATTCCTTTCTTGGTTGAGATTAAAGATAACGAATACCTTAATTGTAGAGAAATAAGGAAATTAATAGAGTATTTAAGTAAGTCTTCTAAAATAGTATTTAATGATTAATAAGGCCATAGTAATCTAAATAAAAGAAAAAATAATAAAAAACATTCAATCAATAAAATAATAATGTTAAAACGCAAAGGCAATAGTAAAGTAATTATAACTTGGTAAAAAATTAAAATGCATAAACATGTAATTAATAAAATTGTAAAAAATGGGTTTTTACGACACATAAGGATCACCTATTATAAATTATGTGAAAAGGAACATAAGTGTTTCTTTTTTCTTCTTTTTCTTTAAAAGTATTTTAAATTGTGCTAATATATTTATAGAGTAAAAGATATGGTGATTATAGATGAGTAAAAGATTTTATATAGTTCTATTTTGTATTTTAAGTTTATCTGTTGTATTATTAGGTTTTTCTTTTGCAAAAGAATCAGGAAATAATGGTTTAACTAGTTTAGAATCCGGTAGTACTGATGAATATAGAGTTGTATATTCTAATAATCAAAGACTTGATAATGAGGAGAATGATACAGTAAACATTAGTATTATTAATAAAATGAAAGAAGAAGCTAAGTTTTATTTAGTTTTAGAAGAAATTAATAATAATTCTTATGATAATCTTTATTATACAATTGATAGTGGAACAAAAAAAGAAATGTTAAGTAATGAAATATATTTAGGAGAATTGAATTCATTTGGAACAAATGGAGATTTTACTAATCATACAATAAAGCTTATTGATAATTCTGATAAGTATTTGGAATTTAAATTAAGTATAAAAAGATATGATAAGAATGATTTTTCATCATTATTGAAAGAAAATGATAATGTTTATATTGATGATAAAGGTAATTATAGATTTTTTGGAAAAGAAGTTAATAACTATATTAAGTATAATGATAAAGTATGTCGTGTTATAGGTTTGATAGATGATAAAATAAAAATAATTTGTGAACCTGAAGCATTAAATGTTTATGATGATACAAAACTTTACGCAGATATAGATGATATATTATTAAGTTTTAATAACTCTAATGTTAATATTAATAATGTTAATAATTATAGTAGTTGGATTGTGCTTGATAAAGATTTTTGGTTAGAGGAGTCATATGGTATTACCTATTATGTGAGTCGTATTGAGGGAATCAATACTAGTAGAAAAGATGTTAGTTTATATGAACGATATGTTTATAAACTAAATGATGATATGATACTTATTGGGGGAGATGGCACTAAAAATAATCCTTATGAGGTGTCTTATGGAAGTTAGTAAACAATTAAAAAAACAAATAGTAATCGAAGTAATAGCATTACTATTTTTAGTGGGGGTAATAATTTATTCAGTATTTGCCATACATAAGTCAGATGATAATAAAGTTTCTACTATAGATGGAATGGTAATAGTTATAGATGATTCTGATTTGGAAGCTACTCAACCGCTTAGTGATGGAGCAGGGCTTGAAAGAGATGGAGCGACATATACTATTACTAATAATAATGATAAGAGTGTAAGTTATAAAATAGTAGTAGTCCCTGATGTTCATGATGAAGCTGTATTGAAACAAATGAGAATAAGTGTTGATGATTTATATATAGAGGATTTAACAGAGTTAGAAAGATTTAATGGTGGTTATGTCATTACTTCTAATGAATTAAATGCTGGATATACTAGAATACATCTTATTAAGTCATGGTATAAGTTAGATACTAATGATGATATAGCTAAAAGAGATGTTAAATTTGAATATAGATTAGTTAAAGAAAATTAAATACTAAGAGAGTCAATGATAAATATATTATTAAATGTATTAGACGATATTTTAGATATTTATTATAGTTTATTGAAGTATCATTTATGATACTTTTTATTTGGGATTCTATACATAAACCACATGTTGATAGTGATATTACTGTAAATAATAATTTTATGTTTAATGGTATATTTATTGTATTTAAATTATTTAGAGATGTTGTTATTTCAAGAATGCTTAAAATAGATGTTTTTATGTATGTATTTGTTATTAGATTTATGGGAAGTGTATTGAAAAATATTATTGTTCCTAGGATTGTTATTAGGTTGCTTATATTTTTTGTTATACTATTTATTATTGTTGTAAATATGTTGGCTTTTTTGTTGGTTGATTCTATGGTGTTTTTTGGTTTTATTATAAGTATTAGTATAATGTTAGATAAAATGTTTAATAATATTAATAAAATAGCTGTATTGCTATTAAAAATGCTTTTTAAATAGTTGTATGTGAATATTAGAGAGGTATATTTTGTTACACTTAATTGGTCTGTTATATCTGCATTAGTTTTTTTAAGAATATAAGCATTAGATGGTGATCCAGATATAATACTTAATATATATAAGCAGTTGATATGAAGGTATTTACTTATGTAATAGGGAATATTGCTATTATATATTAAATCAATGATGATAAATGTCGGAAATAAAGAAGGAATAATTTTGGTAATCCATATATTTATAGAATATATTACTTGTTCTTTTATATAAGAATTAAAAGTTAAGCAATAGATTAGATATAATATAATAATTGTAAATAATATAATTTCTTTTATGATATTTTTCATATTTTTCTCGTTTCAATGATATAATAATTTAAGGTGATTATATGTTTAATAAGATATATGAGAATGTAAAAAGATTTATGAAAGATAATTGGTTATTTTTGTTACTTGTTATTGTTATTTTTATGTGTGTATTTATAAAAGTTCCGTATGAAGTCAATATGGCAGGTGGAACAATAGATTTAGGTAACAGGGTTGAAGTAAATGGAAAAACACCAGATATTTCAGGTACTTTTAATATGGCTTATGTTTCAGTTGTACAGGGAAGCATTCCTCATGTTTTACTTGGATTAATAATTCCTGATTGGGAAGTTGTTCCTGAAAGTGATGCTACATACGAAAATGAGACTATTGAGGATGCTAATAAAAGATCTAAACTTTTACTTGAACAAAGTAAGAAATATGCAATTATTGCAGCGATGGATGCTGCTGGCATAAAATATGAGATAAGTAATAAGATTAACTATGTTGCATATATTGATGAAAAGGCTGAAACAACATTAAAAATTGGAGATAATATTTTAAAATGTAATGGTAAAGAAGTAAATGAAACTAAAGAGATAACTGAATATATTCAAACTATTGCTGTTGGAGAGAAAGTTGATTTTGTTGTTTTACGAGATGATAAAGAAGTAAATGCACGCGGAACTGTTTATGAAGAAAAAGGAAAACATTATATTGGCATTTCTATTATTACTACTTTTGATATAAAAAGTGATACGAATGTTGAAATTACATCTAAAGCTTCTGAATCTGGTCCTAGTGGTGGACTTATGATGACTTTAATGGTTTATAATGCTTTAACTAATCAAGACTTAACGCATGGAAAGAAAATAGTTGGAACTGGTACTATTTCTCTAGATGGTAGTGTTGGTGAAATAGGTGGAGTTAAGTATAAGATAATGGGAGCGGTTAAACAAAAAGCTGATATATTTTTTGTTCCAAAAGATAACTATGAAGAAGCTATTGAAGTTAAAGAGAAAAAACATTATGATATAGATATTGTCTGTGTTGAAACTTTACAAGATGCAATAGATTATTTGGAGGGACTATAGTGAATTATTATAGTGAAGATTTAATAAGTTATATAGAGCCTTCAATTGTTTTGCATCCTTTGTTTGATAAATGGATATCTATAGTAGAAGAAATTTTATTAAATGATGAATTTCAAAAAAGGAAACTTTTTAAACATCATCATAATATGTCAGTTTGGGAACATTCGATATTAGTTTCTTTTAATTCTTTTTTAGTTGGGCGTTATTTTAATGCTGATGTAAGAGTATGCGCAATAGCTGGTTTACTACATGATTTTTATAGTCAAGCTTGGCTAAGTTCACCAGAATTAGAAAGCCTTGAAAATGGAAAATATACACAAGAATTAAAAAAGAAAAAAGCATTATTTAAGATGCATGGATTTACACATGCTAAGGATGCTTCAGAAAATTATATTAAGTATTTTCCTGAACTTGAAAATAAAAAAATAACTAATTCTATTAAAAGACATATGTTTCCATTAAATATAATTCCACCAAGGTATAAAGAAGGATTTATTATTACAGCCATAGATAAATGGAATAGTGTTCATGAATTACCTAGTATAAAAGTAGTTCCAAATATGGTTAAAGATAAAGCTATTAATGTGTTTTTTAAGAAAATTTAATTTCTTTACGTAAAGAAATTATTTTTTTAGGCTATTTCCTTGCGACAAAAACATTTTTTTATTAGAATATATATTGTATGTTGGGAGGCTAAGCTATGGAAATAGATACTAAACACAGGTTTTTTGCAATACTATTTTTAGTAGCTATTGCTATTTTGCTTACTTTAAGCGCATAGAACTGACGATTGTCAGTTTTATTTTTGCTTTTTTTATTTCCTGTGTTATATTAAATCCTAAATTTAGGGGTGTTTTTTATGTATAAAAGCGATATTAATTTGAATTTATATAAGACATTTTATGAAGTAACTAAGTGCGGAAGTATAAGCGAAGCAGCTAAAAAGAATTTTACATCACAGCCTGCTTTAAGTAAATCTTTAAAAAAGTTGGAAGATGAACTTTAATGGAGTTGAATTGACAGAAAAAGGAAGAGAATTATTTTATTATGTTGAAGGGGCTTTTAATAATTTAATAACTGGAGAAAGAGCTATGCTTGAGGATGGAGATTTATTGAAAGGAAAATTATCAATTGGCGTTCCATCACAAATAGGAACATTTTTCTTGTTTAAAAATATTTTAGAATTCCATAAAGAGTATCCTAATATTGAAATAACTTTAATAAGCAAAGGAACACGTGATTTATTAGCATTACTTGAAAATCATGAAATAGATTTTATGATTGATACTGCTCCAGTTGATTTAAAATCACTTAATTTAACAACAGAAAAAATTCATAGTGTTGATAATGTTTTTGTATGTAGCAAAGATTTTTATTTAAAGGAAAAAGTTAAAATAAATAATGTAACAGAAATTGGTAATTATCCATTAATTTTACCAATAGATGGAACAGCCAACAGAAGAGAGTTGGATAATTATTTTATTGATAATAAAGTTAAAATTAATAATGTTATAAATATTCATACTAGTGAAATGATTATAAGTGCAATAAAAGAAGGATTAGGTATTGGATATGTTATATATGATTTAGTAAAAAATGAAATTGATAATGGGGAATTTGTCTTGATTGATATAGATGATTTGCCAAAGATAGATATTGAACTTGTTTATATAAAAAAATATTTAACAGAGGCTCCATCTAGATTTATTAAAACTTATATAAAGGATGATCTTGATATATAGATTTAGATATATAACTTATAACTTAGATGAATAGGTATGAAAATTTAATATAATATTTATAAAAATAAGGTATTTGTTAAATCTAAGATATTAAGTTATATTTTTTATGCGAGGTGAAAATTATGGAAAGAAAAGAAATTAATACAACAGATTTAGCTTTATTTGCAAAATCATTTTATTTAATGGGAGATACATTAAATTATTGTTATGATTGTAAGTATTGTAGATTGAATGAGGAAAAGTGTGAGGAAAAACATTATACAATAATGCCCAGTGAAATTAATCATAATTTTATTAATTTACCAGTAGCTGTAAATCTATTTTATGGAGATCCATTATTGCAAATAGATAATACAATTCATCAACAGATTTAGCTTTATTTGCAAAATCAAGGCTAGAAGAAGTTCATCATAAAGGTCCAGTTGTAATTGTAACAAAAGGGGATTTTTCGAAATTTCCAGATATACCATTTGATTTAGACTTACATGTAGCTTTTTCAACATTTGGAGTTGACTAAAAGTATGATGGTAATACAATGGCTAGATTTAAGAAAAGTTTAGAACAAACAAAAATGAGAACTAATAATTATAAATATTCAATAGAATATAGACCTATTTGTTATGGAATAAATGATACTGTTGAAGCTTTTGCTAATGTTTTACAACTTGCTAAGAATTATGGATTAGCAGTTGGATATTCTGGTTTACAAGGAAAACCTGAAAGCGCTAAGATATGGAAAGAGCAAGGAATTGATTTAAAACCTTATCCTGGTTATACTTTTGGTCATAAAAAGATTATTGCTGATTATATTGTAGAATTATTTGAAGGGATGGCTCGACAATATGGAGTTCCTGTATTTAGAAAAACATCTTGTTTATTTTCTTATGTTCATGGATTAGGAAGAGATTATAATGCTCATTATTATCGCCCTAGTGAATTAGGATGTGAAAACTGTGTTATGAAGACTGAGTGTCATAGTTATAAAGAACATTTGAGTGCTAATCCAGACTTAAGTGATGTAATTCCTTTTGATTATCAAATCGTTGAAAAAGAAAACCATGTTTGCGTTTTAATGAAAAATGGGTGGAAAATAAAACTTTAACAAAGAAGAGATAGAATGAAAATTGGAATAGATATTGATGGAGTCGTTTTAGATTTTGAACGTACTATGAGATTTTATGCAGAATATTATGATGTTTTAAAGAAACATAATGGTAAAAGCAAAAATGAATTTAGTTATTTGAAAAATTATGATTGGTCTTGCGATGAAAGAGATGAATTTATAAAAGAATATTTAATAAAAGGTACACACGAGTGTTCTTTAGTTCCTGGAAGCAAATGTGTAATAGATTTAATGCATGATTTAGGATGTCAAATAATTTTAATTACAGCAAGAGGCAGTATAAACAAGAAAACAAAAATAGAAGTTTTAAATGTTTTAAAAAAATATAATGTATATTATGATGAAATTTATTTTGAAGTAATAGATAAAGTTAATGTTTGTAAAAAAATAGATATTGATTTAATGATTGATGATAATCCTAAAATATGTAATGAATTAAAGAACAATATGATAAAAACGATTTATCTTAAAGACAATGATAAAAAAAAGAGATAATAAGTATTTAACCACATTGTATAATTGGGGAGAAATATTAAGATATTTATATGATAATGGAATAATTGATAAATAAAATGATATGGATTGATTTTTTAGACTTTATATTTTATAATTAATATGATATAGGAGAGTATAAAGATGAAGAAATTTAATCCAGAAAAAGAATTACAAAAAGTTCAATTTAGCAAAAAAAATGTTAATAATAGTAAGTTAAGTAATATGTATGTTCCACTTCTTGTTATAGCTTGTTCATGTTTAGCAATGGTTGGAATTACTTTTTCCGCAAATTTAGCTGAAGATGGTAAAGAAAAATATTCGATAAAAATTGATGTGATTAATGGCGATCAAGATTCATATAGTTATTTGGTTAAAGAAGGACCATTTAGTACAACGTTAACTAGTATTAATTCATTTGGTTCTATTCAATGTACATCTGGTGAATTAAGTTATAATCCAGAAACAGGAACAATATCTTCTCCTTATATTAATAAAAATACTAGTTGTGTATTATCGTTTATGGATGATGTTATTAAAAAAATAGAATATAATGATTTGGATACTATAGCTGATAATAGTGGTGTATCTTATTATTATAAAGCAGATGCTACTAACAATTATATTAAAGTTAAAGATATGATGTTTAGAATAGTAAGAATAAATGGTGACGGAAGTTATAGAATTCTTTTAGAAGATGCTTTGTTATTTAGTAATTATGGAAATGATAATATTAGTTATTTTGATAGTAATTTGAAACAAGTACTTGATAATTGGTTTAATGTTAATTTTAGTGATGACGCTTATGTTGTAAATGGTGATTTTGATGTAACTAACTATGTTGAATTAGATACTTCTAGTTTAGTTAACGAAGAAGGATATGCATACTCTAAGGTTGGTACTCTGAGTGCTAGAGAAGTTGCTTTAATAACAAAGGATGTAACTGATAATAATTATTTAAATAAAGGTAATGGATTTTATTTAGCAAATGCGAATGGTGTTGTTGATGTTTATGCTTATGATGGACAGTTAACAAGTTTTACACCAGATACTGTTTTAAGTGTTAAACCTGTGATAAATGTAATTGGTGAATTAGAAGGAACAGGTACTTTAAATAATCCTTATATTTTAAAATAGTTTGTAAGATGGAAAATTGTACATTCCATCTTTTTATTTTATAATTAGTTTAATTTATATGTGTTTTAGAGAAATCGTTTATTTTTATATTAATGCTTCAGAAAGATGATCAATACTAGTATATTTTATATTAATGGCAATCTCTACAATTATTTATTTTTTTATATGGTTTATTTATTGGATATATAGAGTTAAAAAGCAAAAGTGTGAAGAAATAATATTTTATTTCTTCTTTTTTATTGGTTATTTTGTTATAATAAATGACGTGATGTAAGTATGAAAAGAAATGAAGTAGATAGAAGTAAATTAAGCCCTGGAATGAAACAATATATGGAAATAAAAGATCAATATCAAGAAGAGCTATTGTTTTTTAGATTGGGAGATTTTTACGAATTATTTTTTGAAGATGGAATTTTATGTAGTAGAGAGTTAGAACTTACTTTAACTAGTAAGAATGGTGGCTTGGATGAGAGAATACCTATGTGTGGTGTTCCTTTTCATAGTGTTCAACCATACATTGAAAAGTTAGTAAGTAAGGGGTATAAAGTTGCTATATGTGAACAGTTAGAAGATCCTAAGACTGCTAAGGGTATGGTAAAAAGAGGAGTAGTACAAGTAATTAGTAAAGGGACTGTTGTTGATTATGAAATGTTAAAAGACTATGACAATAATTATATTGGTAGTGTTTTAGATTTTACTAATATTTATACAATTACTTATAGTGATATTTCTACTGGTTCCTTATATATAATGGAAATTCCTAAATCACAAGAAAGATTAGTTAATGCGATTCTTTCTTTGAATCTAAAAGAAGTTATTTTATATGATAATAGTAATAGTGAACTTATTGAATTGTTAAAATACACTTATGGAATAGAAGTAAGCATATCCAGTGATTATTTAGAGAATAAGTACGAAAATATATATAAAGATATAAAAGAAATGCGTTATATTTTAGGCATTAAACATTTAATGTATTATTTAGTTGTTAAACAATTAAAAGAGTTAGATCATATTACTGGTGTAGAGATTGTAAGACCTGATGAGTATTTAGAAATGGATGTCCATTCAGTTAGAAATCTAGAATTATTTGAAACTTTAAGATTAAAAGAAAGAACTTATAGTTTAATATGGTTACTTGATAAAACGAAGACAGCTATGGGGAGCAGATGCTTAAAGAATTGGCTTGCAAATCCACTTAAAGATAAAGAGTCGATATTAGAGCGATATAATATGATTGAAACTTTACGAAATGAATTTATTACAAAAGAAGAAATTATTCATGAATTAGATGAAGTTTATGACTTAGAAAGACTTTGTGGTAAAGTGATATGTGGTAATTTAAATGCTCGTGATGTTTTACAAATTAAGAGAAGTTTAAGAGTAATACCTAGTATAGCTTCGAAAGTTAAAAGTTTAGGTTTTGAATATGAGTTTAGTGATGAATCTAAGTTATATGATTTACTTGAACAAGGTATTTATGAGACGCCACCAATTGGCCTAAAAGAAGGGTATTTAATTAAAGATGGATATAATGCCGAATTAGACGAATTAAAAAGTATTCGTAGTGGTGGTAAAGATTTTATTGCTAGTTTAGAAGAGCAGGAAAGAGAAAGAACTGGTATTAAGAATTTAAAGGTTGGATATACTAAAGTATTTGGCTATTATATTGAAATTAGTAAAGGTCAATGCGATCAAGTTAAAGATGAATATGGATATGAAAGAAGACAAACTTTAACAAACTGCGAGAGATTTATTAGCCCATTATTAAAGGAAAAAGAAGCTTTGGTATTAAATGCGGAAGAGAAGATTATTGAACTTGAATATAACTTATTTATGGAAATAAAAGATGAAATAAAGAAGGAAATATTTAATTTAAAAGCAACAGCAAGAGATTTAGCTAGTATTGATGCAATAATTAGTTTAGCAACTTGTGCGGATGAGTATTCACTAGTTCGACCTGAAATACTTGATACTCGTCGTATTGAAATAGTTGATGGAAGACATCCGGTTGTTGAAAAAGTAAGCAAAAAGGAATACGTAGCTAATGACTGTATGATGGATGAAGAGACTAATACCCTTTTAATTACAGGGCCTAATATGAGTGGTAAATCAACATTTATGAGACAGTTAGCTATAATTATAATAATGGCGCAGATGGGGTCTTTTGTACCTGCAAAAAGTGCTAAGTTACCAATATTTGATAAAATATTTACAAGAATAGGTGCTTCTGATGATTTAGTTAGTGGTGAATCGACTTTTATGGTTGAAATGATGGAAGCAAAAAATGCTTTAGTTAATGCAACAGGAGATTCATTAATCTTATTTGACGAATTAGGCCGCGGTACAGCTACTTATGATGGTATGAGTCTTGCTCAAGCAATTTTAGAATATGTAAACAATAAAATTAAATGTAAAACATTATTTAGTACGCATTATCATGAGCTTACTGCGTTAGATGAATTAAAAGGAATAAAGAATGTTCATGTTGAAGCTTATGAAAAAGATGGGAATGTAACTTTCTTGCATAAAGTAAAGGATGGTGCAGTTGATAAGAGTTATGGTATACATGTAGCTAAGTTAGCTGGAATGCCACAAGATTTACTAAAAAGAGCTGGTGAAGTACTAAAATACTATGAAGGAAATGGAAAAGAAGCGATGGTTATAACTAATGAACAGGTAATGTTTAATTTTGATCAACCAATTAATGAATCATCACCAGTATTGGAAAGATTAGAAGAAATAGACCCACTTAAAATTACACCAATGGATGCAATTAATTTACTTTATGAATTAAAGGAGCTATCAAAAAATAATGTATAATAGAGCATATTTTTATGGAATTACTGATTTAATGCATTTTAATGTTTATGCCTCCCTTTTAAAAGAACATATAATAAAAGAAGAACGGGTTATTATTAAAGTATTTAAGAAAGATAATGATGTGGTGATTGTTGAAACCAATAATTTTAAAGATACAATTTTAAAAGATACTAGAAAAGATAAGAATAGTGATTTAATGGAATTTGATTTGACATTCTTAAAAGTGCTAGAAAGATATTATAGTGATTATGAAATACCTGGGATGATATATGAATATATGGAAGGTGTTGGCGCTTGGTATAGAGTGAAAATTGATGGTTATAATACTAGTGATAAATTGCTTAAACCATTCTTTTTAAAGAAGAAGATTAAAAAAGATGATTTGATTAAATATAGTAATAGTGAGGCGGAATTAAAAAAACTAAATAGATTTTTTGATATAACCAAGGGATTAGTTAAATTTAATAAAGAAAAAGATGTAAAAGAATTATTTTCTAAATTGGAGAAATAATTCTTTTTTATGTTATACTATTTTAGTAAGGTAAAATTTATAAATTAGGAGTATCTTAAGATGTTTAAAATAAAATATAAAAGTAAAATAAGAGAGTTTATTTATAATGCTATTTTTTTGGTTAAGTGGAATATTAATAATTTTTTTGTTTTTAGGAATTTTAGTATATATTTGGAGTAAATTTAATTTTATAGTTGATCATAAATATGTTTCAAGTAAAATATTAGATTTTTTTAATTCTGGAATTTATTTTTTTATCGCTTTTTCGGTTATTGGATTTATTTTAAATATGTTTGTTTTTAATGGTGAAGTTAATAAAGTTATAGATAAAGAATATAGTAGAAAAGTAGCTATAAGTGAAAGTGTTTTATTTTTAATAGGTCTTATTATGCTTATTTTATCGCCAATTTTTTTGAAAGTATCTAATTTGGCTTTTGATAACTATAAAATGAAGACGCTGTATTGTTTATTTTATTGTAGTATTTTTATTGGATCTTTTTTCTGTTTTTATTTATTTAGTTTATTTAATGTAAACCATACGTTTATAGAATAAATAAAATGTGCTATAAAGAAATATGCAGGTTGGTAGTTAAAAAAATTGGTGATAATTGTAAGCAGGAGAATTTTTTTAATAGTAACTATAAAGTGGATTATTATATAAAACATGGCGATTATGAGTATGTGTATGCTTTTATTAATTTTAAAAATGTTACTGACAAATTCTTAAAACTTTATGTTGATGATAGATTAATTGATTTTGTTGAATATTTGTATGCAAAAGTTTTAGATAAAAAGAAAAAAACGAGAATAATGTTTTTTATTTGTATAGATGAATATAATGATAATTTCAAGTCTTTAATTGATTTGTCTATTTACCAGGATGCACATTTTACTGTTGTTCATACTCTTGTTGATTTAAAAAATAATGATTTATATATAGGTGGAGTTAGAGATGATAAAAAAAATAATGTATATGATTATACTACTTTAAAGGAAGAAGTAGTAAGAGTTCTAGAAAATATAATAAAAAATAGTTAACTATTTATTGTTTTAACTATAAAAATATATTAATATAAAAGTAGTAATTAACTTTGAGGAGATGAATTTTATGATTAAAAGAGTTGATGGAATAGGTGGATTACCATATGGTTATGGAATTGGAAAGGTTCAACCAGTTAGTAAAACGCAAATGGATATAAAAAAAGATAGGGAAAAACAAAATGAAGAAAAAAGAGCTAATTTACTTCAACAAAAGTCTTTTATAGAAGAATTGCGCCGTCAACAAGAACAGTTGCAAGAACAAGAACAAAATAAGAAATCTTTTGACAGAAGAATATAAAATAAAAAACTAAAAGTATATTTAATAAAAAATTATATTTCTTTAATAAAGTCTTTGTGTTATAATCGTGAAAGAGGTGTTTCGTATGGGAAAAACTAGAAGTGAATTAAGAGAAAAAGCAATGATTATTTTATATCAAATAGATATTTTAAAAAACAATAATGTTGATTTTAATGTTGAAAATTTAATTTCTGAAAATTTAGAAGTTGATAATGAGTTTGTTAGAAATGTTGTTTATGGTGTTATAACTCACTTAGATTCTTTAGATGAGTTGGCTAATTCTCATATGAAAGATTGGTCAATAAATAGGATAGATAAGACAGGAGCTGCTATATTAAGAATTGGATTATATGAGATATTGTATGAGTATGATACTCCAAATATTGTGGCAATTAATGAAGCTGTTGAGTTATCTAAGAAATACAGTGATGATAATGTAAGAAAAATTATTAATGCTGTATTAGATAAAGTAAGTAATGAGAACTAGTAATAGTTCTTTTTTATTCATAAAAAAATATACCATTAAAGGTATATTATATAGAACGATATCTGTTTTGATTTTTATATGGATTTTTAGAATCTATTCGATCAGTGAATAGTATGCCGTCTAGATGATCAATTTCGTGTTGAAAAGCAACTGATAGTTCTTCACGAACTCGTAAGTCATATTCATTTCCATATTCATCAAAAGCATTAATAAGCATGCGAGCATGACGTGGAACTATTCCTTCAGTAGGTCTGTTTATACTTAAACATCCTTCACCTTCAGCAATATAAACCATTTCTTCAGATTCACTCTTGATTTTTGGATTTATAACTACATAGCGGTCAAATTTTCCTTCTTCAACTTCATATACGATAACAAAAATTCTCTTTGCAATACCAAGTTGAATATAAGCTAGTCCCATTCCAGCACGTAAATCGTATTTTTCACGAATATCTTCTATTTGAGACATTTCAAGATAATCTATCATATCATGAATTCTTTTTATATCCTCTTCTGGAAGAGGAAATGTTACATTTTTACTTATTTTTCTTAATCTTTTGTCTTTTTCATCTAATATTTCAATATTAGGTAAAGACTTAGGTAGTTTACTCATATATATCACCAACGACTTACATTTTACCAAAAAAATAAAAAAAAGACAAATTAAAATAGAAAAAAAGATATTAGAAATAAATTTCTAACATCGTAGATAAAAATTATGTACTAAAATAACTAGTTATTGTTCCAATTCCAACCTGCACCAATTATTATAACTAGAAGTATAAATAAAACAATCCATATTGCTGCTCCAATACCGCCCCCATTAGTGTATCCGACATATCCGCCACAAGCAGGAGCAGCATTATAGTTACCATAGTAACCATTATTTCCATAATAATACATACAATAACCTCCTTTATGTATCTAATATAGTTTATTAGAATGTGTCCAATTTTGACATTAAAATTGTTTAAATTTTTTAATTAACTTTTTTAGTATATATTTATATGTTATTATTAAAATAGGAGTGAATTAAGATGAGGAAAACTTTTTCTAATATGAATTTTCTTTTACTGATTTTGATGATTGTTTACTCTTCGTTTGGGCTATTAATGATTTTTTCAGCTTCTAGTGTTGCTGCAGTATTAAGATATGATGTTCCAACTAATTATTTTTTTATAAGGCAACTTATATGGATTATATTGGGATATGGTGCTGGTTTAGTTGTTTTAAATATTCCTACTAATATGTATAGATATGGTAGTAAAATTGCTATGTTTGGTATTTTATTTTTACTAGGCGGAATATTTGTTGTAGGTAGTATAGCAGGTGGAGCACAGAGTTGGTATGAAATGGGATTCGCCAATTTTCAACCATTAGAACCGGCTAAAATTATTTTAATTGTTTATTTGGCAGTTTATTATCATAGAATCGCAGCCAAAAAGAAAATCAGTTTATGGAATTTGATATATCCTTTAATTATTGCTGTAGTAGTATTTATTCTTATAGCAATGCAGCCTGATTTTGGTGGAGCTTTTATTGTATTTGCTATTACGGCTTTGATATTCTTTTCTTTGCCAATTGGAAAACGTCATAAAAAAACAGTTTATCAAATATTAGGTGTTGGAGGAATTGTTTTATTGTTAGCTGTTACTTTTTTTGGTAAAAGTATTTTACAATCTTATCAAGTTAGTCGTATTTTAAATTTTACTAATCCTTGTCAAAGATATAGTGATGATACAGGATATCAAGTATGTAATGGCTATATAGCTATTCATAATGGGGGACTAACAGGTGTAGGCTTAGGCAATAGTACTCAAAAATATTTATACTTGCCAGAAGCACATACAGACTTTATATTTCCAATTATATGTGAAGAATTAGGCCTTATTGTGGGAATTATTGTTGTTATTGGTTATTTTGTTATGTTATTTATAATACTTAATATTGCAAAAGAAACTGATACTTTAAGAAATAGTATTTTAGCTTATGGTATATTTGCTTACCTTTTATCTCATATATTAATAAATTTACTTGGAGTTTTAGGACTTATACCTTTAACTGGCGTTCCTTTACCATTTTTAAGTTATGGTGGTTCATATAATTTATGTGTAATAATTTCTTTATTTATTGTACAAAGAATTAATGTTGAAAATAAGGAAAGTAAAATTAGAAGGAAGATTGAGAGCTTATAAAAAGTATCTGTTAAATACAGATATTTTTTTATTGAAAAAAATAATTTTATTTATTTAATTTGTTAAAAAAATTTTTTTGGGTAAAAAGAAGGATTTTACTATGTTAATGGAGAATATATAGGGTGAAGGGAGGTTTATATGGAATTTTTAGATAATCCAAAAATAGCTAGAGTTTTTGATACAATAATACTTATTTTATTAGTTGTTATTATTGGTATATTAGTTAAAGATGTTTTCTATGAAGAACCTTGTGAATGTGAAAGCGCAGATAACATTATTTCTATGGTTACAGAAGAAAAAAATGATGATACTGATGATGTTGAAATAGAAAAAAGGAAGTATATGGTAGATATTAAGGGTGCTATTAAAAATCCTGGTGTTTATCAAGTTGACGAAGGAACTATCATAAATGATGTTATAAAGCTTGCTGGTGGGTTAAAAAGTAGTGCATCGACTAAATATATTAATCTAAGCAAAAAAGTCTCTGATGAGATGGTTTTAGTTGTTTATACTAACTATGAAATAAGTAAAATGAATAATCCAATTAGTCAAGTATGTGAATCTAGTAGTGTTGATATTTCGAAATGTGATGGAACAAGTGTTATAGTTTCTGGAAATAATAATTCTATTGAAGGAAAAAACGAAAATGATGTTACTAGTAGCACAAATGGCAAAGTGTCTCTTAATAATGGTACTAAGGAACAATTAATGACTTTAAATGGCATTGGTGAATCAAAAGCATTAGCTATTATAGAATATAGAAATAAAAATAATGGATTTAAAAATTTAGAAGAACTGATGAATGTGTCAGGTATAGGAGAATCTGCTTATAGCAAAATTAAAGAATATATTACACTCTAATATTTTTTATATTTTTCTTTTAATTTTTGGCTTAGTTTATGTGGGATTTAGGGAATACTTTAGCACATATGAAAGTATTTATAGCGATGATACAACTATTTTTGAATTGTTTGTTCATAACAAGAAAATAGATGGTAATAAAGTTACTTTAGAACTTAGTGGGGTTGAGAACTTGGTTGGTTCATTTTATATAGATAGTTTTGAAGAACTTGAAAGGTTAGATAATACGTTAAAATATGGAGTTAAAGTAAGGGTTTTGGGTAATTTAAATAAGCCATGTAATAATACAATACCTAAAAATTTCAATTACAAAGAGTATTTGAAATACAAGGGCATTTATTATACTTTAGATATAGAGAAAATAGAAGTTATTGATGATAGAGTTAATTTTATTTATGGTTTTAAAAATTTGATAAATAAAAGAATTAATAAAATAGATAAAACAGGGTATATGAAAGCGTTTATTTTAGGAGATAAATCTTTAATAGATAGTGATACATATGATAGTTATCAAAAAAATGGTATAACTCATTTATTTGCTTTGTCAGGGATGCATGTTGGATTACTTAGTGGTATAATCTTGTTTTTATTAAAAAAGTTGAATGATAAATTAAAATATTTTATTTTAGATATTATTTTAGTTGTTTATGGATTTGTTGTTGGATTTCCATCATCTATTAAAAGGTGTATATTATTTTTTGTAATAAATAGTATTAATAAGGTTTTTAAAATTAATATAAGTACTTTTAAAGTTTTGCTACTAGTAATTTTTATATTAGTAGTATACGATTTTAAAATTATATTTGATACGGGATTTAGGTATTCGATTGCAACAGTATCTGGTATTGTTCTTTCAGGAGATTTTATAGTAGATGATTCAAAATTGAAAAGTTCTTTTAAACTCAGTTTAGTTGCATTTTTATTTAGTTTACCAATATCTTTGAGTTGCTTTTATGAGATTAACTTGCTAAGTATTTTTTATAATATAGTGTATGTTCCATTTGTAAGCTTAATAGTTTATCCTCTTTCTTTGCTTACTTTTGTACTACCTTTTTTAAATAATGTTTTTGAATTAGTCATAAAAGTGTTAGAAGTTAGTAGTAATTTTCTTTCTGAAATAAATGTATTTAATTTGTATATGGATTTTAATTTATTAGAAATTATATCTTTTTATTTTTTGCTGATATTGATATTTTATAAGAAATTAAAAATATTTTTTATATTTTTAATGTTTATTATAGTCTTTGATTTGCTGGTACCTTATTTTGATAATAATGGCTATGTTTATTTTTTTGATGTAGGTCAAGGAGATTCTTCTTTAATAGTGAGTCCTAATAGAAAAGATATTATTTTAATTGATACTGGTGGGGTAGTTAGTTTTAAGCAAGAAGATTGGCAGAAAAGAGATGAATATATGGTAAGTGATGGTGTTATAACTTTTTTAAAAGCAAAAGGAATTAAAGCAATTGATTTACTTATTTTAAGCCATGCAGATGCTGATCATGCAAAAGAAGTGGAAAATATATATCAAGAAATCAAAATAAAAAGTTTGAAGATTAACAATGGAGATATCGGTAAGTATGAACAGATTGCGATTGATTTAATTGACAGGCAAGATTATAAGGCGAAAGGAATGGATTTGAAGTATTTAAATTATAAAGAATATAATGATGAAAATGCTGATAGTGTTTTAACCTATATGAATATTTATAATACACAGATATTAAGTTTTGGCGATGCTACTAAGGAAGCGGAAAATGATGTTATTTCTAAATATAATTTAAATGATATTGACATTTTAAAGTTGAGTCATCATGGAAGTAAGACGAGCAGTAGTGAATATTTCTTATCTAGAGTAAAACCTAAAATCGGAGTTATAAGTAGCGGAAAAAATAACAGATTTAATCATCCTAGTAAGGAGACAATTGATACATTAAATAAATTAAATATTTTTTATTTAAATACACAGACATCAGGGACGGTAGAATTTGTCATAAATAAAAATAGTGTAACATATAATGAATATAAGCCATAAAATATAGTATCATTAGCTAATGTTTAATATAAATTGGAAGAAGATTAGTCTTCTTTCTTTTGGTTATGTGTTATAATATAATGCAGGTGATAGGTATGGACTCTGTATATTTAATTAGTTCAAATAGTTATCGATTGATGGACGAAGAATTAAAAAAAATAGTAAAAGATAATCCTTATACTAGTTTTGATTTAAATGCAGTGGAGATAGATGATATTTTAGAAGAAGCACTTTATTTTTCTTTGTTTGATGAAAAAAAATATATGGTAGTAAAAAACGCTAATATATTTGGTAGTTCGAAGAAGAAAATGAGTGGAGATGAAACTATTTCTAAAAAAGATGAAAAATTGATTAAGTATTTAGATGAACCAAATCCTAATACTATTTTGATATTTATGATAAACGGTAAAATTGATAGCAAGAAAAAAATATGCAAGATTATAAAAGATAAATATAAATTAGTTCAATTAGATGATTTAAAACCTAAAGATATATATTCTAGATTAGATAAAGCTTTTAAAGAAGAGGGTTATAAGGTAGATTCTAATACGGGATATTATATTATTAATAATAGTCAAAATAATTATGATTTAGCAATGAATGAAGTAGATAAGATAAAACTTTATTATGGTAAGGGATGTACTGTAAAATTAGAAGATGTTAGTAATATAGTTAGTCGTAATATCGAAGATAATAATTTTAAGTTTATCGATACAATACTTAATAAAGATATAAAAGAGGCTTTTAAGATATATGATGATTTAATGCTACAGAAAGTTGAACCAATAATGCTGATGAGCATGCTTGCTAAAGAAATTAGAAATACTTTATTAGTCAAGAAAATGATTAAGAATAAGACTAAAAAAGAAATTATGAGTACTTTAGGAATTAATTATGATTTTCAAATTGATAAATTGATTAATAATAGTTATTCATTTAAAGAAAAAAAATTAGAGGAATATTTAGTTTTACTATGTGATTTAGATTATAAAATTAAAAGAGGTAAGATTAGTAACAAGCTTGCTTTAGAAATGTTTATTTTAAATATATGTAAATAAAAAAGACAGAATTTAATTTTCTGTCTTTATTATTTCGTTAATTTTTTCAGTATTTTTGAAGTTTAATTTTGCAATTTCATTTAGAATATCTTTACCATATTTTTTTACAAGTGTAGCTCCAACTTCATCTACTATAGTAGATGCTCCAAGGGGCATTTCAATGTTGAATCGATTACTCAATTTTTTCATTTCTTTTAAGAAAATATATCTACTTATGATAGAAGAGGCGGCAACACTCATACATTGATCTTCTGCTTTAGTCATAAAAGTTATGTTAGTTACACGTTCAGGAGCTTTGCTTATATGAGCATAGTAACTTTTAGGTGGCTCAAATTGATCAACTACTATTTGGGAATAGTTAACATTATCTTTTTTGATTACTGATAATAAACATTTATTATGCAAAATAGCTTTTATTTTATTCATATTAGTATCAGTGCTATGATAATCATTATATTCTTTATTTGATAAGATTATTGTAGTGTGAGGAATTTTTTTTATAAGTTCGGGAGCGATTTTAATTATTTTATCATCTGTTAATTTTTTCGAATCGCGAACTCCTAAGTCTTGCATATATGTTATATTTTCTTTTGATACATATGACGCTGTTACAATTAGAGGACCAAAGTAATCTCCTGTTCCAACTTCATCAGAGCCAACAGAAGATTCATTGATAAAGACCTTTTTTTCTTCTTTATCTTTTTTTTCTTTTTCTTTACTTGATGTATCAATTATTTTATTGTTTAAAACACGTTCTTGTTCAGTCCAGAAACTTGCTTCAATATCAGCTCCAATACCTTGAAACATTACTTTTCCTGATTCGTAAAGAGTAGTTACACAGTCAAAGTCTTTAACTTGAAAAATTGCATATGGTGGGGTTTTTTCACATTTCATATCTTCGTAATGCTTTATCATCATTTCTTTAATGTTGTCGCTAACTTTGAAAACGATTGTAGATGGTTTAAATTTATTATTCATAGTTACACCTCTTTAGTTATATTAACATATTTTTATAGTAAATTCATCTAAATTATACTATAATTAATGATAGGAGAGTGAGAATGAAGTGATATTATTTAATATTAATTTGACAGACTGGAAAGTTATTTTAGTTGATGTTATTATTATACTTATTATTGTATCAGAAACTTATGCAGGCTATAAAAAGGGTTTTTTAGAAAGCAGTATAAAATTATTGGGTTTTATTGGTGCTTTTATTGGTGCTTATATGTTAAAGAGTCCTTTATCTGTTTTTATGTACACTCATTTACCTTTTTTTAAGTTTGAAGGTTTATTTAAAGGAGTGGCTTCGTTAAATATTATTGTTTATGAAGTAATGGCTTTTCTAATTACTTTTATTGTTTTACGTATTGCAATTAAGGTTGTAGCTCGATTACTAGGATTAGTAGAAAGACTATTGTCTTTTATATTTTTTATTGGCGTGCCAAGTAAGATTTTAGGGGCTTTGGTTGGGTTTGTTAAATCGATTATAGTATTATATTTTGCTGCTTTTGTTTTTAAATTTGGGTGTAATTTTATGAATATTGAAATAAAAGAGTCACTAGCAGATGATATAATTAGTATTCCTGTTTTAAAAAATGTTTTTGGTAATGCGTTAAGTTCTTTTGAAGAGATTACATCTATTGCAAGAGATTATGAAGATACAAAAGATAAAACAGAGTTTAATGATAAAGCTATTGATATATTACTTAAATATAATGTTATAACTAAAGACAATTTACAAATACTAATAGATAATGGTAAGATAAAAAGTAATGATGATTAACAAGAATCATAAAATTTTATAGGAGATGAGAAAATGATAAAAAAAATTAAAACATTGCAAGAATTAGATGAAAATGTTAAAAAAGGTACTTGGTTAGTTGACTTTTCAGCAACATGGTGTGGACCTTGCCGTATGTTGGAACCGGTAATAGAAAATGTTGGTAAAACAAATGATGTATTAAAAATAGATGTTGATGAAGCTCAAGAGTTAGCATTAAAATACGAAGTTATGAGTATTCCAACATTAATTGTTTTTAAAGATGGAAAAGAAATTTCTAAAACCTTGGGATATAGAAGTGAAGAAGAAATTTTAAAAATGCTAAATAATGACTAGTTATTTAGTTTTTTTGTGTTATAATTTAATAGTAGGGAAGTGTTAATCCAATGACAGACATAGAAAAGAGAGAAATTGTTAAGAGTATTATAGAAAAAAGTGGAATTGATTATGATATTGATTTGTATAAAGATGAGTCTAATAAAGAAGTAAAACATTATGAAAATATAATGGGGTCAGATAGTTTTTTTGTGTTGAGTAGTAAGGCTGCTTTTTCTGATTTAAAATCTCCTAGAAAAGAATTGTATGTGATAGTTGATGAAAAGTATGCTTTTGTTCAATTAACTACTGTTTATGAAGAAAATGGTTTAATAACTAAAAGAGTTGATGATATTGTTCGTTATAAGAAGTATAGTGATGAAATTATTGCCGAAAAAGCTTGTTTAGTTCAAAACATGGGAGTTGTAGAATTACATTCGATAGAAGAAATGAAGAAAATTGATAAAAACTTTACTGACGATATGATTAATCGCAAAGTTATAAAGGTGGATTCAAATTTTAAATTTACTCTTGGATTTGACAAAGTTAATTTTAGCTTAAGTGAATCTGAACATTTAGATAAAAATATTGTTAAAATATATGTTGATTTTAGTATGTCAACTTTAAATGCAGCTTAAAAGACGATTGTATTAATCGTCTTTTTTATTTTTTCTTTATGTTTGGTTTATATGTTTTAACGTCTTGATCCAATGTACTTTCTTCAGAGCTATAATCAGTTTTGCGTTTTAATCTTTCAACATAATAATTGAATTCAACATATGCTTGTCTATTTTCGTTAGCAAATACTGATATTATTTTATCATCTTTTAGAATTATAGCTAACCAATCTTCACCGATAATAATACTTTTAATATTATCTATTTTTTTTAGCAAGCGATATTCAGCTTTCTTTCTTGCTTGCTCTTCTTTAGAACCAGTAAAGCATGCTAGAGCACGAATTCTATTTATACGTGCTAAAATGTTTTCATCGATTTCATCAGCTATATATTCTTCTGGATATTTTCTTGGACGAGTATAAATATCAGATTGGTCTTCTAAACTTATATGTCGTGGTGATGTTAAGCCCATGTTGTTTCTGGAGGTAATCATAATGGCAGGATAATGATTTCCAAAATCAGTAGTAAAACTTTTATCTGGTGTATATGGTACTTCTTGAAGTAATTGTTCTTCTTCATTATCATATAAATGAACAAATTCTTGCCATTCAGTACTATAAACGTTTATTGGTTCACGGAATAAATCTGAATTAATACTTTCGAATCTGTTACTAAAGAAATCATTTTCTAAAATTCCGGCTTTATTACAAATAACATAGTCAATTGGACATGTATCATTAGTAGTAAGGTTTATTATTTTTTTAGCCATTAATTCGATTAATTTGACAATATTAGCAAATTGTTCTAAATCTTCTTGATTTTCCGGAATGACTTTATTATTTAAACATCTAATACCGTTGATCATTAATACGTTATTTTTTCTAAAGCATGTTGCTCTGGCTATAAGATTATTATCTTTATCTACTATTTTTATAACGTATCCATCTTTATGTAAAAGACTAAAGAAAAAGAAGTCATTTTCATTAACGGAAACGAAGAAACAAGTCTTTGTATCTATACCACTTGTAAATATTTCTGGGTCATTATTATGATATCTTTTAAGACTATAATCACCATATTTTACGTCGCAATTAAATGGTAGGCTACTTTTAGGTGTTCTTTCAGCTCGAACGGATAAATCGATAACTTTTCTTATTCTTTTTTTAATGTCTTCAGGAGTTAATGTTACTCCAGAGAATTGATTATAGTTTATAATTTTAGAAAGAATATCAAGTCCTACTAAACCGACAGTTAAATCATCTATATAATCATATAAATTTGCATTTCTTATTATTTCGCTTATATTGTCAATTGTTAAATCTTTTAGACTGAGACAAGCGTATGTAGCTTGAAAATTATTTATTATTTTTAAAATGTCTTTAAGCGGAATGTTACCTGCTAAATATGCCCATAATAGTCCTTCATTTACTAAAAAGTTTTTTAAAAATCTAAAAGCTTGTTCTGACATACTATTAATTGCATTTATATTAATACTTTCAATTAATGTTTTTATTTTTTCATGATTTAACCATTTATCTCTATCTACTTCATAAGTTTCTTCTTCGGTTGTTGAAAAATCGATTGTTTTAGCTAAAAAACTTGTTAGTAATATAATTTGTTCCTTATAAAGAGTGTAGATGTCGTTATGTAAAGAACGAATTTTTTTAAGTGATTGGTTATAATTTGAACATTCTTTTATATCATCGTCACTTAATTTTACTTTTGCATTAAAAGTAATTTGTCCGTTAACTAATTCTACATCTGAATCTGCTTGAACCATAACACTACTTATTTCTTCTAATAAAGCCATGTTTACTTTTTTTATTAATGGTTTTATTTGATTAAATTCTTCACTATCTTGGTTAGAATTATTTTTTTTACATTTTACTTTATATTTTAATACTTTAACTATAAGATTTTTTTGCTCGATTGATGCATCAGCATATATATTATTTAATTTTGGCGCGAAGTTTTTATGCAATCGATTGATATATTTTGTTTTTAAAAATTCTTCATATGCAATAGGTTTTCTAATTCCTAATATTGCAGTTAAATCGTTTTTGTAATTTTTCTTGCTCGTTGCAGTAATTATTTCTTTTAGGATGTTTTCATTAACTACTATTCCTAGTTTTTCAAAAATGATACTTTCGATTCTCTTTTTTAAAATTGGGTTAGATAAAATATAGTTTAAAAACATTTCACCTGAAAAGATATTTGGCGATTGAGAATTTTGAGCTTTAATTGTTGTATTTTTTAATTGTTCTGTTTTTTCAGTAATTATTCTTTTTATATAAGCTTCTTTATACTTGGAAGTTGATTTTCTTATTATTTCTTTTAGTTTAGCACGTGCTTTTTGAGCTGCTTCTGTTTGAGCTAATGTTGGATTTTGGCTAGGGCGTAAATCTAAAAAGATTTTTTGAAGATCTTTCATATCCATTTCCATTGTTTCACAAATTAATTCAAAATCTTTTTTGTATGTACGCAATGTTTTTAAAAATCCGTCTTTTATAATGCTTTCTTCTATAATTGCATAAAATCCATGAGGAATTGTTTGGTTTGCGGTTACTACTTCTTCGTATTTTTTTGTTGCGTATATTATAGCTGTTTTCTTATAGGTTTCGATAGTCATATTTGGAATAGAAGAAAATAGTTCTTTAAGTCTTGAGTTTGTATTTGTATAATTATCAATATGCTCAAGGTATTTTTTCTCTGTTTCACTTAATACTTTTTTCATAAAAATCCCCCTAATTGTTCAGATTTTAGCATATTATTTAAATATTAGTCAAATTTTGCTTGATGTGTTATACTTTTTATGGTGATTATAATGGAATTAGAAAATGCTATTAGAAATCGTAGGAGTATAAGAAAATATTTAGATGAAGAAGTTGATAATAAAATACTATTTCAAGCAATAGAAATGGGCGTTAAAGCTCCTAGTGCTCATAATAGACAACCTTGGAAATTTAAAATTTTAACGAAAACAGAAAAGAATAAGATTGCAGATGCATTATATGATAAAACTTGTAATATTTTGGGACATACTGGCCCTCATACGGCTGGGGTTATGAAAGAAATTCCAAGTTTAATAATGGTCTTTATAGATAATGATATTTCTGAAAATAGAGATATGGATGTTATATCTATTGGTGCTTGTATAGAAAATATAATATTATATTTAACTAGTATTGATTTAGGAACTTTATGGATTGCTAATACCAATTTAATCAGTGATGAAATAAAGACAATACTTGATGTTCCTTATGAAACCATTTCTTGTATTGGTGTAGGGTATAAAAATCAAGATCCTCATGAAAGACCTAGAAAAAATATGGAAGATGTTATAATGGGGAGTGAAAAAAATGAATGATATAGTATTTTTTGATAAAAAGCAAATGTTTAATAAAGCTATGTGTATTTTAGATAATTATGATGATTATACCAAATATCATTGTATGAGAGTAGGAATGTATACAGCTATTTTTTTAATATTTTTAAAAGAAAATAATTTAGTACCAGACGAACTTGAAGATTTTATGTTAGAAGATTTAAAAGATATAGTGTATGCTGGTTTTGTCCATGATTTAGGTAAGGTGGCTGTAACTGATTCTATTATTGATAATGAAGATAAATTAACTAGGGATGAATGGAATCAAATTAAAGATCATACGATGGTTGGAGCATTACTTTTTAAAGATAAAATATTTAAAAATATTTATGATGGAGTTTTAATGCATCATGAAAGAATAGATGGTACAGGTTATCCTTTGGGTAAAAGTGGAAAAGATATACCTATTATTGCTAGGATTGTAGCTATTGCTGATGCTTTTGATGCGATGACTGACAAACGTTCATATGTTAAAAGAGATGCTATGGGTTTAGAAGAATATATGTTTGAAATACAAGAAAGTATGGGTAGCCAATTTGATTATCATTTAACTGAATTGTTTTTAAAAATGTGTAAAGATTCTAAGTATGATAAAGTCTTATATATAAAAAATGATGAAAATAACTTTTTAAAAATAATTGATTCAATAGTTAAGTGGCTTTGCAGTGATGAAGAATATGAAATAGGATTTATTAGAAAAAATAATGAGTATAAAATAATAGAAAAAGAAAAATCGCTTTAAATTAAGCGATTTTTAAATGTCTTCAGTTGCTTTATTAGCTGCTTCTGAATAAGCTCTTAAAAGTCCTCCAGCTCCTAGTTTTGTACCTCCAAAATATCTAATTACAGCAACTAAGTGATTATTTAAATTTTTTCTTTCTAAAATATTATAAATAGGTAGACCTGCTGTATTAGTAGGCTCTTTGTCATCTGTTTTTTTAGCTGTATTATTTATTTTATAAGCATAAGGAATATGACGAGCTTTTTTGTGTTCTTTTTTTAAAGATTCTATTATATCTTTGGCTTCGTCTGTAGAAGATATTTCATAACATAGGCCGATGAATTTTGATTTTTTTATTTCTAATAAAGACTCTTTTAGTAATTTCATAAATTACACCTCATTGATAATTATATCATAAACTTTTTATTTATAATAAATATTGGAAATTTAGATATAGTTATTTTATTTTTGTCTATTTTAGGGTATAATTTATTATAGTGTAGATGGTGGTGATAAGGGTGTACAACATTTTATTTGTTTGCTATGGAAATATTTGTAGAAGTCCTATGGCTGAAATGATATTTAAAGACTTAATATTTAAAAATAATAAGAGATATAAATTCAGTTGTGCATCACGAGCTACGAGTGTTGAAGAGTTAGGAAATGATATATATCCTCAAGCTAAAAATAAATTGTTAGAAATGGGAATAGAAGTAGAAAGGCATTCATCTACTCAAATGAAAAAAAGTGACTATGATAAATACGATTATATTATTGTTATGGAAGATCGCAATAAAAGGGATGTCTTAAGAATAATAGATGATGATAAAGATAATAAGATTCATTTATTAATGGAGTTTACTGATAATTTAAAAAATATAGATGACCCTTGGTATACTGGTGATTTCGATACGGCTTATGATGAAATATTTGATGGCTGTTATGGTTTATATCAGTATTTGTTAAATAAGGAGGGAAATAATGAAATTTAAAGAAAAATTATCATTAGTTCCTCATAAACCTGGTTCTTATCAGATGAAAGATAAAAATGGAACTATTATTTATGTTGGTAAGGCGAAAGATTTGCATAATAGACTATCCTCTTACTTTAATAGAACTCATACTGGTAAGACAGCAAAGATGGTTAGTTTAATAGATGATTTTCAATATATTGTCGCATCATCAGAATTAGAGGCTTTTATTATAGAAATAAATTTAATAAAAGAATTTAATCCTAAATATAATATAATGCTTACTGATGATAAGAGTTATCCTTATATTGAATATATTAGCGATCCTTATCCAAGACTTAAAGTATCAAGATATCTTAATATAAGAAAAAAAGATGGAAAAAAATTATTTGGTCCATATCCTAATGCTTATGCTGCTAGAAGAATAGTTAATCTGCTCAATAGACTATATCCTTTAAAAAAATGTGAAGGGAATCCAAAAGAAGTTTGCTTATATTATCATATTGGAGAGTGCTTAGGATATTGTAGTAAAGATATAAATAAAGATAAAGTTTTGGAGATGGAACAAGAAATATTGTCTTTTTTACGAGGAAATGATGAAATACTTAGAAATAAGATAATGGATAAAATAAATAAATATAGTGAATCATTAAATTTTGAGATGGCACTAGATTTAAAAAAAGAACTTGAATATATTGATATTGTTTTAGATAAACAAAAGGTTGAATTACATGATTTTGTTAATAGAGATGTTATATCTTATTATGTTGACAAAGGATATATATCTATTGAAATACTCTTTATACGTAATGGTAAATTGTTAAATCATAAGAATGTTATATATCCACTTAATTTAGATATAGAAGATGAAGTGGAAAATTATATAGCTCAGTTCTATATGAGAAATGAAATACCTAAAGAAATATTAATTCCTGATACATTGAGTGAAGAAAATATTAAGAGTATAGTTGATACTAATATTATTGTTCCACAAAAAGGAGTTAAAAAGGATATTGTTAAGATGGCTTATGACAATGCCAAACTTAATTTAGAAAATAAATTTGAAGAAATCCTTAAAGATGAAAAGAGAACAGTTAAGGCTAATGAAGAGTTGGCTCAGATATTAGAAATGGATAATATATATCGTATTGATGTTTTTGATAATTCAAATCTCTTTGGTAGTTTTGCTGTTTCGGGAATGGTTGTTTTTATTGATGGAAAACCAGCAAAAAGCGAGTATAGAAAGTATAAGGTAAGTGTTGAAGTTAATGATGATTATAATACGATGAAAGAAATAATTTACCGAAGATATCAGAGAGCTTTAGTGGATAAAACTAATCTACCTGACTTAATAATTGTCGATGGTGGGGAAAACCAAATAAGGGCTGCTCAAGAAATTTTGGAATTGCTACATCTTGATATAAAAGTTGTTGGATTGAAGAAAAATGATAAACATAGAACTAATGACTTGATTTCTTCTGATTTAAGTGTTATTAATATAGATAGAATGAGTAACGTATTTCATTACTTAACAAGGATGCAAGATGAGGTTCATAGATTTACAATTACTTATCATAGAACATTAAGGAGTAAAGGGAGTATCAGTAGTATTCTAGATGATATTGAAGGCATTGGTCCTTCAAGAAAGAAAGCACTTATTAAGAAATTTGGAAGTGTTACTAAAATGCGTAATGCTGAAATGGAAGAGTTGTGTGAAATATTGCCACAAAATGTGGCAGAAGAATTAAAAGCTTATTTAGAAGAAAAAGAATAAAAATATAGAAATGTGGTGTTGGAGTTGAAACTAACTTATAAATTTGATAATGATGAAAAAAAATTGGAAATTGATAGAATGGATTTTTTAACACCTCTTACAACTGAAACGTATGTAAGAGAAGGAGATACAATTTATATTAATGATGGTGATTATTTATATATTAACCAGCTTATAAAAGAAGCCCAAAATGGTGTTAAAACATATGCAACAATATCTGGTACAGCTGAAATTAGTGATGGTATAATAAAAATTACTAATGATAATACTGAATCTGCATTTGTGAGTGCAGAAGCTTCAGAAAACTTAGATGATGTTAGAAAAGAAGAAATTCTTAATATATGTGAAACTTTAGGGATTGATTATGAAAATAAATTAATTATAAATAAGCTTAAGGGCAATAATAAACTTTTGGTAGTTAATGCTATGGATGTTGAACCTTATCAGTTTAATAGTAATTATTTATTTCAAGATAATGTAAAAAATATGCTAGATACTATTAATTTATTATCAAGAAGATTTAATTTAGATGCTTATCTTTTATTAAATAAATATGATGATAATAATGTTCAAGCAGTTAATGCTGTAATTAGTAGTTATCCTGATATTAATTTTAAAGTTGTTAAAGATGTGTTTCCATTTAATACAAATCAGATGGTTGCTAAAAAGATGTTTAAAGAGTATAAATATGAAGAAATTTTATTCTTAGATGCCTTTGCTCTTTATAAAATCTATAATGCAATAAAAAATGGTCTTCCTGTTACTGAGCGTTATATAACAATTAATTTAGGAGATCCGAATAAAGCTTATGTTGTTAATGCTAAGTATGGAGCCAATATAGGTGATTTGATTAAAGCAACAGTTAATGTTAATTTTGAAGAGAGAGATGTTTACTTAAATAATTTTATGAGAAAAGTAAAGTGCGATAATTTAGGATCTCTTATTGTAACAGATAATATAAAATCTATATTTATTTTTCCAAAAGAAGAGAATGTTCCTTCTAAGTGTATAAAATGTGGAAAATGTGTAGACATTTGTCCTGTTGGGATTAATCCATTAGCTAAAAAGCTTGATTCAGCTTGTATAAGATGTGGACTATGTAATTATGTATGTCCAGCTAATATAAATCTGATTAGTAGGGAGAAATAAGAATGGAAAAGGGTTTTTTTAAGAAAAATAAAGTATTAGGAATTAATTTATTATATATTTTAAGTATAATTCCTGTTATTATATTTGGTTTTTATAAAAATGGAATAGTAGTGTGGAAAAATGGATTTATGTCTCTTTTTCTTGCTACACAATATATAGTTATTCCTGTAATTATAATTTTATTTAGTTATGTTTTTGAAACATATTATTATATGGGAATAAAGAAGGAAGAAAATACTAATAGTGTTTTTAATTCTATTGTTCCTTATGTTAATGCATTATGCTATTTGGTGTGTGGACCAACAAATTATTTATGGCTTACTGTTCCAATGATTATCGCAATTGATGTAATTATTAAATTTTTAGATAATAAATTTAGTATTAACCAAATTGCATTATTTAAGTGTTTACTATATGTTATACTTTTAGTAATGGGATTGACTAGCAATTCTAATTTGTACGAAAGTAGCTTGAGTAGTTCTATTACTGATTCTTCCCTTTTATTTATAGGTAATGGAGTAGGAGAGATTGGTACTACTAGTACATTATGTGCTTTAATAGGTTATGCTATATTATTATTTAACTCTTATTATAAAAAAGATATTCCATTAATATGTTTCTTGGGCTATGGATTAGTTAGCGTAGTAATGTATTTCGTTGGAGGAATAACTTTCAATGATATATTAGTTAATACATTCACAAGTGGATTTATGTTTTTATGTATTTTTGTTGTTAGTTTGTCTACTGCAACGCCAGTCGTTAGAGGTGGAAAGATAGTATATTCTTTAGTAGTTGGAATGTTGTGTGCAGTAATGGTTCATGCTTTACATTTTAATATAGGAATGTATATTGTTGTATTAGTTGGCAGTTTACTTACTCCAATATTTAATAAATTTAAACTATCATTAGATTAGAAAAAGGTATCTATAATAGATACCTTTTTATATGTTTCTTAGTATTGCATATATGATTGAAATAATTACTAAAGTATAAGATGAATATCTTATTATTTTATTTATTATTTTAGATTCTTTTTTATCTAGAATATAGATATATGATTTATAAATAAAATATATTATTAGGAATGGTGTAACTATAAAGAGTAATTTATTGTATTTAAATGCTTCTTTTATATTGCCATTTAATATGGAAAATAGTGCTCTTGTTATACCACATCCTGGACATTTATAACCAGTTATTTTATAGAAAATACATGGAATGCCAAAATTATATTTAGAATTTAAAAAGTAATATCCTACTAATAGTATTACTAATAATAATACTATTGATATTACCTTTATTATTCTTTTGTTCATTTTATTCAGCAAACTTGTTTAAATCATTTTGGATTAAGCAATAAGATACGATTCCAAAGCCAAATAGTCCAAGTATTAAGTATAAAATAGAATTGTCACTAATATTTTTATTGTAAGTTTTTCCTGCTAAATATAATTTTTGACCCATTTTATAATACCAATAGATACCATAAATTCCACAAGTAAGTAAGGTAAATAGGAAAGCCATTCCTCCAGAAGTACTATTGTCTCCACTTACTTTGTTTGATTCATCTGTCATAACTATAAACCAGTAGATACCATAAATTCCACAAGTTACAAAAGATAATAGTAATGCTACAATGATTTCTCTTTTAGCTATAACTGGTGCTGGTGTAGTGTAAACATTTTGGTTTATTGTTTGATTTATAGTTTGACCAGCTTGATTTCCGTTTTGGGCTGCTCCACAATTGTTGCAGAAAGATGCATCTTGTGGTAATTCATTTCCACAATTTGGACAAAATTTATTCATTCTCACACTTCCTCTCTATTAGAAATTATATCATATATAATTATTAGTAGTAAATTGTAATTAATTAAAAAGATAAAAAAGATAGACTTTTTGATTTTAATTAATTATAATGGTTGATAGTTATTGGGGTGAAAAAATGAATATAAATGAATTTGATTATGATTTACCTAAGGAGTTAATTGCTCAAACACCTCTTGAAAAAAGAGATTCTTCAAAGTTACTTGTGATGGATAAAAATACTGGCGAATTAGTACATGAACATTTTAATAATATAATTGAGTATTTGGTGCCTGGCGATGTATTAGTTTTAAATGATACAAAGGTAATACCAGCAAGATTAATAGGAGAAAAGGAAGAAACTGGTGCGGTAATAGAAATATTACTTTTAAAAGACGAAGGAGAAGACGTTTGGGAATGCTTATCTAAACCTGCTAAGAGGTTGAAAATTGGGACTATTGTTACTTTTGGAAACGGCTTATTAAAAGCAGAGGTAGTAGAAAAAGGGGATGAAGGTTTAACGCATGTAAAATTAATATATGATGGTATTTTAATGGAAATATTAGAAAAACTTGGAACTATGCCTCTTCCTCCTTATATACATGAGAAACTTGAAAACCAAGATAGATATCAAACTGTTTATGCTAAAAATATAGGTAGTGCTGCAGCACCGACTGCGGGACTTCATTTTACAAATGATTTACTTGAGAAAATAGAAGAAAAGGGAATAATTGTTACATATGTTACTTTGCATGTCGGTTTAGGAACATTTAGACCTGTAGAAGTTGAAAATGTGTTGGAACATCATATGCATAGTGAGTATTATATAATGAGAAAAGAAACTGCTGATATTTTAAATAAAGCTAAAGATGAAGGAAGACGTATTATTGCTGTTGGAACAACTAGTACAAGGACTTTAGAGACAATAGCTAGTAATAATAACGGAAAGTTTGTACCTATATCAGGTAATACTGAAATATTTATTTATCCTGGTTATGAGTTTAAAGGAATTGATTGCTTAATAACTAATTTTCATTTACCTAAAAGTACTTTAGTGATGTTAGTTTCTGCTTTATCAAGCAAGAATAGTATAATGAATGCATATGGAGAAGCTATTAAAAATAAATATAGATTTTTCAGCTTTGGAGATGCAATGTTTATAACAAATAGTTTAAAGAAAAATTAGTTGATTGCAAATTAAAATAAGTCATTAAGACTTATTTTTTTAATATTAAAGCCATATCATGTGACATATCAATGCTTTGACCATATTGAATATGATTTGTAGGAAGTTTTATGATATGGTCGTTTGCTAGGGCGTCAAATAGATAGGAATAGGCTAGATTTTGAGTTGTGTGACCATTTAGATAGTCTAAGTATTTGTCAAAAGATATTGCACCAGTTCCTACTAATCTTTCTGGATGTTCTCTATGCATTTTATCGAATTCTTTTTTTGTCTTTTCGTTCCATGCGTAAAGATATGATACCATGATGCTTCCATCTGCATTAAGATGAGGATACATTTCGTTTATTATAAAATTACGATATTGATTAGCTTTTTTTCTTGTGACTGAATTGCCATAATTTATGTATTCGTATATATTTGAAAAAGTCATTCCATCATAAGATTTATTTTTTATTTTTTCAGGAAGACTGTATAGGTCACAGTCAAGATAATTAATTTCAACATCTAATGTAGCTTTTTGTGTTTTTATATAATTTTCTCCTTGAAGATATGGATTCATTAGTTCTACAAGCGATTTGTCTAATCGTTTGTATGTAAATAAGAAGTCTCTTATGAATGTTCCTGATAATTCTATTGGAAAAGAGGAATATACACCATACCAGTATAATAAACTGTCTTCTGGCAAATACTCGGCAAATGTTGCAAAGAGTTGAGGATTAAATGTACGATAATAGTTAATAAGTTTTTCTTTTGGTAAGCCTTTAAGCGCAGCAAGTCTTAAGTTAACTGCGTGTTTGCATAAAATGTTTGAATCATAAACGTCAATTACTTTAGCCCCACAACATATAGCGTTTATTACTTGTTCTCCACTGGCTCCTATTGATAGAAAGGTTTTAGGATTATTGAATTTCTTGTAATATGTAGCCATGTCTTCAGTGGCACTCGTATAAAGAGAATCATATTTTAATTTGCTATCAAAAGTAGTTGCTCCTGTTATACTCATTAAAGTTCCATATTCAGGACTGTTTCTTAACATTAGCTCTTGAGTTGCTTTTATTTCTCTTAAGGTCCTTTGCTTTTGTTCTGCTGTCATAATTGCCTCCATTATAGATAATTTTGTGTTTAATATTTTTTGACACACCTTATTATACTTATTAGCGTATAAAAAGCAAGTTTTCATTTAAATTATAATGTGTTATAATTTTTTTGGTTAAGAAGGGATTATTATGAAAATAAAATATAATTTACTTAAAGAGGAAAAAGATACTAAAGCAAGACTTGGAACAATCGAAACTAATTATGGAACATATGAAACACCTATGTTTATGCCGGTTGGAACGGAAGCAACTGTTAAAACTTTGAGTGTTGAAGAATTACATGATTTACATGCTGGGATAATTTTATCTAATACTTATCATTTGTGGTTAAGACCTGGAGAAGATGTGGTAGATAGAGCTGGTGGATTACATAAATTTATGAATTGGAATGGACCAATATTAACAGATAGTGGTGGATTTCAAGTATTTAGTTTAGCTAGTCCAAAAGACATTACAGAAGAGGGAGTACATTTTAAGAATCATTTGAATGGAGATGCTTTAATTTTGACTCCTGAAAAGTCAATTGAAATTCAAAATAAATTAGATAGTGATATTGCAATGAGTTTTGATGAATGTATTGGATATCCTGCGACTTATGAATATTGTGAACAAAGTATGGAGAGAACTTTAAGATGGGCAAAACGTGGAAAAGATGTATTTGATAATCCACGTCAGTCTTTGTTTGGTATTGTACAAGGTGGAGAATATGAAGATTTACGAAAGCGTTGTGTAGACGAATTGGTTAAAATGGATTTTGATGGATATTCAATTGGTGGCACAGCTGTTGGAGAAGATAAACCGACAATGTATAAGATGGTTAATATGGCTACTAAGTATTTACCTAAGGATAAAGTAAGATATTTAATGGGTGTTGGAGATCCAATCGATTTAATAGAAAATGTTTGTCGTGGTGTAGATATCTTTGATTGTGTAAGCCCGACAAGACTTGCTCGTCATGGACATGCTTTAACTAAATATGGCAAGATTAATATAAAGAATTCGAAATATAAAGAAGATTTTTCGCCATTATCTAATGATTGTGATTGCTATACTTGTAAATCTAAATATAGTAAAGCTTATATTAGACATTTGATTGTTGCTAATGAAACTTTAGGGCAAAGACTGTTATCAATTCACAATATTAGATTCTTAGTACATTTAACTGAAGAATTAAGAGAAGCAATTAAAGAAGATAGATTACTTAAATATAGAGAACAGTTTATAAAAGATTATTATGGAGATAAAGGCCTTCCTTATCAAGAAAATTTGGATGAAACTAAAAAGAACTAATATACTGTGTTAGTTCTTTTTGGTTTGCCATAATTTGGTTATGATAGGAACTATTATTATGTAAATATGAAATAAAGTTTGCAATATGGGTTAAGTATTAAAATACGTTAATCTTATATTTTATTTATACAAATTTGATATTTAAAAAACGAATTTACTTGTAAAATGATAAAGTAAAAATAAATGATTTTTGAAAATGATTAATAATGTTTATTTTTTTCTTTATATGAAATAAATAAAATGATATACTATTTATAGTAAATAATAAGAGGGTAGTGTGGAACTATGAATACAAATGAACAATTAGAACAAAATATACAATCTAATATAGAAACACAGAATGCACAAGTGCAACAATCAGTACAAACTTTGCAGCCTGATCAGTCAGCACCATCAACGGTTCCTTCAGTTAAAGGAAAAAATAAAAAGAAAAATAATAAGACACTAATTATGATTTTGGTAGTTGTTATTGTGTTAGGCGGAGTTTATTTCTTGTTTTTTAATAAATCTGGTACAGGGAAAAAATTGTCTTTAACTGGTGGAAATAATGAAATTATTAAAGTTGATACTGGAAAAAAATGGGGAGATGTTTTTGCTAATTATTTACAACAATTTTATAGAGAGTTATATGAAGATCAACAAAAGTTAGAAGAAGATGGCGTAAAAGTTGAAAAAAACAGAGAATATGAAATAACTTTTATTGATTTTGATTTTGATAATACTCCCGAAATGGTTGTAAAATATAATGATTTTTCTGGAGCAATTACATATAGATTTTTTATGTATAATAATGAAGAAGTAAGTGAAACTAAGGACTTTAGAAATGTAAATTTTAGAATTATTTATTCTTTAAAAGAAAAAGAAGCTGATTGGTATTTATACATTAGTAGTGCCAATAAAACTGGTGCTTATACTTCAGTTAATAAAATACTGAGTGGTAAAGCTTATGACTCAGATATTAAAGCTTATACGGATAGAGATATAACTAATTTTAATAAAAATTATGCTACTTCCGATTATAAAGTAACCTTATACAGGATTGATGATAATACATATGCAGAAGATTTTAAAATTGCTGTTGATAAATATGAGGAGAATAATAAAGAAATAAAAGCTAAAATAGAAAAATTAATTAATGATTACGCTAATGTGGAAGTTAAAGAGGAAGTACAAATAAATAAAGATCCAAGAATTGAATTAGGCGAATATACACTTGAATTTGGTAAGTATGTTTATAATCGTGAGTTATTAGAAAATGGTAAAGTTGTTGGTACTGAAAAAGTTTATATTTCAATAAATAGAGATTGGACTGTAACAATTGAAGGCAAAAGCATAAAATACAATATTTATGGTAATGCTATTAGTCTTGAAAATGGCTTAACTATCAAAGCGACTGAAAATAATAAGTTTGTCTATGGAGTTGGAGAAGGATATGTTTATGAACTTGTAGAATAAAAAGAACTCATTTGGAGTTCTTTTTATTTATACCAATAATACTTCCTAAAATAGTAGTTATTATAATTATTAAGAAATACACTATTTTTTTTAGATGAAGGGAAAAATTTAAAGTTAGGCAGTTTAAAATATATAATATAGTTACAAAAATTATACCAATTTTTAATCCTTCTTTATAAGCTTTTTCTTCTATTTTTAATCCTCTTTTTATACCAATAATTAAACTGTAGGATAAAATAGATATTAAGCTTATAATAGAATTAATATTATTATTTAAGTAAAATATGCTGTTAATTATCGTTAATATTAAAGATAATACAAGAATAAAAAGTAAGAATTTGTAGATATAGTCATTTTTTTTAAAGAATTTCATTTAATCACCTAATAGATTATATGTTTAAAAAATAACATTTATTACCATAATAATGATATGGTGATAATATGATGGATACTATGTTAAGAACTTTATTTTTTTATTTTTTTATAACTTTTGCATATAGAATTATGGGCAAAAGAGAAGTTGGACAACTTGGAATAATTGATTTAATTGTTTCTATATTGATAGCAGAAATTGTTGCTTTAAGTATAGAAAAAACTGATCAATCAATTTTTTTAGCAGTTTTACCTATCTCTTTATTAGTAATATTAGAGTTAGTACTTGGTTTTCTTAGCGTTAAGTCGAGAAAATTTAATAAACTGTTTGGTGGTAAACCAACAATGATAATTAGTGAAGGTAAGATAGTTTATAAAAATTTAGTTTCACAAAGATACTCAATTGATGATTTATTGTTGGAATTACGAAAGAATAGTATATCTTCTATCGAAGATGTTGAATATGCTTTTTTAGAACCTAATGGAAAACTATCTATTTTTAAATATAAGCCATTTAAAATTAAAAGTGCGATTCCTTTACCGATTATAGTCGAAGGTATAATACAAGAAGAAAATTTGAAATATATTGATAAAAGCAATGTGTGGTTAAGAAAAATTCTAAAAGACAATGATTTATCTTTAGAACAAGTATTTTATGCAGTTTATAAAAAAAGTCATATATATATAATTAAAAAGAACTGATAGAAAGTTCTTTTTTAAGTATTAGATAATTTAGGGATGTAACATAAATTATATCAATTATTTCAGCAATGATAAGTGAATATATTTTAAAATTTAGTAAGCCTAAAATAATCATAGATAACAGTTTTAAGATAATTCCTGTTGTACTTATTATTGTGCACTCTTTTATTTTATCGATACCTGTGAGAATACTACATAATGGTGATTCTAAATAATATAAGATAAAGAATGGAGCAAGTATTTTTATATATGTTATTCCTTTGTTGGTATTATATAGTATTTTTAAGATTAATTCTGATCCAAAATAGATTAAAATTGTGCATATTAATCCAACTATTAATGAAATCGTTAGTGATTCTTTGACACGCTTTTTTATTAGGCTTTTATTTTTATTAGCATAATGTTTAGATATTTCAGGTAATAAAGAATTAGATATAGCACTTATGAAAAAGGAGGGGAATAATAGTGTCCCTATTACATATGCATTATAAATACCATATTCTTGTGTTATGTATGTTATTGATAAACCACTTTTTAAAAGAACTGCTGTTAAGATTATTGGTTCTAAGAAAAAGCCAATATTTCCTAGTAGCTTGCCACTTATACTAGGAATACTTATTGATAGTATCTCTTTTGCTTCATTAATGTCAGGAGGAATATCTTTTCTTTCTATTATTTTATTTTTAGGAATAAATAGAAGAAGAATTATTATAGAAAATGATTCAGTAAGAATATTAATTAACATTAAAACAGTTATTGTAACTATGTTACCGTATTTAATTATTTTAGGTAAGATGAAAGAAATGATAGACAATCTTAATATTTGCTCTAGAACATTACTTATCATGTGAGGGGCAACATTTTGTTTACCATAGAAATATCCTTTTACAATGTAACCTAAAGATATAAATGGTAATGTGATTGTACAAGCTAAAAGTGGATAGTAAGTGGCTTTTGTTTTTAGTAAGTTATCACTTAAAAAGCGAGCAGATAGAAACATGAAAGAGATAAGAAGTAAGTTTAAAATAAACATAATATAGCAAGAATTGATAATAACTTTTCGAGATGAAATATTAGAACTAATTCTTTTACTTGATGAAACTAGAAAGTTAAAATTAGCAAGAGTCATTAAAAGAGAATATGTTGGATTAATTAGAGAAAGGAGTGCAATCCCATCTATTCCTATTGTTCTTGTTGTCATAACTTTAATTACTAAACCTATTATTTTTGTTATACATCCACCTATAAGTAAGATTAAAGTGGACTTTAAAAATTTATTTTTCATAGGTGTTTCTCCTTTATTAGTTTGTGTTTTTGTTATATAATGAGAATGTCAGAATTAGTTAGGTGATGAATATGAACGACATACAATTTAGTTCGCAAGAAGAATTATATACAAGGGTTACTCCGGCTTTAATGAGCAAAAAGAAAATGCTTCGTTTAAATGGCTTTAAATATATTAAAGAGATAGATGTTTGGGACTATATGAGATTTAATAAATGGAATAAGTCTTATGGTTTAGAATTATGTGATATGGTAAGTGATATTTTAAATACAGATAATGTAAAGATTGCTAATTACTATCATAATAAATATATGCATAAGATGAATATTGTAGAAGAAGAATTTGAATTACCTAAATTAAAGTCTGAATAAAGAATAGGAGAGATATAGATGTTTGGTGCAATAGTAGAAAAACCTATTACTTATGATGAATTATATGAAAAGATAAAAAAAATAGTAAAAAAAGAAGAAGAATTAGATTTAATAAATAAAGCTTATAGCTTTGCATTAGAAAAACATGGTGATAAAAAAAGATTAAATGGGGATCCATATATCACCCATCCTTTAGAAGTGGCTAATATATTAACGGATTTAAATGTTGATTATATTACAATTGCTTGCACTTTATTACATGAAACAGTTAATCATGCTGGTACTAGTATTGATGAAATAAAAGAAGAATTTGGTGAAGAAGTTTCTAATATTGTTTATAGTATTAGTAAAATAAATAGATTAGAATTGTCTGATGATAAAGATTCATCAGCAGCATATTTAAGAAAAGTATTAGTTGGATTATCTGAGGATGTAAGAGTTTTATTTATAAAGTTAGCAGATAGACTTCATAATATGAGAACTTTATATGCTCTTCCTCCTGAAGTACAAAAACAAAAGGCGAATGAAACGACTACAGTTTTGATACCTATAGCGCATAGATTAGGTATTAATAGTATAAAAGGTGAACTAGAAGACCTATGTTTACGTTATACTAAGCCTGATGTATATAATGATATATTGGAAAAACTAGATGCTTCTCGTGAAGAGTTAAATGATTTACTTTTAGAAATGAAAGAAAGTATTTCTGATATATTAACAGAAAATGGTATTAACTTTAAAATAAAAGGAAGAGTTAAATCTGTTCATAGTTTATATAATAAAATGGATAATGGAAAAAGATTTAGTGATATATATGATATTTTAGCGTTAAGAGTATTTGTTGATACTGAGCAAGATTGTTATTTGACTATTGGATTAATTCATAGTAAATATAGACCTATGCCTAGAAGATTTAAAGATTATATTGCTAATCCAAAAGAAAATATGTATCAGAGTTTACATACAACAATTTTTGGCATTGATGGACATTTATTTGAAGTTCAAGTCAGAACATATGAAATGGACGAAATAGCTGAAAAAGGTATTGCTTCACATTGGTCATATAAAGAAAAAGGTTCTGTAAAAATTCAAACTATGATGGAACATAAACTTGAAATGTTTAGAAATATTATAGAAGCTAATAATGATGTGGAAAATGATACAGAGTTTGCAAGTAATTTAAATAGTGAATTATTAAGTGAACTTATTTATTGTTATACTCCAAAAGGAGATGTTTTAGAACTACCTAAGGGTGCTACTCCAATTGATTTTGCTTATCGTATTCATAGTGGAGTTGGAGATAGAACGATAGGAGCTATAGTAAATGATCAAATTGTTCCACTCGATCACGAACTTGAAGATGGCGATATAGTTAAAATTAATACAGGTAAAGATGCGAATCCGAATAAAGATTGGTTAAATTTTGTAAAAACTAGTCAAGCTAAGAGTAAGATTAAATCATTTTTTAGTAAACAAGATAGAACTAATTATATAAATAATGGTAAAGAAATGTTAGAGCGCGAGATTAGAAGAAGAAAGTTGTCTTTCTCAGATGTTCTAAGTGAAGATAATTTAGAAAAAGTTTTAAAAGATACGCATGCAGTTGATTTAGAAGATTTATATTTGTCTATTGGTTCTTTAAGATTTACAGCTGGATATATTGTTGATTTAATATATGAAGATAAAAAAGATGTTGTAGATATTTATTTAGGAAAAGTCAGTAATAGAACAAATATTACTAATAGAGCTATAAAAGGTGATGTAATAGTTGCTGGTACTGATGATATATTGGTAACTATAGCTAATTGTTGTAAACCTGTTAAAGGGGATAAAATAGTTGGTTATATTACTAAGGGCGAAGGTATTGCAGTACATAAATATGATTGTTCTAATATTAAAAATAGCACAAGACTTATTGATGTAGAATGGAATATGGAAAAAGAAGATACTTCATATTTGACAGATTTATCAATTAAAGTTTTAAAAGGAAAAAATCAACTATTAGATATAATTACTAAAGCATCTCAAAAGGATGTGTATATAGAATCAATAAAAACTTATGAAGAAGATGCGTATACTAGATATTCTGTGACTATTAAAACTAATAGCGCTTCTCAACTTGAAAGCTTTATTAGTGATTTAAAATCTTTACCTTTCTTAGTTGATGTTGGAAGGATGAGAAAATAATGAGATGTGTTGTACAAAAAGTAAATAAGTCGAGTGTTTTGGTAGATGGTAAAGTTGTTAGTGAAATTGGAAGAGGATTAAATGTCTTAGTAGGATTTACTGATACTGATACTATTGAAGATATTAAATATTGTGTAAGAAAAATCGTCAATCTTAGAATATTTGAAGATGAAAATGATGTTATGAATAAAAGTGTTATAGATGAAAAGGGAGAAATATTATCTATATCACAATTTACATTATATGGTGATACCAAAAAGGGAAATCGTCCTTCTTATATTAGAGCGTTAGGAGGAGAAAAAGCACTTCCTATGTACGAAGAATTTAATCGTATGCTAAATGAAAGTGTTCCAACTAAAGCAGGTGTTTTTGGAGCTGATATGAAGGTTATGATATTTAATGATGGGCCAACAACTATAATAATTGATACAGAATTAAAGTAGGTGAAATATGAAAAAAGATATAGCGAAAACATGTATTTTAGTTTGTTCGACTTTAGTAATAATTTTAATATTGTTTTTTATAATTGGAAGTATAAAATATAATGTTGAGCTTTTAATACGAAATGAATTGATTGAAAATGATCCAACTGTAAAAATTTTATTTGATAGAATTAATGGTGATACTACTTTAAGAAAAGCAAAATTAAAAATAAGTGATTTAACAGATGAGGAAAAAATTATATATATACTTGAAAATATAAATAAAGAGGATAACGAAATAGAGAAAGTAAAATCAACAAAAAAAGTTTGTACCATTAAAGAAAATGTTAGTTTTAATGTTGAAAAAGGTGATTGTGAAATATTAGTTATAAATAATGATAAAATAATGGATTATCAAAATAAACTTTTAGGTATAAGTGATTATTTAGAATTTAATGATTTTTCATATCGTAATAAGGAATGTAAAAATGATGGAACTAAATATTTTTGCTTATTGAAAAAAACTAATAATAGTATTTTAGGTTATTCAATTTTTGATGAAGCTTATTCAGAAAAAGATAAAGTTGTAATTCGTGAATATTATTTACAGATAGATGTTTCAAATGAAAATAAGTGTAATAAATATTTTGACAAAGATTATTGTGAAAATTATTTAGAGAAAGAAAAACCAATTATTGATGAGCAACGTATAAAAGAAGATGGTGTTTTGTATGAACATGTTTTTAAAGATAATGATAATAGCTACTATTTAGAAGAAAGCTTTGTAGTCTCTGAAAGATAATATGATAAATGTAATAGAGGTGTTTTATAATGTATGAAGAACCAACGAAGTTAACGAAAAATAAAAAAATAGAACTAATAGTTTTAATAGTTCTTATTATATGGGGATTACTTTTTATTGTAAATTATGTTAGATATACACAAAGCAAGTCACTCTTTTTGGCTATTCATGTTAAAGATGATAGCTATGAAGATGGATATATTGAAGAATATATTAGTTTTGGATATATTTATAGATTATATCAAAGAAATGCAATATCTCGTGAAGAATTAGTTCCTTTTTGGATAGGACGAGAAAATCCTGAGAGTGAGAGCGCTTTACCTAAGCCTTTAACTGATTATGAAGTACCAGATAATCCTAAAAGAGCTGATAAATTTAGAGGGCTATTATATTATTTTGATCAAAAGGGTGATTTACTAGGGACTTATAAATGTTTAAATTCTTCTAGTGATTGTGAAAAGGCTACAGATGGTCATGACTTATTTAATACTAAAAATAAAGACCCATTAACAAAGGTAGACGTTCCTCATACATTAAGTTCAATACATGATAAATATGCTTTTGTTGATGATTCATATCCACAAGAAACAAAATATGGTGATGCAGCTTATTCTAGAACAATATACTTGTATCAATTTACTGATAAAGATACTAAAATATTGGCAAGATACGCTGATGTTAAAGAAAGTACTTATGATAAAGATTATGAAAAATCTATGGGTGATTCATATAGATATATTGTTAAAAGCTATGAAAATAATAAATGGGGAATAATAAAGATTAATGAAAGTGGTTCAATAGATGAAGTTCTTCCTTTTGAATATGATTCAATCTCATATGATGAAGACACTAAATATTATATTTTGTGTAAGAATGAAAAATGGTTTATTTATGATTTAGAAAATTCAAAAAATGTTACTGGAGAAATAGATGTTCCTATTTATGATGTGTGGAGAAATACTAATTTGACTTATTATTATAAGACAGGAAAAGACAGAGTTGTTGGTAATGATTCATTTGTCGATTATAAAGTTTATAGAATTGATGGGAAAAAGTTTATTGATGGTGATAGGATTACACAAGTGGTTGAAAGAGATAAGACAATATTTTATATTACAAGTACTGATAATGTATTACATTTTGTTGATTATAGTGGTGAAGAAAAATATAAGATTCAGTTAGCTTTTTCTGATATGAATTATGATTATACACGTCATCCAGCATTTGAAATATGGTATGAAAAAGGAGACTATATAACTTTTAGAGTATATAAAGGAAGAGAGAAGTCTTACGATTTCGATACTATTTCTGTAAATGTTTCTCATTGGGAATATAATAATTAGAGATAAGTTTTATCTCTTTTTATATTATGTAAATATTAAAGAGAGATTAGAAAAAAATAAAACTTGTAAGATATTAGTTGAAAATATTGACTAAATTTATAAATAATAGTAGAATGTTAATAGATTTTTCTTATTGAAAGACGAGTAATATATTATGAAGATTAAAGAGAGAGGCTAGATGGTGGGAATGCCTTATTGGATGATATATGAAAAACAGCTTTCTTAAAGTAAGAACGCATTAAAGCGATAAAATAAGTATTTGAGAGTACCTATGTAAAGTAAGGTGGCACCGCGGAAGCATTTTCGTCCTTACAAATATTGGTACTTTTTTTATTAGGAAGGAATGAATAAAATGATAGTAAAACCAAAAGGAACACATGATATTTATGGAGAAGAAATGCGTGCTTGGCAGTATGTATCACGTGTTGTTGATGAAGTAATGGATAGATATAATTATGGCCTTATTAGGACACCTATTTTTGAAAGTACTGAACTATTTCATAGAGGTGTCGGTGATACTACTGATATAGTTAGTAAGGAAACTTATGATTTTATCGATCGTGGTGAACGTAATATGACATTAAGACCTGAGGGAACGGCTGGTGTTGTAAGAAGCTTTATAGAAAATAAAATGTATGGAGATGCTACTCAACCAGTTAAGCTATATTATAATGGGACAATGTATCGTTATGAGAGACCACAATCTGGAAGGGATAGAGAATTAACTCAATTTGGTGTGGAAGTATTAGGAAGCAATGATCCTGCAATAGATGCAGAAGTTATTAGTATTGCCGTTAATATATTTAAGTTATTGGGACTTAAAGGTGTTAAAGTTAAGATTAATAGTTTAGGAGATACAGAGTCTAGAAATAATTATCGTGATGCTTTAATTAAGTATTTTGAACCACGTATTAATGAATTATGCCCTGATTGTCAAGAAAGACTAAGAAAAAATCCTTTACGTATTTTGGATTGCAAGTTTGATGTTGATCACGAACTTATAAAAAATGCTCCGTTAATGATTGATTATTTAAATGATGAATCTAGAAACAGATTCGAAGATGTACAAAATTATTTAGACGTGTTAGACATTGAATACGAAGTTGATCCAAAAATTGTTAGAGGATTAGATTATTATTCTCATACAGTATTTGAAATTGAAGCTACAGTAAAAGACTTTGGAGCTAATAATGTGTTAGCTGGTGGTGGTAGATATGATACGATGGTTAGCAATTTAGGAGGACCTGATACTCCTGGTATAGGATTTGCTTGTGGTTTAGGCAGACTCGTAATGGCTTTGGAAAAAGAAAATGTTGACTTACCTATAAACAAAGAGTTAGATGCGTTTGTTTTATATGTAAATAATACAGAAAAAGAATATGCAATGGCTTTAACTCAAGATTTAAGATTAAATGGTTTTAGAGTTGAAACCGAATATATGGGACGTGCTTTAAAAGGTCAATTTAAACAAGCAGATAGATTAAATGCTAAGTTTTTAATTATATTAAATGATGAAGATTTAGTGGCTGGCGAGATTCAAGTTAAAGATAATATGACTAAAGAAACAACAATGGTTAAAGAAGCAGAAATTGATGATTATTTAGATTTAAATTTGAGGTGATAGAAATGGATTTAAAAGATTTATTTAAAACAGTAAAAATAGGGGATGAAGTTACTGTACAAGGGTGGATTAGAAACCATCGTAAACAAAAGGAATTTGGTTTTATAGATTTTAGTGATGGTACTACACAACAACATTTACAAATAGTTTATGATGATAAAATTAGTAATTTTTCAGAAGTACAAAAGATGTTAGTTGGATGTGCTATAGAAGTTAAAGGTAACATAGTAGAATCTCAAGGTAACCAAGATTATGAATTAAAAGCAAGTACTGTTACATTACTTGGTGATTGTCCTGCAGATTATCCTATTCAACCTAAAAGACATACAAGAGAGTTTTTAAGAGAAGTAGCATACTTAAGACCAAGAACTAATTTGTTTCAAGCTGTATTTAGGGTAAGAAGTGTTGCAGCTTATGCAATACATAAATACTTCCAAGATAGAAATTATGTGTATTTTCATGCACCTCTTATTACAGCTAGTGATTGTGAAGGTGCTGGAGAAATGTTTCAAGTTACAACACTTGATTTAAATCGTGTTAATGGAAAACCAGACTATTCTAAGGATTTTTTTGGGAAGCAAGCTAATTTAACTGTTAGTGGACAATTAGAAGCTGAAACTTTTGCTTTAGCTTATAAAAAAACTTATACATTTGGACCTACATTTAGAGCAGAAAATTCTAATACTAAGACTCACGCTAATGAGTTTTGGATGATTGAACCTGAAATGGCTTTCACTGACCTTGAAGGGGATATGGATATCATGGAAGATATGCTTAAATATGTAGTTAGTTATGTTTTAGAAAATGCATCTTTGGAAATAGATTTCTTTGATCAATTTGTGGAAAAAGGGTTGAAAGATAAATTAAATAAGTTAGTTAATTCTAAGTTTACAAGAATTGATCACGAAGAAGTTATTAAAATATTAAAGGAAGCAGATATTAAATGGGAATTTGCTCCTGAATATGGTGAAGATATTGCTAAAGAACATGAAAAATATATTACAGAATACTTTAATGGACCAGTATTTATTAAAAATTGGCCAAAAGATATTAAGGCTTTCTATATGAAACAAAACGAAGATGGTAAAACTGTTGCTGCAGTTGATCTTGAAGTACCTGGCGCTGGTGAGTTAATGGGTGGATCACAAAGAGAGGAATCTTACGAAAAATTAGTTGCCCGTATGAAAGAATTAGGCATGGAAGTTGAAGGTATGGACTGGTATTTGAATTTGAGGAAATTCGGAGGATGTGTACATTCAGGATTTGGAATGGGATTTGAAAGATTGTTAATCTATCTAACTGGTGTGGAAAATATTCGTGATGTAATTCCATATCCAAGAACTCCTGGTAATTGTGAATACTAGGAATAAATAAAGATAATAAATATATGTAATAAGTAATAAAAAAAGAAAGGGTGAAAAAGATGAAAGAGAACATATATAGAACTCATCATTGTTGTGATATTGATGCATCAATGGTTGGGGAGAAAATTGTTGTAAGTGGTTGGATTGAAAATATTCGTGACCATGGCGGTGTTTTATTTCTTGATTTAAGAGATAATACTGAAACACTGCAAACTGTAAGTAATGATGATTCATTATTTATGGGATTGGCGAAAGAATCAGTTATTAAGTTGACTGGTGTTGTAAGAAAAAGGGATGAGGCGACTTACAATAATCGCCTTAAGACCGGAGAAGTAGAATTATTAGTAGAGACTTTAGAAGTACTTAGTGCATCATTACATGACTTACCTTTTTCTATTATGACTAGTAAAGATGCTAATGAAGATGTTAGATTAAAATATAGATATTTGGATATGCGTAATAGTAAAGTTAAAGAAAATATAAAATTACGTAGTGATGTATTACATTTTTTAAGAAATAAGATGTACGATTTAGGATTTATGGAAGTGCAGACACCAATTTTGACAGCGTCAAGTCCTGAAGGTGCTAGAGATTTTGTTGTCCCTTCAAGAAATTTTAAAGGAAAGTTTTATGCTCTTCCTCAAGCTCCACAAATATATAAAGAATTATTAATGGTTGGTGGAGTTGAAAAGTATTTTCAAGTTGCTCCTTGTTTTAGAGATGAAGATGCAAGAAGAGATAGAACGTTGGAATTTTATCAATTGGATTTAGAAATGAGTTATGTAACTGAAGAAGAAGTTCTTGAAGTAGGAGAAGAAATATTCTACGATGTATTTACAAAGTTTAGTAGCAAGAAAGTTAGTCCAATGCCATTTAGGAGAATTGCTTATAGAGATGCTATGGAAATGTATGGTACTGATAAACCTGATTTACGTAATCCATTGGTGATTCAAGATGCTACAGAGATATTAAAAGATACTACTTTTGGTCCATTTAAGAAAAGTATTATTAAAGCTATAGTAGTAGATGATATTGGAGATAAATCAAATTCTTGGTTTAATGAATTGGTTGATTATGCGTCTAGTATTGGAATGCCTGGTATTGGTTATTTAACTTTAATGAGCGATGGAACTTTTAAAGGACCAATAGATAAGTTTTTAAGTAACGATGAAAGAGATATGTTGGTTAAGAATTTAGAAATGAAAGAAAACTCAGTAATATTCTTTATAGCTAATAAACGTAAAAAGATTGCTCAGAAGTTTGCAGGTCAAATTAGAGATGAACTTGGACGTAAGTTAGATTTAATCGATAAAGATAAATTAGAATTATGTATCATTAAAGACTTTCCAATGTTTGAATATGATGAAGAAACAAAAAAATATGAGTTCTGTCATAATCCATTTAGTTTACCACATGGTGGTATTAGTGATTATGAAAAATATGAAAATGTAGAAGACATATTAGCTTACCAGTATGACTTTGTGTGTAATGGAAATGAAATGGCTAGTGGTGCTATACGTAACCATGATTTGGATTCTTTAGCTAAAGGGTTCGAAGTAGTTGGTTATACGAGAGATGAAATAGAAACAAGATTCAGTTCTATATTTACAGCTTTTAAATATGGATGTCCTCCACATGGTGGAATGGCACCTGGTATTGATAGAATATTAATGCTTATTAAAGATGAACCTAATTTAAGAGAGGTTCAAGCATTCCCAACGAGTGCTAGTGGAGCAGATAATATGATGGGAAGTCCTTCAGAACTTACAAGAATGCAATTAAAGGAATTAGGTATTAAAATAGAGGTGAAAAAAGATGAGTAAGTTTACAAAAGAAATGGTTGATGATTATGCTGATAAGTTACTTATTGGTTTAACAGATGAAGAAAATAAAATGGTACTAGATGAATTTGATATTATTGATAAGAACTTAGATTTAGTTACACAAATTCCTAATATAAGTGAAGTAGAGCCTATGACTCATTGTTTAGATGATTTTGAGTACGAATTAAGAGATGATGTTGTAGTAGAATCTGTACCAATTTCAGATTTGTTACGTAATAGTGATGAAACTGATGGGGATGAAGTTCAAGTTCCTAAGGTAGTGGGATGAGGTGAGTAATGATGAAATATATGAATAAGTCAATTGAAGAATTACATGAGATGTTAATTAAAGGTGAAGTAACTAGTGATGAATTAGTTAGAGAGTCTTTAGAATTATCTCATGAAGTTCAAAAAAAGTGTAATGCTTTTGTTACTATTTTAGATGATGCTAAGGGTTGCGAGGTTACAGATAACTTACTATCTGGTATTCCTTATGGTGTTAAAGATAATTATTCGACTAAAGATATTTTATCTACTGGATCTTCTAATACTTTAAAAGATTATGTCCCATTTTTTAATGCTACTGCTGTAGAACATTTAAATACAGCAGGAGCTATAAAGGTTAATAAAACTGCTATGGATGAATTTGGTATGGGTGGTACTGGTACAACTGGACATACTGGAATTCAAAAGAATCCTTGGGATACAACAAGACTTTGTGCTGGATCTTCCTCTGGATCTGCTGCAGCAGTAGCAAGTGGTGTTTATCCTTATGCATTAGGTTCAGACACAGGAGATTCTATTCGTAAACCTGCTGCTTATTGTGGCATTGTTGGATATAAACCAACTTATGGAATGATTTCTAGATATGGGTTATTTGCATTTGCTTCTAGTTTAGATCATTGTGGAGTTTTAGCTCGTAGTGTTAGGGATGCTGCAATTGTAGTAGATACAATGAAAGGATTAGATATTAACGATATGACTTCTTGGGATTCGAGCAATGTTCATTTACGTAGTGCTTGTACTGGGGAAGTTAAAGGTAAGAAGTTATGTTATATTAAAGAAATCGTTGATAAAGAAAGATATAAAAATGCTTCACAAGAACTTCTTGATCATTTAGATAATTTTTATAAAACAGTAGAAAATGCCCGTGAGCTTGGCATGACTGTTGATGAAGTGTCAGTTGATGAGGCAATACTAAAAGCACAGCCTTCTGTATATGTGGTTATATCTTGTGCTGAAGCAACAAGTAATATGTCTAATTTAACAGGAATTAGTTTTGGGCCAAGAGGAGAAGGAGACAATTACATTGATATGATGAAAGATCATCGTACTAAGGGGTTTTCTCCATTGATAAAAAGACGTTTCGTAATTGGGTCTTATGTATTGCAAAAAGAAAATCAAGAAAGATATTTTAAAAATGCTCAAAGGGTTAGAAGATTATTGGTTGATAGATGGAAAGAAATGTTTAAGGATTACGATGCAATTATATTACCAGTTGGTTCTGGACCTGCTAAACATATAGATGGTTCTAAAGATATTTTAGATGAAAATACAGCTGCTTTAGAAGAACATTTACAAGTAGGCAATTTTGGTGGATTTCCATCAATTACTATTCCAAACGGATTTGTGTCAGGTTTACCAGTAGGCGTTAATATAACTGGAAATTGTTATGATGACGAAAATGTTTTAAATATTGCATATGCATTAGAAAGCACTATGGAATATAAAGGACAAATTGCAAAGGAGGTTAAATAATGACTAAGTATTTAGCTAAAATAGGTTTAGAGATGCACTGTGAGATGAGTGAAACAAATACTAAGGTATTTAGTGCAGCAAGAAACGAATACAGTGAATCTCCTAATACTAATGTAAGACCTCTTGATATGGGATTTCCTGGTACTCTACCAGTAGTTAATAAAGAAGCAGTAAGACTTGCTTTAATGGCTAGTATGATACTTAATTGTTCTCAACCAGAATATATGTATTTTGAACGTAAGAATTATTATTATCCTGATATGCCTAAAAACTTTCAAATTACGCAAGAAACTAAACCTATACCTGTAGGTATTTATGGTAAAGTTGAATTCGAATGTGGCGATGAAATTAAAACTGTTAGAGTTAATAATATTCACTTAGAAGAAGATGCTGCATCTTTAGATCACTTCTTCTCAACTAGTAATATTGATTATAATAGAGCTGGAGTTCCTTTACTTGAACTTGTAACTGAACCAGATATTCATAGTGCTAAGGAAGCAGTAGCCTTCTTAGAACATATGAGAAGCGTTTATCAATATGCTGGAATAAGTGAAGCAGATAGTAAAAAAGGTCAAATTAGATGTGATGTTAATATTTCATTAATGGATGCAGAAAAAGATGAAAGTAATCCTGAAAATTGGGGAACTAGAACAGAAATCAAAAATGTTAACTCTTTTGGTGGTGTTAGAGATGCGATAAACTATGAAATTGAACGTCAAACTGAAGTTTTAGAAAGTGGCGGAGAAGTTGAACAGGAAACACGCCGCTGGGATGAAGAATCTGGTACGACTAAACGCATGCGTAGTAAAGCAGACGCAATAGACTATAAATATTTTGTTGAACCTAATATACCTAAGTTTAAAATTAGTAAAGAGTGGTTAGAAGAAATTAGAAAATCTATACCAGAACTTGCAATGGATCGTAAGAATAAATATATAAATGAATATGGTTTATCTTCATACGATGCTGGCGTTTTAGTTAAGGAAAAAGCAATTTCTGATTATTATGAAGAGTGTGTTAAAACTGGAATAGATGCTAAGATGGCAGCTAACTGGGTAAGTGTTAATATAATTGGTGAATTAAATAAAGAAAATATTAGTATAGATGAATTTTATATTACGCCTGTTATGTTAAAACAAATAATTGATGGAATAAATGGTGGGCTTTTATCTTCTAAGCAAGCTAAAGAAGTGTTCTTTAAAGCTATTGAAGAGGAAAAAGAACCTAAGAATTTTATTAGTAAAGATAATGCTCAAATTAGTGATAAGGATGAGCTTACTCGTATAATTAGTGAAATACTTAATAATAATCCAACTCAAATCGAACAATATAAGGGTGGAAGAGATAATTTATTTGATTATTTCGTTGGCCAAGTTATGAAAAATACTAGAGGTAAAGCAAATCCTGTTATAACTAAAGAAATATTACATGAAGAATTAGATAAAAGATAATCTAGTTCTTTTTTTGTTGAAAAATAATATATTTAATTAGAATTATTTTGGAAAAATATAGTAGAATTTGCGATATTTATCGTCTTATGTTAAAATTTAGGCAATTAAGGGGTGTTTGGTATGAATATAAATGAAGATATTCGTGATTTTGTTATTAACTCTAATAGTGAGATTACACAAGGTGTAATTAATAACTATAATAAAATAAAAGATAATGATAAAGAAACTAAAAGAACCTTTGATACATATCAATATGAAGGATTTTATTTAGTCAATGAGTACGTTGAATCAAAAAAAGATAAAATAATAATTTCTTCCAATGTTATTAGTAATGAAAAAGAAATTATTATGAGATCAACTAATGGTATAGAAGTTGTTGCTTTAAGTTCTTCTAATTACTTGATAAATTCTGCTGAACAAACTATCATTGTTGAAATTGTTAATGGCGAAGTCGAGATTTTAACTAGTGTTTCTAGATTGGAACCTGGCGCAATGTATAAATTAACTGAATATTTAAATAAGAATGGATTAGTTGTTTTAACTAATTATTCAGTTGATGAAAAAAGAAACTTTGAATATTTATATGATTTTGAAACTGGTAAAAGAATTTCTTCTGGTTTTGATTCTATTGACGAAATTAATGGTAAATTAAAAGTAACATATGGATTAGCGACAGGAGATTTGGATTTAGAAGGTAATTTTATAATGGAACCTGATAAGGAAAATGTTAGACCTAGAGGATTCTTTGCTAGAATATTTAGCAAAGGTAAATGCTAACCTTTGTTTTTTGTATGAAAAAGTAAAAAATTATTAAAACAAAAAGAACAATTTTGTTCTTTTTTTGTTTGCTTAGTATTTAATATTTTTTAAAATTATGTTAATATAATAATGAATATAATAGAAGAGGTGTTGGTTATGTTTGGTAAAATTAAGTTTATATCAGGAAACGTAGCACATGTAGAAACTGTTGCGAAAGCAGAGGAAATGGGAGACTTGATGAATGTTCATGTTGTATTTGAAGCTCCTGATCAAGCTATTTTAGGTGAAGTAGAAGAAGTAACAGACGAAATAATAAAGATTAGATTTTTAGGCGAATTTATGAATGGCAGGTATGTAAGTGGTGTTATTAGAAAACCTGTTTTATCTAGTATAATTAGAACAATTAATGATCAAGAATTGATGGCGATTGTTGGTGTTTATGATTCATCAACTTTTAAATTAGGTAGGAGTTCAATATACACAAATTTTGAAGTATGTGTCGATATTAATAATTTGTTTGCTAATCATATGGCTGTATTTGGAAATACTGGTTCTGGTAAATCTTGCGGTGTTGCAAGACTTGTTCAAAATATATTTTCTAATCCAAATTTAATATCTTATAATGCTAATATATTTATTTTTGATGCTTATGGAGAATATAAAACTGCTTTTAAAGATTTAAATAAATTAAATCCTAATTATACTTACAAATTTATTACTACTAATATGCAAGAAGATACTGATTATGCAATGAAAATTCCTTTTCATTTACTTAATTTGGATGATTTAACAATAATGTTACAAGCTGATAAACATAGTCAGATTCCGATTTTGGAAAGAGCATTAAAATTAACGAAAATATTTAGCAAAAATGATGATCAAGCAGAAAGATATAAAAATCATTTAATTGCTAAGGCATTAATTGCAATTCTTTATAGTAATCAAATTACAGCTAATAAAAAGAATGAAATATTTAAAGTTTTAGAGGTATGTAAAACTAATGATTTTAATTTTGGAAGTGTAATACAAGGATTAGGTTATACTAGAACATTATCTGAATGTTTTGAAATAGATAGTAATGGTAATTTTGGTGAATCAGTACTTATTACTGAATATATTTTGAATCATATAGATGAAGAAATGGAAATGACTGAAGAACCTACTAACGCTTTCTATTCTATGAAGGATTTTGCATCTGCTTTGGAATTTACTCTTATAAGTGAAGGATTTCAAAATAATGAACAATTATATGATGATTCAATGTTATTAAAGGTTAGATTAAATTCTATTATTAATAGTAAAATTGCTAATATTTATAAATGTGATAATTATATATCTACAGAATCATATATTGCATCTTTAGTTGCTGTTGGTAATAAGAAAGCTCAAGTTATTAATATGAACTTAGAAGATATTGATGATACACAAGCTAAGATTATTGTTAAGATTGTTGCGAGAATATTCTTCGATTTCTGTAAAACTAGAAGAAACAGAGCTCAAATTCCATTCCATTTATTTTTGGAAGAAGCACATAGATATGTACAAAAAGATGCTGATGTGTTCTTGATTGGATATAATATATTCGATCGTATAGCTAAAGAAGGACGTAAATACGGAGTTTTACTTAATATTATTTCACAAAGACCTGTAGAAATAAGTGAAACAGTTATTGCACAATGTTCTAATTTCTTAATATTTAAAATGACTCACCCTAAAGATATAGAATATATTAGAACAATGTTACCTAATATTTCTGCTGATGTTATTGAAAAACAAAAAATATTGCAACCTGGTAACTGTGTAGGCTTTGGTGGAGCATTTAAACTTCCGATGGTTATAAAAATGGAAATGCCAAACCCTGCTCCTAATTCTAACTCATGCGATGTTAACAATTGTTGGAAAGTTCAAGGAGGCAATAATGTATCTCCTAATTCTGGAGGTGGTAATGCTCCTCAACAGGTACAGCTTCCTAATTCTAATACAAACCCTTTACCTAATAATGGTAAGCCTGATTTGATGGTAGGAAATCAATTTGTGGTTCCTAACTCAAATGAAGGTACTGGTGGAAATATAAAGCCTTCTTTTCTACCACCTATAAGTAATTAAATAAAACCCGTTTTTACGGGTTTTTAAGTTTTATAATATTTATCTATGATATAATATATAAATGTAAAAAGGTTAGTTTATAAAAAGTAGTTTGTATATAATGATGTAAAGTTTATAATATTACTAGTGTTATTCGTTTTATTATGATATAATTTAATTACTCAAGGATAAGTACTTACTTTTAATAAAAACCGAGTAAGTGATTATAAGGGAATCTAATTGTGTTATGGTGTTGAAGACCTTGCTTGTAAAGTGTAGGGATCCTAAAATAATTCATGTGATACCCACCTGTTTAGTGCAGGTTTTTTATCACAGGTAAGTACCCCTTGAGTTTTTTTGTGTTATAATTTAATAGGTGATTTTATGTTGGAACGTTTAGAATTGATTTTAGATAAAACACAAATTGATAAAATTTGTAATTTAAATATTTTAATTGTTGGTGTAGGTGGAGTAGGCGGTGCTTGCTTTGAGGCTTTGGTAAGATTGGGAATTAAAAATATTACAGTTATTGATAAAGATGAATTTGACATAACTAATTTGAATAGACAAATTTTATCTACTATGGATAATATAGGTCATAAAAAGGTTTTAGAAGCTTGTTTAAGAGCAAAAAGTATAAATCCTGATATTTGTGTTGAATCTTTAGATATGTTTCTTAATGAGGCTAATATTGACGAAATAAATTTTATGAAGTATGATTATATTGTTGATTGTTGTGATACAATGACAACAAAATTATTACTTATTCAAAAGTCAATAGAATATAATGTAAAAATAATTAGTTCAATGGGTACTGGGAATAGATTAGATCCCACGAAATTAGAAATATCTGATATATGGAAAACAAGTTATGATCCTGTTGCTAAAGTTATGCGTAAAATGTTAAGAGATAATAATATAAAAAGTAAAATACCTGTATTGTGTTCTCTGGAGCAACCAATAAAGATTAACTCTAGGAAACCAGGCTCAACAAGTTTAGTACCTAATGTTGCAGGTTTTTATATCGCAAGTTATGTATTTAATGATATAATAAAAAATGGGAAGTGATTAATATGGAACAAAACGATGAATTGGAAAATGTACAAGAAGTATTGAAAGATAGTACTTTAATTAATCCCGATTTAACTTTTTGTGAAAAAACAACATATTTAGATTTTTTACTTTCTAATGCTAAAAGTGAAGAAGAAGCACAAAAAATAAAAGAAACTATAAATGATTATTTGGATTTATATAATGATGAAGATGAAGAAGAGGACGTGTGACTCTTTTTTTGTGCTATAATATAGTTATAATGTTGGAGATGATTTTACTATGAATGGTAATGATGAAAATTTTATTGATAAGAATAGGGGACTAAAGAGTTTTAATGAAGCTGTATATTTAAAAAAATAATGGACTATAATAAGTTCATTATTTTTTGTTTATTAAAAAAGATATTAGAAGTTTAGGATCTTCTCCATTCATTATTATTTTATAGATAAGATCTATTATTGGCATTTTTATTTTTTTATTTTTAATTAATTTATAAATGCTTTTTAATGTATAATATCCTTCAACAGTATGTTCTTTTAAGTGTTTATCTATTTCTTCTTTTGTTGCACCAGTACCAACTACACGTCCAAAAGAAAAATTACGGCTTTTTGTTGAAGTACAAGTTAACAATAAATCCCCAACTCCAGCAAATGAATTTATTGTTTTAGGATTTCCTCCAAGTGCAGCGATAAGATTTTTAATATCATTTAAGGCTTCTGTTATTAGAAAGCTTTGTGTTGACTCTGGATAATTCATTCCATCTAACATTCCTGCAGCGACGGCGATAACATTTTTAATGCTACCACATATTTGAACTCCTATTAGATCATTAGTGTCACGAAGTTTTAATGTATCGTTTTCTAATACTGATTTGATGATTTTGATAGCTTTTTTACTATGTGAAGCAATTGATAAACCAACTGGATTATTTGTAACCATATCTATAGCGAATGAAGGACCGGAAATTATTGCAATATTTTTAATTTTTAATTCTTCATAGGCGATATCACTTAGAAAAGAGCAGGTTGTATTTTCTATTCCTTTTGATGCAATACAGACTACAGTTTTTTTAGTGATGTATGGTTTTATTTCATGACAGATACTTCCTACAAAAGCAGCTGTTGAGGTAATAAAAATGACATCAGCATTTTTTACTGCTTTTTCATATGACATTGTTAGTTTAATATTTTTAGGGCATTCTAAATCTGGAATAACATCTTTTATACAACCATTTTTTAAATAAGCATTATATCTTTCTTCAGATTCAGTCCACATTGTGATATTTTTTTCGTTTTTGTTTACAGCAGATGCAATAGCAACTCCATATACTCCAGTTCCAATTAAAGCTATTTTCATTATTTACCACCTTTCATTTCTTCATGTAATTTGTATAAATTAGCTTCGTATTTATTATTCTTAGGTTTATAATATTTTTTATTTTTTATATTGTCAGGAAGATATTGCTGTTTAACCCACGAGTTTGGATAATCATGAGGGTATTTGTAAAGTGGTGAATTAGTTTTTATATGGTTAGGAAGATTTCCTGTGGTTCCGTTTTCTATATCTTCTAATGCTGCATCTAAAGCGATGTGGGCACTATTGCTTTTGGGACTTAAAGCCATTTCAACAACTAGTGTTCCAAGAGGAATTCTTGCTTCTGGAAGTCCTACTAATTCGGCGGCATTAATAGCCGCCATTACTTTTGGTCCAATGGCAGGATTTGCTAAGCCAATATCTTCGTATGCTATTACGCTTAATCTTCTATATATACTATCCAAATCTCCTTCTGTAATAAGTCTAGCTAGATAGTGAAGAGCTGCATCTACATCTGAACCGCGGATTGATTTTTGCAAACCAGATAAAACATCATAATGTCCGTCTTCGTTGGAATCAGAAAAGAAAACAGCTTTTTGATTGATGTTTGTAACGACATCTAATGTAACATGTTTATCTTTTGTACTATAATATGATACTTCAAGAAGATTTATTGCACTTCTTAAGTCTCCACTTGATAGATTAGCAATAGAAGATTTTGCATCTTCGTCTAAAGTTATATCTTTTAAATATGAAGAAGCTTTATCTAAGCCACTTTTTATATCTTCAATAGTTAATTCTTTTAATTCAAATATTTGACATCTACTTCTTATAGCAGGATTGATTTTGTGATAAGGATTTGATGTTGTCATACCAATAAGTATTATTAAACCATTTTCAATATATGGAAGAAGTAAGTCTTGTTTATCTTTGTTTAAACGATGTATTTCATCCATTATTATTATCATTTCGCCATTCATTTTTGCTTCTTCAATTACAATATCAAAATCTTGTTTGTTATTTATAGTTGCATTTAACATTCTAAATGGTTTATTAATCTGATTGCATATTGCTGTTGCAATAGAAGTTTTTCCTATACCTGGTTTTCCATATAAAATCATACTTACGATATGATTATTTTCGACTAAATTTCTTATTATTTTATTATTTCCAACAAGATGTTGTTGCCCGATGATATCATCTAAATATTTAGGTCTTAATTTATCTGCAAGTATTTCCATTTATATCACCATTCTTATTATATCAAAATAATGAGAAAAATAATAAAATATATTTAATATTTGTTTTATTATGTTAATCAATATTTACTTTTTATATTAAATTTTATATAATTTTATAGTAGGGTGGTAGCATGATGGAAGAGTATGTTCCTAGTAGATATATATTAAGTTATTTAGATTACTTAGAATATGAAAGAAAATTAAGTAATAATACTTTAAAAAGTTATAAAAATGACTTAAAAAAGTTTGATATGTTTTTTAAAGGAGGCTTAAAAGAAATAACTTATAAGGATTTACAAAGATATGTATCTTCTATTCAAGATATGAATACAAGGAGTATTGCTCATCATATTACAGTTATTAATTCTTTTTATATGTTTTTGCAGAATGATGGTATTATTACTGACAATCCTTGCACTAACATTGCTAGTCCTAAAATACCTAAAAAGTTACCTGTATTTTTAACAGAAGAAGAAACAGATAAATTACTTAATATTAATTTAGTTACCCCTTATGATTATAGAAATAAAGCTATGTTAGAGCTTTTATATGCAACAGGACTTAGAATATCTGAATTATGTAACTTAAAACTTATTGATATAGATATTGAAAACTGTTTTGTTAGAGTTTTCGGTAAAGGCAAGAAGGAAAGAATAGTTCCTGTTACTGATTTAGCTTTAAAGTATTTGAAATTATATATTGGAAATTACCGTAATATAATACTTAAGAGTAAAGTTTCGGAATATTTGTTTATTTCTAATAGTTTAAATAATATAACTAGACAAGGTTTTTTTAAAATAATAAAAAAAGAGTGTAAGAGAGCTGGAATTACAAAAAATGTCTCGCCACATGTTTTAAGACATTCATTTGCAACTCATTTACTAAAACATGGAGCTGATTTGAGAATAATACAAGAGCTCCTCGGACATGAAGATATATCTACCACACAAATATATGCTCATTTAGTTAATGAAAAACTGAAGGAAGATTATCAATGTCATCCAAGAAATAAAATTGTATAGGAGGAATTATGAAAAAGAATATTGGTAAAATTATATTTATTATTTTCATTATATTGGCTGTTTTTATGGGTAAAAAATATATTGATAATAAAACATTTGATTATACTGAAATTGTAACGAATAGTTTGTCTTCATATTTTGTTAGTGGATCAACTAATGAGTTAAAGCCTATTATAGAGTTATTAGAAAAATACAGAAAAGATGAACAAATGGTTTATAATATTCAAACATATAGTTTTGAAATAGTTGGTAGCTGGTATTTGTATTTAGATGATAAATATTATTGTGATAAAAATAATCTTAATTCTTGTAAAGCACAATTAGAAGAATTTAAGACTTTGTCTACTCGATTAAATGATTTATATAATTATAAGAGTAGTAATAATTATACTATTATATTACCTAGTGCTTATAGTAATTTAAAAAGTGAAGGCGAAAAGAAAATAACAGCTTTAAATAAAATTGTTGCTAGTCCTAGTTCGAAAAATCCTTATACAAGTGAAGAAATTAGACAACGTAGATGTGAATCAGCTATTGACTGTGAAAATTGCCGTGATGGTATTTGCAAATGCTATTATATTACTGAAGATAAGACTAGAGATTCTGTTATGTGTGTGAAAGAAAGCCAATAAAAAAAGGAACAAAAGTCGTTCCTTTTTTTATTACTCACATTTGTTTGAGCTAGATTCTTTTTTACTAGAATTTTTTTGTCTAGCTTGTGATCTGTTATTTGATTTTTCATTACTACGATTATTTGTTTTATTTTCTTTTCTCATAACAATTTAACCTCCTAATAGTATTATTTACTAATATTTTAATTTTATAATGCCAAATTATGGAATTTTTAAAAAAATGATAAATATAATTAATTATGAAAAATTTATATCCAATATTAATAACAGGCATTGCTGGATTTGCAACTATGCTTGGTAATATTTTATTATTTGTTAATATAAAATATAAGGAACGTCTTATTTCTTTTTCTTTAGGACTTTCTTTTATTGTAATGTTTTTGATATCAGTAGTGGAGCTGATTCCTGAAGGAGTGAAACTTGTATATGAAACATTTTCTATTACTGAATTATTTTTAACTGGAATTTTTTTACTATTAATAGGTTATTTTATTGTTTCTATAATAGATAAGAATATTGATAATCAAGATAGTTTGTATAGGGTAGGGATATTAAGTATGATTAGCTTACTTATACATAATATTCCAGAGGGAATGATATGTGCTATTACTAGTAGTACTAATGTTCGTTTAGGCCTTCAAATGAGTTTTATAATTTTGATTCATAATATACCAGAAGGAATATGTATTAGTCTGCCGATATATTATGCTACTAAAAGTAAAAGAAAAGCGTTTATTTACACTTTTATAAGTGGGATGGGGGAAGTAGTTGGAGCATTAATTACAATGTTTATTTTAAAGAGATTTATAAATAATTATATGCTATATATTATTTTGATAATAACTGCTGGAATAATGATAACATTAAGTATTAGAAAAATTTTAACTGAGGGTTTGAGTTTTAAAAAATATATATGGTTTATTGGAGGAATTATTTTAGGAATTATAATTTTAGTTATAACACTGTAGATATTTGATTTAATCTTAAAGGAGGGAATATTTAGTAATTATATATTTTATTCTTTTAATAGGTTAACATAATATATATTATACGAATATAAATTAAAGATAAAAAAATAACATATATTTTATTAATATATTAATATTTTATTATAATTACTTTATTATTTATATTAGATTATAAAAATATATATGAAAAATTATTGTTATAATTTAAATTGAATTTTTATTTTAAATTATAATTTATAATATAACATTTGTTCGTGCTTTTAGTATATTATTTAAATTAAAATTATTTTAGATTGATTACTTATGTATTTTATTTTTTTTAGCTATTTAAAATCGTCCGCGAGATTTGATTAGATGGATAGTTAATCATCTTGATTCCATAAATATATAACTTGAAATTGGAATTGAAAATTAATTTTGTTTATAGTTGATCATTTGATAAATTTATTGTTTTAAAATCGGAATCGACATTTTAAAAGATGGACAAGTTATCATCTCGGAGAATATTTAAAATTAAAAATAGGAATCGAGAAATGATTAAATAGATAGTTTATTATCTTATGGAACGAATATTATTTATTAATTAATAACTCCCCTCTTATTTTTGTAATTTTGATAGGGGACTTGACTTTGATTTTAGAATTAAATTATATTGTTGAGTTATATAAAATATGTTTTAAAAATTTTATAATGATTTTTGAACATATTTATAATAAGAATATTATATTACGATATTTAAAGATGATTTAAGAGATATTTTAAGTTTTTTTAGTTAACTCCCCTACTTTGATTAAATGTTTGAAATAGGGGAATTAAATTATTAAAAAAGAAAGATATTTTTATACCTTTCTTGATTGTATTTCTGCAATTTTTTCAAACACATCTGCAGCGTTTGATTCATTTATTTCTGTAAAACCTAATTCTTTTAGCGCTTGTATTTTAATGGTATTTAATTGTTGCGTACGAGATAATTTTTCTTCATTTTTTTGTTCAATTTCTTGGACAAATCTTTTATGCGATTCTGCTAATTTAGAACGTGATGCTCCACCATTATTATATAATGTTAAAGCTGAATAAAGTATTCCTTCAAAAATAAATTGTTTGTCTTCTTGAAATTTATATTCCTCTGGATTGGTAAAACCAGTTGTTTTACTCATATAACCAAATATATATTTTATTTCTGGAACGTTATCTAATGATTGTAATAAATGATATAAGTAAAGAATTGCGTAATAATTTTCTTCTTTTGTTTCATCACTTAGTTTTTCTTTTAAAAGATATGTTATATCACTAAGTAGAATTTGAGATTCTTTATTTAAACCTTTAAAATCAAAGCCAGTTTCTATTTCTGATGAATTTTTAACACCTTGATTCAATCTTCCTTCTACATTCATTAGATAATCTGTAGTTACTTGTATTTCTTCTATTTCTTTAGCATCTGTAACATCTAAAAGTTTAAATAATAATAATTTTTTTTCTTTTGGCCATTTATTTATATCATTCAATTCTAAATAATTATATACCATTTGTCTTGATACACCTAGGTATTTTGCAAGTCTTACTTTAGATATTCCTAGTTCTTGAAATAATTCGTTTAATTTACGCATTGTTTACCAATTCCCTTCTTTTTTATTTTACATATTAATTATATTGCTAGACACTCATTATGTCAAGAAAATAGCAAGAAAAAAAGTTATTTTAGATTAGTTTTCTAAATAACTTTCTGTTTTTGTCCAATAGTATAGGCCATTTATCTTTTCGAAAGTTGATATGTATTGCGACTCCCCTACTTCTTTACTATTGAATCCTTTATAATATATACCATTATCAATAAATTTGTATTTTTCTATTATTTCTATTTTATTATCGTATTTGATTGCTTTTACGAATTCCTTTTTAGGATATTTAATTTGATCTCCTATTGTATGAGAGACGCACATATATTCATTTCCTAGATAGTAGCAGACATTATCTTCACTGGTATAGAAGTTTGTAAAACTGTTAATATTAATATTGTATAATTTTTGAATAGTCTTTTTTAATAGATCTTTTGTAATATATGAATTTATTGTATAGTATGAAGCGTTATATTTTGTGCCACCACATTCTATTATGTTTATTTCTAGATTAACTTTACTTGCTTCTTCACATGTTATATATTTTAGGCTCTTAGAGAAGTCGTTGTTTTTTTCAATATATTTATATGCTAGGTATAATAGTGTCTCATTATTTATGTCATCTATGGAAACAATATCATTTAAATTATACATACTTTGATATATTTTAAATGTATTTATATCCCCAGGATTTAAATAATTTTCTAAATCTTTTATTTGTTCTGTTTCTTCTTCGATTATTGCTGGTTCTTTTTCACTTGTAATAATTGCTTTAGGTTTTGAATTAGTATCTTTGAAGGTAGGTGTTTCGTGTTTTATTATATAGAGAAGTGATGCAAGAACAAGAGCAAAGAAGAGAAGACCAACATAGTTATTGCTTTTTATTGTATATGGTTTCTCTTTATTCATATTTATCACCTATTGTTCCTATTATTTTGAAGCGCTAATTGCTCTTTCACGGCCCCATTTTCTAATTGCTTCTATTTTTTCGGGATTTGTTTTTGAAAGAGATACTACCTTTGATAATTCGTCAATTATTAAATTTTCTGTTAAAGAAATGTTTTTATTTGCAATTAATTTATAAGTTATTCCACGCATTGTTGCTTCAATATCAGAACTTGCGAAACCTTCTGTTATTTGGGTTAGCTTAGATAATAAGTTTTCCCCTACTTCAACTTTTAAATATTTTTTAGCATATAATTTTATTAATTCTTTACGCTCGTTATCGTTTGGAAGATCAACAAAAAATATTTCATCAAATCTGCCTTTTCTTATTAATTCTGGTGGTAATGATTCAACACTATTTGCTGATGCTATAACAAATACTGGTTTTTGACATTCTTGAAGCCAAAATAGGAATTGACCAATCATTCGCGATGTAACGCTTGAATTTGATTCTTTTAATCCTTTTTCTATTTCATCAATCCATAGAACACAAGGCGATACATATTCGGCTGTGTCTAATGCTTCTTTTAATTGTTTTTCTGATTGTCCAACATATTGACCTTGAACAGTTGCTAAATCAAGTCTATAAAGAGGAATATTAAATATATTTGCTGTTGCTTTTGAACATAAACTTTTACCACAACCTGGTACTCCTGTTAAGAGAATTCCTTTTGGTGATGGCATTCCTCTCTTAGTTAATTCTTCTTTTTTTATTGGGTCCATTAAAGCTTTTTTTTCGAATAGCCATTCTTTTAGATTTTCTAACCCAGCTATTTCAAAATCGTCGTCAATGTTTATTGCTTCAAGCCCAGCTATTTCATTAAATAATGTTTGCTTGGCAAATTTTAATTCTTTTAAGTCGCCTTTAGCTATGTTTCCTTTTACAACTAATGAAGAAATAATATTTTTTACTTCCATCTCGCTTAGACCTTGAAGGTATGTAGCAGCATTTGTATAGTCTAAATCATCCCATTCAATATTTATTTGATTTTGATATGGGGTAATTGTGTTTTTTATTGTTTCTTTTAGTTCTACTTCATTTGGATAGTTTAATTTTATGTTTATACCTAGCCTTTGAATATTTATCCAAATTGGGTCGTTAGAAACAATTATTATTACTCCAGACATTGTTTCGGCTCTTTCGATTATATCAACTAGATAGCGAGATACCATAGTTGATTCGCTTATATCTGAAATATCGCTTAAAATAAAATTACAATTTTCTTTATGGCGTATCTCATTTGAAATATAGTCTAGGGCACTCATAATAGTTTTATCTTCACTTACTATTGTATTACTTTTTATGTCTATTATTCCTTGAGACATCTGATATGAACTAAATGTTATGTTCATTTCATCAGATATTTCTTTAATCATTCTTATTACACGATTTTTTTCGATAGAATTAATTATTATAACAGGTATTCTTGCTTTTAAATATCTTCTAATATAATCTTTTGTTTCATTATAATTCATATAATATCACTCCATTTAATTTTATTATTAATAATTGTTTGTGCATACATTCCTTTAGGATCGACATTTATGGATTCGTTAACTAGGATTGTGTATACTTGTTCTGTTCCTTCTTTTATTTTAGCGATTAATTCTTGCTGATTTTCTGATGAAAGTTGCTTTAATTTTGACATTTCAATTAGGAATTTTACTTCTTTTTTAAAGTTAACTAATATTAAATCTAGATAGTTAACATCTGAAAAAATTTCTGCTAGGTTTTTAGTTATTTTTGAAATGGATATTTCAAAGCGTTCTCTAATCATTCTGTCTATTTTTAAAGTGAGCATTCCATTTATGTTATTATTTATTTCTGATTCTTGCATTTTTTTTAACAAATTATTATCAATATATCCATTTTTTAATTTATCTAAAACATTAAGCCATGATTCGTAATCCATTAGTTGCCTCTTTTAATTTCTACAGGAGGTTCTATACTCCATGTTGGGAGAGAATTGATTGTTTTTTGATTTTCAGTTTGTGTTGGCTTTGATATTGGTTTAGGTAAGTTTATTTCTTTTAGTTCTGGATTTTGCTTTTCAGTAATTGGTTTTAATTCTTCTGCCATTTTTATTCTCCTATATTAATATTTCTTTCATTATTAGAATTTATGTAATTATCAGCTTTTAAATTGCTTAAAAAATTTATTAATTCATAATAATGTTGTTCGTCTTCTTTTTGCATATTTTTATAATCCATTGTTTCTGCAAGGACTTTTTCAGTTGAATTCCATAAAGAAGTTTTTACTTTATTTTTTTCTAGGTTACGAATATTATTTCTTTTATTTAATTTATAAAATAGAATAATATTCCCTATTATAATAATTAGTATTAAAATTGTGCTTAGTATTTTGTTGTTTAAAGTGATAAAGATACCAATAATTCCGATAATGTTAATTATAAGCAGTATAATTATCAAATCTCTATCTTCATTATTAAATTTATTGTTAATGTATGCGTTGATTTCATTTTTTATTTCATTCCCGTTTGTTCCATCGAGTGTGGTAGTTGTGAACTCACCAATTATAATATTGAATGAATTGTTATCTATTTTTTTATTTTTTGTTTCATAAACATTTATAATATAGTTTTTTATTAAAGAAAGAGCTAATTTTTGCGTTTCGCTACTTATTTTATATAAGTCTTTGTAAATAGTGATATTGCTTAGTAGTGTTAGTAAATCTGTTTCTTCTTCGTATACAGATTGTTCTTTTTTGAAAAGCCTTTCAGCTTCTTCTCTGTTACCATTGCATGAAATTATTAAATTATTTTTAAGATTATCTAATTGATACTTTTGCTCATTTGTTTCGTATTCATATATTAGGTTATTTAGTATTTCATTGATTTTTTTATTTGATTTATTACTATATGTTATTGACTCTAATTCATTAAGGACATTTAAATACGAAGAAGAAATTGTAAGATTGTTTTTTAGTATTGATATATCTGGAGTATATATTTCTAGATATGGCATTCTTATGTCACTTTCTTCTTTACTTGTTATATATTCTTCCCAAAATGCAAATTGTTTTGACTGTATTTGAGAGTCACTATTTATTCTTTTGAACCAAATATCTACTTTATCTGAAACAATTCTTTTAGCTTCATTTCCAAAAGAGCCTGTTGTAACTAAATCAAGAATTGTTATAAAATCTCTATCTAGGTTGGTTGGATCTTCTTCACTTAAATATTTTTTTAACCAGTTAATTGATGTTGTAGTTCTCCCTAATTTATGATTTATAAGACAGAAGAATAATGATGTTTTTTTTACATCTTTTTTTAGAGCGTTGTTTAGTTCTTTTTCAGTATTATCTCGATCGTTTAATACCCATGAGGTTAGTGAAGCTAATGCATTTGCTAACCAATAATTAGGATTGTGCAAGATTAATTCTTCTCTTAAATTAATTAGTGAAGCAATTGATATATTTGAATTTTCAATAGAATCTATCAATGCTTCAGTGGTTCTTCTAACTGTATCATAGTAACCATATTTTTTTTCTATTTCAGCGTTATTATACATTATGCTTTGTCTGGCGTTTGTTATGATTGTTGTTTCGCGAATTTCTTTTACTAAATTTTTTACTTCATCGTTTAGAGTTGCCACTTGTTCTTCAACTTTATTTACTTGATTGTTTACTGATGAAACGTTATTAATGACTCCTGATAATTCGTTTGCAACAGCACCTAAATTTCTTTCAATTGTATCTAAGTTTGCTGCTGAAATAGTTAGTGCTTCCATTATACTTCACCTCTATTATTTATTATAACATTATAATTATAAAAATGTCATTAAATATGAATTAATATTTGAACTAAAAATGGCAATTATCAATTCGTATAAAATAATAAAAAATGAGATAAGAAAGTATTTTGTAAATAATAATTTAAGATGAGCAAATTTTCTTTTATCTCTTGTTACCAATATGCTTATTATACTGGTACTAATTGTTAATCCTACTCTTATTAAAATAAAACTAAATATCAAAGGGATTACTAAATATGAAACTGAATATATTATGGATAGTTTTAAACTGTAAGTGTTTAAGAAACAAAATATAAAACCTATTTCAAATGGTTTTATAAAAATGTTTGAAATATTGATGATGATTGTTATTATGAATATACTATTAATGAGAATGCATGATGAGTTTTTTATACTTTTTATGATATTATTATTACCAGTAGAAAGTTCTTCTTCTAAATTTATTGCTTCTTTTATATTATTTTTTGTTTCGATACTTTGAACTTTGTAAAATGCATATCCGCTTATAAAACCAATTAAAGATAAAGTAACTATAAATAAATAAATACTATGATATTTTACTATATTTTTTGCCATAATTTCACCTATTAAATTTTATTTACTTAGTAATGAAAATATGATAAATTATATATAGTTTGAGGTGATATTAATGAGCAAAAAAGATAAAAATATAGAAAATGATAAAAAAGTAGTAAAAAAAGTTGCTAAGAAAAAATTGACAGCTAACGATAAAAGAAAAGTAGTTATGAAAATAGCTGGTATAATAATGGCATTTGTCATGATTTTTGGAACACTAATTTCTATTATTGCTCCTTTGATTTACAAATAAAAAGACAAGCAGTTTCGATGCTTGCTTTTTTATTTTTCTTTAAGTAAATCTCTAATTTCTTCTAGTAGTTTTACTTCTTCACTTTTTGGTGTTTTTGCTGGTTTATCTTCTTTAGGTTCTTCTTTTTTAACAAATATTCTGTTTAATATTTTTATTGTTACAAAAATACAGAAAGCTGTTATAAGAAAATCTACTATATTTTGAATGAAAATTCCATATTTTAGTTCTACTGTTCTTTCGAATAAGTTGAAAGTATATGCTAGATTAGTGAAATCGAAGCCACCTATTATAACACCAATAAGTGGCATTAAAATGTTATCTGTTAAACTTGTTACAATTTTAGAAAATGCATTACCAATAATAACACCTACAGCTAGATCCATAACATTTCCTCTAGCGATAAATGTTTTAAACTCATTAATAAAGCCATTCCCTTTTTTTATTTGCTTTTCTAATTTGTCTTTTATTTCTTTTTGTTGTGATTTAGTTTTGTTCATTTTATAATCTCCTACTTTATGTATTCTATATTGTTTCTTTTTATTTCAGCGAAATTTTCATCTAGATTGCAATATGCATCATAGAAGGCATATCTTCTTTCTGTTGTTATATCTTGGGTATCTATTATTCCAGAAAAGTTATCTAAATGTTCTTTTAAGTCTGAAATATATCTTTCGTTTAACATATAATCTACAACTTCTATTAATAGTTTTTTATTGGCGAATAGAAATTCATAAGCATTATATAATTCTCCTATTGTTGCATAAGCAACTTGTTCAATCATTTCATAAGCTGTTATATCTAATCTGTCGATTCTTTTTTGATTTAAGAGAAATTCTTCTTCTGAAACATTAAAGTCTTTTCCTCTTAAACCAAAAGAGGCCATGCAATATTTAATTAGAATATGAGCTAGGTCATCTTTTTGAAGAATCATTGCTTTTTTTCGCGCGTTATTTGCACTTGAAATATATAAATACTTATTTGATTCTGGTTGTTTGCCATTAAAAACAGATTCATCATCAAAAAGAACGTATTTGATAGCCATTATAGCGTTATTGAATCCTTGACTTTCCTTTGTTGCATAAAAAATATCATCTAAATCTGTTGTGCGACATAATTTTAAATCTCTCATATTATCACCTATTGTTTTTATTATATCATATCTTTTAAATTATTTATAATTGTTTGAGTTTCGCTTATATTTTCGTTTAATAATTCAATACGATATGTTCCAAAATTGTGGAGTTTATTTAACTTTGAAAGTAAATTTATTGGCTTATTATTAAAAATGTGGGTAAATCCATTTTCAAATGTAACTAAGTATTTGTTATTTTTGCTATCAACTAATTGATTTTTTTCTGTAGTTATATTAAAAATATTATTTTTAATAATCATACATTCTGGAGTACCATAGACAATTATTTCACTGTCTTCTTTATTTTTTATATCGTTTAATTTATCAATATCTGCTTCGATAGTTAACGTTATACTTTCAACATTTAGTTTATTTAATTTTGATATTGTATAATCGTTTGCAACATTTAAATAATAGTCACTTCTTATTTTATTATTTTTATTATATTTTACAATTGAGCCGAATTCTGTGCATAAAAGTCTTTCATTTGAATATTCTTTTAATGATTCGTTAACTCTATTTAATCTTAAATATATATTTTTGTTATCTTTGTATTTATTGTATAAACTTTCATCGGTAGTATATATTATATTGATGTTATTTCTTAGGGCTATTTTTAGTTGATCTTCTGTTCGTGTTAGTATGCTTATTTGTTTTTTGTTTGATACTTTTTTTATAGGATTTGGAATAGTTATAATATTGGTACTTATAGCAGTTCCTTCACGTCTTTTTATAAGCTCTTCAATTGCTTTTCTTCTTGTATTATTTAAATCTTTGATATTAATAAAAATATTTTTATCAATATCAATGTCTATATCCTTAACTATAAAAGGGGTATTTCCTAATTTACTTAATTGCTCTTTTATTCTATCAGTAGTAGTGTTTACTGTTTTTGCTTCTTCGATAATTGGCCCTTCTATTTTTATTTTATTGCAATTATCTTTAATAGTTAGAACAGCAGGTTTATTGATTTTTCCTTGAAATGTAATGTTTATTGGGATTTTTTTTGCTTGCCAATCATTAAGTTCTTTATTTAAATTTACATCAATAGTTTTTAATACTCTACTACCAAGTAGGTCTTTAATCATTATTCTCTCTTTATTATCTACTTGACATATATCTCCTTTTTTTAAACTTGATACTAGAAGACCTTTTTGATTATATAATGTGTTGACATACATTCCTTTATTTGTTTTTTCAAATCTGATGGCGTCTTCTTGATGAACATCTTCTTCTAATTTTATGGTAATTCTTTTATTGTTTACACCAATTACTTTTCCTATATTTATTCCTTGATGATTTGAGGTTTTACTATTTATTATATTTGTTTCATTAAAAAGGTAGCCTTTTGTAAATTCACGATTATATGTTTTTAGAAGGTTTTTCTTTTCAATGTCGGTCATAATCATTGGTTTATTTCCATAATAAGCATCGATTAATTTACGGTATGTTTTCGTAACAATTGCAACATATTCTTTACTTTTCATTCGGCCTTCAACTTTAAGAGATTCTATATTGGAATCTAATATTTCTTTTAGATTTTCTAGGGTATTTAGATCTTTTGTACTTAGTAAATATCCATTTGCTGTTTCAACACCATTTTTAAGCAATTTATAAGGTAATCTGCATGATCCAACACACATTCCTCTATTTGCACTTCTTCCGCCATTTAGAACACTAAAAAGACAGTTTCCAGAGTAACATATACATAAAGCTCCATATACAAAAACTTCTTTTTCAATATCTGTTTTTATGTTTTTGATGGATTCTAGGGAAGATTCACGATCAAATACAACACGTGAACAGCCAATATCTTTGTAATGATTTATTGCTGGCGAATTGTGGTTGTGTGCTTGTGTTGAAACATGAATTTCTAAATCAGGTAGTAGTTTTCTTGTTAATTCTATTAATCCATTATCTTGCATTATTATTGCATCTACGTTATGACAATATAAGAAATTTAAATATTCTATTACTTCGTTTATTTCTGAATTATATATCATAGTGTTTACTGTAACGTATATTTTTACATTGTATAAGTGACATAATTTTATGGCTTCCACCATTTCGTTTTCATCAAAATTATTGGAATATGCTCTAGCACCAAATTTTTTACCTCCTAAATATACTGCATCAGCACCGTTATTGATTGCAGCTAAAAGGCATTCTTTATTTCCAACAGGTATTAACAATTCAGTTTTTTTCATTTATATCACCAAAATAATTATACAAAAAAAGTAGCTTATTGGCTACTTTCTTCTTTTAATTTTTCTATTTCTTCTTCAAGTTGTTTTTTATATTCCGGAATATTTTCCATAGCTGTTGTTACAACTTCGAGATATGATAGCATTTTATATACTTCTGAGTTCTCACTAACCTTTTTAACAATATCTTGACCATTTTTTTTGTAAGTTGATAAGAAAATTATATCATCTGTATCTAAATCATAGTCGGGTGTTACTCCTATTGCAAAGAAGAATCTTTCGTTTCCAACTTCTTCTATTTGACCTAAGTCATGCAATAGCAGATATTTTCCATCGTTAGATAATGTTATAACCTTTTTTTCTTCCATCATAGATTCATTCCTCCTGCTTTTACAGCATTTACATTTTGCAACATGTCTTCTAATAGAACTTCAATTACTTGCAATTGATCTTTTTGTTGCTCTTTTAATGAGGCAATTTCTATTTGCTTAGTTGTATATTCTGTTGACCCTGGTATTAACGCGCTAAGTTCGTGCTCTGCAACATTTATTCTTCTTTCAATTTCACGATATTGAGTTATATTAATTCCTGCCTCATTTAAGAATTCATCAAGTTCTTCTGGAATAACTGTTTGAGACTGCTGTTGTGCTCTTGGTTGTGGATTTTGGCTTGGTGAATCGCTATCTGATTGTGGTGCTGGAGCTGGAGGCCTGTTTGCAGGCTCATTGTCATTTTGTTCATGACCACCTGTATCTTGAGGAATTTTTGGACCATATAGCCATTTGTCTTTCTTTTCTTTTATGAATCTTCCTAGATGTTGTAGACCTTTTCCTAATAGAACACCTGTTCCAATCATAAGTCCAAGTGAAGCTGCCGCAATAGGATTTGTATAAGCAAAGTATAACACCCCGCCTCCTATTAATGTACCAATTGCTCCATGACGTATTTTTTGCCATGTTGACGCACTTTTAAAGACGTTTTGGAATGATGTTAATCCTGTTCCTATTTTTTGACCTAGTGGTGTTCTTTCTAAGTCGTCAGACTCTCTTACTATAAATTCATCATCATCATTTATACGATTATTTCTTCTACCACTTCTTTGCGCTCTTGAAGGAATTTGAGATAACATCAATTCCTCAATATAAAGAGAATAATATTCTGATATATATTTATCTTTAATTGCATTAGAACTTCTATATTCAACTTGCTCGTGTGGATATGGCATTCTTCCTATATTGTCTGGAGTTGGAACTGGTTCGATATCTTCTTGTGAATATTGTGATTTTAAATATTCTTCATATTGTTCAGTTGTTTCGCTCATTAATTTTGGACGAGGAATTCCCATATTTGTTCCAGGAACTTTTTCGTTTGCATATCTTGTTTTACATTGATAAATTTGAGCTGGCAATTTTATTCCTAATAAAGTTTCAAATATTTCTGCCTTATCAGCAATTTTAGAAATATCATCTTTTTTAATATATAAATTTATTTTCTCGTCTGCATCTGGTATTTCTATACCTGGTATTTCATATGTTTCATCTAATTTAAATGAACTAAACTCTAGATAATTTTTTAATTCGTTAATTGCATTATATTTTTCTTCATCTTCAACGCGAATAAATTCTGTTCCGTCTCTACAAACATCAATAACATTACCTGATAATTCTGATTCTTTTTCTCCTTCTTCAAGAATTATTCTTCTTTCTTCATCTATACTTTCTAAAAATCTTTGATTTAATTTTTTTCCTGTAGCCATTGCATTCACTTCCCTTTATCTATTTTATTATAGCATATTATTTTGCATTTTGATATCCTTTTAACCAATCATAATCTTTGTTTGGCAGTATTTTAGAAAATGTTTTTCCTGCATCTTTTTGGAAAATTAATTCTTTGTCTTTTAGTTTTATTGTACAATCTTTATTTGTTATACGATAATATATTACATCGCTTGTATTTATTGCCATATATACAACATTAAAATATATGACATTTAAAAATACATGGAAATATCCATTAGCAACCCATGTTAGGTAACATGCGCCTTCTTTAGTATATACTCTGTCATATGAATCGCTAATATTTAGGGCGTATTTAAGCTCTTCGAACATATCGATGCATTCTTGGCTGGAATTAATATACGATATATACTCTTCATCTGTTTTTAATGGTTTTCTTTTTAGTGAAATAATATTTCTTATATATATGTTAGATATAAAAAAGCAAACTAAAATACAAAGCTTTATAATGCTTGCATATTTGTCTATTAAAGTTGATATTCCTACTAATGCTGCAATTATAATTATAATTGTTATTAATTTTGAAATAGTTTCACTAAATGCCTGCCATTTACTTATTGACTCGGAGTCTATTTCTTTTTTGTAATTGTGCATAAATATTTCAAAATCGTTAATATGATCTTCTGGAGTAAATGATGTAATGTTTTCAAACTTTTTTTGTTTTAATAATTCATTAAGAACTTCTATAGAACTTAATGTCAAGTAGATATTTTCGGTATTTGTTTTTAATACTATCATATGTTTTATTTGATCAACTCTATAATATCTAATATTCATTATTTTATATGATTTTATTTCTGGCTTATTTTTACATTTACAATTAAGAAGATTTATTTTATCTTGCTGCTGATTTGCCCATATATAATATTCTTCTCCATTTATGCCATATATCTTTTGCGTTTTATCGGTTATATTGTACTCTTGTTTATATGCGTTTAGAAGTTGCTCGTAATATCCGCCAGGACCTGTAATATATATTTTTAATTTCTTTTCATAACTATCAATTGAAAAGCATCCTTGCTTTCTTATTTCTTCTAAATATTTATTTTTGTTTTCAAATTTTAAAAAAACAGCTAATAATTTTATTAAGATGTTAATTATTATTAAAGATGTAAAAGCTATAATATAGCCTAAAATAGAAAAGTTTTCTTTTAATATTATAATTATTGCTATGAAAAGAGGAATTAAAAAAAAGATAAATGAAGGATTAAAATTTAAATTATTTTTATTACTATTTTTAATTATATTTTTATAGTATTCATCACGACAACTTTTTATATTTTTTTCATATTGTTCGATAAAATTTTTGTGTTTAATTTTTATTTTCTCCATTATATACAACCCTTTACTATTATTTATTATAGTATATATTTTTTATAAATAAAAGAAAAAAGTAGATTTTATCTACTCTTTTGTTAATATAACTTTTGTATCACATAGAAGATCATGTAAACCTCTTTCATCTTCTCTGAAGATGATGAAACCTAGAATTATAAATGTTATAATGTATTGCATTTGAGAAACATATATAGACACATTATACCAAGCTTTCATTGATAGTGATGCTGTAATTATAATCATGATGATTCTTGGTATGATGTTGGTGATGATTATTGTTCTTAAGATAAACAAGTGAGGTTTTAATTCAGAATTCTTTACAGGGACTATTCTTAAATTTAATATTTTTTTACCTAATGTTTGACCATTGCAAATGTATGCACTTACTCCAAAATATAAAATCATACATCCTACTGTTATTATATTTATAGTTTGAGAGCTTTTTTGCATATCATACATTTTTTCTATTTCTTCGTTTTTGGTGATGTCGCTTGAACCGGTTGATTCATTTAAAACTAGGTTAAAATATTCTTGTGATGTTTCTATATAGACATCTTTCGTGTTACCAAATATTGGAATAAATAGGATTAATTCTGTAATTATTGAAATAATAATCATGTCTAATATATATGCTACAATTCTTTTTACTTTCATAAGTATCACCTGAGTTATATTATATCAAAAATATAAGAATATAATTATTAATTTTTATTAAACTCATATTTTTTTATTTTGGAATACACTAAATAGTCGATGATTGATCCTGTCTTTATAAAAATTTTCCAAGCTTCTTTACTATTCACTTTTACACCTTCTTTTCTAGAATAAAACTCTACCTTTATTCTATTTAATTTTACCATTTTGAGGTTTTCATAACAATATATTTTCGTACAAATGTTTTCTTTTTTTGTCGAACCCTTTTTTTACCGTGTAAAGTTATTTAACAAAAAAAGAAAGCTTAACTTTCTTTATTTTTTAGCATTAGCTTTAAATTCATATAATATTTTTACTTCTTGATTGTTTTGTATATTGTTTTGAAGGTATTTATATTGATTTTCATTTACAAGAATTGCTCTATATTTTTGATTATAGAAATCATCAAACAATGTGTTTATATCATCGTATTCAGTATATGTTACTTTATCAAGTTTGGTATTTAACTTTCTTTCGACGTTTATGCAATTGTCTTTTAACAAGCCAACATTTTTATTATTGATTGTATATATGCTTTTATTTTGGATGTTATCAAAAGCTACGACATAATATGTTTTATATTCATAAACACTAGTGTTTAAATTTCTAATAAAGTCATAAGTATATTGCATGTGATAAATAGCATATGACATACCGATACATAAAATTATTGTGAATATTTTCCCACTGATGTATTTGTTGTATGATATTGCAACTGCCATTAAGAAGAGAATTATAACTGATATGTAAAGAATTGTGCCTCCTTTAAATACCTCTATTCTTAAAATACCAATTATTAGAATGATAAAAATTATTATTAATAGAGTGTTAAATATAATATGAGAATTATTTTTTAGCTCGTATAATAAACGAATTATAATATTTTTTTTCTTTTTGGTTTCTTCTTTTTTTAATTTTGGTAATATAATTTCATCATTTTTACATTCTTTTTTCTTCTTTTTATCTGTTATTACTTTACTAGAAATATTTTTTTTAATTGTAATCTCTTTAGGAGACGATGAAATATTTTTCTTAGAAATAACTTTTTTGGGTTCTTCTATTTTTTTATTTAAATCTTTTTTTTCAGTAACTTGTTCTATAATATTAGTGTTTTGAAGACTATTTTGAATTTTTTTTGCCTTTCTTTTAACACTTTTTTTATATTTTTGAGTTTTTGATTTCTTTTTTGCCATATTTTTCACTCCAATAAATATCAATAATAATATATCACAAATTTGATAAAATGAAAGCTCTAATTAATGTTTTTTATTTAAAATTTTGATATACTCTTTTTAGGTGGTGTTTATGGTTAAGAAGCAAAAAAGAAAGTTTATTTCAATAATAGCTGGGGTTTCAATTATTGCTACTATGAGTTCCTATTGTTCTTGCAAAATCGCAAAAAATGGTTATATTAGTACAACCTATAGAATTGACAAAGAAACTATAGTAGATGATTTTGAATTGGACGCTTTTGAAAATGGCATTATTAGTGGTGAGAGCTTTCTTTATACCAAATATGCACCTTTTTCTAGTAGAATAAATGATTTAAGCATAAAAACTATTATACAAGATGATATGGTACCACAAGGTTTAACGATTATGGGTGATTATATTTTAACAACATCTTATGATTATAGTGGTTTAAATAATTCTGTGGTTTATGTTATGAGTAAAAATGGTGAATATATTAACTCGTATGTATTAGATATGGATTCTCATGTTGGGGGGATTGCATATGACGAGAAAAATGAATTAATATGGATTCCTTCTCATTTAGGAAGAATTAATGCTTATAGAGCTAGTGATTTTCTTGATTTTTCTAAAAAGGAAGTAAAGGCAATTTATTCAAATATAGATGTTGGTAATGGACTTTTAAACTATAAGAATCCTTTAAAGAATTCAATTGCTTTTTTGACTATCTATAATGATGAATTGTTTGTTGGGAGCTTTTCTGTTGTAACACCAGGGTTAGTAAAAAGATATAGTATTTCTACTGGTGACGAAAAGAAATTAAGCCTGACATATAAAGGAATGTTTAATATTCCTAATAAAGTTCAAGGAATGACTTTTTATAGAAAAAATGATAGTGAATATATTGTTTTTAGCAGATCTTTTGGCAGAAATACGTCCTCTATTCTTCAGATATTTTCTTATAATGAAGACATTGACAATTATGACTCTTCTCTTCAATCTGTGACTTATACTGCACCATCTATGATGGAGCAAGTGAGCTTAGATGATAATTTTTTGTATGTTATTTTTGAGTCAGCTGCAAAAACATATAGAGGCTGTGATGATGAATTTGATAGTATTTGTATTTTAAATATGGATGATGTTGTCGATCCTCTATTGAAAAAAAGATACTAATTTGTATCTTTTATTTTGTTTGTGTATATTTTTCTTACTCTATTTTTTATATTTATTTTGTCATTATCGATTTTTAGAAAATCATCATCTGTTAAGATAAAACATTGAATTTCTCCATTGTCAATAGCATTTGCTATTTCATCTGTATTTTGATACGAGATATATTCTATTGATATAATTTTATCTAAATAGTTTTTTATATTATCTTGATTTTTTGATAACATGCCTATTTTTTGATTTTCTAATTTATTTAAATTATTGTATATTGGTGTTCTTTTTTGAACATAGACATTATATGTAATATATTTATATTCTTTATTAAAAAGGTTTAATATATAGTCATATTTTATGTTTAAATTAACTGTATTATAAATTAATATAATATTTATTATTAAATTAACGAATATTCCTATATTATAGATGTTTTTATTTTTACATAAGTAGGATATTATTGAAAATATAACTAGTAAAATTAAGAATAAGAGAGTAAATATTATTTTAATATTTGATAATAATTCGATTTTAAATACGCCTATTATTAAAAATATTGATAGTATAATTGTTAAATTGATACTTATAGATGCTAAAACATATTTTTTTGTCATAATATTCCCCTCTTTTGTAGTGTATATATTATAATAATATGTTTAAGTTGGCAAATTTAAGTATAAAAAAAGAGTAATAATACTCTATTTATCTTGCAACATTTTTAATAAATCGATTTTAAACATATCTTTTGAAGCATTTTGCTTAGAAATCATTATGCCTTTGTATGTTGTTAATTCTGATTTGTGTCCTTCTAATAAAATATCAGAAGGTGTTATTGTGTTTAACATTATTGTTTGTTCTTTTACGTATACAGTGTATATTAATTTAACGTCTCCATGGACTTGGGTAAACATACTATCACTAGGTAATTTTAATTCATAAGTTTCTGTACCAGCTTTTTTGTTTTGACTGGTCATAATACCAACGAATTTGCCATTTCTTAATGCTGGATAATATTCAAAATTTAATTTTTTATAAGCTAACATATTATATTTTTTTAAAGCTCTTTCAAGTTTTTTGAATTCATTTTCGTTAATATAATCTAAAACATATCCTTTCATTTTTTATACCCCCTAAATTCCTTTTCGTGCTTACATTCTAACATGAAAAGAATACGTCGTCAAATTTTGCCTCAATTTTGAAAAAAATAGAAAATTAGCCATATTTGATGGTCGTAGGATTTGATTATATCAATAAAATGTCACTATTTCAAGGACAAAAAAGCTACTCTGAGTTAAAAGGGTATAAAAAAATCTCATATTTAGAGATTTTTAATGTCTAATTCTACTATAGTTTGTCCATCATTCATTCCGTCAATGTAATATTTTCTTACACTTTTATGTTTTTTTAAGTATTCGTGTGTCGTTTTTTTTAGAACACCACTACCTTTTCCATGAATGATTATTATATTTTTGTTTTTTAAATGTAAATTATCTTTTATAAAAGAACTTATTACGGCAATACATGTTGTACTTGTTTCACCATGAATATCAATATGTGGAAATCGGCAGGTGAAAGGATCTCTAATAGTTTTGCTCATATATATTTTTTATTTCCTCTAATGAAGGAACTGCATCAGTTGAACCAACTTTAGTAGCAGCTAAGCTGGCAGCAATACAACCTATTTTTACTGCCTTTTCAATATCTCCACCATTTGCTAAAGTATGAGCAAATGCTGCGCGAAATATAGTTCCACATCCATGAGTATCTACTACCTTTACCTTAAGAGATGGGCTTATTTTTATTTGATTATTAATGCAATATAAAGCTCCTCTATCTCCTAAAGTTACGACGAATTCAGTATTTAGATATTTCTTTTTTAATTTTTGATATACTGAAACTAATGTACTAACTTCTTGGAAGTCAATTTTGGTATTTGTTACACTTTCTGCAAATTCTTGCGTACATATTACATATTTTGCTTTTTTTAATAGTTCAATTACAGGACTAGTTATTATGCTAGCATCTAGTACTGATAGACAACGAGGAAATCTTTCTAACAGAGTCTTTGCTTGAACTGTGTCATAGCCATCTACACATATTAAGTCTGGTGTGAAATCGAAATCGCATTTTTTTAAGCTGATATATTTATCTGATAGATTAGTTATAGTGTGCTTATGATTTGTATTATTTATTTGAACAATAGACATTGATGTATCGTTATCATATGATGGCTCAATATATCGTGTATCAATGTGCATTTTATCAAATATTTTTCTAATTCTAGTTCCGTTTACATCATTTCCTATTACACAAGCGACTGCTGTATTTATTCCCCATCTGGCTAGGCAATAGCCGATAATTCCAGCTGTTCCACCTAGACCTCCTTTTTTATCAAAAAATTCACTTGTAGATCCTTCTTCTGGTACTTTGTCTACCAAAAGATTAATTTCATAACTTACTCTTCCTAAGCAAATCGCTTTAAGCATATCAATCACCCTTTATTCTTTTATAATTATAATATAAATTGTTTTCTATATCAATTACATATTTTTATAATATTTATTTACCTAAATTATTTTTTCTCTTTTTATACTCATTAGCTAAATTAAAAAGTTCATTAAATGCTATGCTTCTACTTTGTAAATTATCATTGATTTGTATGTGCAAGCTAGAATCTAATTCTAATGGGATGGAAGTAAATTCCATTCCTTCTGTTACATCTTCTAATTTAGTAAAATAACGTATAAATATATCTGTTATATTTGTTTGAATATGCTCTTGTTCTTTATCAATCTCTTCTATGGAAATATTTTGAAGTCTCTTTGCTTTGTTATGCAATGCGATTTTTTTGGCGTTCCATCTCTCTATTAAAAAAGGTATAACCTCTATATTTTTATCGCTACATAATGATAAGAAAAGCATAACGGTAAGAAAATAGTGTTCTGGAGCACCATTTATTTTGGCAATGAAGCCTTTCCTTATCTGCTTTAGATATGCTCTTTCTTCCTCGTCACCGCTTTTTAAGGATTTTTGAATACCATATAATTGATATTTTTCTCCTGTATTTCCTACATATATTTCTGGCAATGATAATATGTATCCGTCATCAAATTGTAAATGTCCTTTAATTCTATATGGAGTCTCAGCTTTTATTGGACTTTTTTCTTCTATGATATGTATCCTAGCTCCGATACTTTCTATATATCCAAAATCTTGTTCTCCTTCGTCGTTTAGAATTTTATTGTCAAACATGGCGATTCTAGATTTCAAAAATAATATTGGGTTTGTAAAATCGTCAAACGAAGCGTTAGCAAATAAGGTGCTAATTATATATTTTACGAGATATTCTTGTTTTGTTTTTTGAGTGTTTTGAATATCAAATGAATCAATATCATTCAAAAAAGTAAAGTTTTCTGGAGAATAGAATTCTATGGCTTTTTTTACATATTCTATTAATAATTCATCAAATTTTTCTTTGTCAGTAATTTTTAAAGTAGGAATAAATATTCCTTTGTCTTTATCTTCTGCTTGAGAAGTTATTTCTTGATTGGCAATTGTTAAATTGAAAATAATATTTAAAGTAAAGTAACAATCTATTTTGCCTTTTTGTGCTTCAGGAATTATTTTGCTATAAAAAATATTTAATATTTGTTCATTTGTCATTTCTTTATCTCCTTTATATATTGTATATTAATTATAACATTTGAACATTAAAAATACTATTTGTATTTAATGATTTTATATTATAAAAAAGATTAAGAATTATCTTTAAATAAAATATTAAATTTATAATCTTGCCTCTACTCGATTGTTTAGTATATGTTTTTTAATATATTTATTATAATATGAATTATCGTTATATATTTTTGCAATAAAAAAACCAAGGGAAAGTTTTTTTCTTCTTGGTTTTAATTTTAGATATTATTTTGCTTGATTTTCTTTAATTGCAGCTTGTGCAGCAGCCAAACGAGCTATTGGTACTCTGAATGGTGAACAAGATACATATGTTAATCCTACATTATGGCAGAATTCAACACTTGATGGGTCTCCACCATGTTCTCCACAAATACCAAGTTTGATATTTGGCCTTGTAGCTTGTCCTTTTTCAACAGCTAGTTTAACTAATGCTCCAACGCCAGTTTGATCAATTCTTGCGAATGGATCTTGTTCGTAAATTTTAGTTTCATAATAAGACTTTAAGAACTTACCAGCATCATCTCTTGAGAAACCGAATGTCATTTGAGTTAAATCGTTTGTACCAAATGAGAAGAATTCAGCTTCTTTAGCAATTTCGTCAGCTGTTAAAGCAGCTCTAGGAATTTCAATCATTGTACCAATATGGTATTCCATATCAGAATTCTTTTCCTTCTTAACTTCTTCAGCAGTTTCAATAACTACATCTTTAACAAATTTAAGTTCTTTAACTTCTCCTACTAATGGAATCATGATTTCAGGAACAATACTATATCCATCTTCTTCTTTTACTTCAATAGCAGCTTCCATTAAAGCTCTTGTTTGCATTCTTGCTATTTCTGGATAAGTAACAGCAAGGCGGCAACCTCTGTGTCCCATCATTGGGTTGAATTCGTGTAATTCGTCACATTTAGCTTTAACATGTTCTACTGTAACACCCATAGCGTCTGCTAGTTCTTTCATTTCAGCTTCTGTTTTTGGAATGAATTCATGTAAAGGCGGATCTAAATAACGAACAGTCATTGGTAGTCCTTTTAACTCCTTATACATTGCTTTAAAATCACCTTTTTGATAAGGAATTAATAAGTCTAGGTACTTAACGCGGTCTTCTACTGTTTCAGATAAAATCATTTTTCTTAAGTTGAAAATTCTTTCTTCGTCGAAGAACATGTGTTCTGTACGACATAGACCAATACCTTCGGCACCTAATTCGATAGCTTTTTTAGTGTCAGTTGGAGTATCAGCATTTGTTCTAACTCCTAATTTACGATATTTATCAGCCCATTCCATAACACGACCGAATTCACCAGCTATTGTTGCGTCTACAGTTGGAATTGCTCCATCGTAGATATTACCAGTTGAACCGTCAATTGAAATTACATCGCCTTCATGATATGTTTTACCAGCTAGAGTAAATTCTTTTTTAGCTTCATTCATTTGAATTTCACCGCAGCCAGATACACAGCAAGTACCCATACCACGAGCAACAACTGCTGCGTGAGATGTCATACCACCACGAACTGTTAAAATACCTTGAGCAGCTTTCATACCGCTGATATCTTCTGGAGATGTTTCAAGTCTAACAAGAATAACTCTTTCTCCAGCTCCACCGATTCCTTGTTTTTCAGCTTCTTCAGCAGTAAAAACAATTTTACCACAAGCAGCACCTGGAGATGCTCCTAAAGCTTTACCAATAGGTGTAGCTTCTTTTAGAGCTTTTGCGTCAAATTGAGGGTGTAATAATGTATCTAAGTTTCTTGGATCAATCATTAATACAGCTTCTTCTTCTGTACGCATTCCTTCATCAACTAAGTCACAAGCAATTTTTAATGCAGCTTGAGCAGTTCTCTTACCATTTCTTGTTTGTAACATGTATAATTTACCATGTTCAACAGTAAATTCCATATCTTGCATGTCTCTATAATGATTTTCTAGAGTTTGGCAAACTTTATTAAATTCTGCAAATGCTTCTGGGAATTTTGATTCCATTTCAGAAATATGCATTGGTGTACGAACGCCCGCAACAACATCTTCTCCTTGAGCATTTGTTAAGAATTCACCAAATAGTCCTTTTTCTCCAGTAGCTGGGTCACGAGTAAATGCAACACCAGTACCACAATCATCACCCATGTTACCAAATGCCATAGATTGAACGTTAACAGCAGTTCCCCAAGAATAAGGAATATCGTTATCTCTTCTATAAACATTAGCACGTGGATTATCCCAAGAACGGAATACAGCTTTAATAGCTCCCATTAATTGTTCTTTTGGATCTGTTGGGAAATCTTCACCAATTTTTTCTTTATATTCATCTTTAAACTCTCTTGCTAATTCTTTTAGATCTTCAGCGCTAAGTTCAACATCTTGTTTAACGCCTTTTTCTTCTTTCATTTTATCAATTAGTTCTTCGAAGTATTTCTTGCCTACTTCCATTACTACGTCAGAATACATTTGAATGAATCTTCTATAGCAATCCCAAGCCCATCTAGCATTTCCTGATTTTTCAGCTAGAACATTTACTACTTCTTCATTTAAGCCTAAATTAAGAATAGTATCCATCATACCTGGCATTGAAGCTCTTGCTCCTGATCTAACAGAAACTAATAAAGGATTTTCTTTATCTCCGAATTTCTTACCAGTTATTTCCTCCATTTTACCGATATACTCATTAATTTGAGATTGAATGTCTTCATTAATTTCTCTTCCATCTTCATAATATTGAGTACATGCCTCAGTAGTGATAGTAAAACCTTGAGGTACTGGTAGACCAATATTAGTCATTTCGGCTAAGTTAGCACCTTTACCACCAAGAAGGTTTCTCATATCAGCATTACCTTCGGTAAATAAATAAACATATTTGTGCACAATGATTCCTCCTTTGCATATTATGTCACATTCATTATTATATCAGTTGAAACTTAAAAACAGGAGATAATTCTCCTGTTTTGACAATTTTTTGACGAATAATCTTTTTCTATTATTTTTATTTGACATCTTGTTTATATTTTTAGCTTCTTCCTTGCATTAAATTACTTGATGAATAATTCTTTAAGCCTCTATTAAATACCATAAAAGCTAAGGTAACTATAGATATTGTGAATGCAATTAAAATTATTAAATTTATCAAATTAAAGTCCATAATTAAATGTACAGGAATCCATGATGCGAAAGCACTAGGAATTAAAGTAAAGAAAATAATTTTTACTGCACGATTAAATATAATGTCAGGGTATAAGCTTCCATTTAAGAATACATCACGTAAGGCATCTGCTAATACACTAGACCTATAGAAAAAGAATGTTAATGAATTAAAGATGCTGGCAAAACTAATATAAATTAGGGCTCCAAATATAATTAAAATTGTATACAACAATATATTTTTTAAACTAAAATTAAATATTATTAATGCTATATAACCATATATAAGATCGCCAAAAGCACTTGGTTCTAAACTTGATGTGGCTAAGTAACATAATGGATTTTTTGGTACAGTTAAATATGCATCTAGTTTACCTGTTTCGATATATTCTGGCATTTTTATAATTCCATTAAATAAAATGTGTGCTAGACCAAATCCACCACTAGATATAGCCCAAAATAACATTACATCATTTAGTGAATAAGTACCTACTGTTTCCTTGAAGGCAAATATAGTTAGCCATTGAATAATGAATGAGGCATTATTAAATATCATCATAATTACTGATGTTAAGAAAGCAACATTGTTTTCCATAGCTTTCATCAAATTATATTTTATAGAAATGAACATTATTCGTAAATTATTTTTAACCTCCGTTAACATTTAATTTCTTCACCCCTCTTCCATATATAAAGAATATTAAAGTTAAGACAATTATTATTGTTAATATTTGTGATATTAATATTTCTTTTAAAATATTGAAACTAAAATTTATTACTAATTTGGCTGGGCCATAACTTACTCCGTATATAGGAGAAAAGCGTACTATTTTACCTACTATTTTAGGAAACATTTCTAATGGAAAGAATACCCCAAATATTAAGACGAACTTATTGTATACCATTTGAAAGGGCTTTGAATCTTCTACCCAGAAGGAACTTAAACTTATTAATATTTTTACTAGACCTGTTATTAATACAGCAAATGCGTATACTGGTATGGCGCTTAATAAGGTAATTATATTAAAGTTTTCAATTGGTCCTGCAAAGATAAATCCTAATATAGTAGCAATAACTAAGAACATAGAAAATCTTATGAATGTGTCAGCTAAGTATTTAAATATTATGTAGATTATATAGTGATATGGCTTATTAACTTGGTAAGCGATGTTTCCACTTTTTATGCAATCTCTAACCTCGTCAGTAGCAACTTTACTACCACTACCAAATGTAATTATTTCGGTCAATAAAAGATACCAAATCATTTGATTAAAAGTATATCCATTTATAATACTAGTTCCATCTTTGTAAAGAAAAGACCATAAGCTTACTAAAATAGATATTGTTATGGAAAAACCAATAAATCTAAAGATTAGACTTGATGCGTATTGCAATGAATCATTAAAAGTAGTTTTCATTACATGAAAGTATTTTTTCATTTTTTACTTCCTTGATAGATAGAACTGATAATTGTTTCTAATGGGGTATTAGAGATATTGATATCAATTATTTTATTTGGGTCTAATAATTTTATAGCATCACTTATTGATTTTTTTGTTAAGTCTACTTCTAATTTTAAATTATAATCTTTATCTTTTAGAATAGTTATACCATCTTCTTCGTCTAAATTTATTTTTGTATTCATTTTTGCTTCAACAATCTTTTTGTTTAAATAGTGATATTTTAAATTCTCCATCGAATCATCTAATACGATATGGCCATCATTTACGATGATTACTCGTTTACATAATTTTTCTATGTCTCCAACGTCATGACTAGTTAGGAAGATTGTCGTTTTCTTTTCTTTGTTTAATCGTTTTATAAATACTCGTATTTTTTCTTTTACTACTGGATCTAGTCCGATAGTTGGTTCGTCTAAAAATAGTATTTCTGGTTCATGAATTAAAGATGCAACTATTTCACAAATCATTCTTTGACCAAGAGATAAACTTCTAACTGGTGTGTTTATAAATTCATCTAGTTCAAAAATACTTTTATATTCGTTAATTCTTTTTTCAATAATACTTTCTGGGATATCGTAGATTGCCCCAAAAAATTTAAAATTATCATATGGAGTTAAATGTATCCAAAGTTGTTCTTTTTGACCAAATACTGTTCCTATTTTATAAGATAATTTTTTTCTTTCTCTTACTGGGTTTATTCCCATAATAGAAATATTACCATCTGTTGGATATAGAATTCCAGTTAGCATTTTAATAGTCGTCGACTTTCCAGCTCCGTTTGGACCGATAAAAGCAATTATTTCTCCTTTTTCAACATTGAAGCTTATATTATTAACGGCTTTTTTCTCTTTATATTTTGGTTTAAAAATAGATTTTAAGCTACCTTTTAATCCTTTTTCTTTTTGCTTTATTTTAAATTTCTTTGATAGGTTATTTACTTCTATTGCTTTCATTTATACTACCTCTCTTTCTTTAAACTTTCCTCTTGATTATATAAATTATAATATTCTTTAAGAGATTTTGAAACATTTATTTTATATTTTAAACAATGACCTTCTTCTCGATCGATATAGTCACTTACTAGAATTCCTCCTAATGCTTCCATTGACTTTTTAGAACCGATATTATTTGCGTTACAATCTAATAATATTTCTTCTAGGCCATAATTCTGACATATTTCTAAAGCTAGATATAGGTTTATCTTATTATATCCTTTTCTTCTTTCTGATGGCCGTATTCCATATCCGATGTTTCCGCCGCATCTTAAGAGTCTTTCGTTAAGCTCTAATCTTATATTGACCATTCCAACAATTTTGTTATCACTTTCTCTTACTAAATAATAACTTAAAGAATGAACACGACCTGGATCTGGATTTGATATATCATTTTCTATTTTTTTAAGCCATCCTTCATAGTCATTTAGATATCTATTTAATCCGCCACAACCATTTATGGGGGAATTATAGACATAGTGTTCATTAACATAGTCGATGCCTGCTTCTTTATATTCAATAGATGGCTTTATTAATTTTAGATGTTCCATAAATATTACCTCCTTTCTTTTATAAATTTAATTCCATTTTGATACTTTTTTCTTCAAAACCTAAGTGTTTGTAAAACCCTAAAGCGTTAGAATTAAAACACCATACACTAAGAATTAAGCTATCACATTTTTGCACTTCTGCAAACTCTTTTGCTTTGTTTATTAAAGATTTACCAATCCTCTTGTTATGTTTGCTTTTTAGCACAGCTAGATTTTCAATGACAAATTGTTTTCTTGACAATGTCAAATTTGATTCTCTTTCTATTACTGAACCAATTAGAAAGCCATTAACTATGTTCTCGTCTACTGAAACAAAGATTTTAATATTGGGATTTTTTACCATTTCTTTAAATTCATCTGGTTTTATTGGATCTGTAAATTTAAAGATATTTGGTTCGTTTGTTGCATGCAGATTTTGAACTTCTCTAAATACTTTTAAAAGAGTATTAAAATCTTTTTCTTTAGCTTCTCTTATCATATTTTCTCACTCCTTTATAATTTGTTTTTTAATTCAAAATTATTTATGTCGAAATTTCCGTCTTGTATAACATATTCATATAATTTTTTTAGATTATTTTTATTTGGTTTATTAAAGCAGTTTATTGCTAAGATATTGAACTCATTGCTTGGAAATTTATGAAAATTATATTTTTTTCGATATTCTTCATCTTTGAAGAAACGTTCATATTTCAACTCAGGCGGTATTTGATAATCATTATTATATAAATAAGCTTCTAATAAATATTTTAAGCATAGATAATATTGCATGTCATTGTGGTACTTAGCAGCTTGATAGTCATCGTAGGCACACCAAGCGGCATAGTATTTTAAATTATCTTTTTTATTCTTTTTGCTCAATGCTTTTTTAGCTCGTTTTTTTAATTTTGGTATAATGCCATTTTTATCATATAGTACTTTACAATTTATAATCATATTGGCCATAGGGCCACCATGACCTCGTTTATCTTCTTTAATGTATGCGGGAACCTTGTAAAGTGGATTTACAAAGTATTCTATTAGATAATTATCTATTCGTTTATTACCGCGTTTACGATATTTTATATTATTATTCATAATTATATAAACGTCTATATCACTGTATTTATCTTCGTTATTAACAGCATAACTGCCGACTAATAGTATCGCTTCAACGTTTTTGTTCTTTTTATATTTTTGAATAAATTTATTGAGGGCTTCTTGCCACATGTTTGTCATCTCCTTTCTTTTTATAAATAAAAAGAGCCACATATAAAGATGTGACTCCGATTACTCGTGTAGGAATTATAGTTCCCTATGTAGCTTGATAAATATCTTATACATACTCACTTAAGAGTACGAAAAGCTTTAGGGAGGTGATAAACTTGATATCAAGGTAGACCTGCCCTATTACTTTTTGCACTATGAATTTTACTTTAATTATTTTTTGTGTGACATTATACCAAAATGACATCATAATATCGCCTCCTTTCTTTGATCGTGTTTTTTTATATAAAAAAGTCACGAACAAAATATTCGTGACTCCGTATATTACGTGTAGGTGTTTACCCAGCACAGCTCGATATATCTTATGTGCTCTCACTTGTTTAAAAAAATAACATATTAATTTTTTAATGTCAACTTTTTCTTTAATCTTTGAAAAAAATTATTGACGCGGGAACGATTTTAAATATACATTTCTTAGACGCTCGTTTGTTATATGAGTATAGATTTGAGTTGTTGAAAGAGATGAGTGACCTAGGAGTTCTTGAACACTTTTTAGGTCAGCACCATTATTTAACATATCTGTTGCAAAGGTGTGTCTTAGAACATGGGGAGAAATTTTGTGCTTTAAAGCAGCTTCGTCGACAACTTTGTTAACTATATTTTCGATGCTTCTAACAGTTAAATTCCCCCCGTCTTTATTTAATAATAATTTGTCTGTTGTTTTAGATGATTTAAGAACAGAACGAGAATTAGTTATATAATCATCTAAGTATTTTTTAGCATATTCGCCGAAATAAACTATTCTATCTTTTGAACCTTTTCCTTTGACTTTTATTTCATAATCGTTAATATTAATATCGTTTAATGATATATTTGCTAATTCTGACACACGAATTCCTGTTGCATATAATAATTCAATTATAAGACGATTTCTTTTTTCTAAAGGAGTTTCTGAAGCAAGTGTTTCTAATATTTGCATCATTTCATTTGGTTGTAGAAAATTTGGTAACTTTTTTTCTTTTTTCGGATTTTTTATTAATTTAAACTGATTATTTTGTACTTTACCTTCTAATATTAAAAATGCATAAAAGTTTCTTAATGAACTAAGAGTTCTAGAAATGGAATTTTTTGATAATTTCTTTTCGTCTAAATACTTTAGAAAAAATCTTATTTCTTCTTTATTTATTGTAAGATAATTAATTTTTTTTGATCGGATGAAGTCATTATATCTTTTTAAATCATTCGAATAACTGATTATGGTATTATTTGGATATCTTTTCTCATTACTTAGGTATTTTAAAAATGTTGATATATCTTTTGATAAACTATTCATATTTTATTATCACCATTATTATTATATCATTTTTAGACATAATAAAAGAAGTCTTATTTTTTTAGACCTCTTTCTTTTTTGTTAATTTTTATAAAGCTTTTTGTTATTTCATATAATGATTTTAATTCTGTTTCACCTAAAGTATATAAGAAATTAATGTCAAGTGCCTGATTGGCAATTGTTATTTTTGATGAGATTATTTCGTCAATCATTTCGATTCTTTCGTCTTCTAAACTTGCTCTCTCATGGCAATCTACATCATCTGAAACAATACCACGGCGAGCTAAATCCTCTTTTGATAACTCTTCACCACCGTACATTTCTTTTATTTCTTCAGAAGTTAAGATTTGTAATTCTTTATTTTCTGCATTTGATTGCATTATTGATACGCAAAGATCACTTGTTTTTTTACTTTGGACGAAATCAATGTTTAATTGAGCAACATCTGATGCTTCTTCTTGTTTTACAACTTTTTTCCTGCTGCCTTTAATTCCTAATTTTTTTCTTAAATCAACTAATTCATTATAGTTCATTGAATAAAGAACGTTATCTGAAACAAAAGGAACTGCAGATGGATTGGATTTATAGTACTCAGATATTTCTTTAGGATATCTCTGCATAGCTGATTCGATACTCCTACACATACTTGCTATTTGATTTATGGATTTTGTTTGAAATAATAAGTTGATATCATATGTTGTATTTACTCTTAAGAAATTTTCTAATTCTATTCTTTCTAATGGTCTATACGTCATATTTCACCTCTACTATCTTAAATATAAATGATTTTTGGTGATTATGCAACTTTTCCTACGTTATCGTCTTTAAAATTTTTATAAATTAGTTTAGATGGAGCGTCTGTTGGACTTATATCCATTATTTTCTTTGATAATTTTACTAATATTTTTCTTTTGAATTCATAGGGAATTGATTTAAATGTCGATGCTGCGGCTAAGATAGCATTTTTTCCTCTTTTAGCAAATAAAGGCATGTTTTTTAAAATGAATTTGAATTCTTCTAATTTTGGACATGAATCTTTTTGATTGCAAAGATTATAGATAAAATTAATGGTATCTTTATCTGCGCTGTTAATGATATATCGGATGAATCCTTCTTCTGTAAGTAAAGTTTGAATATCTTCTTTAAATATAGGTCCTTCTTTTAATTCTCTATATTTGCCTTTTTCATAATAAATTATGGCAAATGACTCAAATTTTTCTCTTATATCTAGGATGTTTTCGTCTACAGCTTTTTGAATTAAATCAATTCTAGATAATCCTTTTGTAAAATTATCTATTGCTTCTAAATCATAAATGTTTTCACCACAATAAAATGAAAATAGATTCCATTCAAGAGGGAGATAATCGTTATTATTTCTTTTTATTGTTAATAAATATTTTTTTTCTTCTTGCATAAAAATTACCTCCTTAAGAGGTGAATTATATCAAAATTTGATGTGATGAGTCAAGCTTATTTAAAGAAACTTCCTATATAATTAAAAAATTTTACAACTTTATTATTTATAAAATCATTTACCCCTTCTCCTATTGTGTAACCTAATTCTGTTAAGGGAGTTGATGTATCTATATAATTTACTTCTGTATAGTCTTTTATATCGACATAATTGCCGTTTTTTACATCTTCTTCAAATTCTTTTATTTTTTCTTCAGTTAAAATTGTTTTTTTAGACATTTCATTTTTATAATTGCCGCTTTCTACTTGGAAATAGTTGATTAAAAAGATAATAAATAAAAGTAGTGTGATTCTTCTGAATACTAGCCATGCTTTTTTACTATTTTTCATATTTCTCCTTCTATATATTTTAATATTACTCTCGATAAAACTTTTAATGTATTATTTAATTCCTCTATTTCATTGTATTGTCCTCCTAATTCAATTAGTACACTTTTAGGGCTTAAGTCTTGATTATATACTCCGTTTACCCCTAATCCACTTTTTTTACTTATTCCTCTTGATATAGAGTTTATTTCATTTTCTAGAATTTCATTTAATTTTTCTGCTAATTGATAATTTTGATTATGATTTTCATGTTCCATTCCTACAACAAATAAAACTTTTGCGTAATTTATATCGTTTATTGTTACAAATGATTTGCTCAGCGGAGTTGCATCGCGATGTAAATCTATTATTAACTTTAATTTAGGATTTTCATTTATAAAAGGTGTAATTATTTCTTTTGAGGCTTCGTAACTATGTTTATACGACCAATTATGGGATTTTAATACGCTCGCGGTACTTTTTTCTTCAACAACAGTTTGAATACCTAAATCATTCAAATAATCCTTTAAAATATAGCTTATTGTTTTTACAGTTGGTTTAATATTATAAATTTCCAAATACTTATCTTCATATTCTTCTGTATCGTGAGTATTATAAATATATACTTCTATTTCATTATTTTGTTCTTTACTTGTTTCTAATACTTTGTCTTCTTGATTTTTTACTGTGAATGTTTCGTTTAATATTAATTTTGGATTTTGATATTTTGATAAAAAATTATTAGAATTTTTACTATTTTTAGTATTTTTTATAATATGCTCAATTATTTTCTCGTTTGATAGTTTTGAAAGATAGATATTGTAAACTAAATTATAAATTAAGTTAAAAGAAATATAAGCTACTAATAGTATTATTATTACTTTAAAAATATTTTTATTTTTTTTATTCTTACTTTTGAATCTTTTTTTCATTCTTTATCACCTTTTTATTAATATAATACTTAATAAATCAAAAATAAGTCGTTTTTTTTACTTTTACTTGCATTTGCTTCTAATTTTTAGTATAATTCTATTTGTATTCAAGGGAAGGAGCGACGAAGATGGCTAATATTAAGAGTTCTAAAAAAGCAATCAAAGTTATAGCTAAGAAAACTGAAGAAAATCATGATTATAAAGCAAGAGTTAAAAATTCTATAAAAGCATGTGAAAAAGCTATAGCTGCTAAGGATGTAGCCGCTGCTACTGAAGCTGTTAAAAAAGTACAAAAGAACATTGATAAAGCTGTCAGCAAAGGTGTAGTAAAAAAGAACACTGCTGATAGAGAAAAATCAAGATTAAATAAAAAAGTTAAAGATATGAAGTAAATCTTACTTCATTTTTTATTTTTAAAAATAATATTTACTTTTTATATGTTATAATTAGAGCATGGTGATTATATGATTAAATTAAAGAATTTTATTTCTTTTTTTGTTAGCATTGTTGTGATTACACTTATTGTGTTGAATATAGATATGATATTTGATAAAGTTAAAGATTTTGTTTATTCTCAACCAGAATTAATAATAAAGCCTGCCAATGATTATACTAAAAAAGATAAATATGAGTTTGTTAAACAAGTTGATGAATATGTACCATATAATTATGATGATTTAGTTAATATTTTTTATAGTATATTAAATCAAGGATGGGATGAATTTACTTTTTACTGCCCTGCTCAATATTCAGAATGCCTTAGTGACATTGAAAAGTTAAGTTATGACGAAGTTTTGCTTAGTGATATTAATAATTTTGTTCATCCTTATAATAGTTATTCAACTGTAAAAACGCTTTACGATGATATGGGTGAAATTACAATTAAAGTAAAGCATTTGTATAGTGATGAAGAAATTAAGAAAATAGACAAAACTATTGATAAAATTATTGAAGAAAATGTTACTTATAATATGACAGATGAAGAGAAAATAAGAGTGTTACATGATTATATAGTTAATAATACAAGATATGACGTCACTAGAGCTAATGAAGGAACAAGTTCTTACGATTCTTCTAGGATGTTGGGACTATTATATGAACATTACTCTATATGTAGTGGATATGCCGATACGATGGCTGTAATACTTGATAAGCTTGGAATTACTAATTATAAAGTAGCTAGTAAATCACATGTTTGGAATGCGGTTTATTTAGATGGAAAGTGGTATCATTTAGACTTGACCTGGGATGATCCTGTTTCTACATCTGGGAAAGATATACTTGATCATACTTATTTTTTGATTGATACTTCTTCACTAGCTGAAATAATGGATAATGATGATGAACATGTATTTGATAAAAAAATTTATTCAGAGTTAAAATAAAAACGTCAGAATTATATCTTATATCTGACGTTTTTTTATTTGGCTTTATTTTGCAAATAATATTTTTTCACTATTGTATGATTTTATAATATAAATTAATACTATCGTAATATATATAAAAGTTGATGCTAAAGTTAATAGAATACTTACAAGTGAATAGGTATTTGTAAATAAATCCATCAATATTTGCTCAAAATTACAGATTGGAATAATGTAATAAATGTTTGTTACATCCATTTCTATTAACGAAACGAACATTGGCACAATACATAACATTTGAAGCATTGTAGTGGAGCTTTGAGCTTCTTTATATGTTTTTGAAAAGCTTGTTAAAGCCAATGCTACACCTGCTATAAAGAATGATGCGCATATAATAATTAATATACTTGCTATTATGGTTTTAAATGACAAAATCAATTCAAATCCTTCAAACATAGTGTAAAAATTTTTACCTATATTAAGACTTATTATTGTTAAAATGAGCCCAATTAATGAAGATACAAATCCCAATATTACAGATGATAGGTATTTGCCTGTTAAAAGTTCTGTTTTTTTGATAGGAAATGTTAAAATTGTTTCTAAGGTTCCGTTTTCTCTTTCTGTTGCAGTTACACCTGTTGCCATGCTTGATGTAGACATACAAATTGCCATAATAATGTAGGTGAATGATACTGAAAGTAGTACTGATAACATGTAATTACTACTTCCTAAATCTTCGTACGCTATATTAAAATGATTATACGCTTTGTCTAAGTCAATTTTTTCGTTAATTAAATAGGTATTAGTTAGAAGTGTGCTATACGAATTAAGATATTCTTCAATTACTGAACTTATAACCATCCCACTTGTACTACTAGAATCACTATATATTTCGTATGTATTTATTTCTTTATTATATGATATATATGCTTCTATTTCTTTTTCTTTATATGCTTCTTCTAAGCATTCTTTAGAATCGCATTCTTTATATTCTAAGTGAAAATTTTTAAGAATTTCTATTTCTTCCTTTGATACTTGATAATCAATACCTATTTTGTATGTATTTTCACTACTTTCTTCTAATGAATCATACATAGTTCCGTATAGCATTATCATTGCTGGGATTATCAATGGAAATAATAACATTCTAAAGATTGTTTTTTTATCTCTTATAATACTTCTTAATTCTTTTTTTATTGTAATTAAAATATTCTTATTCATTTTCTTCACCTCCAATTAATGTGAAGAATGCGTCTCTTAAGTTCGTTGTCTTAGTTTCTTTGATTATAGAACTGGGCGTTCCTTCTTTTATAATTTTTCCTTTATGCACTAAAACTACTCTATCACATATGTTTTCTGCTTCTTCCATATAATGAGTTGAATATATGATGCATTTGTTGTTTTCTTTTTCTTCTTTTATAAAATCTAGAATTGTTTTACTCGATATAATATCAAGTCCACTTGTTGCTTCATCAAATATATAGTATTTTGGATTATGAACAACACATCTGGCAATATTTACTCTTTGTAATTGACCAGTAGATAAATTTTCTATCCTTTGATGAAGGAATTCAACCAAATTAAATCGTTTGGATATTTTTTGAATTCTATTTTGTAGTTCTTTATTATCTATATTATAATATTCTCCACACATGTGTAACAACTCGTATGGAGATATATCTTTATATAGCTTTGTGTTGCCTGATAAGAATGCTATTTTCTTTTTTATTTCTAGTGAATTGTTTTTATAGTTTATTCCATCTATATTAATTGTTCCTTCAGTTGGTTCCATTATTCCGGCTAACATTCTTAAAAGTGTTGTTTTACCAGCTCCGTTTGGACCTAAAAGACCTACTATTTCTCCTTCTTTTGCTTTGATCGTGATATCTTTATCTGCAAAAAATATTATTTTTTCTTTTTTGCTTATTTTTTTAGTAAATTTTTTTGATACATTATTAATTTCTATCATTTTTAGACTCCTTTATAAAATTTTCTACTTCTTTTATAGTATTAGCAAAATTTTTGAAATCGACATTGAACCAGTTAACATTTAATTGATTATTAAAAAAAGTGTATTGTCTTTTTGCATAATGCCTTGAATTTTGCTTTATCTTTTCGATAGCTTCTTCTAGTGATACTTTATTGTCAAAATATTCGTACAATTCTTTATATCCTATGCCACTGGTTAATGGTTTAGTATTGATTTTTTTATTATAAAATTTTTTAACTTCTTCTATAAGACCTGTTTTAACCATCTCGTCTACTCTTTTATTAATTCTTTCATACAATATTTCGCGATTGGTAGTTAAACCTATTATAATATGGTCGTATAGTTTTACTGGTTCTGGAATATCTGCTTTTTCTTTTTTTAGACATCTTTCTAATCTTACTCTATTGTTTGGATGAATATCTGTATTTGGTTCTTTTTTTAAAACCATTTGGTATAGTTCTTCATTGGTAAATTTTGAATAATCTTCTGTACTATTTTCTTCTTCTGCAAAACGATAATCATATAGCGCCGCTTTTAGATAAAGGCCTGTCCCGCCAACAAAAATTATATTTTTATTTTTGTTTTCTTCAATTAATTTTCGGGCATCTTTTTGATAATCGAATACTGAATATTCTTCGTTGATGTTTTTTATATCGAACAAAAAATGAGGAATTCCTTCTTTTTCTTCTTCTGTTATCTTAGCAGTTCCAATGTTTAGATCCTTATAGACTTGCATTGCATCACAATTTATAATAATTGCATTATATTTTTTAGCTAATTCTACTGACATTTTTGTTTTCCCTACTCCAGTTGGACCAACAATACATATTATCATAGATTCACTTCCTTCTTTGATATTATATCATAATGGAGAACTTTTAATTAAAAAAACCATTTTTGTTTAAGAAAATAATGAATTGTATGATATAATTTTTATCGATATGGGGTGATTATGTGAAAAAAGATGATACTAATAAGGAATACAAAGATTATAGTTTGTGGCATAATATTAAATTATCATTTAAGTATGCTAAAAATAGAAAGAAAGAATTTATTTTATACTTTATTTTTAATATACTATTAGCACTAATAGGAGCTGTTGCACCATTACTTTCAGCTAAACAACTTTTAAAAATTACTGATGGATTACTCAATGAGTTACTAATCATTTCTTTAGTTATTTTAATAGTTGAACTTAGTAGAAATTTATGTCATTTCTTTGCTAGAAAATACTCTCAGAAGTTTGCTGCTGAAGTACTTAAAATGATACAAATTGATGTTGCAAATGAAGTTTTAAAAATAGAGACAAGCGACTTGGATAAAAAATCTAGTGGTGTATTTATTGATAGATTAGTTAAAGATACAGGAAGAATTGCTGATATATTTTTAGATTTAAATATGTCAATAACTGACTTTATAACTAATCTAGGTATACTATTTGCAGTTTTTGTTATAAGTAAAGTTTTATTTATGTATTACATTATTGCAATTACGATTATATTTATCTTGGAGAAAATTAGAATTCAAGAGTATATTAAGGCGGATAAGATATATCGTAAACACGCCGAGAAAACAACTGGTCTTGTTGGTGAACTAGTTAGAGGCGTTAGAGATGTAAAAGTTTTAAATGCTACAGAGCCATTTATGAATAAAATAAGTAATGACGTTACTGCTCTTAATGATGAAAGATATAGAATGGGAAAAACTAGAAGAACATATAGTTTAGTTATTGGTAGTATAAGAGATATTTTAGATTTTACTTTAATAGCTATCGCTTATTTACTTATTACTAAAGGATATTTAACAATTTCAAACTTTGTTATTGTATATATGTATCGTGGAAAAATATTTAATTTACTTACTTTAACAAGTCAGGTACTAGAATGGATAAAAGATTTCAATTTGTCTGCTGGACGTGTATTTGAAATAATAGATAGCAATGTATTTAAAAAGGAAAAATTTGGTACAAAACATATTGATGATATAAATGGGGATTTTGAATTTAAGGATGTTCATTTTGGATATAAAGATAATCATGAAGTCTTAAAAGGAATTAGTTTTAAGATTAAACATAATCAAACTGTTTCATTTGTTGGTAAATCTGGCGCTGGTAAGTCTACTATATTTTCTTTACTTGCTAAATTGTACGAACCAGACAGTGGTACTATTTCGATAAATGATATTGATATTAATGAATTAGATTGCGATTCTGTTAGAGGGAATATAAGTATTATTACACAAAATCCTTATATATTTAATTTAACAATCAAAGAAAATTTTACAATTATAAAAAATAACATTACTGATGATGAAATAGTAGAGGCTTGTAAATCAGCTAAGTTACATGATTTTATTATGAGTTTACCTAATGGATATGATACTTTGGTTGGCGAAGGCGGTCTTACCCTGTCTGGTGGGCAAAGACAGAGATTAGCTATAGCAAGAGCATTTGCTCAGAAAACAAAAATTATATTGTTTGATGAAGCAACAAGTGCTTTGGACAATGAGACCCAAAAGGGTATTCAAGACGCAATTAATGAAATGAAAAATGAATATACTATATTGATTATTGCACATAGACTTTCTACAGTTATTAATAGTGACAAAATAATGATGATTGATGATGGTCAAGTTGTTGCTACTGGCACTCATGAAGAATTATTACAAAATAATAAAGAATATAAAAAATTATATAATATGGAATTGAAAAAGAGAGATACTCAATAAATTATACATATATTAAAAGAACTACAAAAGTAGTTCTTTTTAGTTCATTGCTCTTTTGAACATTTTTTCTAAATCATAAATACTGAATTTTATAATTGTTGGTCTTCCATGTGGACAATTATATGGATTATCTGTATTAACTAGTTCGTTTAAAATTTCTTCTTGAGCTTCAGTACTTATTCTTGTATTTGCTTTAATAGACATTTTGCAAGCTAACGTTATGGCAAGATGTTCATTAAATTTTACTCTATCAAATCTATTACCAATACTTATAATTGAATCAAATATTTTGTGTATCGATTCTTCTTCATAACCTCTTTTTAACCATGTAGGATGTTCTTTTATTATATATGTGTTTAGTCCAAATTCCTCAATTACAAAACCCATATCCGTTAATATATTCATATGTCCTTTTATTGTAAGGTAATCGCCAGCATTTAGTTCAATGTTTATGGGAAATAATGGAGCGATTGTTGAAATTTCTTCTTCCTTTAGGGCTTTTAAATACTTGTCGTAGTTTATTCTTTCTTGAGCGGCATGTTGATCTATTAAGTATACTCCTTCTTCATTTTGAGCGATAATATATGTTCCTAGAGCTAAACCAACAGGATATAAAACTAATTTTTTTAACTCTGGATTTATAATTGTATCTTGTGTATTTGTCGAATAGATTTCGCTATTTTCTGCAATGCTGAAATCTAATTCTGTTTGATAATTATTTTCTTTTGTTTCTTTTTCAAAATTAGATGCTTTTTCTTCGACTATTTCATTCTTTATCATTGTTGTAGGTATAGATATTTCGGTTACTTCATCTTTTATGGCGTTTGGTATTAATAATTCCTTATATAATTTATTTTTTATTGTGTTTACTATCATATTGTATAGTTCATTTACTTTACTTAATTTTATATCTTGTTTTGTTGGATGAATATTTACATCTATTAATGTGGGATCTGTTTCAAATTTTAATACGACTATAGGGAATTTTATGTCTGGTTTATATGTGTAGTAAGCATCATTTATTGCACGGTTTAAATCATTGTTTTTTACAACACGTCCATTGACAATTGTAATCATATGATTGCGATTTGATTTTAATATTTCTGGTTTACAAATGTATCCTTCCATATCGTAATCGTCAGTTGAACCTTTTACTTCAATCATTTTGCTTGATACATTTAACCCATATATCTCATGAATTGTCTTTAATAAATTGCCTGATCCACTTGTTTTTACTAGAGTCTTATCATTGTTTGTTAATTCAAATTTTATGTTGGGATAAGATAATGCTAATTTTTCGATAAATGATACTGTGTTAGCTAATTCGTATTGTTCACTTTTTAGATATTTTAAACGAGCTGGTGTGTTAAAGAAGAGATTTGAAACGCTTATGATTGTCCCTTTTCTAGCATCAGATGGCTCGTTTATTTCTAATTTTCCGCCTTTTATATGGATGTGAGTACCAACATTACTTGCACATGTAATTAAATCTACTTCAGAAACAGATGCAATGGATGGTAATGCTTCGCCTCGAAAACCTAATGTATTTATAAAAAATAAATCATCTTCTCGAGTGAGTTTGCTTGTTGCATGCCTTTGAAAAGATAATAATGCATCTTCGCTTTCCATCCCCACGCCATTATCTGTTATTTTTATTTCTTTTAGGCCACCTTCTTGTAAATCTATTTTTATTGAATCAGAGTGGGCATCAATACTATTTTCTACAAGCTCTTTTACAACAGATGCACATTTTTCTACTACCTCTCCAGCAGCTATTTTATTTGCTAGATTTTCACTCATTATTTTTATTTTTGACATTTAATCACCCCATTTTCTTGTGTTGCAAAATATTGAAGGTCTTACTTCGTATATCTCTTTATAATCTGAATTTATTTTTAATTTGCATGATTTTTTTATATTTATAAAACCGAGTGATTTTATTACTAAATCGCTATTTTCTGGTATCTCAATAATTATTTCGTTTTTATCTGATAGCTTGGTATTGCTTTCGAATACTCTTTCTATATTAATATCATTACTTATATAAAAAGTTAAACTATTATTTATAGATGAATTTAATCTTATTTTATCTTCTATTAAGATACTGGCAATATTTTTTAATTGATATGTAATTGGTTTTAAATATTTTTTAGGATTTACTCTTTTAATTAAGTCGAATTCGTTTTCAAAATAAAATGTATTATTTAATGTGAATCCAGGAGAGTCAATAATTGTCAATTTGTTATTTAATTGAATTTCAATAAAATCGATTGTTGTATTGGGAATAGAACTTGTTGTTATATCATGATGTTCTTCTCTTTCTGCACTGCATAATTTGTTTATTAATGTAGATTTCCCGGCATTGGTATAACCTAATATATAACATTTATTAACGTTGCGTTCTTCCAAGTTTTTGATTATAGATTTGGTATTTATATTTTTTTTAGTGCTTTGAAATATAATATTATCTTTTATATCATAAGTTTTGCGCAACCAATCAGTTATAACAGATTCTTTAATGCTCTTAGGAATTATATCCAGTTTGCTTATTACTAATGTTTTTGGTACTCTTATGTCTTGATACATATTTATTGCTTCTTGACTTATGCTAAGAAAATCAAGAAGAAAATATACATATTCAGCATTTTTGTTTACTTGCTCTTTTATATATTCATTGATATTTTCTAATTCAGTTACTGTTTTTTTATTGTAATGAATTATTTGGAAACATCTTTCACAATAGTTTGAGTCGACAATTTTGTCTTTAGAGATATATCCTTTTGCTTTTTTGTTTTCTGTTTGAAGTAATACTCCACAACCTGAACATTTTTTATTCATAATATTTACCTCTTTCTATTATTTTCTTTTTTGAGATGAGATATTTTTCTTTTAAGCGATTTAATTTTGTGAAAAGGGATTCTCTGCTAGAAATTGGATCGACAAGTATACTTGTTATTCCAACTTTATTTGCGCCTTTTATATCTGTTAGCATTTGATCACCAATAGCAGCTATTTCTTCATTTTTATATTTATATTTTTTTATAATACGAATATAGTTTAATTTAGAAGGTTTACATGCTAAATAGTATGTATCAACATCTAGATATTTTTTAAAACGGATGGCACGATGTGGTATAGCATTTGTTAAAATTAGAAGATTAAATTTATTATTTTTAAGCTCTTTAAATAATTTAACTACTTTATCGGTCGGGTATTTTTCGTTTGTCTTAGCAATTGTATTATCAATATCAAATATTATTAATTTTATTTTATTTTCTTCTAATTTTTTATAGTTTATGTGAAAAATGTCTTTAGCATATATTGTTGGTTTATATAAATTCATTTATAAATCGACCTCCTATATATTATATCGTATTATGTCTGTTTTAAAAACAAAAAACGTCAAAAATAAAAACCACAATGTGGTTTAATTTAATTCACTATTACCGCTACAAGTTGCATTACTTCGAGCGTATATTTTTGTACAATCGGCATCGCCACATAATAATCCATCCTTGGTATAAAGAAGTGTTGTTTTTTCATTGGCTTTCTCTGGTTTAAATGTGATAACTCCGTTTTTTATTTTATATTTTCCTTTTTCTAATTCGCTTTCATTTGCTTCATCTGAATTTGTAAAAGTGTACTTCCCCCAACTTTTGATATTGTACAATGAAATATTTGTTTTAGCATTGCTTTGTTCTGCAGAGCGAACATCTTTCATCTTTTCTAATTCTTCTTTATATGTACCGATATGATTCATAGAATTAAATGATATTACATATGTATCATATATATCAAGATTGTCGATATTTTCCCCTAATTCGGCGGCATAATCATCTCTTGAATAATACTGGTAACTTTCTAAGTTTTCAAAATTATTTATTTTATCTTCTATTTGTTTACGACTTTCAGATGTGTTTTCTCTGTTTAATAAAACTACAATTGTAGACGTTTCGGTGTAGTTACACCAATAGCCTTGATATTTATTTCCGCAGCCAGTTATACTTATGCATATTAGAAATAATATTGTTAGGATAAGAATTTTCTTTTTCATTTTTAACTCCTTAAAATATAATCATATTCTTTTTTTAGTTTATATTCATAAATGGTCATATAATCATCGGATAAATAATTGATTTTATATGTTTCTTTATATTGACCATTTTCTTCTGTACTTGTATATATTATATCATCTTTTATATAATAATATAATAGATTATAGTTTTCATACGGAATTGGCTTTGTAAAGTCTTTGTTATATGTGCCTTTTTTGGTTGTAGTATACATTTGGTTAGTTGATGTTTGGAAAACAATGTTTGTATAAGAAATCTTTTTTGCTTTTTCGTCTAGATACTCATACCTTTCCCATGAATTTAGAATATTATAATATGAGTTATGTTCGTAAAATTCTTTAGCTTCAGTTAAATTCCAGCATTTATTTAAATATTCTAATGATTCAGCAATTTTTCCTTCATAATATAATTTTTTTGCTTCGTCTAGGTTGGCGTGTTTTATTTCTTCTGAAATTGTTTCAATATTAGACTTATAACCAATACTTTTTAAATCAGAATATAAAGTGTTATAATCTTTATATTCACTTGCTACAGTAGTTTTTTTATTTATATATGCATAGTAACTATTTCCGTCAAGAAAAAAATCATTTATAGTAAATAGTACAATTGTTGATGCTTTATCTAGGTGGCTTAAATCAATGTAATAAATATCTATCTTGGCTTTTTCTGATACAGTTTTTAAATCGTTAATAAACTTTTTGTAGTTTTTATCATTGCTATTATAAAAAGCATAGACAATATTTTTTTCTTCTTCTGAAAATATATTCTTTGTAAGTTCTTCTCCTGTTATTTCAATTGCATTATATTCTTTTTTTTCGTTACATGAACATAAAGCAAAAAGAAAAAACAGAATGCATATTGTTTTTATAATCTTTTTCATTATATCGTCCCCTATTTGAAATTATATCATTTTTATGTATTGAAAAACAATCATTTAAATATAATTTAATAGGTGATTAGATGTTTTTGAAAATTATTAATATTCTTAAAGGAATGTTCTATTTTACTGGTAGTTATTCTAATTCTGTTTTTCCTCCTCCTTTATCGCAGGATGAAGAAGCAGAATATATATTAAAAATGGAAAACGGCGATATTGATGCACGTAATAAACTTATTGAACATAATTTAAGATTGGTTGCCCATATTGTTAAAAGATTTGAAGATAAGAATGTTTCAAGTGATGATTTAATTAGTATTGGAACAATAGGACTCATAAAAGGAATCGATAGTTATAAATCAGATAAGAAAATAAAAATCACAACTTATATAGCAAAATGTGCGGAAAATGAAATATTAATGTTTTTTCGAAGTAACAAGAAATTTAATGGAGATATAAGTCTTAATGATTCCATTGGTATTGATAAAGATGGTAATGAGATATCTTTAATTGATGTTATCCCAAGTAATGATGATGAGATTGATGCTACTATCTTTAAAAATATGAATATAGAATTATTGCATAACTATTTGAAAGTATTAAACAAGAGGGAAAAAGATATAATTATAAAACGTTATGGTCTTTATAATAGCCAAATATATACTCAAAAAGAGATTGCTAATCTTTTGAACATTTCTCGAAGCTATGTTTCTAGGATAGAAAAAAGAGCACTATCTAAATTGTATAAAGAGTTTTATCGAAAAAAATAAAAAAGAGGGATTATCCTCTATAGTCACTTGGTATGTCATCAATGTCATCGACCATTGTTAATTGTTCTTCAATAGTTTGTTTGATACGTGACTTATACACTTTAAGATTTCTTCTTAATTTATCAACTTCGATGTTTATTTTTTCTGCTTCTAATAATGCATCATTAATTATGTGTGATGCATTTTTCTTGGCATCATTTAAAATTACTTTTGCTTCATCTTTAGCGATGGATTTAATTTGGTTTGATGAGTCTTCTGCTATTAAAACAGCTTTATTTAATGTAGTTTCGATATTTTTGTAATGGTTTATTTTTTCAGTTAATGCTGCAACTTCTTTTGCTCTTAATTTTAATTTGTTCAGCATTTTTTCATACTCAATAGTTACTTCAGATACAAATGCGTTTACTTCATTTTTATCATAACCATTAATAACTGTATTAAATTTTCTCATAACTCACCTCATCACTGCATCGAGTAATTTATGCTACCATTCAGGAGTTTCTTCTGTTTTCTCTTGATCTTTATTATCTTCGCTTATTTTGCCTTGAACATTAACGTTTTTTGGAGTGCATAAATAAATCCCTACTCCAATTTTTTGCATCGTGCCACCAATTGCATAAATACATCCACTTAAAAAGTCAATTATTCTTTTTGCTTGATCAGATGTTACACGCTTTAAATTTACTACAACACTATTTCTGTTTTTTAGGTGATCAGCTATTTGTTGACTTTCTGAATATGCTCTTGGTTCAAGTAATATCATTTTATTATTTGCATTTTCAACTTCGGCAGGTTCAGATGCATAATATTCATCCTCTGTGCCATTTAATCTCATCTCATCTTCTTCGTCACTTTCAAATATTTTTTTTATACTAAATGCCATATGTAAGCCTCCTATACTATTGTTACTTTTTAATTATATCTAAATTTTTATTAATTTTCAATAATATATAATACAAAAGAGAAACATTTTATAATAAAAAATAAGAGTTTTATTTTTGACTCTTATTTTTTGCATCCTTTTTTAAAATATAATGTGTATTATCATCTGCAATTGTTTTTAAATCTAATGTTTGTATAATTAAATCTTCATAGATTGCTTGAATTTTATGGAATTCTGGCAATGACATTGATGCTATGACACTTTTTACACTATCAAGGGTACTTGAAGATATGCTTAGATTTTCCATTCGTAGTAAATGATTAGCAAGACAAGATATAATAATTACATTTTTGTTATGCTCTACATAAACAACACTAATGTTTCTTCCTTTTTTAACTTTAAATTGGAGACCTTCTGCTTGACAGATTGTGTTGTTATCTGATGATTTTTTCGTTAATTCGCTTAATGATTCCAATATTTCGCCATATAACATGTCGTCGATTGTTTCGATGTTGAAAAGCATTGTTGGAATATTACTATTGTTTATTGTATAACAAAAGGCGTGTTCTTCATTATTTCCATCTTTTATTTTTCTTAAAGCAACTTTTAATGTTTCTATTTTTTGTGCTAACAATTCATATGATTCAGCTAGTTCTTCCTTACTGAACATCATATCCATATATTTACACGCTGATACTATATCTTTTATTAATCTTTCTAATAGGCTTTGAAGAACTGGTGTTGATGTTTTATTAAGTACGTTTTGGGCTTTTTCTAATATTGTTTGCTCATCTTCACTTAAAAATTTTTTTATTAGTTCACTATTTTCTTTTTCTTCTCTTTCGTTTATTAGTTCACTCATTTTTGACACGTATTGCTGTTTTATCGTTTTATTAATTCCTGCTTTTGTTACTAATTCTTCAAAATATTCTATACTTGGAGCTACTTTTATTATTCTTTCTCCTAAAATATACTCTTTTAGTTCTCTTATTGCATTTTGAGTTTCAATTAGACTATCTCTTTTCTCCTGATTATCTTCGAATTTCTCTCTTAGTTTAAGCTCCACTTCTAAAGCGCTTATACTTGCTTTGAATTCTGAATCATAATCAGAACCAACTGCTACTATCATAAGCTTGTCAAAAGTAAAAGCTAAAGTCTTAGAACTTACGCCCTCAACAATATTTAAGTCGTCGTCAAATTGATCACCAATGTCCTGTTCTATTTTACTTAATAAACTTTCTTTGCCTTGGTTTACGCTTTTAAATAGCTTAATTAAAATATCAAGAATACTGCCATATTCCTCTTCACTTATTTTGCCGTATTCTAATAAAGTTTTAATTATTACGTTGTTTGGAAAAATAGAAGCTGCGTATGATTTATCATATCCATTATAATTATTTATAAAATTATTAAGCTGTTCTATTGCTTGCTTTATTCTTTTTTGTTTGAGAATAAGGTTTTCTACTTCTTTTTGATGAATATATTTTCTTATTTCTCTTGTACTTTGTCTTGCAAAAAATCTTTTTACTTTAAAACCTTTTTCTTTTTTTATTTTTTTAGAAAGCTCTTTTTTACTTCCATATCTTTCTATATTTATATCATCTATATCTGGAATTTTAGATATTTGTAATTCTATATCTTCTAGTTCGTGTGATAGTTCTTCAACTTTTTTTTGAAAATATTCTATAATATTCATATTATTTCACTCCCTTTTTAAATACTTTTTCTATTATATAATAATTAAAAATGAGGAACAAACGAAAAGACGGAATATATTCCGCCTTTACTTATATTTTACATTAGAATTCTATTTTTTCTTTAATATAGTTTGAAAGTTCATCAATACTAATTTTTACTTGTTCCATTGTATCTCTATCACGAATTGTAACAGTATTATTTTCAAGGGTTTCATCATCTACTGTAATACTGAATGGCGTTCCTACTGCATCATTCCTCCTATAACGCTTTCCTATTGAACCGGATTCATCATATGATACATTAAAATCTTTGCATAATTTTGCATATAATTCCATTGCTTTTTCACTATGCACTTTTTTTATCAAAGGTAAGATTGTTGCTTTTACTGGAGCTAGAGCTGGATGAATTTTTAGAACTTCTCTTGTATCACCACTTTCCAATTCTTCTCTCTCGTAAGCGTTACAGATGAAAGCTAATATTGCTCTATCCAATCCTAAAGATGGTTCTATTACAAAAGGAGTATATCTTTCATTAGTTTCAGGATCTAAGTATCTTAAATCTGCTTTTGAATGCTCCATATGAACGGATAAATCATAATCTGTTCTATCAGCAATTCCCCAAAGTTCTCCCCATCCCATAGGGAATAAGAATTCTATATCAGTAGTTGCTTTACTATAGAATGATAATTCTTCTTTTGTGTGATCTCTATATCTTAAATTTTCTTTTTTTATTCCTAATGACTTTAACCAATCAATACAATAGTTTTTCCAATATCCAAACCATTCTAGATCTGTGTCTGGTTTACAAAAGAATTCTAATTCCATTTGCTCAAATTCTCTTGTACGGAATGTAAAATTTCCAGGTGTTATTTCGTTTCTGAAGCTTTTTCCTGTTTGACCAATACCAAATGGTAATTTAGCTCTCATGCTTCTTTGTACATTTAAGAAATTAACAAATATACCTTGAGCTGTTTCTCCTCTTAAATATACTTTACTCTTACTATCTTCTGTTACTCCTTGGTGAGTTTCAAAAAGCAAATTGAATTTTCTTATTGGAGTAAATTCTTCTGCTCCGCATTTAGGGCAAGCTATGTGATTATCTTTCATAAAGTTTTCAATTTTTTCGTTATCCCATCCATCACCAGTTTCAGCACCGTTTGTAAATTCTTCAATTAACTTGTCAGCACGATGACGACTTTTACATTTTTTACAATCAACTAAAGGATCGTTAAAATTAGTGACATGTCCGCTTGCTACCCATACTTCTGGATTCATTAAAATTGCTGCATCAAGTCCATAGTTATATGGATTTTCTTGAATAAATTTTTTCCACCAAGCACGACGAACGTTTTCTTTTAATTCTCTTCCTAATGGTCCGTAATCCCAAGTATTTGATAATCCACCATATATTTCACTTCCTTGAAATATAAAACCATATTGTTTACAATAATTAACTATATCTTCCATTTTTATTTTTTCCATTTTTTTCTTCCTCCATATTCTATATTATATTTTAATTTTAAACTTTTTTCCCTCGTTCTTTTTCAAAATAAGCGATGAATCGTTTCATAAATATCACTCCTTAAATATAAAAAACTTCTAGAAAAATGTAGGAACGAATATATATCCGCGGTTCCATCCTACTTATTTCTAGAAGAAATCAACTTTATTATATATAGCTCATGGTTGCCAACCCAGTCATCGCTTGTATGCCTTAATTATAACAGATTATTTTATTTAGTCAACTTTTTTTATTTTTTTAATGTCCAAGAAGTTATTTCTTTGTCACTATGCGGACATAATATACTTTCTAGATTTGTAATTTCTTTTATTAAGTTGTAATTTTCACAGTAAAAATGATATGCACTATCTCTATTTCTATCAAATATTTCATATATTTGTTGCCTTAGAAAGAATAACTCATCTTCATTTAATTTTTGCAGTGGTAAAGTTGTTAAAGTTTCTAGACCGTTGTGTGATTTGCTAAAACTATATTGAGTTGGATTTATTAACAGAAATGTTTCTGGTGTTACAAAGCTTACTTTCGCAATGTAATCAGTTAATTTTGAAGTTTCTATATTTGATTTTCCACTAAAACGAGAAACTGTTGGATCGTATAAAATTTTTGAATTATCATCTTTTATACCGACAACGCCATGGGCCCAGTTTACTTCTTTTAAACTGTCTATTCCTGTTATTTTTGATATGTCGCTAGTTGATGCAACATTAATTAATTCAGCAACGTATCCTAATTCATTAAAACAGTCAGCCGCTAAGCAAGACATATGACGACAGACGCTTGCCCCTGATAAAGTTCTTGCCCCTAATATTTCTACGATGTAGTTTCTATCATATTTGAAATCGTGATATGTATTTTTAAAATTTGATGATAAAACTCCGTTCGTTAAAAGAAAGTCAAAATAGAAAGCTATTTCTTTTATGCTTTCGAATTTGTATTTTGAAATATATTCTGCAAGTCTCTTTATATAATCGCCATATAATTCAATACACTTTTTATAATCTGATGTTTTTCTAATTTCATCAACGATAATAGCAGTAGTTATATCTAACTGTTGCCAATTTTTATATAATCTTTTTAATATAAATGGAACAATTACGTTTACAATTACTATGTATGGTATCCCTCCTGATGTTATACATGATATTTCGTATACAATAATAGCACATATCTTTGAAAGATTTTTCTTATCTTTTATAAAACGCAATGATTTGTGTTTCTTTAAATCTTGTTCTAGTTCTAATATATTTAGGAATTCCTCTGGCATTGTTTTTTCCTCCTTTCATGTTTAAATTATTGTTTTAATTCCCATTTTAATATTTTACCGTCACTATGAGGGTGAAGCTGTGACTCTAATTTTACAATCTCTTTAGCAATTTCTGCTATATTTGACTTGAATTCTTCATTTTTTCGACGTGTGTTTCCATATAACATATCTGTTTCTTTTACTAATTTCTGGAATTCTTCTGTATTTATCATTTTTAATGGTGTATACCATACTTCTGCAAGCTCGTTTTGATTTTCTGGATTTACAAGGTATTGCTGTGAGTTTAACATTATTAAATCGCCAGGAGAAGTTAAAGAAGTAAAACTTGCGAATGTCTCAGCTACTCTTGCTTGAGATTTTATAGTATATATTGTACTTTTGGTTAAAGCTGCAAAAGAGCTTGACGTTGGATCATATATTATTTTACCATCATCTACTATTATCCCTACTACTGCGTGGTTGAATGGCTCTTGATTATCTATTTCATCAATACTACATATGTATTTGCCATTTAACCAAGATGCATAATATTCTATATTTAAAATATCTGCAGTTAAAGCTGACATATGACGACAAACACTTATTCCTCCGATACTTCGTGCTCCAAACAGCTCGCATGCATATTCATAGTCATTTTTGAATAAATGATAATCATTTTTACCAGTTATTGAAAGATCTCCGTTTCTTAACATTAGATCAAGATATATTACAGCTTGATTTGAATCTTTGATGCCAATCTTATGAAGTTGGTTTGCAACTTCTATGACAAATATATCATATAGTTTCTTACAATTTTGATATTCTCTTGTTGTTCTTATTATTCGACACAATGCTTCAAACCTTTTTGACTTATCGGGTACGTTTTTACTTATTTCTTGTTTGACAATAAACATATTAAGAGTTCCATACATATTTATCACCTATAAAAAACTATTTTATATTATATATTTGTTTTTTACAATTAAAAAATTAGCATATCCTGCTAATTCTTTTTAGAAAATCTTTGCTTTTTAAATAAATACCAGTGTATCTTTCATAATATTTATCAAGAAAATAATTTATTTCATTGGCTGTTTTGGAATTTATACTTATATTGGAAATAGAATTAATATCTATTAAATAGTACATTCTAATTAATTTGATGCTTTTAGGATTGATTATAACTTCGTTTCTGTAACAATTTTGGCAAATAAATCCACCTTCGTCTGGATCTAACGTTACGATTTGTGTTTTGTTTCCACATTTTATACATGAATTTAAATTAAGTCCTACACCTAGGTATTCTAGGTATTTTAGTTCTAAAATATTTGTTAGGATTAAGGGGTTCTGCCCTTCATTTATTTTTTTTATTGTACTGATAAATATATCAAAAATAGCAGGTTCATTATTTTGCTTAGCTACTTGGTATGTTAAGTCAGTTATGTAACTAACAAAGCTTATTAATTCTATATCATTTTTTATTTGTTTAAAATTATCAATAATATCAACATCAACTAATTTGGATAATTTATTTTCACTATAATTAATATGAAAATAGCCATAAGTGAATTTTAATGTTTTTGTTCGTAATGGATTTTTAATACTCTTGGCATTATTACACATAATACCTATAAGCCCTTGTTCTTTAGTTAATACGTTAATTATTTTAGAATTATCACCATATGGTGTCTCGGTTATTACTATACCTTCAAATTTATTTATCATATTAATCACTTCTACTTAATTATTTTATTTTCCCTTTATATTTTAAATAGTATTCTATTTTACCTGTTTTTTTAAATAGTTCCCATGCTTCTTTTTTGTTCATAAAAAGAACCCATCCTTTCTAATTATATAATGGGTTCTTTTGTGGCCTTTTATTCATTAATTTATATAATCATTTTCGTTAAAACCTAATTCGTTTAAATATCGTTCTTTATCGCGCCAATTCTTTATTGTTTTTACGTATAATTCTAGATATACTTTTTTACCAACTAGATTTTCTATGTCTTTTCTTGCTTCTATGCCTACAGCTTTTAGTAAAGAACCTTGCTTTCCTATTATTATTTTTTTTATAGAATCACGATCTACAATGATATCTACTGTTATATCAATTATTTTATTTTTTTCTTCAAATTTTGACGTAATACATGTTACACTATGCGGAATTTCTTCTTCTGTCATTCTAAATATTTTTTCACGAACAAATTCGCTTACAAGAAAATTTAAAGTACTTGTGGTAATCATATCGTCATCAAAATATCTCATTGTATCTGTCATGTATTTTTTTATTACGTTTAGTAATTCATCAACATTTTTTGCTGTTATTGCGGAAATTGGTACTATCTCTGCAAAATCATATAAATTTTTATAATCATTTATTGCAGAAATTATTTCAATATCTGTCATTTTGTCTATTTTGTTTAAAACAAGAACTACTTTTGAGTCTGTGCCTTCTAATGAAGAAATTATTTTCTTATCTCCGTTGCCAATTCCTGCTTCAGCATCAACTAATAGAAGAATTAAGTCGACGTCTTTTGTTAAACTCTGTGCTTCTTTATTTAAAACTTTTCCTAATTTATTTAATGGTTTATGTATACCTGGTGTATCTACAAAGACTATTTGATATCCTTCGTCATTATAAATTCCTTGAATTATGTTTCTTGTGGTTTGTGGTTTGTTTGAAGTTATAGCAATCTTTTGATTTATTAATGTATTTAAAAGTGTTGATTTGCCGACATTTGGGCGACCAATTAAACTTACAAATCCGCTTTTCATTATAACCCTAGCATTGAAATTATATATGGTACATATACAACAAATCCGATTGCTGCAGCCATCATTGCTAAAACAAATGTTGCAGCACTACCACAATCTTTTGCTATTTTGGCAAGAGGATGTATTTCTAAGGTTACCAAATCAACAACGGCTTCAATTGCTGTATTTATTAATTCGGCAGATAGAACCATTCCTATTGCTAGTAAAGTAATTAACCATTCTATTCCTGTAACGTGAAAGAAAAAGTTAGCTCCTATAACACACACTGTAGCAATTACATGAACTAACATACTTTGTTCATATTTATATGCATATTTTAATCCTTCTATTGAATAACCAAAACTCTTAAAAAATCTTCCAAATCCACGTTTCTTTATTTCATCTCTTGATATTTTTGTCATCTAAAATCAACTCCTGCAATGAAAACATATTTTTTTCTTCTTCTTTTGTCATATGATCATAGCCTAATAAATGTAATAAGCCATGAACTGCTAAAAAAGATAATTCTCTCTTTTCACTATGTCCAAAATCCTTGGCTTGTCTTTTCATTTGTGGAATACAAATGTATATGTCACCAAGCATTCGTATATCATTATACATTATATTTTCGTTGTCTTCAAATGCAAATGATATAACATCTGTAATTCTGTCAACTTGACGATACTGTTTATTTATCTTGTGTATTTCTTCATCGCCGACGAAAACAATTGAAAATATTGCATTTTTTACTTTTTCGTGCGATAAAGTGTAATCTAAAACCTCATTTAAATACTCATAGTTTTCATATAAATTGTTATCTACTATTGTATAATCATTTTCTATCATAAATTTAGCCCCCATATACTTCCAAATAAGAATATCATTATTATTATAACTATTATCGCTAAGATATTGTAAAAGATGTTATTTTGAAGAAATTTTGGTAAATGATTTTTTATTGCTCTGATACTTATATATACCATGAATCCTAAAACGGCACCTATTACATTTAAAATAATGTCATCAACATCAAATGCACGTCCTATTTTAAACTGAATTAGTTCTGCTGTCAAACTTATTATTATTGAAACTAATAATATTTGATGTGTTTGCTTTGCTTTTAAGTAATCTGATACAAAATATCCAAAAGGGATAAATAAAACAATGTTTCCTATTACATTATAAAAGAAACCTTTGGAACCGATACTATACCTTGTCATTTCTTTAAAAGGAATAAAATTCATTCCACTTGCTGCTTTTTCGGTACTTAGTAAAAGATAATATAGCAATAAAATATATATAATAAACATAAGATTATAGAATTCTTTATAAAAAACGAATTTTTCATTATTTATGAATACTTTTGTGAGTTTTAATACGGTTACTATGACAACAAAAAGAGTTAACATTGGCCATGTGTTGTTTATTGCCCAGTAAAATGTTTCATAAAACGGAGATAGATTCGCCATAGTACACTTCCTATTCTTTTTTAATGTCTTGGTTTGGTTGATCATAGCTGGTTGTACTAATTTGTTCTTCAGCTACTATAAATATTTCTATATCTATTGTACTATCTTTATCACTTTTTTTCAAAACTTTTTGTTCTAATATTTGATGATTCCCTTCTAAAATTTTATTCATTTTTTCATCGACTAGTTTTTGCAGAATTTCTTCCAATTCTTTACTACTATATTCTTTTGATTTAATTTCTACTTCATATTCTTTTTGAATATATAATTCTATTCCAAAAAAATTTATTATTTTTTTATTTTCTTCTTCATAGGATCCAATTCTTGGTTTAAATATTTTATATTTTTTATTATTGTATTTTATTAGAAGATTATTTCTTTTTTTATTTAATCTTTCCGTAACTTCATGAATTTTAGGAAGGGAAATATTTAAAGTGTACCATGTTTTCCCATAGACAGTTCCTGCAGCACATACTTGACTTTTTGTATCCTCATTATATTTTATATCACCAGATATTATTATTTCGCCTTTTTTGACTGAGTCATTTATATCTTTTAATTCCATTCCATTTGATGTAATTATTTTGGTTATTATGGCATCTTTTTTAGAAATAACATTACAATAAGGTTCTTTTTCTTGCTTGTTTTTTTCTATTTTTTGCTCGACATTGATGATATATTTCATGCCTTTTCTTTCTATGTTAATCCATTCTAGTTTGTCTTTATTCTCTTTTAAGATATTTTCCTTTATATTTGATAATTCTTTTTCGCTTTTTATAAGTGTGTATTTTTCTATAGTAGATTTTTCTAATGCGTTTTCAATTGCTCTATGAAGATTTTTATTATTCGTTAGTATTTCTATATTTATAATGAATCTTGTATAAGTAAATATAAGAAGGAGTATTACTACGAATTCAACTATGAGAATTCTTTCTTTTTTTATTATACTTGATATTTTCTTTAATCCATATATATTAACAATGGAATAGTTATAATACTTTTCTATTTTTTCTAGATCTTTTTCTTTAACAATTAGATTTATTTCTTCTTTTTGGTATTCGATTGAATAGATATTTATATTTAAATTTCTTATATATTTAATGGTTTTATTAGGTGATTTTGTTTTTATACTTATTTTAATGTTATTATTTATAAATGTATTCCATACTTTCTATATAACCATTAAATAATATTTCTTTGTCAACCATTTTTGATACTTTGAATGATTTACCATTGATGTTTAATTTAAAGTCTTTAAACTTAATTGATATTAAATTATCATTTATGGTATTTATTTTTTCATAATTATTTATATATATATTATTTGAACTGAGATTAATATTATATAAATCATTTTTTATATATTTTTTTAAATTTGACATAAGCATTAATTATCACCCTAATTAAATATATGAGGTATTTAGCAATTTTATTTTAGAGAAAAATAAGAAATAAAAAAAGATGATTTACATCATCTATTTATTTAATCTTTCTTTTACAAGCTTGCTTACTAATGAACCATCTGCACCAGCACCAAGACGTGAAGTTGCTTCTTTCATTACTCTTCCCATATCTTTCATTGATTCTGGTTTTAGTTCATCAAAAATAATGTCTAGTGTTTTATTAATTTCTTCTTCACTAATTTCAGCTGGCAAATATTTTGATAGTACTTCAATCTCTCTGTTAAGATTTGCTACTTCTTCTTGTTTATTATACTTCTCGTACTCATTTATACTATCTTTTCTTTGTTTTACTTGACGTTTGATAACTGTTGTTGCCTCTTCATCTGACAAATTGTGTTTCAAATTGATTTTTTCCATTTGAAGTGAGCTTTTTAACATGCGTAATACTGATAAAGCAAATTTATCTTGTGACTTCATTGCTTCTGTCATATCTTTTATTACTGTTTCTGTTAATGCCATATTAATCACCTATCTATCGTTTCTTTTGCGTTTACGAGAGTTTCTAATCATTTCTTCTTTAGCTTTACGTCTCTTAACTCCAGGTTTATCATAGCATTTTTTTTCTTTAAGTTTAGAAGGGACTCCACTTTTTGCAACTTTAACTTTGAATTTCTTTAATGCTGCATCAATGTTACCGTTTTGTACTACAACTTTAGTCATATAATCTCCCTCCCTTCATTAACTATTATAGATTATAACACTTCATCTTTTTTTTGACAAGAAAAAAGCTTAGAAATGTACATTATAAAGCAAAAAAAAGAAGAGTTTTTTCTCTTCTTTTTCTTTATTTACATCTTTTACCTGTTATAAGCATTCTCAATGCTGTTCCAGAAGCTCTCCCAATATTATAAAGAGAATCAATTCCTCTTGCTATGGCGTTTAAAAATGTCGCACTTGTATAAGAAGTAGCCCCTCCTATAACATTATATAATTCTTCGTTGCTCATTTGGCCACCTATTTTGATGCTGAACATCCTAATGGTCTTAAATAGCCATTAAACAAACCTATTATGAATGATGCTGCTCCGCCTATGATCATGTAAGCACCTATTGATAGTTTTATTCCTCCACCATTAATGTTATGTAATTCTTCGTTTGATAATTTGTTCATTTCTAGTTCCTTTCTATTATAATATTTTTAAATTTTGTGATTATTCTTTGCTTGTTATAAAGTATTTGAAAATTTATTATTTTAGCGTCTGTTTTCATATCTGTATACAAAATTATGTCTTCTAAAGGAATGTTATTGTTTAAATATGGTTCTTCATACTCAATTTTGTTTATATAATATTTCTCGTCTTGAAATTTAATATATGGTTCTCTAGTTAAAATATCGGTCTTATTATATGGTAGTGTTACAGTTATGCCGCATATTTCATCACATTTTACGATTCCTGTAGTACTATAAACGTCATAAGTTTTATAAGTATAAGAAAAATAGAATGATATTATGAATGCTATGAAAAATAAAATATACGATAAGGAGTGATTTTTTGGTGTTAATTCTAATAATGTTAGTTTTTTTATCATCACATTTTCCTCATTTCTACAGCGTTTTTAAAGCACGATGTGTTAGTGTGAGAAACATATAATATTGTTGTTGATTTATACATTTCATCTATTTCTTTTAATATATACTCTTCTGTTTTTTTATCAACTTCACTTAACGATTCATCTAATATTAATATTGGTGGATTTTGTACCAACGATCTTGCTAATATAATACGTTGTCTTTCTCCACCGCTTAAATTATATCCCTCGTCATACAAAATTGAATCTAGACGCATAGATTTTTTATTAATTATTTCATCTACTTTAGTTATTTTCAAAATTAAATTTAATTCTTTTTTAGAAATTTTCTTATCGAGAACAATGTTATTATAAATTGTATCATTAAATATTTTCTCTCTTTGTGATACGTACAAGATGTTTTTTCTAAGTGTCATTAAAGAATAATCTTTTATATTAATGTCATCTATTAATATATTCCCTTGATATTCACTTATATAATGATTTAGCATTTTACATAATGTACTTTTGCCTGTACCAGACTCTCCTTTTATCAACAAATGAGTTTTTCTTTTAATTGTAAAAGAGAAATTTCTTATTGTTTCGTTAAAGTCATCATAAGCATATGAAACATTTTTAAATACTATATCTCCGTTTGAAAATTTATCGGCTCGTCCTAGATTTTCTGGCGAAAGATTTAAAAATTCACTAATCTTATTTAATGACAACTTAATTAATTGAAATTTAGGCAAAATATCAATTGTATTTTCTATTGGTTCTATAAAATACATTAAAAGTGAGTTAAAAGTTATTAATGATAATATACTTATTTCATTTTTACTTATCAAATATACACCATAGCTACTTATAATAAATAAACCTAAGTCATTAATAATATGTTTAATAGTTAACAATGAATTTAAAAACTTGGAATATTGGAAGGTGTTTTCTTGATAATTCGAATAACATGTCTCTAATGAATCTATTTCTTTTTTAGTGATATTTAAATTCTTTATTGATTCTAATGAATCTATTTTTTCACTAAGCAATGAATTAAATTCTGTTTCTAAATCTATGTTATCATTTATTTTCTTAAAAACTATAGGGTTTGATACTATTCCTACTATAATATAAAGAATCCCTACTATGCAAAGAATAAAAAATAATTTGGAACTTATATTATATAAGAAAAATATTGAACTGATTACTAGAAGAAAGTCTAGAATAATGTTTATAATAATTTCACTGAATAAATCTTTGATATTATTTAATTCTTTTACTCTGGTTAAAATTTCTCCTGTTGTTCTTGAAATGATAACATTTAAAGGGAGATTGAATATATGATTTATGAATTCTGGTATAATTAATAAATCTATGTTTTTGTTAAGATATATTGATAGATTGTTTTTGATATAATTGAAAAATAGTTTGAAAATATTTAAAATTAAGAAAACTAATATTATAAAAAATGTACTATTTATATAACTTGACTCAATACTTGATATAACGAACTTTAGAAAATAACTTATTAATATTGATAGCATGGTTATTATAGCATTTGTAACAATAATTTTTGATATTAATTCTTTTTGATTTAATATGATATGAATAAGTAAATTATAAATATTGTTTTTTATTTCATATAGAGGTATTTTTTTATAGGGTTTAAATATCAATAAAATATTTGTCCAATTTTTTTCAAAAATTTCTTTTTTTTCTTTTGTATAACCTTTTGCAGGATCCATTACATATATGTATTTATCAGTTATTTTATATATAACGACAAAATGATTAATTCCTTTGTCTGTTACAATATGTGCAATTGCTGGTAAAATTATTTTTTTATCAGATAAATTTATATTCTTTTTTCCTACTGCATTAAATCCATATTTTTGTGCTGCTTTTATTAAATTATAAGCTGTTGTTCCTTTATTATTGGTTTTTGTGTCTAGTCTTAGTGTTTCTAATGGTACAAAGCCTTTATAATATTTAATGATAGATTCTAAACAACAGATTCCACAATCTTTTATATCATTTTGTCTTACAATATATCTTTTGTTCATAATTACTCCCTTCACCCTATATATTCTCCGTTGAGAGAGTAAAATCCTTCTTTTTTATTAAAAAAATTTTTTAAAATTAAAAAACGAGTTAAATCTCGTTTTTAGTCTGTATAAATTTCTGGATCTTTGTCTGGTATTGTACAGTGTTCTGTGTCAAGCAAACAAGTAGTACAACTTGTAAAACCGGTGTCGTCATATCCGACTAGTGAATTAAATACAAAGTTTAATAGTCCTGGAAGACAGAATATAATTAAACCAGCTATTCCTTGTTTTACGACTTGTAATATACTTGCTTTAAAATCTTCTGGTTTACCTGTTGTAACAGTTTTAAAAACAGAAACCATTGCTGAAGCCATTAGGATGAGTGGCACTATTATCTTTACTAAATTAATTATAATCCCTATTACTTTAAAAGTTCTTCTTACACCTGAGTAATCACAGAACTTTATTTTTGATGATGTTGCAGCATATACAACATTGATACATAAAAATAATGCAATAAAAAATAAGATATAAAGTATTTTTTTCTTTTTAGATATTTCTTTTTTCTTCATAGTAATCACCTATAAATATAATAATATAATTTATAAAAATAGTAAATATATGTATAAACTTTTCTTAAAATTAATATTATATATTAGTAATGGAGGAAAGAAAATGATAAATAAACAAAGTATTTGGTTTACCTTTTTATTTAGTATTATTTTAGTTTTGAGTATTTTTTATGTGACAATGAATGAGAGTGATTTGTCTGACTTTGTCTCTGATGTAGATACTAATGATACGACATTAGTTGTCAATGAGAGTACAGAATTAGTTTCTCTTAGAGTTCGCAATGATGAAGAAGTTCTTGAAACAATTAATCAACTACAGGATGTTTTATTGAGTGAAACTAGCGATATTGAGAGTAAAAATGATGCATATAATGATTTGCTAATGATATCTAATAATAAAAGCGATGAGGAAAAAATAGAAAAGCTTTTAAAGGATGAGTTCGGATATGAATCATTTGTAAAAATAAATAGTACTAATGTTACAATTGTTATTGAAGCTGAAAAAAATGATTATTCTATTGCTAATAATGTTATTAGAAAAGTTACAGAAACTTTAAAGGGAAACAAATATATTACAGTCAAGTTTAGTTAACAAATAAGTCCTCTTCTTCATAAAATATAATAGTAAGAAAGAGAGATTTTATGAAGAAAATATTAACACAGAGAGAAAAAGAAGTATTTGACTTACTTGTTTTGAATTACTCAACATCTGATATTGCAGACTTACTTGGTATAAGTGAAAAAACAGTTCGAAACCATATATCAAATGTTATTCAAAAATTAGATGTACGCAGTAGAGCTCAAGCAATTGTCGAATTGATTAAATTAAATGAGATTTTTCTAAAAACCCTTTAAGAGGGTTTTTATTCTTAAAAACTTTTTTTTAAATATAATTTAATTAGGTGGTTAATATGTTAAAAAAAATTACTTTTAAAAAGATTGCTATTACTTCTATGCTTTTATTACTAGCAATAATTTTATATAACTATCCAGAGGAAATAAATGAACCAATAAGAGAAAAAACAAATTCAAAAATAAATATTTATTTAATTGATGAAAATAATTTTGTGGCAATGACAGAAATTCCAAGTAAAGATTTAAAAAATATAAATGATAAAATATTTAATCTATTAAATTCGTTAATAATTAATAATGATAATAATAGTTTACCTAAAGGATTCAAAGCTGTTATTCCTAAAAATACTAGAGTTCTTGACTACGAGTTGAAAGATGGAATATTAAAAATTAATTTTAGTAAAGAAATTTTAGAAGTTGATGAAGAAAATGAAGATAAAATGATTGAGTCTTTGATTTTTACTATGACTACTATTAAACAAGTTAATAAAATTATGGTATTTGTTGAAGGAGAACATTTAAATAAACTACCAAAATCTCATAAACAATTGGGACTTTATCTTGATAGAAGTTATGGAATTAATAAAATAATTGATATATCTTCAATTAATGATACTAGTTTAGTTACTGTATATTATTTGAGTAAAATGGATGATTATTACTTTATTCCTGTATCTTATATAACTAATGATTCTAGCGATAAGACTGAGATTATTATTAATAGTCTTAAAAGTAATAGGCTTAATAACACAAATCTTTTAAGCCATTTAAGTTATCAAGTAGAATTGATGAACTATGAGGCTACAGAAAAGGAAATATCATTAGATTTTAATTCAGTTTTATTAGATAGTGTTTACCAAGGAAAGTTAAAAGAAGAAGTTAAATATGCTATTTCTTATTCTATTATGGACACTTTTGGGGTTGAAAACGTTATATTTATGATTGATTCTATAAAAATAGATGAATTTATGCTTGATAATTAATTATTTTTGTTATATAATTAGTTTGTTCCGTGAGTTATGACCTCGTAGCTCAGCTGGATAGAGCAATCGCCTTCTAAGCGATCGGTCAGGTGTTCGAATCACCTCGGGGTCACCATTTTTAAATAATAAACCACATATTGTGGTTTTTATTTTGCCAAAAAATAAAAGAAGCTTAATGCTTCTTTTGTTATGATAAATTAAATTTTCTAGGATCAGAAACTGTTTCTCCTGTTAGAACAAGTCTTTTTACATGTCCTTCTTGTTCAAGCAACTCGTGTTCGGCTTCTGAAAGCGAACTCAATATAAGATTATTTAAGTCTCTTATACTTCTATCTTCTTCATGTAGTGCTGCCAATAAAGCTTCAATGTAACTATCTTCAGCAATTAATTCGACGTTAAAATCTCTTTCAAAACGTCTTTTCTTACTTAAATATTTGCTAAGTTTAGATTTTAATATAATATCTCTTTTTATTTCTTCGCTTAGTTCATAGTATGGGATGACATGTGGTATTCTTGTAATTAATTCTTTTGAATATATTTGCTTTTCGTACATACGTTTTAAACTAAAATTTCGACGATGGCTTTCTTTCACGCTAGTTCCAAAGCCAATTGATTTTTCTTCGGTAAATAATTCTTCAAATGCACCTAAAAATATTTTTGATAAAAGTCTTGTATCTATTAATACATCGCCTTTTAATCTTTCAATTCTATATGTTGTTCCTTCAATAAATTTTAGGAGAATGTTCTTTACTGGACCTTTTATATCTAAATCAGATTGACTTAATTTATCGAATTCATCGAACGCTATTATTCCTTTTTCTGCTATTGTTCTATCATTATTTGCTAGTGTATATAAAGATAGTAACTCATCTTCTATTGAAGAACCTTTTATTCCTTGTGCAACTAAATTACTTGTATCAACTATTTTGAATGGTACTCCTAAATATTCGCTTGCAGCTTCAATTGTAGCAGTTTTACCTGTACCAGTTGGTCCTGGAATTAGAATTGATTCTACTCCGTCTTCTTTTGTAGCACGCAGATTCATTACTAAAATTGTTGCAATACGTTTTATTTCATCTGGATGCCCAAAAACTCTTTCTTTAATATACTTTTCTAGGCCTGATACTGAAATTGTTTTAGGATCTATTGCATGTTGGTTGGTGTTTATAGAAAATGAATTTATATCATTGTTATTGTTGGCATTTATTCCTAATATATTTTTATCAATATTTACTTCAGTTACATGTCCATTTTGGACGCTAACTTTTGTTAAACTATCAGCAGCATTTTTTTGGGCAAAATTGCATACAGATTTTTTGTATCTTTCTAGCTCTGCTCTTATTGCTTCAATACTCTCTAGATTTAATAACCTTGTTATAGAGCTTTCATTTAAAATAACACTTGGTTGTGACTGACTTATTTGATATGTTTCTTCGATATTTTGTTTTCTAAACATATTTATATCAATAGTTACTTTTCTTATTCTGTTTTGGCTTGTATCTACTACTATTGCTTTATCTTTTTCTTCTTCAAAGAAATATGTTTTGACGAATTCTGGATTGTCATATTCATAAATGCAACATAAATATCTTACATTACTTATATTATCTACTAAAAAATCATTTTCTTCAAGTGATTCCTTACTTTCTAATACTTTGTATTCTTCTATGCTATAAAATATTGTACTTACAGAATGTCCTTCAATTAATTCTATAGGAACCAATAAGAATAAATCTTTTCCAATTTTTATTCTTTGATATTTTATTGCTATTTCTTCAAGACGACTCATATAAATCTCTCCTCAGTTTTTATTTATTTGACAATGTTATTTATTATATATTAGGACAAAGAAAAAAGCAAACATAATGTTTGCTAAACTGTCATTAATTCTTCTTCTTTTTCTTTTAATTTTTCATCGACTTTTTTATTATAGTCGTTTATTAATTTTTGAACTTCTTCAAGCATTGTTTTTTCTACATCTTCTGTTACTGTTTCATCAGCTTTAATATCTTCGTTAGCTTCTTGGCGAACCTTTCTTAAAGCCACTTTTGTTTCTTCTGCTATTTGTTTTGCTTGTTTAACGTATTCTTTTCTTCTGTCTTCAGTTAATTGAGGAATAGAAAGAATAACTGTTTCACCATTATCTGTTGGATTAATACCTAAATTTGCTTCTTGGATAGCTTTTACAATATCTTTAAGGCATCCTTTGTCAAATGGCTTAATCATTAAGGTTTTTGCTTCTGGAACTGTAATGTTTGCAAGACTTTGAATTGGGGTTGGTGTACCATAATATTCTACATTTATACCATTTACTAAAGCGGGATTTGCACGTCCTGCTCTAATACTTGAAAGTCTTGTATCCATAGTTTCAAGAGTATGCATCATTTTTAATTCGATATCACTATCTATCATTTTTATTTCTCTCCTTTAATGTATTAATTATAATGCAATTTTAATTATTATTCAAATAATATTTTTTTATTGCTTCGCTAATTTCTTTGTTAAACTTTTCTTCTGCTTCTTTGGTCCAATAATCGTCGACTGTTTCAGTGTTTTTCGTTGCTACTGTTTCAGTATTATAGTATTTAACTTTACCTTCATCAATAATATATAGACTTGGCGCAAATAGGTTATTTTGACTATTGTCTGTAGTTGTTAAGTATCCGTTTAAAAGCTCTCTTATTTTATAGTAATTTGAGTTTTGTTGAGTTTTATCATTATTGATATCGTAATAGTATATTTTGTCGATGTCTAATTCATTAATAATTGTCTCTAATTCATAAATATATTTCTGTGAATACTCAGAATTACTATTTCCTACAAATACAACATTTTTGCCAGTCTTTATTAAAGATATAAATTTTTTTCCTCTTATTACTTCGAATTTGTTGCTTTTTATTTCACTGTAAAAATCTTGAATTACTGAAACTTTTGGAACACTATTCGATGCGTATTTTTCGCTTAGATAGACAAAAGCTACGATCATTGCAATAAACAAAAAGGCGTATATTATTTTTGTTACAATTTTTTTATTTTCTGTTTTCATACTTGCACCTCTAAGTTATTATACCATGATTTTTTTTAGATATGATTCTTTAAAAAAGACACTTGTAAAAAAGTGTCTAATTATTAAGCGTTGATTTGAGCCATTACTTCTTCAGCAAAGTTATCAGAACGTTTTTCAATTCCTTCACCTACTGAGAACATTGTCATACCAACTAATTCTCCTCCATTGTTAGTTACGTATTTAGTTACATCTATATCTCCATCTTTGATGAACGCTTGCATTGAAAGACAGATTTCTTTGAAGTATTTATTTAATCTTCCTTCTACCATCTTTTCAGCTATTTCAGCAGGTTTACCTTCATTCATAGCTTGTTCTTTTAGAACTTCTCTTTCACGTGCTACTTCATCAGCTGGAACGTCTTCTTTAAATACATATTTAGGTTTCATAGCAGCTGCTTGCATTGCTACATCTTTAGCAACTTCTTCATTGGCACCCTTAACTACTGTTACAACAGCAATTTTTCCGCCCATATGTAAATATGTACCAAAGTTTTCATCATCATTTTTTTCAATAACTGCTAAACGACGGAAATCAAGTTTTTCACCGATTTTTGATGTTTTTGCAATCATTAAATCTCTTATTGTTCCTTCTTCAGTAGCTAATTCATTAGCTTCTTCTAAAGTTTTTGCGTCGCTATTTAAAACAGTTTCTCCAACAGTTTTAATTAACTCTTTAAATTCATCGTTTTTACTAACAAAGTCAGTTTCTGCATTTATTTCAACAATTACTGCTTTATTTCCATTAACAAATATATCAGCTAAACCTTCGGCAGCAATTCTTGCTTCTTTTTTACCAGCTTTAGCGATACCTTTTTCACGTAACCAATCAACTGCAGCTTCAAGATTTCCATCGCATTCTGATAATGCTTTTTTGCAGTCCATCATACCTGCACCAGTTTGTTCACGTAGTTCTTTTACTAAACTTGCGCTTATCATAGTGTAACCTTCCTTCTAAAATTAAATATTATTCACTTAAAGATGCAATTAATTCATCTTTTTTCATGCTTGTGTATCCTTTGATACCAGCTTCTTTAGCTAATGCTTTTAAATCAGTTAAAGTTTTTGAACTTAAGTCTTCTGTTGCAGTTGTATTTTCTACTACTTCTTCAGCAACTTCTTCAACTACTGAAGCAACTTCTTTAACTTCAGATTTTTTAGTTTCTTTTTTTGGTTTTCTATCTTCTTCAGTAATGTAGTCGATTATTTCTCCTCCATTAACTTCTGCAATAGCATTTCCTAATACTCCTAAAACTACTTTAACTGCTCTTACTGCATCGTCATTACCAGGGATAACGAAATCTACGTCATCTGGATCACAGTTAGTATCAACAATACCAAATATTGGAATATTTAATTTTCTAGCTTCTCTTATTGCATTGATTTCTTTTTTAGGATCAACAATAATCATAGCTTGTGGTAATTTGTCCATTGAACGAATACCACATAATAATTTATTTAGTTTTTCATATTCTTTCTTTAATTCAATAACTTCTTTTTTAGGTAAAACATCGAATGTTCCATTTTTTTCCATGTTTTCGATTTCTTCTAAACGTTTTACTCTGCTTCTGATAGTACGGAAGTTTGTTAAAGTTCCTCCTAGCCATCTTTCAGTTACGTAATAAGAATTTGTTCTTTCTGCGTTTTCTTTTGCAGCTTCTTGAGCTTGCTTTTTAGTTCCTACGAATAGGAATGTTCCTCCATTTGCAGCAATTTTGTTTATTTCTGCATATGCTTCTTCGATTTTACTTAATGTTTTTTGTAAATCGATAATATAAATGTCATCTCTAGTTGTGTAAATGTACTCTTTCATTTTTGGATTCCATCTTTTTGTTTGATGTCCAAAATGAACTCCAGCTTCTAATAAATAACTTAATGAAACTACGGCCATAAAAATTTCCCTCCTTCGTTATACATCTGTCTGCTTCTACTTTGTTACTCACCTCTTCGGCACTCGAGTAACAAATCCACATTCATGTCAATTTGCTTTTTAAAGCCGCAATTATTGTATCAAAAAAAAACACTTATAACAAGTGTTTTTTGGCTATTTTATCTGTTTTTTGGTACTAAATTTAATGCGCCTACACATTGATTGTTTTCTAAAACTGCGTCATCAGGTACGTCAACAATTAAAACCATATCATTCATTGATGAGAAAAGACTAGTTTGGCGCTCTTCTATATTAACGATTTCATAATCTCTAACTCCTTCAAGAACGATGTTAGAATAGTCTCCAGTTGGACTTTTTGGAACGATTTTTACAACTGTTTCAGTAACTGTTCTAACTGCTAAATCGCCTTCTAATTCATAACCTGCTGGTGGCATGTAGATTGTTGCTCCATTAACAACTATTTTGTCTGCTTTAACGCTTTCAACTCTTTCTCCTTGTAGTGTTACAATAGCAATATCATGGCCATCTGCAGTATAATATTCATCGAATATTTCGCAATATTTAACGTTTGAAGAAATCATTGCAGAAGCTAAAACTTCTCCATCACAGTATTTACAGTCATATGCACGATCAATAATTACTGATTCTGGTGAATTAAATACACCATCAACTGTATACTCTTCTACTAGACTACTAGCTAACTTAGATTCTTTAGTTCCAAGATATTTAGAAAAATCTATTCCACCTTTAGCAGCTATGTATCCACCACCGATTGCTAATGCTGCAACTAAACCGCCGATTGATAACCATTTTGTTACTTTTTTAGCACCTGATTTTTTAGATTTCTTTTTTTTCTTAGTTTCTAGTTGTTCATTTTGCTGAGACTCTCCAGCGTTACCTCTAATATTTGACTGTTGATTTCTTTTTTCCACTTTTATTTCCCCCGTTTCAACATCTGGCTAAAGTATACTATAACAAATAAAAATAAGCAAATTTTACTAATTTTTTCGTAAAAATTTACTTATATTTTAGAATTTCAATAATAAAACCACCTTTTTTGGTAACTTTTTTTATGGTGCTAAACTTATATTTGCCTTTTTTTCTTATACTAAAAACATCATTCTCCTTTAAAACTCTTGTTGGTTTTATTTCTTCCTCGCAATTTAAGATGATTTCTTTATTTTTAAATCTTTCAAGCGTAGATTTCCTACTTTCACCTACTATTGTGCTTACAATGTTATCTATGCGCAACGATGAAACAATAAATTCTTCTTTTATATATTCTTGTTCAAAATTTGTAGCAAGAGATATATCTGCTTCTTCTAAATTTATTGGATTATTTTTAACTTGGACCAAATTTGATTTGAAATACTCTACTAAATGGGGCAACAAAAAAATATAAAACGAATCGTCGTACTTTACTATATCTCCAAATGTATCTTCTTTTATCCCAAGAGAAAAAATAGTACCAAGTACATCTTGATGTCTTAATTCTATTTTCGATTCTATTTTAAATAGTTTTATTTTTGGAATATTCTTTTTATATAATATCACTTTATTACTTTCATTATATAAATTATAGATATTATATTCTTTTTCACTTAATTTTCCTTTTACTAATGCTAATTCCTTTGAAGATAAAAAATTTGAATAACCTTTATTATATAAACTATCAATTATTTTTTCTATATTATAATTATTTTTCATTGTTTTTCTTAATTAATTTTATTATAGCTTTATTGATGTTTATAGCAATATAAGAAATAATGTAATTAAAGAAACTATAGGCAAATAAAATGTAATATGTAACTACATGATTTCTTTTACTTACATAGTATATGAATGGAATTAATGTTATTAATAGTAAAATTAAAATAGTCGAAATATCATTTGTTCCTATTTTCCCTTTATTTCTATTTTTATCATAATATCTATTAAAAAATAAATAAAGGTTTATTGCTGAAAATAATAAGACATCTACTAACCATATTTGATCCGCATTATGATAATAAGCAGAAAAATAAATGAATATAGCAAATAAAATTATATTTTCAAAATGAAATATTTTAAAGATATTCTCTTTTATCCATTTTTTAGTCACTTTATTTTCTTTTAAATCTTTTATAGCATTATTACATAATGATGAAAAATAAAGCAACCAAGGAATAAAAGTTAAGTAAACAATAATTTTTGTCATATGAACACCTCGTTTATAGTTTTATTATAATATAAATGATTTGTAGTTCAACTTTATTTTTATTTACTTTACAATTAAGTGACCATTATACTTTGTTTTATAATCATTAATTAGGTCATTTATTAGAGTTTTATCATAGTATGATTCGTTTAGGATTGTTATTTCTATGTTACTTATATTATATGAGTCAATAATTCTATATAACTTATTTTGTAATTTATTTATTAAGCTAAAGTTTATTCTTTCTTCGATGTTTATATATAATGTATTATTTGAAAAAATCATTTCCATATTATCACCAAAAATAATATACCAAATGCAATTACAAGATTCTATTGTTTCGACAAAATATGTAAAAGTTTGCATGTTTTTTAAATGGTAGTTATTATTTTCTGTTATAATTTTTACAGGTGGTGTTTTTTATGAAACTTAGATTGATTATTTTTATTAATAAATTGATTACCAAAATTTGTAAATTATTTAAAAAAAATGGTTCCGTTTATCCTGGATATATTATATATGATGTTTTAAGACAGAAAAAAATATTGGAAAACATTAAATATCCTAAATATGTTATTGCAGTTACAGGTTCTTCTGGAAAAGGTTCTACTACCGAATTAATAAATTATATCTTAACTAAAAAAGGTTATGATGTATGCTATAACAAAAATGGAAGCAATGGCGTTTTAGCAGCTACTACTCTTATACTGAATAACTGCAATTCTAAAGGCGAATTTTTACACGAAGTATTATTACTAGAATGTGATGAAAGACATTTAAAATTGATTTTTGGAAAAAACAAGATGACTCATTTAATAATTACTAATATGACACGAGATCAACCTGCTCGTCATGGTAATTCTGATATTGTATTTGCAGATGTTTTAAAAGGTATTGGAAATAATACAAAACTTATTATTAATGCTGATGACCCATTAGTTAATAGACTTAAATATACTCATAAAAATGAAGTGATTAGATATGGTATTGGAAAAACAAAAGATTCTTATATTGGTAGTGCAAGTGATTTAGTTGATTATGCATATTGTCCTAAATGTAATAGAAAATTAATTTATGATTATTATCATTATGGACATATTGGTAATTTCCATTGTCCTATTTGTGATTTTAAACGTGGGAATGTTGATTTTGAAGCTACAGATGTTAATTTAGAAAAAAAGAAAGCTAAAATAAATGGTAAAAGTGTTTTACTTGATAAAAATGTTTTGTACGCTGTTTATTATACTATTGCTGCTTATGCTCTTTGCAAAACAATTGGTGTTGAAGATAAAGACATTTTAGATGTTCTAAACGAGAATAAACATGAAAGTAAACGTGGAAAAATATCAAGTTTTGATGGTAGAAAGTTAATTTCTCTTGAGTCTAAAAATGAAAATAATTTAAGCTACTATCAATCTATTAAATACATTACTGACCAACCTGGTAAGAAATCAATAATAATTGGATTTAATAATGTTTCTAGAAGACATCCTCATAATGACATATCTTGGTTATGGGATATAAAATTTGAATTACTTAATTGTAAGAATATCGATAAAATTTATTGTATTGGAAGATTTAGATATGATGTTGCTGCAAGACTTTCTTTTGCTGGAATTGAGGAAGATAAACTTATATTAGTTGATGATTTAGAGCGTATCCCTGATGAAGTTAGAGAAAAAAGTGTTGGTGACATATATACTATGTGTTGTATTGAACTTACTGGTATACTAAAAAGAATGCTAGAGGAGAATGATGAAAATGGAAACGGTTAAAATCGCTCATTTATATTATGATATTATGAATTTATATGGAGAAAATGGTAATATAAGATACTTAAAGAAAAAATTTGAAGATCAAAATATTAAAACTGAGGTTTATTTTTTAAGTATTGAAGATGATATTGATTTTAATAAATACGATGTTTACTATATAGGTTCTGGTACTGATAATAATAAAAAAATCGTATTAAATAATATATTGAAATATAGAGATAATATAAAAGATGCTATTTATACAAACAAATTTTTCTTAATAACAGGAAATGCTGTTGATTTGTTTGGCAAATCTATTATGAATAATAACGGAGAAGAAATTGAAGCACTCCATATTTTTGATTATATAGTTACTGAAGAAGAGTTTAGAATTATTGAAGACCAATACTATACTTGTTCTTTAATTGATGAAAAAATAATTGGTTTTCAAAATAGGTTATCTGTTATGAGTAAATATAGTAATAATTTGTTTGAAGTTGTCAAAGGAACTGGTAGTTCTCCTAATGTTACTACTGAAGGTATTCTATATAATAATTTTTATGGTACATATCTATTGGGTCCTATTCTAGTAAGAAATCCACATTTTACTGATTATATTGTAAAAAAAGTTTGTAAGCAAAAAGATCTTTCTTATAACGAACCTAAGAAAGATGATATATGCTATTTAGCTTATGATGAATTCGTTAAGAATTTTTATGAGAATCAATAATGATTCTCTTTTTTTCTTTACTTTTTTTGTATTTTCAGCTATTATACATCTATTAAAAGGGGTTGGTACTATGGGAAATGAAAGAATTAAAAGGGATGAGAATAAATATATAATTGCTTCACATCATGCATTTAATAAAACTTTTGAATGTATTGAATACTTTGACTTAGAAGTATATGGTATAGGTTATAATAGAACATTTTTCTTTGAAGATATATTAAGAAAGTATGAAATTACTTATAGACTTTTTAAAGAAAATCATCCTGATAAAATTGTTACGATTTTTGATAAAGCCTTATGTTTTGCAATGGTTTTAAGAAAATTCGATAATTTCAGTTGCATAAGAGGGACTTCAGCTCCTCGTAGAATATCTTTATTAAATGAAAGATATATTGTCGAATTTATGCTTAGTATATTGCACTATTCTGAATACAGTGTAAGAGCTCCTGGTAAAGGAAATGGTGCTATGATTGAATTTACACCATTTGACCTTACGACTTTGTTTGCAAACAATCAAGATATCTTGGAAGCTAACATAAGAAAGATGATGCTATTGCTGGCGGAAGAAGAATTTAAGGCAGAAGAAATTGCAGAAACTCTACGCAAGACATATGACTTAGCCATTTTGTATGGCAATTGCTTCGAAGAATCAGACTTTGAAAAAGTAAGGAAAAGAATACGTGTTAAAGAAACTTTTAGTGCACCTATGTTGGTTAGCGAACCAAGTGATTCACTAAAATGGCACCGTGATAATTTGAATTTATCATATTACGATAGATATAAATAGATTGTTGGACAAAAAAATAATGCTTATTTATTAGCATTATTTTTTATTTTTTCTCTTTCTTCTTTGGAATATATACATCCACAATAATCTTGACGGTATAAGTTGTATTCTTTTGATAATTCTATGCTGTGTTTATATCCTTCTTTCTTTTTGAAGTCAGAATATAAATATTTTATATCATATTTTTCACTTAGATATTTACCTATTTCATTAAGTTTTGCACTATTTTTTAAAGGGCTTACTGTTAATGTGGTTGCAAAATAATCAAAACCTTTTTCTTTAGCTAACTTGGCTGTTTTTTCCATGCGAAGATAGTAACATTTAATGCATCTTGCTCCACCTTCAGATTCTTTTTCTAACCCTTTTATTGTTTGGTGATATAAATTATTTTCATGATCGCAATCTAACATAGTTATGGAGTTCTTATGTGGGTACTCGGAAATGAATCTCAATTCTTCATTTTTTCTTTTTTCATACTCTTCTAATGGTTCAATATTAGGATTGTAATATAAGATAGTAATATTAAAGAAATTTGTTAAAAGATCTATAACGTGGCTTGAACATGGGGCACAACAACTGTGCAAAAGAAGACTTGGAATATTCTTTTGATTTGAAATATAATTAAGTTCGTCTTCCATTATCTTGTTATAATTCATAATATCACTTCCTTTGAAAGCTAGCTTATCTAATTTTGATTGTTCTCTGTGATAGGCTCTTTTTTCTTTTCCTCTTCTTCTTTATTTATTGTGTCGTAACTTTTTATATATATTCGATCTTCATTTATTGTGTCTAAATATATTACTCCGTGGCTTGTATCCATATCAGGTGATGCAATAATAGTATTATACTTGTTTAAATTTTTAATATTTACAGTATCTATCATGACAGTATTTGTGTCGTTCATTTTTAAGGTAAAATGATTATTATCAATTACAGTTCCATCAGCTGATTTATATGGCGTATACTCTATTTCATTAATCATTCTTATTATATTATAATCAATTTTATTTAGGCCACTAACAAAATCATCAAATATTGTATCTGGCGTGAAATTAATTAGTGTAGGATAACCGTAGAAAATATTGGAATCTGGAATTGATTCTCCACTACTAGAAATAAATTTATTATTATATTTATAGAAAAACAATATTTTATCTTCTGTAATATCGATTGTTAGTTTGCCAAAAATATTTCTCTTAATTTTTACATCTTTGATTAGCGGAATACTTTTTATTTCATTCTTTATTTTTTTGAAATTAAGTTTATAGATTTCTGGATAGTTTTCTATTTCGGCTTTTTCAATAATTTCAACATCTTTTATTATGTTATTCCCTACTATTTTTATATGATTTATTTTTAATGTAGATATATAAAATATAAAAAGTCCAACAAAAAGAAAAAAGATAATAATTTTTATAAGTACATTGACTCTTAATTTTAATCTTTTTTTTGTTTTTTGTTGAACCTTTTTATTCATCTTTTATTACTCCCAATCTATAAATTCTTGTTCGATTATTAAATCAACATTGGTTTTCTCTTTAACAGTTTTATGGACGTATTTAATTAAATTATATACATCTTGACTAGATGCGTTAGCTTTATTGATGATAAAGTTAGCATGCTTTGTAGATACTTCAGCTCCACCTATTTTATATCCTTTTAGGGCACATGCCTCAATTAAACGACCGGCGAAGTCACCTTCTGGATTTCTAAAAACTGATCCTGCAGATGGAAATTCTAATGGTTGTGATTGCACTCTTCTTTCACGACGTTCTTCTATTATTTTCAATGAATTTTCTTTATCACCTGATTTTAAATATAATTTTGCCGCAACAATAATATATTTTTTACTTTCTTTAAACATAGAAGTTCTATAACCATATTCAATATCTTCATGTTCTAAAACTTTTAAATCAAAATTTTCATCTAAAACTGTTACTGATGAAACATAATCTAAAAGGCATGCGTTATATGCCCCTGCATTGCCATAAATTGATCCACCAATTGTTCCAGGAATTCCTACAGCAAACTCTAAGCCTGTTAATGAACTATTTACTGTCTCTAAAGCGAGCTTAGGCAACATTGTTCCAGCCTCAGAATAAACCATTTGCATTTCTTTATGAATCTCTATACCATTTAATTTAGATAGTCTAACAATTGCTCCGTCATATTCTTTATCATTCAGAACAATGTTTGACCCATTTCCTAGAATCATAAATTTTATATTATTCTCTTTTAATAATTTTAGTGTTTTTTGCAAGTCGCTAATTGAATTTGGTGTAATTAAATACTTAGCCGTTCCTCCAATATGATAAGTATTTAAATTTTTTAGAGAAGCATGTTCTTCTAAGCTTCCATAAGTTCTTAGTGTATTTATCATTTTTTTATCAATTCCTTTAATTTGCTATATATTAAATCACTACTACTATTCATACTCATTTTTTTTAAATTTGACTTCATATTTAAATATGTTTCGTGATTTTCAAGCACTTCATTAATTTTAGTTGAAAGTAACTCGGCTGTCAAATCTTTTTCTTCAATTACTTCACCACCGCCATTATTTTTTATTTCTAAAGCGTTATAATATTGATGGTTGTTGGCTACATATGGAGATGGAATAAATATTGCTGGAAGCGCTAATGATAAAATTTCACTCATTGTTGAGGCACCTGCTCTTGTTACTATTAAATCTGTATTTTTTAATAGGGCTGGAAGATTGTCTAAATATGGTAAAACTTTTATATTGTTAGCAAAATGTTGACCTTTTATAAAATCCTCATATAAAGATTTACCAGTTATATATAAAATTTCATATTCGTAGTTAGCTGCTTTATTTAAAAATTCATGCATTTTTTCATTTACTGTTGCAGAGCCTAAAGAACCTGCTACTATAACAACCAATTTTTTGTTTTTTGATAATCCTAATGATTCTTTACTCATTGGTTCTAGATGTAATGCGTTTTCACCACATGGGTTTCCACTATAGAAAACCTCGCCTTTAGCTTTGTTAAATTTTTTAGCAGAATCTTTAAAAGAGACACCAATTAAATCTGTACACTTTTGAAGTGTTAAATTTGTTTTTCCTGGTAAAGAATTCTGTTCATGAATAAAGGTTTTTATTCCTAATTTACTTGCGGCTTTTATTACAGGATACGTTACATATCCGCCTATTCCAAGAACCAAATCTGGTTTAAACTCTTTCATGATTCTTTCACATTTTTTGGTTGCTTTATTAATTAAAAAAATGTTTTTAAAATCGAGCAAGATATCTCTTTTAGAGAAACCGTAAATTTCTAATTCTTCGTAAGGAATACCTCTTTTTGGAATTAAGTCTTTTTCCATTCTATTATGTGTTCCTATATATAAAACTTCTAAATTCTCTTCTTTTTCTTTAAATTTATTTATAATCGCTAGTGCTGGATATATATGTCCTCCAGTACCTCCTGCCGAAACTATAATTTTCATGTAATCACCTAATATAATTATACTATAAGTTTTTATAAATTTGACTACTAATAGTTAACATTAATGTAAACAAAAAGTATTAAAACTTAATAATATTTATCTAACATATGATATAATTAATATATTAGAATAATAGAGAGTTATGGTGTGTAGTATGGAAGTTCTCTTATTAGATAACAAAAGAATTACAAAAATTGTTTTACCTAAAGAGATTAAAGGTGTATATTCTTTAAAATATACACCATTGATTTTGTGTAATTTTAAAGAAATCTACATAGAAGCTTGCAATGATAAATGGATACTAAAAAGTAACCCGATGTTAAACTACATAGTAAATAAAAAAGTGAAAAAAGATATAGAATTAAAAGAAGGATTAATAGTAAACATTACTCTTTATGATAGTGATGAAATACTCTACTTATATTGCCTGCCTAATCTTTTTGACAATTCTGTAAGATATATAAACAATTTAAAAAAGATTAAAATTGGATCGACTAATCAATGTTCTGTTGTGATTAAGGAACTATATGGCGAAATAGTCTTGGGAGAGATATTTAAAGAAAATGATTTCTTTTATATTTCTTCTATAAATGATTCAAAAGCTATGATATATCTAAATAACTCTAGAGTATTTGATGTTAACAAAGTTTTTTTTGGTGATGTAATTTTTATTAATGGATTACGTATTATCTTAATGAATGATTTTATACAAATTAATGGTATATCTTCTAATTATGAATTTAATCTTGATGATTTTGTTAAGTATGAAGAAAATAATGATAATATTTTAAAAGAAAACGATTTTATTTATGGTGATAAATTAGATAGTAAAAAAAGTATTGATAATTTTTGTAAACGTAATGTTGCAAATGAAAATATAAAGATTCTTTTACCACCTATTCCTGATGAAACCTATGATAGAACTATGATAAGTTTTATATTTGCTTTCTTAATTGTCAGTTTAAATTTAATTTTAATATATAGTCTAGTTAGTAATCTAACAATCGGAAATGGCGCTAAATTTAATTCCTTATTTATATTTTTACTTCTTTGTTTGCTAATAGGATTTGGACTTTTTTTCTATTTTAAAAGAGAAAGGAAGAAAAATGTACGTATTCAAAAAGAAAACGAATATATTAACTACTTAAAAAAATGTGAAAATAATATTAAAGAAATAATTTTAAAGCAAGAAAAGGATTTAAATTTTAACTTTCCACCATTAAGTGAATATTATAATAAAATTAATAACAATGTTATTTGGAGTCGTAACATAAAAGATAAAGATTTCTTAAATATTAGATTAGGAAATGGAACGAAAAATGCTTTAATTAATGTCAGTCCTGCGGAAGAAATGTTTACTTTTACCAACGATATACTAATTGATAAAATGTATGAATTAGTTGATGAAGAAAGATGTTTAAAAAATATACCAATTTTATGTAATTTTACTGATGATAAAATAATTAATTTAAAAATAAATAAAGGAAATTATAAATATCTTGATATGCTAATTTCTCAAATTGTTTCTTTACATAGTCCTTTAAATTTAAAACTTGCTTTCTTCTTAAAAAATGGCGAATTTGATTTATCTTATGTAAAACAATTACCACATATTTTCAGCAATGATAGAATGATAAGATACTATGCAGAAAATGATGACGAAATGAATGTTATTTCTAATTATCTAAGTGATATATTTGAAGAAAGAATGAAAACTGTTTTAAATAATCTAAGTTTATTTAAGAATAAGGATAAAAAAATATATCATAATTTTAATGACTACTATTTAATTTTTGTAGATGATAATCATTCATTTAAAAACTTTGAAATCTTTAATAAAATTAAAGATTATAATAGTAATATTGGATTTTCTGTTATTTATATTGGTGATAACGAGAATGTGGAATCTAACTTTTCTATTAATATCTCTAGTAATTCATATATTTTAAATAATAATAAAGATATCAAAACATATTTTAAAGAAGATAGTTTTATGGAATATGATAACTATCTTTTAGGAAAAAAATTGCTAAAAAAATATGATTTTAAAAGTGTAAACGTTAATAACCTTCCTACTCCATTATCATTTTTAAAGCTATATGGAATTACTTTTATTGAACAATTAGATTTATTAGAATTCTGGAAAAAGAACAATAATTCTTGTAATATGAAAACTCTAATCGGTAAGAAAAAAAATAACTCTAATTTTTACTTAGATACTTCTGATAATGCTGATGGGCCACATGGTATTATCCTAGGAAATGTTGCTTGCGGGAAAACTGAATTTTTAATGACTTTTATCTTGTCTATGAGTATTAATTATAACCCATGCCAAGTTCAGTTTATTATTTTTGAAAGTAGCACTGGTAAAATTATACAGACATTAAGAAGCGGAAAATATTCAATTCCTCATCTACTTGTATCATACAATGAAATTGATTTAATGCTATATCGTAATGTTCTGGATGAAATAAGTGATGAACTAAAATATCGTGAAAAAATGTTTGAAAAAGCTATTAGTATTACAAATGATGTTGCGATGGATATCTATAAATATCAAAAATACTATCGAGAAGGAACCTTAAAAGAACCTATATCTCATCTTTATATAATTATAGATGATTTTGATAAGATGCGTGACGATTCTGAAGATTTTATTAGTGATTTGATGACTCTTATAAGGGTTGGACATTTATTTGGTATTCATTTGATTTTATCTTTAGAAAATGAAGAAATACTAAAAAATATAGATATTGCTGAAGATTTATTTTTTAAAGTTAAATTGAATACTAGAGTTAATAGTTTATCTTTTAAAGATATTGGAACTTTCCGATTATATACTAAAACAAAAAAAGCTCCTGAATTTGGACAGTTTGCATATTCCAATGTAAAGTATGATCCTTACAGATTAAAGCAAAAAAATGATGATAGTTCTATATTATTCATAGATAATGTTGGAAGAATAATTGAAGCGTCTGATGATTATTTAAATAATAAAAATAACATAATAATAAAAGATGAAAAGACAGTACTTGCAAATACTTTAATCGATTGGAGCAAAACTAATTTATACTTGCCTAGAAAACTTGGCAAAGAAAAAAGAAAGGGAGTTAGAAAGTAAAAATGAATACAAGAATCTTGGTTAGATTAGTTGTTCCTACTTTAGAAACTTCTTTTGAAATATATGTTACTACTTCAAGAAAAATCAAAGATTTACTTCCTCTTTTAATAAAGGGAATAAACGATTTGGGATATGATATTGAAACAGATGATAGCTATGGTATATATAATAAAACAAATGGCAAAAAGTATGATTTGAATGTTGAAATTGAAGATACTGATATTATTGATGGAACAGAACTTATATTAATATAAAACTCAAAAATATTTGAGTTTTTCTTTGCTTATAAACATAATAAGAATAATTTTTTTAATATGAAGGGATAAATTTGCTTTTTGAAATTAATAGTGTTAGTATACACGGCATCAAGGGGGAATTATCATGAAAAAAAATCTACCTTTAAATGCTTTAATCAGTCATATTAGCTTTACTGTTGATTACATCTGTCGAGATAAGGAATATCCCCAAAAACTCAATGAGTACTTATATTTAATTGTATATGGAATGATAGTTAATTATGGAGATGACTATATTAATGATATCTACGATGTAATATCTAAAACTAAGTTTATAATTGATGATTTTGGCTTTAAAAATAGATTCAAATTAAATGATAATTTATATTATAAAAATTGTACCTCTAATAATTATTTGTTTAAGGGTATTGATTTAACAAATATATTCCCAACTATTAATATTAAATATGAATTACTTTTTAAAAATATTGATTCTTCTAGTATAAAAACTTTAGAGTACTTAACATATCATCTAAATTATATTTTATGTCAAAAAAATAGTAAATTATCTTTAGGTCAAAATATAAAATTACGATTTGATTATTATAAGAATGGTGGTTTTATTGATGACTCTTCAAGGAATGAAATGGTAATTAATAAAATATTTAACCTATTACAGACAGAAGATATTATTAAACATATTCTTGATTTAAGAAACAATGAAATTTCTGATGCAAGAGTAAAGAATGCTTTAATTTCTTTAAAGAATACAGATTATGATTCTTATAAAGTTGAAGGTTTAGATTCTTTAGCTACTTTAGTTAGACCATTATATGAGTGTGATGAAATAAAAAATATTATTAATACTTTTAATTACTCTTTCATTGAAAAAGAGTTAGATAGTATTTTAGGCAATAATTCTTATAAGAAAATATGCCATAAATTAGAAATGTTAAATGATATGATACATAGATGCGAGATTGGAGTTTCAAGTAACTATTATGAATTGTCATTAGAATATGTATCTATAAGAAATAACTACGTAAATAGATATATTGCTAAAAAATATGCTTAGATATCTAATATATTATTCTTTTTAATTTTAAAAAGACATACTAAAAAATAGTATGTCTTTATTGATTCTCTTCTTTATTTAATTTTTCAACAATTGAGTCGTCTATTTCAAACATTTCTTCTGGCAATGGGTCGAAGTTAATATGTTCTATTTCATTATTTAAAAATCTTCTTAATACTCTTTCTAGTTCTTTTTTTTCGATTGGCTTAGATAAGTAATCTTCGAAGCCCTCGCTCAAATATTTTTCTTTCATTCCTTCAATTGCATTAGCGGTTAGAACTACTACTCTATCTTTAAACTCGGGAATTTCTCGTAGTATATGCAGAGTTTCTGTTCCACTCATTTTTGGCATCATATCATCCATTAAAATTAAATCGTAGTGATTGTCTTTTTTTATTAAATCAATACATTCGAATCCTGATTGACATGTTGTTACTGTTATTCCGTAGTTATTTAGCATTCTTTCTGCTATTTTTATATTTAAATCATTATCATCTACTATTAATACTTTTTTATCATATAGTTCTAATTTAGAATTACTTGATTGAGTATTAAATGATGGTTTATTTTTACTTATTCTTTGTTTTAAATAGAATGTAAATTTTGAACCACTTCCATATACAGATTGAACAACAATATTTCCATCCATTAGTTCAACTAATCTTTTAGTAATTGCTAGTCCTAATCCTGCTCCTTCTATTGTGGTATTTCTATCTTCTTCTAGACGTTCAAATTTATTAAATAATTTATCAATTTGTTCAGGTTTGATACCTCTTCCTGTATCTTCTATAGCTACCATTAGAGAACATTCATCGTTTTTATTTATACAATTAATATTTACTGATATTAAACCTTTATCTGTATATTTAACAGCATTTGTTAGAAGATTACTCATTATTTCTTTGATTTTGGATTTATCACCGTATAAGATTTCTGGAACGTCGGGAGCTATTACCAGATTTAAATCAATTGGTTTTTCTCCTATCCTAGGTTTTATTAGCTTCATTAGATTTTGACATTCTTCTCTTAGATTATATTCATTATTTACTATTTCCATTTTATTGGCCTCTAGTTTAGAGATATCTAATATTCCATTTACTAACTCTAAAAGGTTCTGAGAAGCTAAAATTATATCTTTTGCGTCTTGCTTAGCAGCCTCTAGTGTTTCTTCTTCTTGAATAGCTTCTGAGAATCCTACTATGGCATTAAGGGGTGTCCTTATTTCGTGAGACATACTTGATAAGAAGTCTGTTTTAGCAGCGTTTGCTTTTTCAGCTTGATCTTTGGCAAGAGATACTTGCTCTAAGAGTTTTACGTCTGGATTTTCGATAGTGAAAAACATAACTAATAACGCAAATGCTACACAATATGTTTCGGTTATAATTTCTGGATAGTGTGCTCTTAAGAGTAGACCTATACAAAATAAAAATACTAAGACAATGAACGGAACTCCCTTTCTTATATTTTTATTTGCAAACAAGTATTTTATTATTAATAAAATTAATAATATAAATGATAAGATTATTCCAGATATTGATACGTAATATGCATATCCACCTACATCAAGAATTTCAGCATAATTAATTACTTCTATTGGAATTACCATTATTAGGATAATGATTATTGCTAAAATTATTTCATTTATTTTATTAAAGTTTTTTTTGCTCTTTTCTTTAAAATCATTTATCTCTATGTTATATTCGACGAATAAATATCCAATAATATTAAGCAAGGAAAGATGAATCCTTTGCATTATTCCAACAATATTATTATTTCCAGTTGTTTTCGCAACAATATAAACTAATAGTGCATTTAAAGAAAAGAATAGACTTACAAATAACAATTCTTTATATATTTTTACTTCCTTGTTTGAAATGTTTTTTTTAGTAAAAAAAATAATAAACAAGAATAAGCTTATAGTTAATGCTGTTGCTGGAAGCCAAATTCCACTCATACATTCTCACCTCTATTATAAGAATATCACTTGTTTATCTTTTTTTCAATTACTTAGCTTTTTAAATATTTTAATTTTTTTAATGATTTTATAGTTAATTCTGATGGATGATACGTTTCTCTTATTATATCCTCTATTGTGTAATATGAAGGAACGTCTCTCATTGTAAAGTCAATCCATTCTTTATACCTTTCTAAACTGTCTGGATTAGTTATAAATTCTTCTTCTGTTGGTTTTCCACCGCCATATTGTTTCCATATTTGTCTTTTTAGATTTATCATTTCACTTTGAATAAAGAAAGATATATTTTCAGCTTCTGATGAATAAGCTCCTGTTAAATCAATACTTCTACCTATATTTAAAACATAGTTTTTTATCCCATTATTTTCATATTGTTCCATACTAACTGGAACTATTCTTGAATTTGTTTTTATTCCTCTATTGACTAACCCTGGGTGAATCTTTCCAACTGGATTAATTGGATCTAAACAATATGCTGCCTCACCAAAATTCAATTCGTTTCCACCTTGATTTAATATTTTTATTTGTCTTACATTTACAGTATGAGCATCAAACCTGTTAGCCATTTCAAACCATGACACTCCGTGAGCTCTTAGTAATAGTCCATCAATGTTCTGATAGCTTTCCCCTGGGTCTGCCATTATAAAATAACTGCTATCATTTATACCATAAATGGCACTTTCTATGTCATATCTACCTATATGTGTACATGTGTAAATGCGGGATTTATCTTTTTGAATTTTTGATCCTGTAAAACTTACTTTTCCTTCGTGTTCATATTTTGATTTATAATCTATAATTATATTTCTTTGATCGCCAAGAATTGTTACTTTTCTTTTTTTAGTTATAGCATCAATTTTTAAGAATAATCTTATTATTTGATATATTTTACGCCTAATCTCTATGCCTTTTACTGGATTATCTTCTAAAAACAATTTTTTTCTTAACTCTTGATAATATTCTATAACTTCTTCTTGAGTCATATTAAAATATATCTCAAATAGGTTTTTTTCTTTAAATTCACTCACGATTATCCCCCTCTACTAATTTAATTATAGCATTTTTAGAGGCTTAAACCAAATTTTGCTATATCTATGGCCTTTTGTATAGCCTTTGGGCGTTACCATATTCTTTTTCTTTTAAAATTTCGTCTTCTAGATTTTCTAAGTCTATTCTGACAATTTTAGTTATTTCCTTAATATGTTCTGGTTTGTTAGTTCCTATGTATAGATTTTTACCGATATTTATAACAGAAACTGTTTTATCTCCTACTTTAAAATCATCTGTTGCTACTGGTATTATAGTAGCTCCAGTTTCAACTACTAAACTTGCTGCATCATCTGTTAAACTTTCAACAAAAGGTGCATACCATGATTCTGAAAAAATCACTTCTACTCCGTTGTTTAGTAAATTATTTATTTGTGAAGTTTTTATTATTTTATTATCTATGGTATTGCTTGATGATTTGAGTCTTAGATTACCATTTGTAAGTAATAAGTGCTCTATGTAACTAAGTTCATTTCCCGAATTAGTAGTCATTGAAAAATAATCAGATATTTTTTCAATCAACGTCTCTATTGAGTATGTGCTTCTTTGACATACATAAATCTTTGGCCCTTTAGTATAAAAACTTTTATCGTTTAATACTTTTAATGCTCTATGTTCTAATATGCGATTTATTTTTGTAATAAAACGAATAAGCGCAAATATTCTTATTTGTATTTTAGCATCTACTCTATTTAAACTATTTTTTGACTCATAAAGTCTTAGTTGCTGATAATATACTGATAGTTCGTCTAATGCCATTTTCTTTTTTTCAATAAAAGATTTATATTCAAATTCATTCATAAAGTACCCCCTGTACTTAGGTTAATTATAACATTATAGAATGCAAAGGGTATCAAAAAACTAGATTTTCATCTAGTTATTTATTATAATTAATTGTTTTTTCTACTACTTCTTTTATTTTATTTTCATTAAATGGTTTATTTAGCATATCAACTATTTTGTATTCAAATGCTTTATTAATAGCTTCACTTGATGAGTCACCACTTATTATAGTGACTGGCATTTTATCGATAAGTTCTTTGACTGTTAGATAATCTAGAACTGCAAATCCATCTATTTTAGGCATATTTAAATCTAATAGTATAGCTTTAATACGATTATCATGTTCATGTTCTTTTATTATACTTAGTGCTTCTTCTCCGTTTTTAGCTGATGCTATTTCATATGAACCATCGAAAATCTTTTTAACAAATACTCTTATTACTTCTGAATCATCTGCTACTAATATAATATCATTAGGAGTTAATTTTTTTGATTCTTGTTTTGAATATAATTCTGTTGTAGATTCAGTTTCGTCCAAATATTCATATACTATTCTTTTTACTTCACGAGCTTCTGTCATTAAGCCTTTAAAGTTTTCTCTTACATAATTTATATCATTAGCTTTACTTTTCATTTCATGTTCATATGCAAGAGAAGCTAATTTCATAAATCCAAAATATTTACAATCGCTTTTTAATGAATGAACGTATATAGCATAATTTGGCATATCTGCATCATTATAATACTTTGTTATTTGGTCCAATTTACCTTCAATACTATTTTTAAATTCTTTTATAGTTTCATTGTAGGTTTCTATATCTCCAAAAAGTTCTAAGCTTTGATTTACATCAACGTTATTTTGTTTTAAAAAATTAATATCTTTCATTTTATACCATCCTTATTTTAGTTTTATCATAAATGAATTATTAATTCAATGTTTCTTTTATTATTTTGTCTAATGAATCTTTATTAATTGGTTTTCCTAGATAACCAGTAAATCCATGTTTTTCTACTTTTAATTTTACTTCATCTTCACTTGAAGCGGTCATCATTATAACTGGTGTATTAAAGTTTTCTATAGTCTTTAGATTATCTAAAGTAGTACATCCATCCATTTCTGGCATCATATCATCAAGTAAGATTAAATCATATTTATTCATTATAACTTTTTCGATAGCTTCACTACCACTTTTAACTGAAGTGATATTTAAATCATATTTTCTAAGAGCTAATTCGGCTACTTTTATATTAAGCTCGTTATCATCAACAAGTAGTATGTTTTTTAATGAAGATAAGTTATTTTCTTCTTGAGATGAGGTTGATGATAAAATTGGTAACTCGATTGTAAGTTCTTTATCTAACACTGATTTAGTTGACTTAAACATATTTATATTAGCTGATTTACTATTTATTTTATTAACGTATTTTTTGATTACTCTTTCTAATTCTAATTTTTCTATAGGTTTTGATAGGTAATCATCAAAACCACAACTTAAATATTCTTGTTTCATACCAGTTATAGCATTGGCAGTTAAAGCAATTACTGGTGTATTAAATTCTTGCATTTCTTTTAATCTTTTTAGTGTATCTCTACCACTTAAACGTGGCATCATATCATCTAAAAATATTATGTCATACTGTTCGTTATTTTTTATTTTAGCAATACATTCAATTCCACTTGTACAAGAATCAATATTAAAATGATATTTTTTTAATAATACTGATGCAACTTTTATATTAAGTTCATTATCATCAACAATTAATATTTTTGCTCCGTTTGCATCAACTACTTTACTTTCTGATGCTGCTTGTTGTTTTGTTACTGGTTTTTCTACAGCAATTATTCTTTGATCTATAGAAATTGTGAATTTTGATCCTTGTCCATAAACAGATTGAACGATAATTTTGCCATTCATTAAGTCAACTAATTTTTTTGTTATGGCAAGACCTAATCCTGTACCTTCGATAGTCATTTGCTTTTCTACTTCTAATCTTTCAAATTTTGAAAATAGTTTTGGCAGGCTTTCTTCTTTTATTCCTATTCCACTATCTTCTACAGATATTATAAGACGACAGATGTTGTCTTTAACAACTGATGAAACAGTAAATTCAACAAATCCTTCTTTTGTATACTTAACAGCATTTGTTAAAATATTAAGAATTATTTGTTTTAGTCTTACATTATCTCCATATAGAACACTTGGAATTGATGGATCTAGGTTTACTCTAAATTCTAGTCCTTTATCACCAATACGAGCTTTTGTTAAAGCTACTAATTCATCTAACATACTATGGATATCGTATTCTTTATTAATTATTTCTAGTTTGTTAGCTTCAATTTTTGATATATCAAGTATTCCATTTACTATTTCTAGTAAGTTATTAGATGCCATTAAGATATCGTTTACTTTTTCTTTAGCAGAATCTGGTATATTATCTTCTTTTAGAGATTCAGAGAATCCTACTATAGCATTAAGTGGAGTTCTTATTTCATGGGACATGTTGGATAGGAATTCTGATTTAGCGTGGTTGGCTTTTTCAGCAGCTTCTTTAGCGAGTGAAACTAGTTCTAGCATTTTTACATCTGGGTTTTCAATTGTGAAGTACATTATTAATAAAGCCATAGATTCGACTACAGTAATGAGTGTAAATTGTGGCATTATTTTTTGTATTATTGCTGCAATAGTTACACCTACTATTAACATGATTAATGGAGCATAAACTTTTTTTCTTACTTTTTTTAAGTTTTTTATCATAAAAATTAAAGCAATAACGATACAAACAATTGAAAGAACATAAACTGTACTTACTGCAGAACCGTAAGAATACATGTATTCTCCATAATAAATTTCTAATGGTAAAAAAGTAGCTAAAAGTCCAAAAAACATAAAAACTATAAATGAGGAAAAAAATATTTTATTTTTTGCCTTTAGAAATTTTTCTTCGCCTATTGACATACATATTATATATATTAGAAAAAGAAGACAATATGAACATAGATAAAGTAAATACATTCTATTTGACACAATATTAAAAAAGCTATTCGGACCATACATCTTACATAAAAATATACTGCATAACTCCAAAATCAAACCTAATATATTGGTAATTAATAAATATTTATATATTTTTAGTTCTGGTGTGTCAATATGTTTTTTGTTTAAAAAAATTATTAGCAAAAAAAGCATATATAGAGAACTTAAAATTAAAAAGTGTGAGCTATCATTCATGGTATCGTATTCTCCTTTATTATTAATAATATCACATTTAATAAAAAAAGTTAACTCATCTCCTTTTATGAATTAACTTTTTTGTTTTACCTTTTCTATTATCTAAATTTAATGGTATAGATTCTGCTTTGATTGCTTTATCTGTTATACCTTCATCAATCAACGATTTAAAGCTCCTTTTTAATGTTGCTGTCATTTCAAACGATTCATCATTAGATCGTATTCTAAAATATAATTTTGGTACTATGTTTTCTCCGAATTTGTTTATGCATCTAAGAAGAGTACTTTTTATTAGTTGTTCTTCATTATAAGATACCCCTATTTGTGGTTCAATATGTGCCACATATTTCGTGTCACCTTCTAATTCTATAGCTACAACTTCACAAGATAGAATTTTCTTTGTATCTTTTAATATTGTCTCTGCAATTTTATAACTAGGAATCTCGCTATTAAACAAATTACTTCGACCTTTTACATATGCATTATTTTGCGCGTCTAAATATCCATATACATTTAAGCTTGCCCATTTTCGACCATATGCATCTGTAACCCAAAATTCTTCGTCAGCTTCTGGATTATTGATGTATCCGTGCATTGTACAAGGAGAATTTGCAACTAGTATTCCTGGCTCCATTGGTTCACAATATGTTCCATCTTTTCTTAGGCATTTTATGTCTACAATTTTATAAACTCCCATTCCTATAGGTTCGTCTATATGTTTGTGACTTGGTCTTTTAGATTGAAGGGCTCTAAAAATTGTCATAAAAATTCCGCCGTGTTCAGAGTCTCCACCAGCTATACTCATTTTAACAATTGAAATTGGCAATTTTGTAATGTCAATTCCTGATTTCATTTTTTTTAACCACTTATTCAAAACTTTTTCTTCATTAGCATCTAAGCCTTCACCTATACACATTGGTACTAACATAAATGGAAATTTAATATTTCTATATTTTGGATCATTTTGTTGTTTTTTCATTGTATATAACCAGACAGATCTTGATGTCAATACACATGTCGGTTTGTTTATTAACATACTTTCCATTATAAAATTTTTATCATTAATTGGCTCTAATGCGACAGTTCCTCCTTGTATAAACATATCAGAGATTGCTGACATAAAATCAGTGTCTGACATAGTTCTTACAAACGCTAACATTGTTCTTCCTTTCATTGTTGGAATGTTTGATACGTCCCTATCATGACATCTGCCCATGGTTATATAACTTCTATTTTTATGTAGTAAACCTTTAGGACGATTGGAAAGTGTTGAACCACTTGTATATGTTATTGTGAAGTCATCGTTCAATCCGCTAAATTCGCAAACTTTATCATTGTATCCATTTCCTTGTTCTAGAAAATCTTCAATCATTTCAACATTACCGATTCTTCTAACTGCTTGATTATAAGCTTCTTCATCCAATTTGTAATATTGTTCTATTATTGATTTATACATATTTTCTCTTTTTAAAGAAAAGTCTAATGGAATTAAAATTGTGCGTTTGAATTCCTTTACTTTTTCTAGCACACTTGAAAATTCCACAAGATTCTTATCTGCAACGAAAATTAATGGAGAAATCGATTTTTTTACAATCTCTAACAAATAACTTTCATCCATATCAGATGCTAGCAGATTTACTTTTGCTCCTATCATGCTTGCAGCTCCCATTATGAATGGAAATTCTGGCGTATTTTCAATGCAACAAATAAATTCATCTCCTTTTTTTAATCCGTTTATTTTTAATGCTTTTGCAAATATATATGATTTCAAAAAAAACTCTTTATATGTTGTTTTTTCTCCTCTATACAAAATTGCGATTGAATCTAGGTTATTTTTATTTCTCTCCCAAACTTCTTTAATCCATGAGTGATTTCTTTTTTTATCAATTTCTTTCAGAATTTCAATAACTTTTTCATCTGTATAACTTGAAGTATCATATGGATTTTCACATTCTAATTTCGGATAATTTTCAAGTTCTTCTACTACTTCTTGAAAGTTTATGTTTTTCGGTGTTTTCATATCTCTCCCCCTGTCAACTAATTTAAGTTTACAGCATTTGCGATTAATTAGCAAATATTAGTTTATTAATTTAAAAAATTTATTATTAAATCAACTATTAGATCTTTCTCTTTAGGGTTAGATTATGCTATTAAAAGAGTTAAGGCTGCTAATGTATTATTATCTATCACTGGTTCTAAATCTTTGTATAGTATATTATTAAATTGTAAGAAATAGATGAATAATGTTGCTGCTATACGTTTATTTCCGTCAATAAAAGCGTGGTTTTTTACTATCATATAAAGAAAATTAGCTGCTTTTTCTTCTACACTACTATACACATCTTTGCCACTAAATGTTTGATATATGTCATTTATAATAGATTCTAACCCCCTATCTCTTTCTAAAGCAAATATATTACTTGATTCGTTGAATTTTAGCTTACCTATAATATTTAAGCATTCTTGATAAGATATTTTTTGATTAACTTTGTTACCTTTTAGTTTTTTTAATGTTCTGTGGTCATAATCATCTAACAAATTTAATGCTTTTGTATAATTATTAATTATTTTTATAATATCTTTAGCTTCTTCTAATGATGTGATTCGCTCTGTTCCTCGATTGGCTATGTCTAATAATTTTATTGATTTTTCTAAACATTCTAGGCGACGTTCATTAACAGCATATCCTTTTAACATATAATCTTTCAATATTTTATTTGCCCATCTTCTAAATGCTATACCATTCTGTGATTTTACACGATATCCGACTGATATGATTATATCTAGATTATAAAAGTTTGTTGGCTTATCAGAAAATTCGGGATTTCCGAATTTAGTCATAGTTTCATTTTCTAATAGTTCTTTTTCTTTGTAAATATTTTTAATGTGTTCATTTATGGTTGACTTTGCTTTATCAAACAATTCCGCCATTTGTTCTTGTGTTAACCACACTGTTTCATCTTTCATATTGACTTCTAGTTTTACTTGCTGATTTTCAAATATTATTATTTCATTTTTCATAATTTACTTCCTCTTTCTTTTACTTTTTTAAATTTTTTTCTCTATAAAACTCCCCCTTCACTCTATATATTCTCCATAAGTACTCCAAAATCCTTCTTTTTTTGAAAAGTTTTTTTAAAAAAAGAAAAAATATCTAATTTCTTAGATATTTTTATAATTTGAATAGTTATTTTGTTAATTTTCAATAATACTAATAGCTACTTTGATACCATCTACTGCTGCAGATGTTATGCCTCCTGCAAATCCTGCTCCTTCGCCGCAAGGGTATATAAATGGTATATTAGACATTAATCTTTCGTTTCTCTGAATTGTTATTGGAGATGATGAACGTGTCTCTACACCTGTTAAAATAGCATCAGGATGAGCAAATCCTCTTATCTTATGATCAAATGATAATATTCCTTCTTTTAAAGTCTTAGAAACAAATATTGGTAATATATCATTTAGGTTACATAATGTATATCCTGGTTTATATGAAGGAATAATAGAACCAATTTTGGTTGATGGGACATCATTTAGAAAGTCTTCTACTCTTTGAATCGGGGCGTTATAGTTACTTCCACCTAGAATAAAGGCTTTTTTCTCTAGTTCTGCTTGGAAATGCATTCCTGCAAGAGGGTCATCTCCTTCGAAATCGGTTGTTAAAACATTAACTAATAAGGCTGCATTAGCATTTTCTTTATCTCTTTTAAATACTGACATACCATTTGTTACAATAGATTCTTTTTCACTGGATGATGCAATTACTTCACCGCCTGGACACATACAGAATGAATAGCAACTACGATTATCACTACCGTGATAGACAAGTTTATATTCAGCTGGAGGTAAATTTAATTTAGTATATGAACCATATTGAGATTCGTTTATCATAGATTGTTTATGTTCGATACGAACTCCAACAGAAAAATTCTTACGTTGCATATTCATATTTTTACTCTTCAACATTTTAAATGTATCACGAGCACTATGACCGATAGCTAAAACTAAAGCATCAGTTTTATATTCGCCATTATTTGTGATTACTTTAACTGTTTCTTTATTTGATTCTAAGTCAAGTAACTTAGTATTAAAATGATACTCTCCACCTTTTGATTCAATATAATTTCTTATATTTTTTAAGATATTAATTAAATTATCAGTACCAATATGAGGCTTGTTTAAATAAAGTATTTCTTTTGGAGCACCAAATTTATGAAAATTTTCTAAGACATTCTTTATATATGGAGAATTTATTCCTGTAGTTAACTTACCATCACTAAATGTTCCTGCTCCACCTTCACCGAACTGAACATTACATAATTCATTTAAATGACCAGTTGTTTTATATTCTTCAACATATCTTATTCTGTCTTCAACACATGAACCTTGCTCGATTATTATAGGTTTGTATCCGTTATCAATAAATGTTAGAGCACAGAAAAGTCCAGCTGGACCAGAACCAATTATAATAGGTTTGTATTCACTTTTTCTATTAAGTTTTATTTTGTATTCTGGTACTTCTTCAATATGTTTAAAATTATATTTGGATTCATCCTTTAATTCAATATTTACAGAATAATTATAATGCACATTTCTTTTATCTCTGGCATCTATTGATTTTTTTACTATATCTAAAGATATAAAATCATTTGGAGATATTTTATTTTTCTTTAAGATTTTATTAGTTAATTCTGCTTCATTTAAATCTTCAAATATGTTTATATTATCTATTCTTATCATAAGTATCACCACTGAATTCATTCTATCACAATATTGAATTTTGTGATATCATAATTATTATAGAGAGGAGTTTATTATGGAAAATAAGAGCGTTAATGGTGGGCTTGTTTTTTTATTTATTTTTATTTCTTTTGCTGTAAGTTTTGCCGTTTATTTTGTTTGTGATAATTATATTTTTAAAGATAAAGGAGGAATAAAAGAAGTCAAGGGAAATGAAGTAAATAATGATTCTAGTGAGGATAAAGCACTTGCTAACTTAGATAATGAATCATCAGTTTATTTTACTTTTGAAGATGCTTGTTATAAAGGCTTTTCTGAAGATGATGAAGATGTTTGCGATGGCTATTAAAAGTTAATGACTTTAATGGTAAAGATGTTATTGTTTCTACTACAAGAGATAAAAATGGTAGAGAAACAATAAAAGTTGGTAATTTATCACTTGAATTTCAGAATCCAAGACATATTCTTGATTTTGCATTTTTAAGTAATGGCATATTTGCATTAAGAACAAAAGAAGAAGTTTATGGTTCTACTAGTATTTTCTTTTATGATAAAGACTTAAAATTGACAAAAAGTTATAATTCATTTTATTTTGCTAAGCCTGAATTATTTAATTTATTAAATAATAGTAATGAATATTATGAATGCGATACTTCAAGGAGAAATCCACAAGCTGAAGATGATTATGATTATCTAATCGCCCACAGATATTATATTAATAATGATGGTACTATTACTGATAAAAAGATGTATGAATATAAAGTTTTTTGTTCAGTACAATAAAAGCACTTACTTTTAGGTAAGTGCTTTTAATTTTTTACAATTGTACCAATATGTTTTCCTTCAATTAGTTTTTTTAAATTACCACTTTTATTTATATCAAATACTAATATAGGAATATCATTATCCATACATAGAGATGTTGCTGTTGTATCCATGACATTTAATTTTCTATTTAGAACTTCTAGATATGTTATTTCGTCTATTTTAATAGCATCTTCATGCTTTTTAGGATCTTTATCGTATATTCCATCTACATTAGTGGCTTTTATTAGAGCATCTGCTCCGATTTCGGCAGCACGTAATGCTGCTGCGGTATCAGTAGAAAAGAATGGTGAACCTGTTCCACATCCAAAGACTACTACTCTTTTGTTTGATAAATGTTTAACAGCTCTATCTTTAATATAGTATTCAGCTATTTGGCGCATTTCAACTCCTGTTTGCACTCTAACTGGTTGGCCTAGTTGTTTAAAGGCATCACCAATTGCTAAAGCGTTCATTGTTGTACCTAACATACCGATATAATCTGATGTACATCTATCCATTTGTTGGTTACTACGACCACGCCAGAAGTTTCCTCCTCCAACAACTATTCCTACTTCAATACCAATTTTGGCAATTTCTGTTATTTCTTTACAAACATCTAAGACTTTATCAAAATCGATTCCTGTACCTTTGCTCCCTGCTAGCGATTCTCCACTTAGTTTTAATAATATTCTTTTATATTTCATGTTTCCTCCTATAAAAAAACATATTATCAAACGATAATATGCCCTTTAATTTTTAATAAAAGAGATAGATTTTATAAGTTTTGTATTCTTCATATCTATCTCCTCCTATTAGTATAATACTATATTAATTTGTTTTATTCAAATTATTTCGTTAATTTTGGTGGTTCTGTAATGCTAATTGTATTACCTGTTCTAGAGAACTCTAAAGCTTCAAATGTATTTAATTTGTCTATTATAGATATTCCATTTGTTAATGTATCTTTTCTATCAGAATCACCAAATGTTAGATAAACTGTTGTGTTATAATATGGATTTACACCATTTACGACAAAAGCATTATCATGTAGTGTACTTGTTCCTCTTGCGTTATTTATAGCTGTTGTATATTGAGCTTCTAGATATGAAATAACATTTTTTGCTTCATCTATAATTGGGCCTTGTAGATTGTATCTTATATAACCATAGTTTGTACCAATTATTACATATGCTTTAGTTGCATTTATTTCTACTGCTGGCCATGCTGTTATTTTATATCCTTCAGATGCTACTATTGAAGCTATTCTGTTAGTTATTGCTGATTTTAATTCATTTGTTACTGTACGACATGAAAATAGTGTAAATGCATCGATGGCAGCTAAATCACCAATATGATTTTGACAGAATTTAGCTTCACGATTTCTTTTAACTGCACGAGTATATTCATTGTATAGAGCATTAATATCTACAGACACAATTTCGTCTACATCTGTATTTGATAATTCCGTTGGACCTGGATAGTATGTATTAAGTGCATTAGATAAAGTTATGGCCTTTTCTATTTCTGATATCGTAACTATTCTTTCTGTACAATTGTTAAATAGATTTTCAATAGTTTGTGCTTCTGCTTCTTTTGTTACACGACGATTTACATTGTATGTGTCACAGTATTCTTCTTCTCCTATAAAATCGTTTTGTGGAACATGAGCATATGCTGGTGTTGCTAACATACTTGCTAGAACAAAAGCAACTCCTGTAGTTTTTATAATATTCCATTTTTTATTCTTTTTTAGTCCACTACTTAGACTTATATTTTTTATTCCCATAAAAACCTTCCTTTTATATGTCCTATTCTAGTTATTAATTTGCGAAATGTCAAATATTTTAATTTATGTCTTTTAAGTATATATTCATTGTATTTAAAATTTCATATATTTTTTCAACTGGGGAACCAAGTATGTTGTAATAACTTCCTTCTATTTTGTCGATGAAGTTTGATGCGATATTTTCGATTATAAAACCTGATGCGTACATTATATCTGGTTCGTTTTCTAAATAAAAGTCGATATCACATTTATTGATTTCTTTAAAATGAACTATTGTTTCTTGGTAAGTGTTTACTACTTTATTTGTTTTTGTGTTAATTATTGATATTCCGGTTATAACTCTTGATATATTGTTAGAACTTTCTTTAATATTATTTCTTGCTTCTTCTAGTGATTTGGGTTTTTCAATTATCTTATTATTAGTTAGAACTATTGTATCTAGCCCTATTATAATATCAGTAGTTGTATCTTCTTTTATAGATTGAGCTTTATTAAATGCTAAGTCTACTACATATTCATATGGATCTTTTATGCTAGATATTTCAGCATTTTTAGATGATTTGCATGTATGCTTTAGACCTACTCTACTTAATATTTCACTTTTAAATTTGGAGGTGCTTGCTAATGTTATTGTTGCCATATATATTTCCTTTCTATAAATAAATTATATCATATAAATAAAAGAAGAATTTCATTCTTCTTTTATAGCAACTATTATATAGTAAGAATCTTGGTTATTATAAGAACATGTTTGAAGTACTAAAATACTAGTATTGGAATTATATATTAATTCTCTATAATGAATAGAGTTTTCTTTTAATTTATCAAGATGATTAACAACGTTTTTATTGTTAATGTCTATTTTCATATGCTCAAAATCATCAGATATTTCTTTTATAAGAAGTATCTGATAGACTGATTTATAATTGTCATCTGAAAGAATTATGTATTTGTTTTCATCAAAAAATTTTTTATCTAGATATTTTTCTATTTTTCTAAAAGGAAGATTATAAGTTTGGGAATTGTGACCATAAATATTTATTTGTTTGCTATTTATATTAACACGATAGTCCATAAATTCTGTTCCCTTTTTATCGCTCTTTTTACTTATCGAATGATTAAGATAATATTCATTGTCTTTACTTTGAGTAATTAGGATATTAAAAAGATTGGGAATTTCTAATTTAGCAATTATTTCATTGTTCGAATATTCTTTTTTGTAATATTCAATTACTTTAAAATTATCTAGTGTTGGTTCTACTTGAATGATATTTTCTATTCTTGAATTATATAATTTTGAAAATATTAAAATTGGTACAATTAAAACAATAAATAATGGGATTAAAAATAAATATCTTTTTTGATGATTCATTAGGTTATCTCCTTTAGTAGAAGATATATTAAATTATATGTTTTTTATTGTCAATTATTTTCTTTACTAATGCTTAGAATTATACCAATTGATATCATACTTACTAAGAGGCTTGATCCACCATATGACAGAAAGACACATGTAATACCAGTTGTTGGGATTGTTCCTGTAACTACTAATATGTTTAATATAACTTGAAGAGTTATACCAAATGATAAGCCGAAAGATAAATATTTTTTAAAAAGATCTGTTTGACTTAGAGATATTTTTATAGAACGATAAAATATTATGATAAATAAAGAGATGGTAAAAAGTACTCCAAGGAAGCCAAATTCCTCTGCTATTATACTAAATATGAAATCTGTTTGGGGCTCTGGAAGATAAAAGTTTTTTTGAACTGAATTGCCAAAACCAGTACCAAGTAAACTGGATGGACCAATAGCATATAAACTTTGAATTATTTGAAAACCACTTCCTAATGGATCACTCCATGGATTAAGGTAAGAAACTATGCGTTGTAATCTATATGGAGCGATAGCAATTAAAACTACTATTCCTAATAAACCTACTAAGCCTATTTTGATGAAAAAAGATAATTTAGGACCAGCTATAAAGATTAATCCTACTAAAGTTAATATTATTACCATAGCAGTACCAAAGTCTGGTTCTAACATAATAAGTAAGAAAAAGATAAGTATGACGATAAATAATGGCAGTAAACCTTTTTTAATATCTTTAATATTACGATTATTATGAGATAAATATTTTGATGTATATATTAGTAATCCTATTTTGGTAAATTCTGATGGCTGAATTCCTAATGGACCTATTCCAAACCAACTTCTTGAACCGTTTCTTACTTTTCCTATTCCTGGTATTAAGACTAAAACTAATAAGACAAAACATATAAATAATATTTTATTAGAATATTTTTCATAAGTACTTGGATCTATTTTTATAAGAAATTTTATTAAAAATAAACCGACAATAAAAAAAATAAATTGTGATTTAACAAACTTATAAGGGTCACCATATTTATATGCTGCCCAAATATTGCTAGATGAGTATACCATTATTACACCAAAGCAAATTAAGATAATAGTTGATATTAAGAGAATTTTATCTATTTTCATTAAATCACCCTATTAAAATATATTAATTTGATGTAAAAAAAATAATACAAAACGTATTATTTAAAATCTTTTTCGTTCAAAATTCATCATGTTAGTACATAAAAGAATAATGATAAAAAATATAAGACCAATTATTATAATCATTATTATTTTTGACTCTTTTTGATATGAGAATACCTCATCTTTTAAATAGATATGATATGTATCTATTATTTCATTATCTACTAAAATATCAACGTAACCAAGATTGTCATCTATTTTGTTTTTAGGAGTTATTAGGTTAGCAACGTGATACTCGTATCTAATTTTTTCGTAATCGGAGTCGCTTAGAAAAGCTGTTATATCTTTGTCTGCTATTGCTATGTATTCACTAATAGTTGAATCTTCTGCTTCGATTCGCTTGATTATTGTTCCTTTTTTCAATATTACTCTTTCTTTAAATGTAACTTGATTAAGATAGTCATATATTTTATATGTGTCTATGACATGTTGACTTAGATAAATGTTTTCTTTTGATTTACAAACAACTAGTAAATAGTTATTATCGTTTATGGTAGTAGTTGATGCTAAAAGTAGTCCTGCTTCTGGAGTATAACCAGATTTATTACCAGTAATTATCGATGAATCATAACCATGAAATGTTGCTAAAGATGCAGTATAATTTACTACTTGTAATCCATTTGATAAAGTATAATAATTTGTAGAAAATATTTTTTTGAATGTTTCATTTTCTAATGCTTCTTTTAACAGATGAGATACTTCTCTAGCAGTTGATATATTATTATCATCTCCTCCATACGAATCGGCAAAGTTTGAATGTCTAAGACCTAGTTTTTTTGCTTCTTTATTCATCAGCTCGTTAAACGATTCGATGTCTCCACTTACGTGTATTGCTAAGGCTTGTGAGGCATCTGCTCCAGAAATTAACATCATTGCATATAAAAGATCTCTATATGATACTTTGTCTCCTACTTCTAAGCCAGCACATGTAAAACCATAAAGATTAGATATATCTTTTTCTGTTATTGTTATTTTTCTATCTAAATTATCGACATTTTTAATAACCGTATACGCTGTCATTATTTTAGTTAGTGATGCTAATATTATAGGATTATCGGGATTTTTTTCATAAATTACTTCGTCCTTATCCAAATTAACTAGAATGACGTTTTCAGCAGTTACATCTACAGGTAATGGCAATGCTTTTGTTGTTGAAAGAAATGTTAAAAAGAAAAATAATAAAAAAATCATTTTTTTCATAGCATCACTCCCTATTATTCTTAATTATTTTATCAAATTATTAGTATTGTTGCAACTTGCATAAATTAAATGATTGACTTTAAAAAATTACCAATGTACAATAAACTCAAAAGAAATGGCGTAAGTGTGTAGTGTGAAAAAAATAGCAGTTTGTATTCCAAGTTATAACGAAAAAGAAAACATTCAAAATATTACAGCACAAGTTGATTTAGCACTTGATTATATTAAAAATGATGAAGTCACAAAATATATTGTTAATTGTGATAATAGTAGCCCTGATGGGACAAATGATTATTTTAATAAAGTCGAGACAAAGCATAAAAAAATTAGTATTATTGCTAATAATAATGGAAAAGGTGTTAATGTTCGAAATTTTTTTAAATTTGTTTTAGATAATGACATTGACTACTCTTTTACTATAGATGCTGATTTAAGAAGTTTTAAAGTTGATTGGCTTGTTAAAATGTATGAGAAACTTGATGAAGGGTTTGATTATGTAGTTCCTAATTATAAAAGAAGGAAAGAAGAAGGAAATACAACTAATCATTTTGTTGTACCTGTTTTATATAATGTTTATGGTAAGTTTATAAGACAACCTATTGCTGGCGATTTTGCTTTTAATAAAAAGTTTGTAGAAGAAATAATGAATGAAGAGTTTTCCCCTTATATATTAAAATATGGAATAGATATATTTATGACTGTAACAGCTATAGTTAAAGATTTAAAAATTACAGAAGTTAATTTAGAAGAAAAAGTACATGCTCCTAGTTATATGAAAATGGATGTTATATTTGAAAATGTTTTAAGGGCTTTTAGTGAAGTTTATAGACATTATAAACCAACAGGACATAAAGAAAATATTGGGTATGACCCTTTTGTATATGATAATGAAATGTGTGAGTTTAGAGATGAAATTAATGATAAATATTTGAACTCGTTGAAAAGAATTGGTATACCTTGTTATTATGATGACATATTAAATTATTGGGTTAGTTTACTTAAAGAATTTATTACGGAAGTTGAAGATCCACCAGAAGAACTAATTACTAAAATGAAAGATGCCTTTATTTGTCGTACAGTATCGTTTTGGGATGAAATGAATTTTAAGAAAAAGGCAGATTGGGAAAATGAATTAATTGAAATGACATATTTAGTGGGAAGGAAGTAAAATATATGGAATTAAAAATTGTTAAGGACTATAAAGATCCAGAAGATGGAAACATTGAAATAGTAGAAAGAAAGGGAATTGGACATCCTGATACAATAGCCGATAAATTAGCTGAGGAATGTTCAAGAGTTTATGCAAAATATTGTCAAGATCATTATGGGTGTATATTACATCATAATATAGATAAGTTGTATGTTGGTGGTGGTTTATTCTTGCTTGAAGATGGTGAAATTGTACGCCATAATAAGATAAGAGTGGAACTAAATGGACGTGTATCAAATGCAATGAATGGAGAAACAATTGATTTAGAAGCATTATTTGTGCCTGTTATTGAAGAATATTTTAATACGATAATGCCAAGAATTAATGCTAAAGAAGATTTAGATATAAAAATAAATTGTACACAATTTTCTAAGAGAGATTATTGGTATGCGCCAAGAAATATTGATGATGTTCCTGATGCTAAAGATTTATTTGCAGCTGATACATCATTATGTGTATTACACGGAACTAAAACTTTTTGTGAAAATCTTGCTTTAGAATTAGAACAATCTTTTTGGGAATATAATGAAAAAGGTTATGCTTGCCCTATTTATCCTGAAATTGGTCAAGATATAAAAGTTATGGTTAGTAGAATAAATGATGAAGTTGTTACATCAATATCTATGCCTGTATTTAAAGATTGCTATAATAATTACGAAGAATTTGCAGCAATTGTTAAAAAACACGAAGAAAGACTTACATTAATAGCAGATAAAATACCAAATCCACAAAATTATAAATATAAGATAGAAATTGATAGAATGCCTGATGGTAGCTATCAAAATTATACTTTAGTTTTAGGAAGCTGCATTGAATGTGGTGAAGAAGGCGTTGTTGGTCGTGGAAATAATGCACAAGGACTAATATCTTCTTTTAGAGAACATACTGTTGAGGCTCCTTGTGGCAAAAATGAACGTTACCATACAGGAAGAGTTGTTAACTTTATGGGTAGCAATGCTGTAAGAAGAATTAATGATGAATTAAGAGTTAAAACAACGCTTTATTGTTTAACAAGAAATCGTGGTTCTCTTACCCGTCCTTTCCTATTCTATCTTAGTGTTAATGATGATAGTAAAAATGAACAAATAAATAAAATAATTGAAGAAGAATTTACTGAAAACTTTGTAGAAAGAATTTTAGTATCAAATAAATTAGTATAGGTGGCTCATGGAAACTTTTTGTATAGAGGTATTAGGTTGTAAAGTAAGATATATAAGTGATAAACCGCTTTTAGATTATTTTATTAAACATAAAGACTTTATGGAATTTTATGATGCAAGTATTATTGCTGATAGTGATGATGTAAAATATACAGTTGAATATCACGACAATAAAGATATCACTAAACCAATTGTTGTTACTGATAGAAAGATGATTGTAAATTACCCAGGAAGTGAACTAACTGAATCCAATTTACTTTATTTAGGCTTTAGTTTTTTAGAAAAACAATTTGGAGAAATGGGCGTTTGCTCTTGTCATTCAGCTTGTGTTGTAAAGAATGGTGAAGCTACTTTGCTTATTGGTGAAGCTGGAGCTGGTAAAACTAGTTTAGCTATAAATCTCTGTCAACAATATGGCTATAGTCTTTTAAGTAATGATATGACTTTAATTGGTGAGGATGACGGTTATATTTATGCTTGTGGTGGTACTAAGTTTGTTAATTTAAGATTATTATCCGTAAAAACTAATATGCCTTCTTTACTTTATTTATTTCAAAATGATAATAAAGATTTATGGACTAATAAAGTATCTGTTATGGCAAGTAGTATTGGAATAAAAGAAGAGTATAATATTACCCACATTAAAAATATTTTATTTGTACATATAGATGCAAGAGATAAATTCAAAGTTGCTAATGGTGATAGTTGGAGAAACAATTTCTTGCTTTATCAAAATGTATCTTCACACATACGTGGAACTGCATCAACATTTGTTAACAAAAAAGGATATCCTATTGGATATATTCCTTCTTTTGAAACAGAAGATACTTACAATAAGAGGATGAGATTGATAAACTCTATTAATGTCAATCCTAATTACCATTATGTATCTGGGGCATTAGATGAGGTTTTAGAATATATAGATAGTTTATCAAGAGAAAAAGATGAAAAGAAATTGGAGAAAAACAATGGAAAAAAATGATATTTCATATAAGAATGAAGAATTTAAGACAAAATTTAATTTTAGAGTTGCTTTAATTGCTACAAATGGAGATAAAATATTATTACAAAAGTCTGATAAAGATGATTACTGGTCTTTAATTGGCGGAAGAGTTAGATTAAATGAAGATACTAAAAGTGCTATTATAAGAGAAATTTTAGAAGAAACTGGTGTTACTTTAGAAAAAAGTGAACTAAGTTTAATTAAAGTAATAGAAAATTTCTTCACATATAAAGATACAAGATTTCATGAAATTCTTTATATTTATAAAGTAGATAAAAATGAAATATTAAGTATCATGGATGAATTCAAGACTTTAGATAAGGATTGTGTTATAAATAAATGGATTGATACTAGTGAGTTAGAAAATATGGATATTAGACCTGCGATAGTTAAAAAATGTTATAGTGATAATACATTATCTAGTGAACTTATTATTGAATAAAAGACATTTAGCTAAAAACTAAATGTCTTTTTATTTGTGGCGATATGTTAAAACAACGTTATCTGTATCTCTACCCTCTTCGCGTTCGACACCAGGAATGAAATCAAATGAGTAATTATCTGGCCATTTTTTTATTAAATTAGGTACTATACCATTTTTTATTTCTTCCCTTGTTACCATTGGTGTGATTATACTTTTATATGGAGTATAGGGAATATTTAACATTGATTTTAGTGAATCACTAGCAATCTCAAAACCATATGCAGCTTGAATTACACCTTTGTCTGTTAAAAGATTACTTAGTTCTTTTCTAATGAACATATTAACTTTATAAGGTGTATCTAAAGTACGTAACTTACTATAATATTGAAAAAGATTATCTAAAATAATTAAATCATATTTATCTTTAAAAAATTTAGGTACATCTTCGATTGATAATTGATGATAACTAAATTGGCATTCGCCTGAAAGTAATATCTCTTTAAGTTTATTATAATCCTCTTTATTATATAAAGAAATGTTCTTTTTTAAATAGCTTCTGGTAACATTGTATTCAAAACGAAATAAGGCACTCATGATTATGTCAGGGCTATAAAACATTTCAAATATTGGTTCTAGAACAAATATGACATCTTCTGGTAGAAAATATACTAATCTTTCAAATAAACCATTTCCTAACAAATTAGCTATATCTTTCTTTTGAAACATAAATGTTTGCTTATCTAATGTAAAATAATGAATAAATTCTTCATAATCTAAAACCATAATAGCTGTTTTGAAAAATTCAAAAAATACTCTTTGCAATTCGTTAATATCAAACATATCTACTTTCTTAGCACCATGTAGTGCTGCTTCAAAGCCATGGGCTCCAGTTGCACCTAGTGCTAAAACACTTTCATAATTGTTATATAAAGATAAAGTTCCCTTAACGTTAGATGTTGGAGATAAATAAATAGAATCGTATTCTTTATGATTAGTATTACCTGGATTATACTTTTTAGTGGCTAAATTATATGCCTCTTGACGAGATTTGAATAAATCAGACATAAAATCACTTCTTTTCTGTGTTTATTATATTTTTATTTTAATAAAAGTCAAATAAATTATATCTATTTATACATTTAACTTATTAATTTTGATATTTTAACATATTATTTAGTGGTGAAGACTAATGTTTATGAAAGATAAGCAGTTTAGAATTAAGATAGTTTTAATTATGATAATTGTAATATTTTTATTTATTCTAGGAAGAATATTTTATATACAAGTATTTAGCTATAATAAACTCAATAATTTAGCGCAAGCATTATGGCAAAGAAATTTACCTATTACGGCGGATAGAGGCAGAATACTTGATAGAAATGGAAAAGTGTTGGCTACTAATATAACTACTACTACTCTATATGTTGTCCCTAATCAAATAGTTGATAAAGAAGATACTGCAAAAAAACTATCTGAAATATTAAATGCTGATTATGATAAAATACTTGCTCATTTAACTAAAAGAACTTCGCTAGAAAAAGTGAATCCTGAAGGAAGGCAGCTCGATAGTGATACTGCTGATAAAATTAACAACTTAAATATTGATGGTTTATATTTGATGAAAGAGTCTAAAAGATACTATCCTTATGAGGATGTTTTAGCGCATGTGCTTGGTTATGTAGGAATAGATAATCAAGGTTTATCAGGCTTAGAACTAAAATATGATGAATATTTAACTGGTAAAGATGGGTCAATAAAATATACTTCTGATGGTAAAGGAAATAGATTAAAATCAAGTGAAGCTTATGAAAAAGCTCAAAATGGAATGGACATATATTTAACTATTGATTTAGATATTCAGTTAGCGTTAGAAAAAGAATTAGCCAATACTTTTAGTAAATATAATCCTGAACAAGCTTTGTCTGTTGTAATGGATCCTAATACTGGAGAAGTTTTAGCTATGGGATCAAGGCCAACTTTTGATGCTAATAACTATAAAAATTATGACTTAGAAACGATAAATAGAAACCTGCCAATTTGGAAAAATTATGAGCCTGGATCAACTTTTAAAATAATAACTCTTGCTGCTTCTTTAGAAGAAGGAACTATAAACTTATTTGAGGATCATTATCATGATGGTGGTTCAATCACAGTAGAAGGTGCCAGAATAAAATGTTGGAAAAGTGGTGGCCATGGTAGCGAAACGATGTTAGAAGTAGTTGAAAATTCATGTAACCCAGGATTTGTTGTCATGGGGCAGAAACTTGGAACAGAAAGACTATATAATTATGTTAAGAATTTTGGCTTTATGGAAAAAACGGGAATAGATTTAAATGGTGAATCTAAAGGTATTATGTTTGATTTAGAAAATATAGGTCCAGTTGAACAAGCCACTATATCTTTTGGACAAGGTATAAGTGTTACTCCTATTCAACAAGTTACTGGTGTTAGTGCAGCGATTAATGGTGGTACTTTATATCAACCTTATGTAGTTAAATACATAACAGAACCTGAAACTAGTGATGTTATTTTAGAAAATAGTCCCCAAAAAGTTAGACAAGTTATTAGTGAGAAAACATCCGAAATGGTAAGATTTGCCTTAGAAAGTGTCGTTTCTTCAGGTACTGGTAAAAATGCTTATATTGAAAATTATCGTGTGGGTGGCAAAACCGGTACAGCACAAAAAGTTAATAACGGAGTTTATATGAGTGGTAACTATATAGTTAGTTTTATGGGATTTTTACCAGCTGATAAACCAGAATATGTTGTTTATGTAGCGGTAGATAATCCTAAAGGAATTACGCAATATGGTGGAACTGTTTCCGCTCCTATTGCAAAAAATATAATGAAAAATATTATAAGTATAAAGGGATTAAAACCTAGTAGTGATGTAACACCTAGAGAATATACTTGGTTAGATACAAAATATGTTAAAGCGCCTAATGTAGTTGGCAAGACAAAAAAAGAAGCATCTACTATACTTAAAGGATTTACAATTGAATATAGTGGAACTGGAGAAAATATTATATATCAAGAACCTGAGGCTGATATATATGTAAAAGAGAATGCAACTATTAAGGTTATGTTAGGATAATACTAAAATATAAAATTTAAGTAATTATTTAGAGGAAAAAAGTAAAATCTATTGTCTATGGAATGTCAATTTTTTATAATAGGCACATTAAGAGATATAAAATTGTAGTATAATCAGTTAAGAAAGAGGTGTTTTCATGCTTGTTTTAGCTAAAGCAGCGATGGCTATGATGCTTGGTTTTATCCTTTCGATTATAGCTGGTTTAATTTTAATACCTATATTAAGAAAATTAAAAATTGGTCAAAATGTTAGTGCAACAGTTGGGGAAAGACATATAAAGAAAAATGGTACTCCAACACTTGGAGGTTTAATATTTATTATACCTACTATAGTTACATTACTTTTGCTGAAAATAAAAGGAAGCATTGATTTATCATATAACTTAGTAATTATATTAATAGTATTTGGATGCTATGGATTGCTAGGTCTTGCTGATGACTGGTTAAAGATAAAGTACCATAATAATAAAGGTTTAAGTATTATGTTTAAGTTACTATGCCAAATGGCAATAGCGTTAGTATTCTTCTATATATATATGACGAACGGTGGTTCACCAACTGTTGAAATTTCAAGCTTAGGAATATATATTAATTTAAAATGGTTTTATGGTTTGTTTATTTTATTCTTCATGGTTGGTACATCTAACGCTGTTAATATTACGGATGGGTTAGATGGATTGGCCGGAGGATTATCTGCTATTGCATTTATGGCTTATGGAATGCTTGCTTGGAATGCTGCTTGGATGAATGGACACCAAGAAGTTGGAATATTCTGCTTTGTACTTGTTGGAACGTTACTTGGATTTTTATTATTCAACTCCCACCCAGCTAAAGTATTTATGGGAGATACAGGAAGTCTGGCTTTAGGTGGAGCTTTGGCTGCAACAGCAATATTAACTAAACATGAATTATCACTTGCGTTAGTTGGTGGTGTATTTGTTGTAGAAACCTTATCTTCTTTAATTCAAATGGTTGCAATTATTAAATTTAAAAAGAAAGTTTTTTTAATGGCACCCTTACATCATCATTTTGAACAACTAGGATGGGCAGAAACTGATATTGTAAAAGTATTCTATGTAGTTGGTTTACTGCTTGCGATGGCAGCTATTACATATGGTGTTTGGTTATAACGTACTTAATGGTACGTTTTTTTATTGTAATAAAAAAGATTAACATGTATGTTAACCTAGTTTTTCTTTCTTATTTTGGCAACGAAGAATCCTTCATATAATTCATTTGGTTTAACACAAAGCGTACCTTCTAATTTAACAGGTAGTTTTGGAATACTATTATACTCTGTTATATCCAATGGAATAAGCTCTAAACTTTCATTTTCATTTAATAGTTCAATTATGATATTTTCATTTTCTTCTTTTAAAATACTACATGTTGAATATACTAATTCACCGTTTAATTTTAAATGTTTTATAGCTTCTCTAATTAAGTTTTTTTGAGTCATTATGGAGCGCTCTATTAGTTCTTCTGTAAAATTATCCATTGTGCTTATATTTAGAGTTCCTGAACCACTACAAGGAGCATCTAAAAGGATTTTGTCAAACATGAAGTATTCATCAAGATTTCTAGCATCAACGTTTAATACTGATATTTTTTTAGCATCAAGATGATCAATGTTATATTTTAATCTTTCAAATCTCTTTTTATTTTTTTCAATTGCGGTAATTAATGATTCGTTGTTTGATAAAGCTGCTAATTCTGTTGTTTTCCCACCTGGGGCAGCAGTCATATCAAGAATAAGCTCACTAGTTTTAGGCTCAACGAATATAGGAGGAAGTTGAGAAGATAAATTCTGTAAGTATATTTTACCTGTTTTATAAGCGTCTATGGTTTTAATATCTTCAGATGTTTTATTTTCGATAATAAGTGAAAAATTGCTCCACTCTACTTCGCTATATTTAAAGCCTTTCTTAGTTAATATTTCTTTTACTTCTTCCATACAGCTTTTAATAGTGTTAACTCTTAATGTTGTTTTTCTTTCTTTGATATAACTATTAGTTATATCTAACACGATATCATGAGAATAATCATTGTTTAATTTTTCTAATAAAAAGTCTGGTATCATTTATTTCATCTCACTTATAATATTATATATTTCGTACCAATTATTTGCTCTTATAACTTTTTCATCGACAATATTCTCATTCATTTTGGTAGTGACTAAAATCGTTTTTATGGCATAATTTTCCAATTCTTTGCAAGTTTCGTAACTGTCTTCGATAAATATATCTATTTTATTATCTAAACAATATTTTAGTTTATCTTTGGCATTAACAATTAATTTATCATAAGGAATATTATATTTAGTAAATGTTTCTTTAGTGATATTTTCTACATCACAATTTTTTATATTAGTAAGACGTGCAGTAATAAAATATATTTCATGATTATCATTTTTTAATTTCCTGATTACTTCAGGAGAGTTAGCAAATGGGATGCATTCTTCCAATACCTTTTTATAGTATTTATCAAAGAAAGAAAATTTTGTTTCATCATCCCAACCATATAATTCTTTTAAATAATATCTATTTTTTATTAGACCGAAGTTATTGTTTTTTCCTTGATGATGCAAATCTTCTATATCGTATTTATCAGCATATTTAAGCATTGATTTAACTGTAATTAGTGTTGTATCATCTATGTCTATTCCTATTCTCATTGTCTTTCTCCTTTATCATAATCATCTAGAAAAGTATGTCTTTCGTCATCTTTATGATAACCTAAAATACAATTCATATTAACGTTATCTAAAGCCTTAAAGATGTTATGGTCGATATCTTTATTTTTTTGTCTTAATTCATTTATTAGTGTTTTCATTTCTTTTCGCTTACTTAATGATTCATCATTTGATACACTTTCGGTGAACTTACAAGCGCAGTTTAGGAAAGTTAATTCATTGTAGTTACGCCATGCAATGATATCGTGTTCTTTTACTAAATATAATGGGCGAATAAGTTCTATACCTTTAAAGTTATCACTATGTAATTTAGGCATCATGGTCTTTATTTCAGCACCATAGAACATTGATAAAAGTGTTGTTTCTATAACATCATCAAAATGGTGACCTAAAGCTATTTTATTGCAGCCTAGTTCTTCTGCCTTATTATATAGATGACCTCTACGCATTCTAGCACACATGTAACATGGGTTTTCTGGATTTAGCTTATTGGCTACTTCAAAGATATCGGTTTCAAATATTTCGATAGGTATATTCATACATTCAGCATTATTTATTATATATTCTCTATTAATTTTATTATAACCAGGATCCATTACAACGTAATGAGCTTCAAATTTTATTTGACTATGACGAACTAATTCTTGAATACATTTAGCTAGTAAAAAAGAATCTTTTCCGCCACTAATACAAACCATAACTTTATCATTTTCATTTATAAGTTTATAGTCTTTAATAGCTTTAATAAATTTAGACCAAATTTCTTTTCTAAATTTCTTGATAATACTTTTTTCTATTTCACGATATCTTTCCATAGTCACACTTCCCAACAACATTAACATTTTATCATAAATGTCTTGGTGAAGCAAAAAAGTCACACTGTTGACGTGACTTTATTTTAAATTATTATCTAGTTTTTGTTTGATAATTTTTTCTTTGTTCTAAATATAGAAATTATTATAAATAGAATAATTGTTAAAATAATTAATACTAAATATTTATAAGATATAAGTAATTTTATTATATCTAATTTGATTTCTTGTTCTAAATAGATGTCTTTTTTATCTAATAATATATCGTTATAATAATAACTTACTTCGCCTATTTTACTATTTTCTTTATTAGTAAATGATAATTCTTCTAGTCCGTTATACTCTACTTTTATTAAATTTTTATCATAATCATCTGGTAAGTATTTGGTAATATTCTTATGTTCTAATATTTCATATGAGTCGATTTTACTATTTTTTACTGGAAGTGTTTTTATGACTTGATTCTCTTCTATTATATTTTGATAATGATAATTATTATCTATAAAATTAATTAATTCAAGAGCATCTGTTATATGGATAGTCTTATAATCTGGAGGGGCTCCTAAAGTAATTAGAAGCATTTCATGATCACTTGATTGAAAGTAAGTAGATATACAACGACCAGCATCAAGTGTAAAACCAGTTTTGCTTCCTAATATTCTTTTAGTGTTTCCATTATAAGCATAGATAGTACTTCTAACAAATAGACCGTTTGATAATGTATAGGATTTTGTTGTGTAAATACTTTTAAATTTTTCATTTTGTAAAGAATACTTTAATAATTTTAGAATATCTTCAACAGTACTATAGTGTCCTTTTTCATCAAGTCCTGTTACATTGATAAAATGAGAATTTGTCATGCCTATTTTAGCTGCAGTATCATTCATTTTTTTTACAAAATTATTAATACTACCACTAGTTGATATAGCTAGTGCTGTTGTTGCATCTGCTCCTGATGGGAGGATTGATGCGTATAATAAATCATTATAAGTTACTTGATTGCCAACTTTTAATCCTGCTACGGAAGCGTCCCATCTTACTTGCGAAGACATTTCCTCTGTATATGTTACATACTTATTATAGTCGGTAATATTTTCAATAGCTGTTATAGTCGTCATTATTTTGGTTAATGAAGCGATACTTGATTTTTCGTCACTTTTTTTAGAGAAAAGTATTTCATCATCTGTCATATCATAAATGATTGCTTTTTCATAATGAAGTTCTGGATAAGTTAATGCTGTAACTCCAAATGGTACTAATAGTATTATTAAATATAATATTTTTTTCATAGTTAACCTCAATTCTTTTACATTATAACATTTTATCAATCAAAAGCACTCTTTTTTTGTAAATTCTACTAAAAGTAGATTTTAGTTTAACTACAAAGCAAAAATAAGAACTAAAATAAAGTTCTTATTTTTTTGGTGGATATATTTTACTTAAGTTTATTACTTTTTTATCTCTTGTATTTAACTTTTCATTTACTTCACTTATTATTGAAGCAATATTTAGTTTAGTAAAACCAACCTTTTCGAACATATGCATTTGATTTAAAAATGAATATACATTTATACTTTGTTGATGGTGTAGTAATGCATATGCAAATGTGTATCTTTGCAGAAAACTCATATATTTGTAAAGCTCATTTTCTATACCTTTTTCTTTTAATTTATTATACATTACTTCAAATAATGTATCCCATTCCTTGTTTGTAATTGACATAGGAGGAAGATTATATATAGTACAATATACATCATATTCATATACTATTCTTTCCATCGTATCATCTTTGCATAATTCTAGTTCATCAACAGGTATATTTTCTTTTTTGATTTTGCATTTATCTCTATCGTCTTCAGTAAGTTCTCTTTGTTCTTCCATAAAACTTTTATATTCAGGAGTATAAAAATCTGAACTATTCTTATTTATAATTCTACCCTTTCTAACGAATAAATCTATTGGCTCATCATTTTCTAAAGAAATAATTTTACTTTTATTTCCTATATTGCTAAGATATCTATTAAAATTTCTATCATGTTCTATATCATCTTTTATATTTTTTATTATAGCAGAGACACCAAAACTAAATGTTCCTATAGATATAAAAAGTGGATTTTGCGTAACTAATGTTAAAATTATTCCTATAATAAATGGTATAAAGGCTTTGAAAAAGGCTTTTTTATCTTTATTAAATTGCTTAGACATCTTGTTATCGAACGTTGTAATATAATCTTCTAATTGTGTTATGGCTATCTCTTCACTTAAAGATTTTACTGGTATTTTTTCCATAATTATCCCTCTTTTAACGATGAATAATCTAACATATTTTCTATTTTTTTGCAAATTAGTGACTTTAATATCCAAATATAGTTTTGGAATAATAAATTATTTTAATCATATAAATTATTAAGATTAGGAGAGGATTTATGAAAAGAACTTATATTTTAGCTATTGTAGGTGTTATTGGGATTGTTACATTTATACTTGCAGTAGTTGTTATGTTGATTAATAATAAAGAGATATACACTATGAGTGGAATGGTCATGAATGTTAATGGAGAAAGTTTTACAATAAGAGATGAAAATAATCTAATTTATACAATAAATAATAAAGAAAAATTAGATATTGCTGCTGGAGATAATATTTTAATTGAATATACAGGATTAATTGATAATACAAATAGCGTTCAAGACATTAAAGTTGTAGATTATAAACAAACTGACGAAGAAACTAGTAGTAGTGGTATTCCAAAAAGTTGGTTAGATAATGGAATATTTAGTAAATATTATAATTTAGCTTATGACAAGTTACAAAAAATGAGTTTGGAAGAAAAAATAGGACAGGTAATATTAGCAAGGTATCCTGATAGTAATGCTATAGATGATTTAAAAAAATATAAATTAAGTGGTTTTTTATTCTTCGAAAAAGATTTTAAAGATAAAGAAAAAAGTGAAGTACAAAATATGATTAAAAATCTTCAAACAAACTCCTCTATTCCACTATTAACAGCAGTTGATGAGGAAGGAGGTAAAGTTGTTAGAGTTAGTAGTAATCCTAAATTAGTTGCTGAAAAGTTTAAATCTCCTAAGGAACTATACGATAAAGGTGGATTTACTGAGATTAAAAATGATACCATAAATAAAAGTAATGTTTTAAAAGAACTTGGTATTAATTTGAATTTAGCACCAGTTGTTGATGTTGCTACTACTGATACGGCTTATATGTATCCACGTACTTTGGGACTAGATGCAAAAGAAACTTCTAAATATGCCAAAACTGTTATTGAAGCAAGCAAAGGAACTGGAGTTAGTTATTCGTTAAAACACTTCCCTGGTTATGGGAATGCAGAAGATACACACAGTAATATAACGAAGATTGATGATAGTTATACCGATATTGTTAATAATTTTTATCCGCCGTTTGAGGCTGGTATTGAATCTGGTGCTGAGGCGATAATTGTAAATCATAATATATATGAAAATATAGATAAAGATAATCCAGCTTCACTATCCGCAATTACTCATAATATTTTAAGGAATGATCTTAAATTTACTGGAGTTATAATTACAGATAATTTAGATATGGGAGCTTTACAAAATATTGATGATTCTACTATTAAAGCTGTTTTGGCTGGAAATGATATAATTATTACTACTGATTATGCTGGAAGTTTTAATGCAATTAAAAATGCTATTAATGGCAATACTTTATCTTTAAATACAATTAATAAAATGACATTTAAAGTGTTAGCTTGGAAGTATTCTAAAGGTTTAATGTATGAAAATCAAAAATAAAAGGAATCATAATAGATTCCTTTTTCATTTATCCTAGTAATTTTCTGATTTTAGTTCGAAATAGCTTTGTGCATGTGCACATACTGGACATACTGTTGGTGCTTGTTTTCCAACTACTACATGTCCGCAATTTCTACAAATCCAGATAGCATCTTCATCTTTACTGAATACAACTTTATCTTCAACATTTTTTAGAAGTTTACGATATCTTTCTTCATGATGACGTTCAATTTCTCCTACCATTCTGAATTTAGCTGCTATAGCATTAAATCCTTCTTCTTCAGCTACACGAGCAAATTCATCATACATATCAGTCCACTCATAGTTTTCTCCTTCAGCTGCTGCTAAAAGATTAGCTTCTGTAGATGGAATTTCTCCTCCATTTAATTCTTTGAACCACATTTTTGCATGTTCTTTTTCATTATTTGCTGTTTCTTCAAAAATAGCTGCTATTTGTTCATAACCATCTTTTTTAGCTTTAGAAGCAAAATATGTATATTTGTTTCTTGCTTGTGATTCACCAGCAAATGCTGCCATTAAGTTTTGTTCAGTTTTTGATCCTTTTAGTTCCATTACTTTGTCCTTCTTTCTTACTTTATTTATATTAAAGAGTTACCTCTTAATATATATTATTACTATCTTGACAAGAATCACAAATACCATAAAAAACGTTATTGCTATTTTTAACTTTAAAATGGTATTTATTTTCTATATCGTCGATTAATTCTTGATATTTATTATCGTATAAATCAATAATATGACCACATTTTTCACAAATAAAATGTCCATGTAATTTTGTATTAATGTCATATAGATATCCACTATCTGTAGAAATTTTACTGATTTTTCCATCACTAACTAATTTATTGATATTACGATATATTGTTGCTTGCCCAATACTCGAATCTGTATTCATAATTATGTTAGTAAGACATTGAATATTAGGATGAATCATATTTTCATCCTTAGACATTTCCTTCAAAATCAACTCTTTTTGTTTAGTATTTCTTGTTTCCATATTCAATCCTTATTGATAACAATTATCAATTAATATTATACCATTTTTTTACATTTAGTCAATGAATTATATATAAAGAGCAAAAAAAATAAATGGTCAATAAAGACCATTTATTTTATTTATTTCTTCTCTATTTTAACAGCTGTACCATAAGCAATTACTTCGGCAGCACCATTCATAACTGATGATGAACCATATCTAATATTTATAATGGCATCTGCTCCTAGATTAGTAGCATCATCTACCATTCTTTTAGTAGCAATTTGGCGAGCTTGAGTTAACATTTCTGTATACCCTGCTATCTCTCCTCCGACAATAGTTTTCATACCTGCCATAAAATCACGTCCAATGTTTTTTGATTGAACAATTTGACCTTTTACTAAACCTAGAGCCTCTGTTATTTCATATCCAGGTATATAATCAATATTTACTAGCTTCATCTTCTTCTCCTCCATTTATCTCTTTTATTCTAGTTATTAAATTATAAATTATGCCAATAGTTGGAAATGCAAAGAATGCCATTATAAATAAGTATATTGGCATAGGCATTCCTACTTCTTCAGTAAATTCAAAATAAGTAATCATTATTGGTACAAAAAGGATTAATGCACCAAATATTATACTAGATATAACAGCACCAACAATTTTTTTTGTTTTACTTGTTTTTGTATTTCTCATTGTAAATCCTTCCTTATTTAAAATACTAATTTCTTTAAAATATTCAGATATATTAATATTATCAAATGATTCTTTGGATTCTGATAATTCTAAGCAAATCTTTTTTATTTTTTGATATTTTTCTTCCTCAGTATTTATTTTCTTTAGCTGCTCTTTCATACATTCTTGTAAAGTGATATTTTTATTATTTAGATCTTGTAATTCTTTTATTGATACACCAAGTTCACGTAAGAATTTTATCACTTTTAATTTTTTAACATCTTCATCACTATATATGCGATAATCATTTTCTTTATTTCGAGACGGATTTAATAAACCATTCTCTTCATAATATCTGATACTTTTTTTAGATAACCCCACAATATGTTCTACTTCATTAATAAACATAAACTCCTCCTTTCCTCTTTGTTATAAGCCTTACCCTAAGGTCAAGGTCAAGAGATTTTTATACATTTATTATACTATATTTTGATTAAGATAATGCATCTTATAAATTATTGTTTATATTGAGAATAATGTATTATTTAAATAACTTCTTTTTATTTTCGATATTAGGTCATTTGTTTGAAACTATAATTTTTGTGATTTTAGGCTCTAAAAGGAAAAGTGGATTCTTATATTTGTGGTGGACTCCTTTTTATGGAATTGGTGTACTTCTTACGATTGCTACAAATAAGTTAGCAAATAAGTATATTAAAAGTAAGTCTTTAAAAGAAGTTCTTCTCCTTGTATTTCACTTCATTCTTTTTTCAATTTTAGAATTTAGTGGTGGGACATTGCTTCATTTTATATATAAAAAGGATTTTTGGAATTATAGTAAAGTCCCACTTAATATGGGGAAATATATTTCTGTTCCTACTTCTCTATTTTGGGCAATATTCGCATTTATATATATACATGTAATTAATAAGTTTAGTGACAGAATTATTAAAAAGATTCCTAAAATTTTAACTGTCATTTTAAGTTGTGTGTTTTTAGGAGATTTAGTTTTTACTTTATTGAAAGTTTTATGGAAATAAGCTTATATATTATATACTAAATTCGTTGTATAAAAATGTACTAATACTATTAATTAAACTTGCTTCAAAAATGATTTTAGAATTTATTTCAGAAAATGTTAAGTAATCTTTTTTATATAAATTTGTATTTTGAAGATTATTTATTTTTTCTGTTATTTTGTCTAATTCTTTTAAATTTTCTATATTTAAATTTTTATATTCTCTAAAATTATTTAAGCAAGTTATATTTTCTTTAATTGAATTTAAATAGTTTAATTCTTTTTTTGATGCTTTACCTTTTATAATGAGCATTCTTATAAAATTAATATCTTTATTTTTTTCTAAATAGTTATAGCTTGTTTGAATATCTTTTACTAGTTCATTTATTTCTATGTTACTATCAGATGAATAGCCGAGTCCTTTAATTTTTATCCAGTTACCATTTTCGTCTTTTTCACATATTTTATCCATTTTATGTTTTGTATCATTTAAATATTCTTCATATATAATATTGGAGTTTTCTAAATGAAGAAAAATTTCGGATATTGTCTTTTTTTATATATGCTGCTATTAATATACTTAATAATGTTATTATTATAATAAAAAAGATACATAATTTTTTTTGCTTTTTCTTTGTTGTTTCATCAATATAAGTTATTGTTTTATTTAGAATAATCTCACTTTTTTCTTTTAACTCTTTTTCTTCTATGTATTCACCATTTATTAGATCATTTATAGTAATACCCAATTCCTCACATAAGGGATTCATTAATGACAAATCTGGTAAACATCTACCATTCTCCCATTTACTAACTGCTTTATCTGTTATACCTAACTTATTTGCTAACTCACTTTGAGTTAGATTTTTCTTATTTCGACATAATGATATAAATTTGCCAATACGTTCTTGATTCATTATAACTTCTCCTTTTTCACAATTATTATATCGTAATAATTTAAAATATAGGTATACCATTAGTATAGTTTAAAAAAGAAAAAAGAATCTTAATGATTCTTATAGTTCTGTTACTTCTAGAACATTATCGATTGCAAATAGTTCTTCGATTATTCTACTTTTTTTCAAATATCTTGCATCGTAACAACCTGTTATTTCAATTGTTTCTTTTTTGCCTTCTTTGTCATCATATTCAGTTCTTTGCAATCTTTTTAGTTCTATTTTCTTTTGAGTAAAATATTCATTGATATTATTAATTGTTTCAGATTCTTGTTCAGCAATGACTATTTCTAAACTTAAAACTGAGTATCTTTCAAAATTATCAGAAATATTATGAGCATAAGCAAGAATTAAATAGACTATTATAGTTGCTACTACTCCTCCTATATAATATCCTGCACCGATTGTAAGACCAATACAAGTTACGGCAAGTAAACCTGCTGCAGTAGTTACTCCTTTTACATTATAGCCATTACGCATTATTGTACCTGCACCAATAAATCCTATGCCAGATAATAATTGAGCAGGGATGCGAGACATATCAATATCATAATTTGAGGTCATATACTGACTACAAATTACAACTAGTACACCGCTAATACCTAGTAAGGCATGTGTACCAAAACCTGCTGGTTTATTTAAAGATGATCTTTCTAAACCAATTAATCCTGTTAAAATAGCTCCTAAAATAAGTTTTAAAAAGGTTTGAAATTCAAAAGTATTTATTATTTCTAACAATGTAGTCATTTCTATCTTCCTTTACTCTTTTTTACTATAAATAGTTTATCATATTAAGAAATTTGATACAATTATTTTAAATAGAAAAAGTTCTGAATGACAGAACTTTTAATTATTTGTACGTATCTTTTATTTCAACTTCCATTGTGACTTCGTTTTTTTCTTCTTTATATTCAACATCTACATTACCAATATTACCATCGGCAAAATTAATAACTGATTCTGTATCTTTACCTGTTAGTTCTTCTGGTAAGGTACATGTTATTGAACCATCTGATTCTTTTTTACAGCTAGCATCATATTCTTTACCGTTTGATTTAACTTTTAGGACATCTTTTACTTTTTCTGTAACAGTTTCTACTATCTTATTATCTGTTAAAGCATTAACTGTAAATGTTCCACCGATAAATACGCTAAATATAGTAATGAAAACTGCAAAACGAATTAAATTTTGTTTTTTCATTTGTTCCTCTCTTTCATAAATAGTATAAGATATTTTTTCTTTTGTTAACCTTTTTATGTTTGAGGTATCAATTCTACTCATCTTCTATCTCCTCCTTTAATTTTTTTCGTAACCTGTAAAGACGAACTTTTAATGTTGGGACGTTAATGTGTAATAGTTTAGAGATTTCTTTTACCTTTAATCCTTCTAAGTAAAACATAGAAAATAATTCTTTTTCTTTCTGGCAAAGCTTATTTATTTTTTCTTTTATAATTAGGAGTTTATCTATATCTACATTATTTTCTATATTATTTAGTTCTTGATATTCAAATTCTATATTAGACTTTCTTAGTTTTGCATAAGAACAATTGCGAGCAATTGATGCAAGATATGATTTTAAATTTGTTTTAATAGAAGAATTATTTTTCCATAGCAAGTAAAATGTACCTGAAACTATTTCTTCTTTATCTTCATATGGCAAAGATGGACCAATAATATTATCGACTATTTTATGACGTAATTACTATATTCATCGATTATCATATCTATATTAAACTCTATGTTGATCATAAAACTGATACCTTCTTTCGAATCGGTTCATTATAAAGATGTTATAAATTTCAAAAAGGTTACAAATTTTTAGATATTTTTTTAGAAAGATATATAAATGGAGTATCTAAGATAGCTACTATAAATTTGATTAAGTATGTAACAATAATTAAATTTATAACCACTTTATTAGAATAAATTCCTATAAAAGAAATTGTTGTAAAAATAATACTATCAATTAGTTGACTGATTATTGTAGAACCATTATTCCTTAGCCATAGTAATTTATCACTAGGAAATTTATTTCTTATAAAATCATATATGTATGTATCTATAGTATTACTTATAAGATATGAAATTAAACTTGCAAAGCATAAACGAGGCATAAAGCTAAAAATGTTTTGCATAGATGAAGCAACTATGTCTTCACTATTTGGAATAAACAAAAGATCTAATTGAATTAGAATTGTAAATATAATCATTGAGAAGAATCCTATTTTAATAGCTTTTCTTGCCTCTTTACCACCATAAATTTCACTTAATATATCAGTAGCTAAAAAAGTAGTACTATAAGATACATTACCTAAAGTCACAGATAAACCAAATAAATCTACACATTTTGTTACTTCAATATTAGCTATAATAGTAGAAATAGCTACCCATATAAATAAACCTGTTTTCTTAAAGAATTTATAAGATAATAGTATACCTACAAAGTTAATGATAATTGTAATAAAAAATAATAATTCATTCATATCTTTTGTTCCTTTCTGAATTAGAAAATATCTCAACTATTGAGATATTATTTTTGTTTATTAAAGAAGTCTCTTTTATTAAATGCACAAGTTATAAAACGAGCTGTTGCTCTTCCGTTAGTTAACCAAGCAAATTTAGCATTGTTTTTCTTATTTTTTATGATTTTATCAACCATAAACTCAGCTATAGTTTCTGGATAATCTCCTAAGATATTATAAACTTTTTTGGTTTTTTCATCTAAATCTATTTTCTCTCCATCACCTAATGCTGTTTCGATAAAGTTTGTTATCATGATGCCAGGAGTGATTTTACCTATTAAAACGTTTGTATTTTTTTCTTTGGCTTCATGAGCAAGAGCTTCAGTAAAATAAGTTACTGCTCTTTTTGATGTTCCATATAAAGATAAACCTGTTATTGTTGCATCATTACTGCCATGTCCTTCGACATTGTATATTTGACCACTACCTTGCTTAATCATTGTATTCATAATTAATTTTGAACAAATAATTGTTCCTTTTAAATCTATTTCAATTGATCTATCGATAGTACCTTTATCAAGTTCCCAAATTGGTTTGTTAGGTTGATTAACTCCAGCATTATTAATCCATATATCTATAGTCTCAACATGAGTTAGTAAGTCTTCTATTAAACTTTTTACTTCTTCCTCTTTAGTAATATCTACTTTATATTTAAATATTCTTCCATCACCTTTGGTTATTTCTAATTTGCTTTCAGCAAAATTTAGAGCTTCTTCGTTAATGTCACATAAAACCACATTAAAATCTTTTTTTCTAAAAAGTTCAAGCATTGCGTAGCCAAAACCTCTTGCACTTCCTGTAATTACAACTGTTTTCATATCTACCATCCTTATAGATAGATTATAACATTTAGAAGAGAAAAATGGGAACTTTTTTATTATTTTTAAATGCTTAAAATATTAAAATTGATAATGAAAATATAGTTGAAAATTTATTTTATTCAAAGAAAATAAAGCAAAATTAAATTCGTTAAATTTATTACATTTATGCTATTTACAAGTTATTTTTTTAATGCTATTTTAGAGGCGATACATTTGAATGTTTACAGCGATTTTCTTGTTCAGGGGGTTTTGATTTTTGAAATGAACAAGGAGGTGATTTTATGAAATCAAGAGAAAATTTTCTGTTTTTCATAATTTTCATTCTACTTAGTTACATTTTTATTTTACTTGTAAAATAAAAATAACTGGCTTTCAATAGCCAGCTCAAAAAAACTAAGGAAATCACTTGTGAACTAACAAATGTATCATTATTAATGATTTATTTCCTTAGTTAATTATATATTATATTATGTTTTTTTTCAATCTATATCTTCAAATAATTTATGTTGCATGCCATAAGGATTATCTAAATACATTTTATATACTTGATATATTTCTGTATCTTCATATTTGACTTCTTTAAAATTATTATTTAAATCTAATATCTTGCCATTAATATACGATATTAGTATTGGTGAGTGAGTAGCGATTATAAATTGGGATCCTTCTTTAACTAATTCATCAATTAAACATAAAAGAGTCATTTGTCTGGTTGGTGATAGTGCTGCTTCTGGTTCATCTAAAATATAAAGACCATTTTCTGTAAATCTATTTTGGATAAGTTGTAAAAACGATTCACCGTGAGATACAGTATGTAAACTTCTAGGACCATATCCGCTTACTCCAAGTTCATCTATTTCTGATACAACATTATAAAAACTCTCAGAACGTAAAAAGAATTTTGTTTGACACCTTCTTTGGAATGTTGGAATTTCAATATATTTATGTAAACAAGAATGTGTCTCTCTAGTACTAAACATAAAGTTTTGAGTACCACCTTCTGGGTTTAAACCACAAGCAACAGCTAAAGCTTCAATAAATGTCGACTTGCCTATTCCGTTTTCACCAATTAGAAAAGTAACAGGACTATCAAGTTCTAATCTCTTAAAGTTTTTTATCAGTTCAATATTGAAAGGATAAATACCAAAGTCTTCGACTAAGTCTCTTTTAAATTCTATAGTTTTAATGAATAATTTAGATTCCATAATAAGACTCCTTAATTGAAACTATTATAACAAAAAGATTAGTAAATTAATACTAATCTATTTTTTATGATAATATTTTATTATATTCAGATTCTGCTATTTCATATATGCCATTATAGGGTTGTTCTACATAATAGTTATTTTTAATTCTATAAATGTATATAGTTGAAGAACCTATTTCTTTATGAATAAAATTTATTTTATATAATTCACTAGTATTGCTAGGATAATCTGTAATACTTTCGCTTTTCGTTTTCTTGTTGTTTAGAAGGTTTATTATTTTTTCTACGGCTTCATCTGTTGCAACAAGAATTATATTTTCATTTTTAGAAATTTCAATTCTTTCTATATCATCTATAGATGGTAAATTTAAAACATATTCTGGTTTATCTTTTATAAAGGCGTATAAACCGACAATGATTATTAATAATAAGTTAATTGAAAGAAATAAGATATCCTTAGATATTACTTTTTGCACGATTATTCCTGATTATCATATTTTTCTTTTACCTTATCTGGTAATTCATCATATGTTACTTCAGCCCAACTATGGATACCAAATGAACGAACTTCAAGTTTTAAAAAAGCAGTTTCTTTTAATTCTCGGACTGTTTTGAAACTTAGTTCTTTTTTATTTCCAGATTCATCAAAACAATCTAAAGTGTACTCATATTTCATATCTTCATTAACTGATAATTTTTTTATATAACTATTATCTATTTGAGTATAGTAAACGTCTTCTTTATTTTCTATATACATGAATGCTCCTATACTTAAAATAATAAAAGTTATTATTCCAATAATTATAAATAATTTTTCTTTCATAAAATTACTCCTATTCTATATTGATATTAATGTTGCCACTATAGTTTTTCTGCTTCGATGATAAGATAGTTACTTCCGTCTTTTACATTAAAATCATATTCATATGTACCATCTTTGGGAGCAAGAGATTCTTGTTTATCTTTTAATTTCATATAAATATTTATATTACCAGAAGAATCTTTGACTTCTATTTTTAGATGAATACTATCACCCTGTTCTCTTTCTATAGTAGTTCCTCCAAATAAGATTTCTTTTCCTTTAAAATTATCATATTTTACTTGATATTCACCAACATAATGATCATTACCAAAGGTGCGATTTCCTTTTAGTTTATAATCTTTAGTTAAATTTAAATCTCCTATTACACGATTAAATTTATCATAAGTATTTAAGATATCATCTTTAGTACATCCAACACATAAAGTTATGGATATAATAGTGACTAATATAAGCAAAAGAACTTTTTTTATTTTAATCAACTCCTTAATAATAAAAACTTTCTTGAAGATTATAAAATATATCATTATTAAACATTAGATTTATTTATCTTTCCTTATTACTGCAATAAGAATAAATACTAAGAATAATAAGCTTAAGGGAATTAGGACGGGTATCCATGTATCTTTAATACTTTGTAATACTCCGTCCCAATTAATTAAAAGATACATTATCTTTTCTCCTTGATTATGTTTTTACTACATAGATAAGTTATTATAAAGTATCCACCATAAATAATTACAATAAATGTGGCTGTCATTATTATTGAAGGTAATAATTTTTCATTACCTAGTGTAGATAAAATAAATGAACAGAATTGAATACCAAATATTGAATGAATTATAGCAATAAGTAAAGGAAACATGAAGAATATAGCTATTTGTCTAAATAAAGCTTTATTAATCATAGATTCATCTGTACCTATTCTTCTTAACATATCAAATCTAATTTTATTATCACTACTTTCAGATAGTTCTTTTAAAGCAAGGATAGCTGCACTTGATATTAAGAAAACAATTCCTAAATATAGACCAATAAATGTGGCCATAGCTCCTAGACCAGTACTAGCTTCAGCAATTGCTAATTTACTTGTTCCATCAATTAATAAATCATTATCATCTAATTTCTTTGATGTATCTTCACCGATTAGATATTTTTCTGTTTTAATTCTTTCGTCTTTACTAGTAGCTTTATATTTAGCAATAAAATGATTACGATATATGGATGATTCATCTACTATATTATCACTAACTATTATTATACCTGGATTTATATGATTGCTAGACATATCAATAAATCCATCTTGGCACTCAGTATATTTGGGTTTAAGAGTGTGACCAAAAACATTAATATTTTCTTTATCGTTTAAAGACATATTTCTTAGTTCAAGCATTGATGCAAAGTCAGCAATGATAATATATTCATCTTCATTTAAAGTGAATTCTTCATTACCATAAAATTTAGCAAGTTTATTATATTCACTTAATTTAACGATGTCTTCTTGAGTATTATAAGCTATAAATTTATATTGATCTTGAATTATATCTAGTTTACTACCTAAAGTATCTTTAAATGTTAAATCTTTAGTACGATATGTATTTATTTCAATATAATCTTTTATATAACTATTTATGTCTATATCAATGCTTTCTAATTTTTCTTTAACTGTATATTTAGAGTTTTCTTTTTCTTTATCTGTATATTTATTATCTTCTTTATTAATATTTATTAATGCTGTTAATTCTAGATCAGCTGGTGCTAGTTCATTTATATTAGCAGACATAGAGTTTTTTAAGCATAATGAACTAGATAGAACACAAATTGTAACAAATAGCATTAGGCAGATAATAGTCATTTGAACTACTGTAGTGTTTATCTTGCTACTTATTTGTCTTAATGTAAAACTATTAAGTCCTTTGTAGTAGTGTTTTTTACTACTTTGGAAGATTCTTAATAAAAGTCCTGATAGTGACCAAAAGATAAAGAATGTAGATACAACTCCCATGATGATTGGAATAAATATTTGGTTAGCATTTTGTAAATTTTCTACTCCACCTGTTACTAGATAATATGCATAACCTAAAACACCGCAAGAGATTACGAATATTATTGTACAAAGAACTGGATTTTTAAGTTTTACTTCTTCACTCTTTTTATTAGCATGTAATAAATCTATTAATTTACATTTACTTATGTTTATTGTGTTAAATATCATTACTAGTAGATACATTATACCAAAGTAAATTAAAGTTTTTATACAAGCAGTATTTGAAAAGACAAATTCAAATTTAGTCATGTCTGCTTCAAACATATTTGATACTAATAAACTCATTAATTGAGATAATAAAAAGCCAAGTCCTAAACCGACTACTAAAGAAATGATTCCAATAAATAAAGTTTCAATAAAAAGAATCATTGATATTTTTCTTTTACTCATACCAAGAGTCATGTAGATACCAAATTCTTTGTTACGTCTTTTTATTAGGAAGCGACTAGCATAGATGATTAAGAATCCGAGTATGAATGATACAAAGACGCTTACTCCTGATAACATATTAGTCATTAGTTTTATTATTTCCATTGTAGATGATGTGACATCTAGAAGAATTGTTTGGCTATCTATGGCATTAAAAACATAGAATATTGAAACACCAAGAATTAATGTAAAGAAATAGATGGCATAGTCTTTAAAACTTTTCTTAATGTTTTTTAAAGATAACTTACAAAGCATCATTTAGATCGCCACCTAAAAGTGTTACAACATCGATGATTTTATCGAAGAATTCTTTTCTAGTATCATCACCACGAATAATTTCATTAAATATTTTACCATCTTTTATAAATATTACACGAGATGCGTATGAAGCTGTAAAAGCATCATGAGTTACCATAAGAATAGTTGCTTCTAGTTCTTTATTTAAATAATTAAATCTTTCAAGAAGCATTTTAGCTGATTTAGAATCTAGTGCTCCTGTTGGTTCGTCTGCCAAGACTAGTTTAGGATTTGTTATGATTGCTCTAGCAGATGAAACACGTTGTTTTTGTCCTCCACTCATTTGATATGGATATTTTTTTAGAACATCTTTAATATTTAAATCATTAGCAACACGTTTGATTCTTTCTTCTATTTCTTTAGAATTTACATTTTGAATAGATAAAGAAAGTGCGATATTTTCATATGCTGTTAAAGTATCTAGTAGGTTAAAATCTTGAAAGATAAAACCTAGTTCTTCTCTTCTAAATTTATTTAAGTTATTACCTTTTAGTTTAGTAATGTCTTCTCCTCCAACATAGATGTGTCCACTTGTTACTTTGTCTATTGTAGAGATACAATTAAGTAAAGTAGTTTTACCACTACCTGAGGCGCCCATTATGGCAACGAATTCACCTTTTTCTACTTCAAAAGATATGTTATCGATAGCTTTTGTTAATGATGAACGACTTCCATAATATTTTTCTATTTTATCAATTTTTAATATGTTTTCCATAATAAATTTCTCCTTTTATCTAACATAATAGATGAAAATAAGTGTAATGTCGTTTTTTTTATATTACACTTTATTACAATTTTGTAAGATACTTTTTATTATAGCACTTATAAAGCAATATATTAATAAAAGAAAAAACAGACATAAGTCTGCTTAATTATTCCACTCTTTCACTACTATACCAGTAATAGTTGCCTTTACTATCTTTTTTAAATGTATGCTTATATAAAGCTCCTTTAGAAAAGTCTTTAGTTGTTGAATCTATTTTTTCGTCTTTGAAGCGTGATTTATAATATACTTCTCCATCAATAGTTAAATTACTCCAAATATAGCGATCGTATATTTCTATAGAATCATCTTTTTGTTCAATTTTTTCGTATTGAGTTTCACCATGTCCTGGTGAAGAATCAGAACCCGTTTGATTAAAACATAAAAAATCATCTTTTGATACAGAATATACACATATTCCAGTAACACTCATTGTAAAGTCTTTTAATGGCAACTTTTTATCTTCACCATACATAGTATGATAAGCTTTCTCTAGTGTTTCTTTATTTACATTATTAAAGAACCATTCTTCACTACTTTGGTCTTTGGCGATAATTTCGCCGCCACTTTTATTACAAGTTACAGAAATATCTTCTTTTTGATATGTATAATTTTTTAATTCATCACATGATTTAAACCATCTTCTTTCAACATTTTCAATAGTTTTATAAGCATAGTATAAACGTGATTCATCGCTTAAATCCTCATATTTAACTTCCTTATCCATGTAAAAGTTGCTATCTTTATATGATGCAAAATCTGGATAAACTTCTGAAATAAAATTAACTTCTACCATATCATATAATTTTTTTACTAAATTGTCTTGTATTTCTGATGGTTCATTAACATTTGTCTTATTATCATCTAAATCCTTATTTTTTTCTTTATTACATCCCACTAGAGATAAAGTCATTATTGCAAATAACAATAAAGTTAATATTTTCTTTTTCATCTTTCAACTAATTCTTTCTATTCTATAATATGCAATTTAAAGTCTATTTATTAAATTCCACCTCCAATAATATAAAGCTTTATTCTTGAATAAAAGTAAGTGATTTTCAAAATGGTCAAGTATTCTTTATATATTTATATATCTATATGTTATATTCTACCAAACAACTTAAGATAAAGATAGTAAATAAATTATGTTTTAAGTAATTTACGTTTATCAAAAAACATATACATTCAAAATAAAACATGTTATATCCAAAGAGAAAAAAGTATATCCCTTCAATATACTTCTTTACTTGAATATCTTCTTATTATAATTTTGGTCCTAATACTAAGAAGTTTTTACTACACCATCTAGATTCATCTTTGCTTACTTTGGCCCATGTACCTTTTTCATCATATATTTGGACTCTTCTACCATTTTTTATCGTATTTACTATTGAACCAGAAGTATTTGGTTGATTCCTAACATTTAATCCTTCAGAGTCTGCACCACTTACAACATAATAAGTTGGACAAGTATCTGAAAGATATGCGCTATAAACCCATTCGTTAGTACCAATACGACTCCAGTTACCACTTATTTCATAAACTTCAACCTTTGTTGCTGTTTCTAGTAATCTACCAGAATTAGGTCCTCCAGGTGAAGTTCTTACAACTAATCCCTCATCATCAACATTATAAACATATTTTATCTTAGTAGAATTAATATATCTTATTTGATTTCCATATTTATTTAATGTTGCAGTTGATACTGTTTGATTTGGATATACATAAAGATATTGAAATGGATCAAGATCTGAATTATTTAACCAATCACTTAGGTTAGCACTATATAAACCCAAATGTAAATGAACTCCACTAGCTGCTGATCCAGTCTGTCCCATAATTCCAATTTGTTGTCCTCTTGTAACAGTTTGTCCTTCTTTAACAGAAGATGATTTTAAATGTCCGTATGAAGCTTTAATGCCATTAGCATTTTGTATATATACTACATTACCACCAGTAGATTGCCATTTATTATAAATAACTTTACCATCAAAAATAGCATATACTGGTTCATTATCTGGACCACCAACACTAGCATTCCATCCAAAGTCTATACATTTACCTTGATGTGGATATTGTATTACTCCAATATAGTTAACAGGATATTGCCAATATTCAGCTTTAGTTTCTACTCCTTTCTTTAAAGCTTGTTTTTTTGTTTTTTCTTCTTTTTTCATTTTTATCTTCCTTTCCTCGGAACTTTTCTTCAGTTCCGTCTTAATTGTAGGACAGTCCAAGAAAATATTACAGACCTCTGAAGTTTAGTTTTATAAACTAACTTTAAAAGTTAGATAATCACTTTGAAAGTTAGTTATTTTTTATGATAGAATCTCGAATATTTAAGGAAAAATGCAAATAAAAAGAAGAAGAAACTAAATTTTGATAATTTCTTCTTCTAACTTATGAAGTTATTATTTTTTTATATTTAACTTAATTCAACTTTAAAATTACTAGTTTATTTCTAAAATATATGCTTACTACAATTATTCATCAATTGTTTTATAATCTATTAATTCATCTTTATCAATATCATAAATATAAACTTTTGATTGATCTTTTAGTTCTCCATTAACGATAATATAATCGCCAACTGGGATATATAAATTATCATTAAAATATATTTTATTATAAATACTGGCATATTTTTTATCGTATAACTTTTCTCTTATTTTTCTTTCTAGTGTAATACCAATGTTAGAAACTTTACTATATTCAAAATATCTATCTGTGTCTGAACTTTTAAAATCATACGGTAATAAATTTATTACAAAATAAGAAAAAGTTTTATCTTCATACCATTTAGCACCCTTTTCATGTTCATATAGGTTAATCAGCATTTCTAAATAATAGAATTTCTCTTTATTATTGGCCTTATCAATTTCTGTTCGTAAAGTAATATCAGTAAATCTTTTTATTTCATCATAATTATATCCAGCTTCTACAATTTTTTTGTACAATAACTCTTGCCCTTCTCTACCAAAAAATATCTCTCTCATAAAATCAGTACCATAAATAATACTAAGAATATTATACATAACTACTTGATTATAATAAGATATTGGTTTCATGTTATTAAAATACACTGCTGTATTATATTCTGCGCCACCTTCAACCAAGAAATTAAAAAAAATGTCTTCAATATATTCAGCTTTTTTTCTTTCTGCTTTAGACAGTTGGTAAAATTCTTCTGTAGTAATATAATTGCCTAAATACTTATATATTGTAATACTCTTAAAACCACCTTTACTATTTAATCTATCATCAATAAAGTGTGTTAGTTCATGATATAATGTCCTTTTATCAGCAGTATTTAATATGTGTATAGTATTATTTGTATATTCCCCAGTAACATTTGGAATGTCAATTTTATTTACTCTTTCAATACTTAAATTTTTTAAATTATATAAAAAGTATTCTTTATCTAGATGTTCTTTATTCATTATTACTTCTTTATATGCATTTAAAACATACTCTTTAAATCCATTTAGATTGTTATTATTCTGGACTACAAAAGCATATTGTTTAAAAAATCACTATCATCATTAATAAGATTTTCGATATCATTTAAATTATAATCATTAATAATTTGCTCTATATTAATATTTTTATAATCATCTATTTCTCGATATAGTTTATCTTCGGATAAAAATTTTTCAATTCCTAATAGAAAGTAATCTAATTTATATGAGTCTTCAGCGATAATAGCATTATTTAATAAATTGATAGAGCTATATACTGGTTTAAGTATAACTTTATCATTATAGAGTAGTCCATATTTTTCATTTTGAAACATTTTACAATAAGTATCACTGCAGACAATTTCATCATAACTATCTGTAACTTTTTTTAATGATTCATTTACTAAATATGAGTTTATTCCATCGTTACAAACATACAAGCCATTTCGATAATAATCAAAACCATTACTGCAAGCATCACTAACTTGTTCATCTTTTTCATTATATACAATAATATTTTCCCCACTATAGTTATTAATAAAGTAATTTCCAATTGGAATCTTTTCTACTAATTTGCCATCTCTTAAATAAAATGTTTTAGAATTATTTACATAAATATTATTATTTTTATCTTTGTTATATTGATAAAAACACTCATTACTCAATAGTTTCTCACTATAATAAATATTAAAGCCATCATTACAAGCTGTAAAATCAAATTGATATCTTTCATGCTCTAATTTTTCTTCATACTTTATGATTTCAAAATTAGTATAAACATATTTTTGCTCATTTTTATATAATATTTTTCCATAAGGCTTTTCTTCGCTTATGGCATATTCATCTAATTCATCCTTTTCTAAATCAAGAAGATAGAAATTGTTTTTAGATTCTATTTCTACAAATTTTTCATTACTGAAATAGCTCTTAATATCTATTGATTTATTTTTATTTATGTTTAATATTTTTCCTATACTATTATTCGTATAGATTAGATAGGAACCATAAACATTGAATCTAAAAGAGCCATTTTCAATATCAATATTTTTGAATAAGTTTTCGGATATTATTTCATTATTTTCATTATATAAACTTGATTCATATATATAGTAACTTTTATTATTATAGGTATCATTACTAAATTTTATAGATTTTTTTGAACTTTTTAATAAATCTCCATTAATATTATATAGTTTATATAAATCATCACTTTCGTCTTGATAAGAATATAACTTAATTATATCTTCGTTAGAATTAATAATTTTATAAAAATATTTTAATGGCATTTCAATTTCAAATAATTTATTACCATCTTTTTTATTAAATCCAATAATTCTATTACCATTATTTATATAATAATTTTCTAATTTTTCTGAATCATACTTATATCCAATGTATTCTTCTTTGCTAACTATTTTATTATTATTTTCATTATATACTTTTTTATCTTTATGAAATATAAAGTAACAACAAACTCCAACTAAAATAATTAATAAAGCAATTACACTTATAATCAGTAGTTTCTTTTTATTTTTCATGTGACACCTACCTTGTATAAAGTATATCATATCTTATTCTATTAAAGATATAATATACTGTTAAAATCGAAAAAGAAAGATATTTTTCATACTTTTTGTAATCAATGTATCTAAAGAAAAGAAAAAAGAAGAAATTAAGTTTTAATAATTTCTTCTTACTTATAAGTTCTTAAACTTGTTAAAGCTGACTATAATATTTTATTTATAAAATAGTTTATTATTGGAAAATTCTTCTACAGTATCTAATTTATATTGTAGAGTCTGCTTTTCGTCATTTTCATCTATATAAATTAATGAAATTATAAGTTTTTTTACATCGCTTTTTAGTATTGAATATTCATTTTTCTTTATTGGCTCTGAATTATTAACAAATATAGTATCTAATAATTCGTTAATGCTTTTAATATCTAAGTTCTCTATATTTTCATCTATATTTCCATATTCTAAAAACGTTCTATCACTTGTACCGATTTTAATCATAATATTTTAGCCTTCAATTCTGAATTAGTATTTACATAGATGTCATTATATTCTATTCCAGAAATTCTTATAAATTTATCAGTGGGGTTAAAAATTATCATTCCTCTTACAGTTAAATCATCATGACTGCATTCCAAAGAATAAATATTAAATTTATTATAGTTATTTATGCTATATAAAAATAAAATTATTATTATAAATGTTAAAGCTACGCCTAAAATTATTACTCTTCTAAACAAACGTTTATCTTGTTTCTTTTTAACATATTTAACTAGTTCTGGGGATAGTGTCTTTGGTTTATTGTTGTCTTTATTTTTGTTGTCTATTCTTTCTCCTTTTAAAATTTCTGTAACACTAACATTTAAGATTTCGCTCAATTCTAATAAAATTGAAGTATCTGGGAGATTTAGTCCTCTTTCCCATTTTGAAACGGATTGTCCTTTAATAAACAATCTTTCTCCCAATTCATCTTGTGTCAGTCCAACTGATTTACGCATTTCAGCGATAAATTTTCCTATTTTAACTTGATCCATATTTTACTCCACTCTTGTACTTAAAAATAAATATTTTATATGTATTTTCATTTGTTATGAAAAATAGTAAACTAAGTATTACTTTACTACTTCATAAAAAGTATTATTAGAGAAAGATATTGTTACTCTAGTATATTTATTTCTTTTTGATTCTATAGATATTTTGTGTCCTAATTTAGTACATAGATTCTTAGCAATAAATAAACCCATACCAGTTGATTTAGCTAGACCTCTACCATTATTACCAGTGAATGTTTTATTAAATACTTTTGGTAAGTCACTTGAATCTATTCCAATACCATTATCTTCGATGATAAGGTTTATTAGATTGTTATTTTCTTTAGTATATATTTTTATATATGAATTAGTTTTGTTATGATACTTTATACTATTGTTTACTATTTGAGTTATGATGAATTCTAACCATTTAGAGTCGGTATTTACTTTAATATCAAGATTATCTACTATTAAATCTATTTTGTTTTCTAATAAGTCATCTTTATTTTTTAAAGCAACACTACTTATTACTTCATTTAGTTTTGTTTCTTTAATTAGATAGTCTTTTTCGGCATTTTCACTTCTAACATAGTATAAGACTTGGTCAACATAATTTTCTATCCTTCTTATTTGTTCTTCTGTATTTTTATCGAATTTATCAGGATGATTATGAGTCATTAATGCAAGTGAAGATATAGGTATTTTTACTTCATGAATCCACATTTCAATGTATTCTTTAAAGTCTTGTGTTTGAAGTTCTAGTTCATGAATAGATTCTCCTGTTGCTTTATTTATTTCATAAAGTGATTGATATAATAGTTCTCCTTCATAAAAGTTTGGCTCTGTTATTGTTTCTAATACTAAATGAGCTTTATCTTCTAGAGAATCTATATTATATAATAGGTCTTTGTAAAACCTACTTTTTCTAAAATAATCGATTAAGATACAAGTGAGATAAGATACTATTAAAATAAAAGTAATTGCGATAGTAAGACTTTTGCCTGTTTTAAAAGCTGATAATAGCAGGACTATTATGATTAAAGATATTATAAATATAAGTAGTGAATATAATTTGTCTTTTAAATAATTTATAAAATTCATGATAAGATATAACCTATTCCTTTTCTAGTTTCTATGGCATTTTCATGACCAATACTTTTTAACTTACCTCTTAATCTGCTTATATTTACTGTTAGAGCATTATCATTTATATATTCATCGTTATTCCATAAATCAGTCATTAATTCATCTCTTGTAACTATCTTATTTTGATGAGTAAGAAGATAATTAAATATTATCATTTCATTTTTAGTTAGAATTAGTTCTTCTTCGCCTTTTTTAATAAGTCCTTTTTGCATATTAATTGTTAGGTCTTTATAAGTTATTATTTCACTATTATTTTCTAGACGTTTAAATATGGCATTAATTCTAAGTAAAAGTATTGTTGGATTATAAGGTTTAGTTATATAATCATCTGCACCATATGACATAGATAATACTTCATCTATTTCAGTATTTTTACTTGTTACCATTATTATTGGAACGTTGGATGTCTTTCTTATTTTACTTAAAAGTGCTTCGCCATTTAGATATGGAAGATTGATATCTAATAATATTAAATCAGGATTTAGAGATATAATTTCTTCATAAGAATTAGCAAAGTCATTTAATTCTATTGGTTCATAGTTTGATGAAGATATCAAACTTGATAGTTCTTTTCTTATTGTCCTATCATCTTCTACTATTAATATTCTTTTCATATAAAAGCACCTCACTTATTAGTTATTATATCATTTTTTATATTACATTAAACTTACAAAAATGTAATAAAAAAATAAGTATTGCTACTTATTTAAGTTTTTAAAATATAAATCAATACTCCCTTCTAAGATACAATCGACATTTTTTATTAGAGATTTAGTATCTTCTGGCATTCCGTCTTCTATCCAGTCTTTTATGAATCCGATTAAGACATTTTTGTAATAGTTTGATAGAAATGTTTTAGTATTTTCATCAATATTCATGTTGGTTGTTTTTTCGGTAATAACTTTTGTTATAAAGCTTTTAGTTTGACGATTTAGGAAGTTATGAAAGTAATCTTTAGCTACTGAGTTATATGTCTCAATAATTAATTTTTTATTTCGTTTTACATATTCAAAAATATAAGAATAGCAATCTTGCCAAAAATCATATTTTTCATAATCAATTATTTCTTCGATTATTTCATTTGTATATAACCATTTTAATAAATCATATATGTCATTAAAATGGTAATAGAATGTTTGTCTTTTAATTCCACATATGTCAGTTAGTTCGGCAACTGTTATTTGTGATAAATCTTTCTCAACTATTTTAGATTTTAATGCTTGAGCTAGGGCTTTTTTAGTTAAGTTAGACATAGTATCACTTCCATAGAGAATTATATCATATTTTTTAATAAAAAAATTCTGGTTATATACCAGAATATATTATTTAATTTCTTTCTCTTTGCTTTGAATCTTAGAATATATTTTAAATTTAGGATATGCATTTTTGATGTGACGATAAAGAACTGAATTAGAATCAATCCAATCAAGAACTTTTTTACGAATGATTTCAGTACTATCTAATGTTTGACGTTTTATTTCGATCTTTATTTTATTCATAACATTAAAGGAAATGATATTATCTACTATGTAAATTATAAATAAGATAATAGCTAATGTTATGATTAAAGTTGGATTTAGAACACTTATGCTATTCTTTATTAATGGATGAATAATATATACTACTAAGCATCCTAGTATTCCAAAAGGAATCATAGTTTCAAGACAAATACGACCATTGATATTGTATTTTCTTTTACTATAATCCCACCATCTTGCTTTAAATAGTTTTTCCATAAAGTATGATGTAAAGTATTCTAAAATGGAACATACTAAGATGGCTTTTAAGAAAACTGCTAGGATATCTTTGGTCTCAGAACCAATTAAAATTATTATTAATAGTACTCCATATCCATAGATGGGACATATTGGACCAATTAAAAATCCTCTATTAATAAATTTCTTTTGTTCAAATAGCTTACATATTACTTCCATTGACCAACCAATGAATGAATAAATTATAAAATATAAAAAGTGTCTACATATTAATTCCATAATATTCTCCTACTTAAAAAAGATAATTACTTATCTTCTAGTTTTTCTAAAACATTTTTGGTTACAGCAATAGCTTTTTCTCTTAACTCTTCAGCAGTTTTACTAAAAGCCATTTCACCTTTTTTGATTGCTAAATCTACTAAATCGTCAGCTTTTATTTTTATTGCTTCTGCTTTCTTTTGAGCAATTTCTAAAACACGTTCTTTATCTAAAGATTTTATTTCTTTTTCTAAATCTTTAATCTTTTGGTTTATTTCTTTTTTTACATCTTCTACTTTGATACTTTTTACTTTCTCTACTACTTCGTCGAATTTCTCTTTTAGATCTTTTCTGGTTTCTTCACCACTTTTAGGTGCTAGTAAAATTCCTGCACCTATTCCTATTGCTGCGCCTGCTAATGCTGCTCCTATATTACTTTTTTTACTCATATAAATTCCTCCAATCATTTTATACTCTTATAGTTTAGTTTATTCATTTTTAGTTAACAATATACAAAAAAAGACAAGTGTCATTATTTTTGACAATTATCTTAATATGTAAAAATTATTTTATTATATTTTCAAAATGATTAATACTATCTAAACTTTCGTATTTATTTAAGATAATATTTAGTATTTCTTCTTTCATACTAGGTATGAATCCTTCTACTACTTCATCACCTATAATTATATATGGCACTGAGTATTTACCTACTTTACCATTTAATTCTTTTTTAAAGTTATCCATTATTTCAGCATTAATTTTATTATTCCATACTTCAAAGGCATAAACTTTAAAATATTGACCGTATTCTTTGTTGACTTCGTCTAAGAAAGCAAAGAAGTCTTCGCAATGAGGACATCCACTCCCCCAGAAAAAGTATATGTTTACTTTGTCTTCAAATCTTATATCTGATAGATTAGATTCTCTTGGAATTGGTTCAATGATTATTGTTTGGATATTTCTTTTTTCATCTGATTTAGTTTGAGGAATTATCAATATAATAAAAATTATTACAACTAGAGTAAATGCTAATATTAATAAACAACTTAATATTTTATTCTTAGAATTCAACGTATTCTTCTGTTTCGTATAGAGTTCCGTTTATTTCAAGATATATTGAATATTTACCTTTTAAGTTGTCTTCATTAATATATTTAGTTACTACTATACCATTTTCATTTTCTTCTTCAGTAAATATATCAACACATAAGGCAGTGTATGGTTTTTTACTTACTGGGAAGTTATAAATGTATGAATCCATATTTTGATATAAAACTATTTTTACATCTGTTCCTCTTTTAAATTGACCTTTTACTACTAGACGATCAATTTCTTTACTTAAAGAAATGTTGTATGATTCATATGTTTCATCTTTCTTAGTACTTTTTAAGAAAGGTGTTATTTTAGTTTCTGTTACTTCTGTTTTACCTAAAGAACCTAGTCTTTTAGATTCAGTTAAATGGAAATTATCTTTATCAGTATATAGAGATAACTTTTCAACACGATAATTGTTTGTAGGTAATTTTATTTCAAATACTACTTTATTATCAATTAACTCAACAGTGTCTGATACTAGTGTTGTGTCTTTGCTGAAACCAGCTGGTTGATTAGAGTTTTTTCCATTAACATATACTATTCCACCTGAATGGACTATGTAATGATTTTTGTCTAAATAATCTACATCTGATATATATGGTGAGTAGAATTCACTACCTCTTGATTTACCATATTCCCATACTTGTTCTATAGTCATGTTGTCTTTGTCTATCTTATACATTACACCACGAGTGTAACTATTTTCTGCTTTAACATATTCTGATTCTATTTTTGATTTATTATTACCATTATCTAAGATGAATACATATCCTTCTGGAGTAATCATAGCTGCATGTTGTGACCATTGCCATTCGAAGTTTTTTCCTACTGGTTTAAAGAAATATTTTTGATACTCTTCACTCCAATTAGTTGAATCACCTATTATCCAATTAAGTTTACCTGTTTCGTAATCAATATTTATTACAGCGTCTTGATGACGACCTGATAATGTTATTGAGTTAGTGTCTTTATCATACCATACAGCGTTATTATGGAACCAATCGTAATCAGACCAATTTTCACTCTTACCATCTTGCATATTTAAAATATCTTTTAGATCAAATTTTTTAACTATTTCACCGGTTTTACGATCTAGTTCAACGATATAATCTTCAACTGTTCCATCTTCATTACCAAAATCATCACTAGCAACTAGAAGATTACCATTTTCTAATTCATAATAGTCATGATGATACCCACCAGGTAAACTATATTCGGCATATATTTTACCAAATAAATCTATTTCATAAAGGCCTGTCATATAGTATGGACTATTAACTAGTCTTTCTGTACTAACCATTAAGTGACCATTTTCTAATCTAGTGTTATCCCATAAAGCATAATTAGTTAGGTACCATCTTACATCACCATTAACATCGTATGCTGATGTATATCCTATACTTGATGGTGTAAAGAAATATAAATCATTAGTTAATTTATCTTTATCTGCTTTTACTGATGTTGGAAGTATCATGTTTTCTGGTAGTTTGTCAGTTTTTATTTTGATAGTTTTACTTATTTTTTCATCATTTTCTGTATACTCTATTACTACTTCATTTTCTTTATCTGCATATAATCCATATATTGGAAGATAATGTTCTTTAGATTTATCAAATGTATGAGTAAATGTTGTTAGAGCATCTTTCCCTTTTATTGTCACTTGTGGTGTTACTTCACTTTCTGTTTTAAATGTAACTAGTGCTGTTAAAGGTGATGCATCATAAGGATTTAATATTATATTAGGATTATCTATTGTGTATCCTTCAATTTTAAATTCTTTTTCTAATTTTGTTTGGTTTTCTGTTAGACTCTCCACTATTGCAATTTCTTTTTTTGCTGTTTGTTTAAAATTAAACATTTGTAGTACACCTAATAATGCTAGTAGAATAGCTAATACAGATGTACAAATAATAATACTTTTTTTATTTTTCATTTTATCTCTCCTTCATGAATTAAATATAAAATATTCTACAATTTTTTTCAATAAATTTATAGTTGAGAAAATCTCAACTTTAGGTTGAGATTAGTTTAGACAATTCTCTTCTAGGGTTAAAGGTATTTTATATGTTGTTGTTTCACCGTTTTCATCTATAGCATCTATTTCTAAATGCAGTGAATTTTCTTTGTATATTTTGCATGTCTTCTCATAATTATCAACATTAAATTTAATATCTTTTAAATATTCTTCTAAGGTTATACCTTTTTTATTACTATAATTTAATTTGCTGATTTCAGTTTTAGTTTTATCATTTGTTTCATATAATGTACATTCTATTTCTTTATATTTTATTTGTTCTTCTTCACCACAATATGTTATGTGAGAAATATAGATTGATGACTTAGAATCGTTGTAGGCGATACTACCAGAAATGGTAAAATTACTGCAACTTGATGAAAGTGTTTTAAATTCAAAATCATTATTATTTTGATTGTTTTTAAAAAAGAATGCAAATCCTAGTATTATTATGATTAATATTATAAAAATTATTATTGCTATTATAGTTTTTTTCTTTGATATTTTGTTATTAATTTTAGAATCTAGAAAATCATTTAAATCAAGATTATAATCAGTACATATTTGTTTTAGAATTGAAATATCTGGAATGTTTTTACCATTTTCCCATTTTGAAACGGCTTGATATGTTACACCATATTTATCAGCAAATTTTTGTTGACTTAGGTTTTCCTTTTTTCTAATTTCTTTAATTGTTTTTCCAATAAGCTCTTGATTCATACTACTCTTCCTTTCTTCTTAATTTAACATTATAAATATTATAACATGTAGGAGTTTTTTGTGTAGATGAATATTTAATGAAAAAAAGTAAATCATACGATTTACTTTAGATTAGTCGATTGATATAAGTTCGTATTCACGAGTTCCATATCCTAATTTGGCTGCTGCTTCAATAGTATGTACTCCGTGTCTTGAATTAATTCTCTCTAGTAAATGATCACGTCCTGGATCATCTGAGTTAGTTACCATGTCAATACAAACTTGGTCGATAGCAATTGGATCAAGAGAAGCAAGAACACCAATATCTTTCATACAAGGGTCTTCTGCTACTGCACAACAATCGCAATCAACACTCATGTTACACATCATATTTATATAGGCGGTATTTCCATTGAAATATTTTACTACACTTTCAGCAGCATCAGCCATTGATTCTAAGAAAGATAGTTGTTCTGTTTCGAACATGTTACCTTCAGCATTACCTGCTCCATGAATATAAGCTTTTCCATATGATGATGCAACTCCGATTGATAATTGTTTTAGTGCTCCGCCATATCCTCCCATTGGATGTCCTTTAAAGTGCGATAATACTAGCATTGAGTCGTAATTATCGATATTCTTTCCAACATAGTTTTCTTTGATTATTTTTCCGTTAGGTATGTCTAATACTTTATCTGGTCCATCTGCATCCATTATATCAACATCGAAGTTTTTACTCCATCCATGCTTTTCCATTAGTTCAACATGTTTTTCAGTTGTATTTCTAGCTCCTTCATAAGCTGTGTTACATTCAACTACTGTACCATTAACATATTCAATTATATCTTTAACAAATTCTGGTTTTACATAGTTTTGATTTCCATCTTCACCAGAATGAAGCTTTACTGCTACTTTACCAGGAAGTTCAACTCCTAGAGCTTTATAAATTTTAACTAATCCTTCAGGAGATAAATCTTTAGTAAAATAAACTTTCGCTTTTTCCATTATTAATCATCCTTTCATATTATTTATTTTATCATTGTTTTGTAATATTACTCAACTATTTGTTTTACTTGAATAAATATTATTAATACGTTAGAATAAGATAAATTGTTTTTTAGGGGTTGTTTCTATGGAAAGAAAAAAATATTCTGATGTCTTGTTTACTGCTAATAAAGGTTATATAGATATATTACTTGCTTCTATTTATTCTTTATTATTAAATGGAGAACTTAAAAATTTAAGAATACATATTATTAGTGATGGATTTGATAACTATGATTATAAGAGGGTTGAGGAGCTTATAACTTCTTTTGGAGATAATGAAGTTTATTTTTATCCTTTAGAAGAATATGATATTTCTAAGCATAATATTCCAGATTGGCATGGTACACAAATATCGAATGCGAGATTGTTTTTTGGTGATATTTTAAAGCCATATAAATTAAATATCGAAAATTTATTATATTTAGATGCAGATACTATTACGGTTGGAAATTTAGATGATTTAGAAAAATATAAAAACAAGTTACATGCTGTTAAAGATGCATGTTTAAATCATTATTATAAAACTTTAGATGGTTTATCAAGTTACTTTAATTCTGGAGTTATTTATTTTAATGTTAATGAATGGATGGAAAATGATTACCAAGGAAGAGTTGTTAAGTTACTTGAAGATAATAGAATTAATCTTAGTTATCCAGACCAAGATATATTTAATTGTGCTATCAGGGATGATATAAATAGTCTGCCTGTAAAATATAACATTCCTCCTCACGCCTATATGTTTAAAGGAAATATGCGAAAGATTTACTTTAATCCTTTGTTTAGAAATGTTAATCATGAAGAAATAGCTGATGCTTTAGGTGATCCACGTATAATTCATACTTATGGTTTGTCAGGTATTAAACCATGGCAGACAACTTTTAATCCTTATCATGATGAATATATGAAATATATAACTGGCGTTAATCCTGATTTTCAAGTAAAACAACTTGATGGATTTAAAAAAATAGTTACCATGTTACCTTTTATATATAAAGGGATGTTAATTGCCAGAACTTATATGAATGAGCCTGCTGAAAAGTATGTAAGAGCATTATCATTAAAATATCATCATTCAAATAATAAAAATTGTCAATAATGACACTTTTTTAAAATAGTTCATATATTCTTTTTATATTTAATTCTTTTTTGGATAAATTAATAATTTTTATAATAAATTCATCATAATATTTATTGGTAATGGATGAGTAAATTCTCATAATTTTAACAATATCTCTTTCATTTAACGTTAGAGTAATGTTATTTTTTATGCATAAATTTAATAAATCAATTAAATTATTGTTTATTTTTTTATTGTCATAACAATCTAAAGTTAAGCCCTTGAATTTGTGTGCTCTTTTAATAAGATTATTTAGTGTCATATACTCACCTCTTTTTATTATAGTGGAAGATAAACATACTTGCTTATTTTGTTTCGTTTAACTTATCACGCCTGTAATCGTTTTTTTCTGTAGCATCAAAATTATCAGGCAAGTATTCTTCTTTGATGTATTCTTTGTAGTCTATATCATAGAAATAGTTACAAAATATTAATTCCACATAAATTATCGTGTTTTGATTATCTGTTATAGCATATACAAAGCCATGATAGTCATCAGTATAAATTGCTAATAAATTGTATTTACTGAATCCTTTTACATTATAAATCCCAACATACTCATCTTTTTTTAATGATTCTAGTCTTTCTTTTTCTGACTCATAGTGCTCGTCGTTATATTCAACTGCTAAATATGAGAGATATTGAGCATCCCATGGATTGTAATAGACCATTTTATAATCTTTTATGTTCATATTATCGTTTATTTTAGAGGGAAATATTTCTTCGTTCATTCCCCATTTATTTCGATATTCTTTCTTGGCTTGCTTACCTATGTAATTATTATAATCAGAAATATTAGTATTTACTTCTATATTAGCTTTTTTTATTATTTTGTTTGGTATTATAATTACAAAAGATAGGAATAAAGTAAAATATAGTGATATACATAAAATTAAAAATATAGTATTTTTAGCTTTTTTCATTTTTTTATATTCTTTTAAAACATTTACTAGATTATTCTCATATTCTTCAATAATTTTATCTTTTTTAATTTTAGTTCCACTTAATAATTCATTTATAGTTACACCTAATGTACTTGCTAGACTTTTTAGTAAAGAATAATCTGGCATATTTATACCATTTTCCCATCTTGAAATGCTTTTACTACTAACTCCTAAGATGGTGGCTAATTCTTCTTGAGTCATTTTTTTCTTTTTACGACATTCTGCTATAAATCTTCCAATTTGTATCTGATTCATAATATGTTCTCCTTTCAAAAATCATATTATAATTTATCGTAAATAAAGTACAGGACATAATACGAGAAATGTTAGTTTTTATTATTTAAAATTTATTTGATTTTATATTTTTTTAAAAAATAATAAAATATCATTATATACTTTTTCTTTATATTCTTCTCCAAGTATTTCGTGACGCATTTTAGGATAGTCAATATATTCTATATTTTTAAAGCCTGATTTTATTAAGACAAAACGTGAATCTTCTGCTCCTTTGTTTCCGCCTACACAAGGATCTTCTAATCCTCTAAGCATTAGTAATTTTAAATCTGTATTTATATTTTTGTATTCTTTCACTTTATGCATTTTTATTACTAAATGATATAAGTCGTTATATGCAGAACAAGTAAACTCTATTCCACAATATGGATCATTTATATACTCTTCTATAACTTTTTTATTTTTGCATACCCAGTCAAAATTAGTTTTAGGTTTTTTTATCTTTTTATTAAATTGCCCAATACTTAAATCGCTTAGAAGTTTTGATTTGTATTTTGGATTTTTAACACTTTTAATTATATTTGATACAAGAACTCCAAAGTGTGAAGCGCTTTGATAATTTGGATAACCAGATAAAACTATTTTGTTGTAGTGGCTTGAGTAATCTTGTAGTAAAACACGAGCGATTATTGTTCCCATAGAATGAGCAAAAATGTATATTAATTGTGACTTAAAATTCTCTTCAATATACTTTGTAATAATTTTCTGATCTTCTATTAGTTCTTTATATCCATTTTTATCTTTAAAATGACCTAAGATTGGAGCGTTTTTTCCATGCCCTCTCATATTAGAACTTACTACACTAAAGCCATTTTTATTTAGAAATTTGATAAACGGTTCATATCGTTCTTGATGTTCTTCCATTCCATGAATAAGTTGAATTACTGAATTAGAATCTTTAACTCTAAATATATGTAGGTCTAATTCATAATTATCTCTAGCTTTTATAAATACTTCTTGCATTATATCACCTTATTTCTAATTCCATTTTTACGTGTGGAACTCCTTCTTCTAAAAATTCTTCTGACGTCACTTTAAATCCAAACTTTTTGTAAAATTCTATTGCATGAGATTGAGCGTCCATACATATTAGTTTGCAGTAAATATTCTTTTTAATAAAGTCAATTGAGTCATTTAAAAGTTCTTTACCTATGCCTTTTCCATGATTTCTTGTTAAAACTCTTCCTATACGAAGTCGTTCTTTATTATCATCTTCGTAATATGCTCGTAGATAGGCTATAACTTTTTCATCATCTAGAAAAAAGAAGTGATAACTATTATAATCAATTCTATCTAAATCATTATAATGTATTTTTTGTTCTATAATAAAGACATCTGCTCTTGAAGATAATATTTCATATAGCTCTTTATTTGTTAAATCTTTAAAGCCTTTTACAATTAGTTTCATTTTTACTACTCCGTTTCTTCGTATATCTCTATTATATCTTGAAATTTAATTTTTGTTTTATTTTTTAAAACTATTACTTTTTCATAAGGGTTTATTTTCTTAACATAATCAGTTATGGTTATGTATTTACCACCATCTTTTTTAATATCAAGGATATAATATGTAATTGAAACTAAAGGTTCACTTTTTATTTTTCTTTGAATATCTAACAATTTTTCGTTTAAGATACTTTTATAATTTTCGTCTATGTATTTTCTTTCATCGGTTAATCTCTCTGTTTCTCTTAAAGCTGCATCATGACCAGTTAAAGCTGCAAAAGGAGCAAACTGAGCTGCACGATCTTCTCTGCTCATAGGTTTATGCATTTTTGATTGATGATGTGGTAAATTGATAATATCATCGTATTCGTGTGATTCAATCATTATTATTCCTCCTATGCTTTATGTCCACCTATTTGATTATTTCTTTCAATGGCAGTAGATTCTTTTTTTAGATTTGTTCCTTTAAGAATGGCATTTTTACCGAAACGATTTCTTAAATTTAGCAAAGTTTCTTGCATTTTATGTTCTTTTTCTAAATCCTCTTTTTCGGCCTTTTCTTTACGCTCTTGCTCTTCATAATCAGTAAATAAATCAAATTGTTTTATTTCGTGCTTTTCTCTTATTTCAGATTCTTTAGATAAGTTTGCGACGTATATATTTATTTTTTTAATAAGCATTTTTTTATTTATTATTATATCGTATAATTTTAAGAATCCTTCCACTATAAGTTTAGTAGAGGATGTTTTTTTCTTTAAACGATGAGTTCCATGAGCAGGTTTAGGAACACTTCTACCATATCTATCTGTTACTATTTCACCTAGATAGTATTTACTATATTCAGGATTTGTTAAGCATTCTATATCATAATCGATGTGTAAAACTAATTGATCTGTTACATAATTTTTAGATACTAAATCTAAACTTATGGCTTCAGCCATCTCTTTTATTACTACTTTTGTTTTTTCGTAATCATATGAACATAATAGGACTTGACCTGAACAAAGACTTTTAGCTTGGGGTTTAAATGCTTTTACATCTTCGATTGTAGTTGGTTCATACCCCCAGCTATGATCAATTAGAAGCTCGGCATTTATACCAAATATTTTGTATAATAGTTCTTCATTTGTTACTGAACATCTGGCAACATCTCCCATTGTATAAATGTTATACTCAGAAAGACGATTAGCATATCCTTTGCCAACACGCCAAAAGTCTGTTAATGGTTTATGTCCCCACAATAATTTACGATATGACATTTCATCTAACTTAGCAATTCTTACTCCTTCTTTATTTGGCTCTGCATGTTTAGCCATTATGTCCATTGCTACTTTACATAGATACATATTGGTTCCTATTCCTGCCGTTGCTGTAATACCTGTTGTATTATAAACATCAGTAATCATTTTTGTAACTAATTCCTTTGGTGTTAATTTATATAATTTTAAATATTTGGTTAAATCACAAAATATTTCATCAATTGAATAAGCGTATATGTCCTCGGGTGCAATGTATTTTAAATATACGTTATAAATTCTGGTACTGTATTCTAAGTATGTTGCCATTCTTGGAGGTGCTACTAAATAGCTTATTTCAAGATTTTTATTATTCTTTAATTCCTCGCTATCATAAGATTTTCCTATAAATTTATTAATTTTATTTTTATATTTTCGCTCTTTATTTACTTCTCTTAATTTTTGAATAACTTCAAAAAGTCGAGCTCTTCCACCTATTCCATATTTTTTTAAGGATGGGGAGACAGCTAGGCAAATGGTTTTTTCAGTTCTTGTAATATCTGCTACTACCAGATTTGTTGTTAATGGATTTAACTTTCTTTCTTGGCATTCGACTGAAGCATAAAACGATTTTAAATCTATTGATGCATAAATTCGATTCATTTCTTCACCTCATCTAGTATTAATATATCATATTTCACTGATATAAACAAACGTTTGTGTTTGACAACTAAAAAAGTAAATCATCGCGATTTACTTTAGAATATCTTCTATTTTTTCTATAGATATGTTGGTCATTTTACTTATTTCTTCGGAAGACATACCATTTTTAAACATATTTCTTATAAGTTCTGCTTGACCTTCTGCTCTTCCTTCTTTACGACCTTCTTCTCGGCCTTCTTCTCGGCCTTCTTGAAGTCCTTGCCTTTTACACTCCTCTTTCCATGCTAAATCATGGTCATATGCTTCCCTTAAATCATCTGTCATACAAAACTTAACTTGTTCTTTTACACTATTTT